>JAKOMP010000045.1 GCA_022241785.1 Cyanocohniella sp. LLY | reverse complement strand
GCTTTCTAATAAAACTACTGTTGCACCACTGACCCATGTGGGAAATAGTTCTTCGACTACTACATCAAAGCCAACTGAAGCAAATTGTAAGACGCGATCGCTCGGTTGTAAATTAAACTGCTTGGCGATTTCTAAACTGTAATTTACCAGAGCTTGATGTGTAATCATTGCTCCTTTAGGCTTACCCGTAGAACCAGAGGTGTAAATTACATAAGCTAGATTCTCTGGTGTGACTGCACTGGCGCAATTATCTGGTTGTGCTTGGGTAATTAAGTCCCAATCTGTATCTAAGCACACCACATCGGCCTGAGTTTCCAAAAGCTCAGTGAGCAATTGCTGCTGCGTGAGTAATACTTTAACTTGGGCATCTTCCACCATCCCCTTGAGGCGATCGCGTGGATAAGTTGGGTCTAGGGAAACGTAAGCACCTCCAGCTTTGATCACTCCTAAGATGGCGATCGCCATAGAGAGCGATCGCTCTACACAAATCCCTACTAATACTTCTGGTTCAACTCCCAATGAACGCAAATAATGTGCCAGTTGATTGGCTTTTGCGTTCAGTTCTCGATAAGTGAGTTGCTGGTTGTCAAATACTACTGCGACAGCATCTGGTGTCCGTTCTACCTGCACCTCAAATAATTCATGGATGCATTTATCTTGCGGGTACTCAGCTTGAGTATTATTCCACTCTACTAATAGCTGATGCTGCTGTGATGCGCTTAACAGTGGCAAATCCGATAAACATTGCTCAGGTTCATCTGCTATTGCTGCTAACAACACCTGAAAATGACCTACCATCCGCTCAATCGTTTTGGAATCAAATAAGTCAGTGCTGTACTCCATTTCTCCCAGCAGCCCTTGTTCAGTCTCTGTCATTGAGAGAGTCAGATCCAAGATAGCTGTCTGATTCTCTTGTGAGAGGGGACTTAGAATTAGTCCAGGTAGTTTTAACTCTTGCGCTGGTGCATTCTGGAGGACAAACATCACATCGAACAGTGGGTTGCGATTGAGATGACGCTCCGGTTGTAGTTCTTCTACTAGCTGCTCAAAAGGTAAATCTTGGTGCGCGTAAGCCCCTAATGTCACCTCTCTCACTCGTTTTAGCAACTGGCGAAAACTAGGATTACCACCCAGATTAGTCCGCAGAACTAAGGTATTGACAAAAAAGCCTATCAGTAATTCTATCTCAGCCCGATTGCGATTGGCAATAGGAGTTCCTACTACAATGTCATCTTGATGACTGTAGCGATGTAGCAGAACTTTAAAAGCTGTCAGCAGAGTCATAAACAAGGTGACACCTTCTTGCTGTGAGAGATTTTTAAGAGTCTTGGCGAGAGACTCTGGAAGTAAGAAGGATTGTGTATTACCTTTGTAGGTCAGACTGTCCGGGCGGTGATAATCGCTAGGCAAATCTAGTAATGGTGGCGCATTACCTAAGTGATTCCGCCAGTAAGATATTTGAGTCTCGATGACATCTGCGGTTAAGTACTGTCGTTGCCAAACTGCAAAGTCTGCATATTGAATGGGAAGTTCTAGCAGGGGTGACGGCTGGTTATTAGCAAAGGTCGCGTAGAGTGTTGCTATTTCTTGGACTAAAACTCTCGTTGACCAACCATCCGAAATAATGTGGTGCGTAGTAAACAGAACTACGTGTTCTTCTAGGCTCAGACGCAGTATGGTGACTCGCAGTAATGGCCCTTGCTCTAGGTTAAAGGGCTGTTGGGCTTCTTGTGCGGCTAGTTTTCGTACTTCCTGTTCTTGAATTTCTGGAGACAGAGTTTGTAAATCTACTATCGGTAATGTCAAGTCAATGGCTGGATTGATGACTTGAACTGGTTGGCCGTTGACTATGGCAAAAGTTGTGCGTAAGGTTTCGTGCCGCCTAATGATTTCCTTCAGGCTTTGTTCTAATATGGCAATGTTGAGTTGACCAGTTAAGCGTAAAGCAGTGGGCTGATTGTAGAAAGGATTGTTTGGCTCTAGCTGGGAAAGGAACCATAGTCTTTGTTGAGCAAATGACAAAGGAAAATAGTTGAAGTCCCGGCTTTGGCGTCGGATTTGAGAAGGTGCAATTGTTGCTTTTTTCTGATTGAGCCGTTGCAGAAGCAACTCACGTTTTTGGGGAGACAACTGGGCAATACGTTGGTTCAAGTCGCTCATAAGTCTGCTCCTTCCTTTACCAAAACTTCTTGGCTTTCTTCCTGTGCCTCTAACTCTGCTAACATCTGGGCTAACATTGCCTCATCTGTTTGTTCTGCTAAGTTTTGGGCTAGCATTACCCCTAAATCAGCAACGGTGGGGGAATCAAAAAACTGACGCAAAGGCAACTCTACTTGTAAAGATTGGCGGATGCGAGAAATCACTTGTGTTGCTATTAGGGAATGTCCTCCCAACTCAAAGAAATTGTCGTGAATTCCCACTTGCTCAACAGCGAGAACTTCTGCCCAAATTTTGGCGATCGCTTCTTCTGTTTGGTTGCGGGGAGCAACAAAGGTGGCGGCTAATTCGGGTGGAACTTGCTCTGGTGCTGGTAGTTTTTCTCGATCTATTTTTCCGCCTGCTGTCAAAGGTAAAGTCTTCAACATCACAAAGGCTGAAGGAACCATATATTCAGGCAGTTTTTCTCTGAGGAAAGCACGCAAGTCTGCCGATTGGGGATGAGGAATGGCTGATTTTGGCTCGAAGACGATATAAGCGACTAAGCGTTTGTCACCCGGTACATCTTCTCGACTGCAAACTATCGCCTGTTGCACCGCAGGATGTTGCTGGAGGGTGAGCAATATTTCTTCTAATTCGATGCGAAAGCCCCGAATTTTTACCTGATCGTCAACTCTTCCTAAAAACTCTATATTTCCGTCTGGTAAATAACGGGCTAAATCCCCTGTTTTATACAAACGATGAGATTTTGAATTGTTAAACGGATTAGGAATAAATTTTTCGAGTGTGAGTTCGGGTAGGTTTAAGTAACCCCGTGCTAAACTATCTCCGCCAATATAAAGTTCTCCCGGAACGCCAATCGGTACGGGTTGCAGATGAGAGTCTAGCAAGTAAATTTGTGTGTTGGCGATCGCTTTGCCAATCAGTACGGTTGCAGAGTCAGTCCGACTCTTCTCTATTGGGTAAGTCAGCACGCCGACAGTAGTTTCTGTTGGCCCGTAGTGGTTAAAAATTTTACAATTGGGTGCTAAGGCCTGAATTTGCTCAATTAAATGCCAACTACAAGCCTCACCACCTAAAATTAAGCGTTGTTGAGGTAATATTTGTTGAGGTTGAGCAGATGTAAGTAAAGCTGCAAGATGAGCGGGAACTATCTTTAAACAATCAATGGTGTGGCGATGAAAATACTCTCCTAGTGCTTCTGAGTTAGTAGCCCGTTCTTGGGAAATTATATGCAGACATCCACCGCCACACAAAGCAGGAAAAATCATTGTATTGCCCAAGTCGGCTGCAAAGGTGGCAATATGAGCAAAGCTGCGACAGGTAGAAAAATCTATTTTTGCGACAATCCCATGAAGGTAGTTGCATAGTTGGCGATGTTCAACTGCAACTCCTTTCGGTTTACCTGTAGAACCGGAGGTAAACACAACATATACTAAATTCTCCGGTGTGACTTCAGGTTGCAAATTTTCGTGACTTTGTTGAGCGATTATTGCGGAGTCTACATCTAAACATACTACCTTTGCTGGATGCTCTTGAAGCTCTTTTAGCAGATGCTGTTGAGTTACCAGCACTTGTACTTGAGCATCTTCTAACATCTGCGCTAAACGCTGGTGTGGATAGTTTGAATCTAAGGGTATATATGCACCACCAGCTTTCAAAATTCCCAGCAACCCAATGATCATTTCCAAGGAACGTTCAACATAAAGCCCCACCAAAACTTCCGCCCCAACTCCTCGCTGACGTAAGTGATGGGCTAGTTGATTCGTGCGTGCATTTAACTGTGCATAGGTTAATTGCTGTTGCTCAAAGACAAGAGCAATTTCATCAGGTGTGCGTTTTACTTGCTCTTCAAATAGTTGATGAATACACGTATCTGGAGAATGATCTGCATTCGTATGATTAAATTCTACAAGTATTTGTTGTAACTGGCGATCGCTCAGAATATTTAGCTGACTGATGGCTATTTCTGGATTAGCGATCACATTTTGTAATAATGTTTGAAACTGTTCAGATAATGTTTTTATATCCTCAATATTATACAATTTTTCATCAAAATGAAGTTCAGTAATTAAAGCGTTTCCTTGATGCAGGCAAGTCAACTTAATTTTAAATTTATCAATACAAGAGTAATACTTCGACAAAGAAAACGATACGTCTGCGACAGAATAATCTTCGGGGAATTCTACAAATTCAAAAGCAACTGGACAAAAATCTACCAATTTTACAATTTCTTCCCAAGTAAAATATTCTTGCCATTCCCAGGCATTCTTTACTGAATTATGTATCTGTTGTAAGATTTCACTAAAATTTGTTTGGGTTTTGATATGGCAGGCGATCGGTAAATATTTTGATAATATTCCTAATACTTGCTCTAGTTCCGTATATTTTCTGCCATCCCCAACAATTCCAATACATAAACCATGTTTCCCAGTAATTTTACCCAGCAGTATCAACCAACAAGCCAGTAAAATATCGCCCTTCTTAACCTGATATTTTGAGCATATTAACTCTATTTTTTCAACTATATCATTACCTAAATTTAAAGATATACGCTGAGATTGAAAGCTACCTTTGACGGATTGTTTATTTTCAAACCAAAGATTAAATGTGTTAATAGCAGTAATATCTTGCTTACGCCAATATTCTTTTCCTAATTCTGACTCATTTGATTCTAAAATCTGATTTTGCCACTCTGCAATATCTGCATATTGTAGTGGTTCATCATCCAGGTTTTGACCTTGCAAAAAAGCTGCGTAAGTAATACTAATTTTATTTAACAAATATGTCAGAGTATAACTATCTGCTACTAATGCAGATAAATTTAACATTAAAACATATTTATTTGAAGATAAAGTGATGATATATGCTTGGAATGGTGGTTTATTTTTTAAATCAAAAGATAAATGTTTAAGTTGATTAAATAGTTCATCAAGACGGGCTTCCTGTTTTTCTCCAACTAAATCCTGAAAAATTAATTCAGTAATATCAATTTCATAATTATCTGTTATCACCTGTAATGGTATTTCCATTTCTGGTAGATGATAAAAAGTAGTACGAAAAATTTCGTATTGATTGACCAAATTTTGTAATACTGCTTTTAAGACCTCAATATTTAGTTTACCTGTTATAGACACTACACATTGAACTCTTAATGGTGATAGATTTTCATTCTTTTCTAACAACCATATATGTTTTTGCTGCGGAGATAACCTAAAGCCTTCAATCTGTTTTACTTGCATATTAACTACACCCTGATGAATTAATGTTCTGGAGACTTGTATTCTTCTGCCATACCGACTACGACCTTACGAGAACCTTGAAAAGGCATTCTTCCATGAGCAGATAACATATTATCGAGTAATAATACATCACCCTCTTGCCAAGGAAAGATAATTGCTTCTTGCTGATAAGTTTCCCGAATTTCTTCTAATATAGAATCTTCAATAGGCGAACCATCACCATAATAAGCATTGCGTGGCAAATCTTCTGCTGAGAAATTAGCCAATAACTGGGCGCGAATACTATTATCTAAACTTGATATATGAAATAAGTGCGCCTGATTGAACCAAACTATTTCTGATGTTTGGGGATGCTTGGCAACGGCTTGACAAATTTGACGAGTTCTTAGGCTAAAACCAGAGTTTTCCTTATCTCTCCATTCTAATTGAATTCCTGCCTGATGGCAATATGTTTCTACATCAAGCTTATTTTTTGTATTAAAGACATTTTGCCATGATAAATCTAATCCTACTCCATAGTTTCGCACATACATTACCCCTTTTTGCAGAAATTTTTCTTTAATTTTTGGATGTATTCGAGAAAAAATTTTGCGGCTGTCAGCAATTGGTGTTTCTCCACCTTGCTCCGATTTTTTAATGCAAAAAAAGGCAATTTTTATAGGCCAAGTACGAGAGTAAGACATTTCATTATGTAGAGGAATGAAATGAGTGGCAGGATATTCTGTAGAAGTATAAATATTACCACTAACATGATTACGTGGTGTGGAACGGTAAGAATATTCTAGCAAGTTTCCGGAAAGAGCTTGGATAGATTTCTGAAACTCTGCTACATCTTTGACATTAAAATCTCGAAATAGTATACCACCATGTTTTAATATTTGGCTTTGAATCCAGGCGTGATTATTTTGAATCCAAATTGCTATATTTAAGTGATCGACATTGGGTTGAACCACTAAGGGAAGAGAGGTATTTGATGGTAAAAATGCAGTTTTTATTAATTCATTTTCAAAGACGCTGATAGATTTACGATTGATATTACCCAATTGTTTAAGATTTTGATTAAACTTGGTATTAGTCATGGTTAATTATCTCTATTTAATTACTAATTTTTTTTGCGTTTGCTCATCTTTAATTTTTGCTGCTGTACGGCTTGCAGTTCTTGTTTTTGGATTTCCTGTTGTTCTTGCTCCATTTCCGCCAGGATTTTTACTAGTTCATTTAGCTTTGTATCTGGACGTGCGGTAACAGAGACTAAAAGTTTTTCAAAATGTCTGATTAGCCGAGACACACTTAGGTGATTAAACAAGTGAATTTTATACGCAAAATTCCCATTTAACCCTGCGGAACTTTCCGCAATTTCTAACAATAAATCATGTTTGGTGGTGTTATTTTCCATTGCAAATGAAGTCAGCGTTAAACCTGGTAATTCCAACTGTTGCATGGGCGTATTCTGAAGAACAAACCATGCTTGGTACAATGGATTATGATTTAAATTTCTTTCTGGTTGTAGTTGTTCTACTAGTTTTTCAAAAGGGAGGTCTTGGTGTGCATAGGCTTCTAAAGTAATACGACGAGATCGCACCAATAATTCTGAGAAACTAGGATTGCCAGACAAGTCGATACGTAGCACCAAAGTATTCACAAAAAATCCAATCAGTTTTTCAATCTCCACGCGATTGCGGTTAGCAATGGGTGAACCAACACGAATATCTTCAGTACCTGTAAAGCAATAAAGCAACACTTGAAAAACTGCCAGTAGTGTCATGAATAGAGTTACCCCTGCTTGACGATTCAGTAGATTGATCGCCTCAGTTAGCTCTGGAGACAATGTAAATGATTGATTTGCACCCTGGTTATTGACAATACTGGAACGCAAATATTTTTGAGGCAAATTTAACCGAGGAAATGTATTACCTAGTTGTTTTTTCCAATAATTAAGCTGGGTTTGTAATACTTCTCCTTGTAACCATTGGCGTTGCCATACAGCAAAATCTGCATACTGGATAGGCAATTCTGGCAGTGGTGAACCTGGCGAGAGGCTAGACTTTCCGCCACAGAATAATGAGTATAAAGTCGCTACTTCCTCAACTAATATTTCCATCGACCAAGCATCAAAGATAATATGGTGCATTGCGAATAGCACTATATGTTCTGTAGTGTTCAGTTTCACCAGAGAACCACGTACTAAAGGTGCTTGGGTTAAGTCGAAAGGCTGTTGAGCGGCTTGAGTAATTAACCGTTGTACTTCTGCTTCTTGCGCTGTTGCTGAAAGGATTTCCAGGTCTATCAGTGGTAAATTTAATTGCAAATCAGGGATAATCACCTGCACTGGTTGTCCGTCTACAGCAATAAATTGGGTGCGTAAGATTTCATGTCGTCTAATAATTTCGTTAATGCTTTGTTCGAGTGCTGTAAGATTTAGTGAACCTTTGAGGCGAATAGCCTCGAAGATATTGTATGCAGAATTACCAGGTTGCAGCTGGTCGATAAACCACAGTCTATTTTGAGCAAAGGACAAAGGTAGTTCTACTTGGCGCGAACAGGGAAGAATAGAGGGGGAATTTTGCCAGTTTTGCCCCTGCATCACCATTGTTTGAATCACAGAAGCTAGTTCAGCAATAGTAGGAGCTTCAAACAAACAGCGCAATGGTAAATCTAAATGCAAAATCTGACGAATTCGGGAAATCAGTTGAGTAGCGAGTAATGAATGTCCACCCAAATCAAAGAAGTTATCATGAATGCCTAATTGATCAATTCCTAGTATCTCAGCCCAAATACTAACTAGCATTTGTTCCAAAGGTGTAGAAGCAGGAACAAAATCCGATTTTTGTAGTAACTGTGTTAGGTCAGGTGCTGGTAAGGCATGACGGTCTACCTTACCATTTGGTGTCACAGGCAGTGCGTCCAACATCACAATCGCCGTTGGTAGCATATAGCTTGGCAAATTCGGCTCCAAAAAGCGCCGCAGTTCAATACTGGTCAACTGCTGTTGAGCACCGAGAGTAATATATGCTACTAAAGTTTTATTGCCTGGTTCATCCTCTCTGAGAACAACCACACTTGCACACACAGCAGGATGTTGATTAATCGCTGCTTCAATCTCCTCAACTTCAATGCGGAAACCACGAAACTTCACCTGATGGTCAATCCGTCCCAGACACTCAATATTGCCATCTGCTAAATAACGCGCCAAGTCCCCTGTTTTATAAAGTCGTTCTCCAGCTTTATAGCTAAATGGATGGGGAACAAATCTTTGTGCAGTAATATCGCCGCTCTTGAGATAACCCCTACCCAAACTCACGCCACCAATGTATAGTTCCCCGACTACTCCCACAGGTACCGGTTGCAGCGCCTCGTCGAGTATATATATCTGCGTGTTGGCAATCGGACGACCAATCGGTAAATTACCATTATTGATTTGTTGGGTATAGACACCACAAGGCAAGTGATACAGTGTTGATGTGACTGTGGTTTCAGTCAGTCCATAAACATGAACTAAATCCGAGCCGAATTTCTGCCAAGCTGCTAAATGTTGTGGTGATACTGTCTCACCGCCGATGATTGTTAGGCGTACACAAGCAGGTAATGGTGCCTGTCTTAGGGAAAGTTCATATACCCACTGATGCCAGTAAGCTGTTGGCAGTTCAAAGACTGTTAACTGATGTTTGTTAATTAGTTGCAGTAGTTCGGCACAGGAAATCGGCTGTTTGCTTTCTAATAAAACTACTGTTGCACCACTGAGCCATGTGGGAAATAGTTCTTCGACTACTACATCAAAGCCTACTGAAGCAAATTGTAAGATGCGGTCGCTTTGTTGCAAATTAAATTGCTTGGCGATTTCTAAACTGTAATTTACCAGGGCTTGGTGTGCAACCATTGCACCTTTAGGTTTACCTGTTGAGCCTGAGGTGTAAATTACATAAGCTAAATTCTCTGGTATGACTGCACTGGCGCAATTATCTGGTTGTTGTTGAGCAATTAAGTCCCAATCTCGATCTAAGCACACCAGATAAGCGTTAGTTTCAGGAAGTTCAGCGATGAGTTGCTGCTGCGCGAGCAATACTTTGACTTGGGCATCTTCCACCATCCCCCTAAGGCGATCACGTGGATAAGTCGGGTCTAGGGGAACGTAAGCACCTCCGGCTTTGAGAACTCCTAAGATAGCGATCACTTGAGATGGCGATCGCTCTACACAAATCCCAATTAATACCTCTGGTTTTACTCCCAAGGAACGCAAATAATGGGCGAGTTGATTGGCTTTGGTGTTCAGTTCTCGATAGGTTAGCTGCTGGTTGTCAAATACTACTGCAACTGCATCTGGTGTCCGTTCTACCTGCACCTCAAATAATTCATGGATGCATTTATCTGTAGCATACTCAGCATCAGTATGATTCCACTCCAGTAATAGCTGATGTTGTTCTGCTGCACTTAACAGTGGCAAATCTGATAAACATTGCTCAGGTTCAGCTACTATTGCTGCTAACAACACCTGAAAATGACCCACCATCCGCTCAATGGTGCTGGAATCAAATAAGTAAGTGCTGTACTCCATTTGTCCCAGCAGCCCTTGTTCAGTCTCTGTCATTGAGAGAGTCAGATCCAAAATAGCTGTTTGGTTCTCTTCTGAAAGTAAACTGAGAGTTAGCCCCGGTAGTTTTAGCTCCTGTGCTGGTGCATTCTGGAGGACAAACATGACATCGAATAGCGGGTTGCGATTGAGATGACGTTCCGGTTGCAATTGTTCTACTAAATGTTCAAAGGGCAAATCCTGATGTGCATAAGCTCCTAATGCAACTTCCCTCACTCGTTTGAGTAATTCTGGAAAACTGGGATTTCCTGCTAAGTTGGTTCGTAATACCAAAGTATTGACAAAACATCCAATTAGCCCTTCTATCTCAGATCGGTGACGATTAGCGATGGGTGAACCAACTACAATATCTTCTTGCCCAGTGTAACGCCATAACAATGTTTGGAAAGCTGCCAACAGGGTCATAAATAAAGTACTTCCCTGCTGCTGACTCAATTTGTTTAGGGATACAGATAATTCTTTTGATAACTCAAATGAGTAAGTTGCACCTTGGAATGTTTGAATAGCTGGTCTGGGGTAGTCTGTAGGTAACTCTAATACTTTGGGCGCATCTTCTAACTGCGATCGCCAATAAGATATCTGGGATTGTAATATTTCTCCTTGCAGCCATTGTCGTTGCCAAGCAGCAAAGTCTACATATTGTATTGGTAGTTCAATTAAGGGCGAGAGTTGCCCATTACAGAAGGCTGGATAAAGTGTTGCTAACTCCTGCACCAGTACACCAACTGACCAACCATCCGCAGCAATGTGGTGCATTGTCAGTAGTGCAATATGTTCTTGTTGACCAAGACGTAATAGTTTTACTCGTAATAAAACATCAGTTGTGAGGTCAAAAGGTTGTTGTGCTTCTTTTAATGTCTGTTGTTTTACTTGATCTTCTTGTTGATTAGCAGGTAATTGACTTAGGTCTATTTGGGGTAATTTTAGCGGTGTCGCCTCCGAGATAATTATCACCGCTTGTCCCTCAACTGTCTTAAAATTAGTTCTTAATGCTTCATGGCGACTGAGAATTTCGTTGAAAGTTTGCTGTAGTGCCTGGATGTTTAATTCTCCCTGTAGCCGCACAGCCGCAAAAATGTTGTAGAAAGGACTATCTGGTTCTAATTGAGCTAAAAACCATAAACGTTGTTGAGCAAATGATAGCGGTAAATGTGGCAAGCGAGCAATTCTCTCAATATTTATCCGCTCAACTCCTAAGCCTACCTGAATTGCATTTTCAATTTCTTTTGCTAACCCAGCAATTGTTGGTTTTTCAAACAAGCGACGTAAAGGAAGTTCTACGGAAAACACTTGTCGGATTTGGGACATGACGCGAGTGGCGATTAAAGAATGTCCTCCTAATTCAAAGAAATTATCACCAACACCGACATGATTAATCCCAAGGACTTCTGTCCAAATTCCTGCTAATAAAATTTCAATGGGTGTGGAAGGACTTTGAGATGACAGTAAAATCTGTGTAAATTCAGGTGCAGGTAGGGCTTTGCGGTCAACTTTACCATTGGGCGTAAGTGGCAATGCCTCCAAGATGACAAAAGCCCCTGGTATCATGTAACTTGGCAACTGCGATTCTAATAATCCTCGTAGTTCTGTAATTGCCAAGGTTTGTTGTGTTTGAGGTACTACATAAGCTACTAAACTCTGAGAATCGGCTACTGTAACTACAGTTTCTCGCACGGCTGGGTGTTGAATAATTACAGTCTCAATTTCGCCTAGTTCAATGCGGAAACCACGGAGTTTAACTTGGTTGTCAATTCGACCCAAATACTCAATCTCGCCATTAGGAAGATAACGGGCTAAGTCTCCGGTTAGATAAAGCCGTGCTGATGGTTTGTCGCTAAAAGGATGAGGAATAAATTTCTCTGCTGTCAAGTTGGGACGCTGAAAATAGCCTCTTGCCAACCCATCGCCAGCGATACACAATTGACCTGGGACACCGACTGGCACCAACTGATTATATTGGTCAAGGATATACAGTTGCGTGTTGGCAATGGGTTGACTAATTTTTACAGTCCCATTAACTGTTTTAACTTCAGATGCGGCTGACCAAATAGTAGTTTCTGTAGGGCCATACATATTCCACACAGAAGCACATCGCTCAAGTAATTGATTGGCTAAATGTGCAGGTAAAGCTTCACCACCACAGAGAATTTTTAACTGCTGATTACCACTCCAACCTGCGGCTAATAGTAACTGCCATGTTGCGGGTGTCGCTTGCATGAGTGTAGCTTGGAAGTCCATCAATTTTGCTGACAACTGGATGCCATCTGCGGCTACTTCCCGGCTGACAATGACTAAACGCGCGCCAACGATAATTGGTAAAAATAATTCTAATGCGGCTATATCAAAGGAATAGGTAGTAACTGCTAGTAAGGTATCTTCTTTAGTGATTCCTGGGCTTTGCTGCATGGCAAATAAGAAATTGCTTAGAGCAATGTGAGGAATTTGTACGCCTTTGGGTTTACCTGTGGAACCAGATGTGTAGATGGCATATGCCAGATTTTCAGGAGTGATCTGGGAGAATAAATTTTCTGGGTTTTGTGGCGAAATGAAGTGCCAATCAGTATCTATACATATCGTTTGTGCTTGGTGTTGGGGTATTGTTGCTAATAGTGAGGCTTGAGTTAGTAATACTGACACTTGAGCATCTTTTAGGATAAATGCTAATCGTTCTTGGGGATAGTTAGGAT
This sequence comes from Cyanocohniella sp. LLY, assembly GCA_022241785.1. GTDB lineage: Bacteria > Cyanobacteriota > Cyanobacteriia > Cyanobacteriales > Nostocaceae > Cyanocohniella. Next base: position 34,096 of record JAKOMP010000045.1, on the reverse strand, counting down.
CTAATGGGATGTATGCACCACCTGCTTTGAGGATGGCTAATAGTCCGATTACCATATCCAAGGATCGCTCTACACAAATCCCCACCAATACCTCTGGTTTTACCCCCAAGGAACGCAAGTAATGCGCCAACTGGTTAGCCCTGGCGTTGAGTTCACAATAGGTTAACTGTTCATCTTCAAAGACTACAGCTACTGCATCAGGTGTTTTTTGTACCTGCCCTTCAAATAACTGATGAATACATTGCTCCTGGGGATACTCAACTTGAGTATCATTCCACTCCTGGAGTAATTGGTATTTCTCCGGTTCACTCAACAGTGGTAACTTCGACAATCGCTGCTGTGGATTAACCACAATTCCAGACAACAAGGTTTGCAAATATTCTACCATCCTGTGGATAGAACTTTCCTGGAATAAATCAGTATTGTATTCTAAATTGCCAACTATTCCTGACTCAGTTTCACTCATGTAAAGAGTCAAATCAAACTTGGAAGTATTACTTTCATTTTCTACAGGACTCAAAGTCAAATCAGGCAACTCCAACGCCGACATCGGGGCATTCTGAAGCACAAACATGACTTGAAACAGTGGTGTATAACTTAAATCTCGCTGTGGTTGCAGTTGCTCAACTAACAACTCAAAGGGCAAGTCCTGATGTGCATAAGCTCCTAACGCTACTTCTCTCACCCGTTTGAGTAGCTCCTCAAACCTGGGATTTCCGGCTAAGTTGGTTCTCAATACCAAAGTATTGACAAAAAATCCAATTAACCCCTCTATCTCTGCTCGATTACGATTGGCAATGGGTGAACCTACTACGATATCTTCTTGCCCTGTGTAACGCCATAGCAGTGTTTGGAAAGCTGCTAACAAGGTCATGAATAAGGTACTTCCCTGCTGCTGGCTTAACTTCCTCAAAGCTAAAGATAGTTCCTCAGATATATTAAATGAATAAGTTGCACCTCGGAATGTCTGAATTACTGGTCTGGGATAATCAGTAGGTAACTCTAATAGTTTGGGCGAATTTTCTAACAGCTGTCGCCAATAAGATATCTGCGATTCTAGGACTTGTGCTTGTAGCCATTGTCGTTGCCAAGCGGCGAAGTCTACATACTGTATTGGTAGTTCAGTTAAGGGTGAGCCTTGTCCATGACAGAAGGCGGGATAAAGTGTTGCTAACTCTTGCACTAATACACCGATGGACCAACCATCAGAAACAATATGGTGCATCGTCAGTAATACAATGTGTTCTTGTGCATTCAGACGTAATAGTTTGACTCTGAGTAGATAATCACTGCTGATGTCAAAGGGTTGTTGTGCTTCTTGTGCCGCCTGTTGTTTGACTTCTAATTCCTGTTGCTCTAACGGTAGTTGACTCAGGTCGAGTAAAGGCAATACCAGGGGTGTCGCTTCGTTAATAATAGTTATTGCTTGCCCTTCCATTGTCTGGAAGTTGGTTCTTAATGTTTCGTGACGGTGCAGAATTTCGGTGAAAGTCTGTTGTAGTGCGTTGAAATTTAATTCTCCTTGGAGGCGCACCGCCGCAGGTATATTGTAGAAGGGACTGTCTGGTTCTAGTTGAGCGAGGAACCATAATCTTTGTTGGGCAAATGATAGCGGCAGTTGTGATGTGCGTTCTACTCGTTCTATCTTTGTGGTTTCAATTCCTAAGCCTGCTTTTTGGGCTGTTTCAATTTCTGTGGCTAACCCAGCAATGGTCGGTTTTTCAAATAAACAACGTAAAGGCAGTTCTCGTGAAAATACTTGGCGAATTTGGGAGATGACGCGAGTGGCGATGAGTGAATGACCACCTAATTCAAAGAAGTTATCATGAATACCTATTCTGTCAAGTTTGAGTATTTCTGCCCAAATTCCTACTAATAAGTTTTCTATTGGTGTGGTAGGTGGAACATAATTGGATGATGATAGTTGTATTAATTCTGGTGCTGGCAGTGCTTTGCGGTCAATTTTGCCATTGGGTGTTAGAGGTAGTGCTTCCAATGTGACAACAGCTGCTGGCACCATGTAGTTTGGTAACTTTGATTCTAGGAAGCTGCGTAGTTCACTAATTGTCAGTTTTTGCTCTTGTTGTGGGACTACATAGGCGACTAAAGTTTGAGAATCTGCTAAATCTGAGCGGACTACAACTACAGTTTCTCTTACTACGGGATATTGAGTGATTAAAGCTTCAATTTCTCCTAGTTCAATGCGGAAACCACGTATCTTAACCTGATTGTCAATGCGACCAATATATTCTATTTCTCCATTCGGTAGATATCGGGCTAGGTCTCCTGTTTTGTATAGACGCGTTGCGGCTTTGTTGCTAAAGGGATTGGGAATAAATTTCTCTGCTGTCAAATCAGGTCGGTGGAAATAGCCCCGTGCTAATCCTTCACCACCGATACACAATTCACCTGCTACACCCACAGGTACTAACTGATGGTATTGATCGAGGATATAAAGTTGTGTATTGGCAATAGGCTGACTAATTGGTACCGTGTTGTCAACTGTTTTGACCAAACTAGCTGCTGACCAAATGGTGGTTTCAGTCGGTCCATACATATTCCATAAAGAATGACACCGTTGCTGTAATTGATAGGCTAGGTATCCTGGTAAGGCTTCACCACCACAAAGAATTTTTAATTGCTGATTACCATGCCAGTCGGCTGCCAAAAGTAACTGCCATGTTGCTGGTGTGGCTTGCATCACTGTAGCTTGGGAGTCAGTCAATGTTGCTGATAATTGTGTTCCATCCGAGGCGACTTCCGGACTGGTGATGACTAAGCGACCACCAACAATGATGGGCAGGAACAGTTCTAGGGCGGCAATATCAAAGGAATAGGTAGTAACTGCTAGTAAGGTATCTTCTGTGGTGATGCCTGGATTTTGCTGCATCGCCAATAAAAAGTTACTCAGGGCAATGTGGGCAATTTGCACGCCTTTTGGTTTACCCGTAGAACCAGAGGTATAGATGGTGTAAGCTAGGTTGTCAGGGGTTAGCTGGAAGAATAAATTTTCCTGGCTTTGTTGCTCAATCAGATGCCAATCAGTATCTACACAAACAACTTGAGCTTTGTGTGGCGGTATTACTTCTAGTAGTGATGTTTGAGTTAGTAATACTGATGCCTGAGTATCTTCTAGTATATAAGCCAAGCGTTCTTGAGGATAACTAGGGTCTAAGGGTACATAAGCAGCACCTGCTTTGAGTATAGCTAATAAGCCGATGACCATAGCAAGCGATCGCTCTACACAAATCCCCACCAATACCTCTGGTTTTACTCCTAGCTTTTGTAAATAATGCGCTAATTGATTAGCTCTGGCATTTAGCTCCCCATAAGTTAGCTGTTTATCTTCAAATACTACAGCAACGGCATCAGGTGTTTTTTGTACCTGCGCTTCAAATAATTCATGAATACATTGCTGTTGAGGATATTCAACTTCTGTATTATTCCACTCCAGTAATTGCTGATTTAGCTCATTTGTCGTCAATATTGGTAAATCTAATAATCTGGCTTGTGGGTTTGCGACAATCCCCTCCAACAAAGTCCGTAAATGCGCTATGATACGACTCACAGTTTCAGCATCAAACAAGTCGGTATTGTATTCCAAGAACCCCTTCAGTTCTGGTTTGGCATCCACTACGTGCAAGGTTAAGTCAAACCTAGAAGTCTGAGTAACCGTTGGTAGCCAATTTAAAGTTAAACCTGGTAATGTTAGTTCCTTTTCTGTATCTTCTTGCCAGGCAAACATCACCTGAAACAAAGGCATATGACTGAGGTTTCTATCTGGCTGAAGTTCTGCGACTAATTGCTCAAAAGGTAAATCTGCATGGGCATACGCACCTACGCACACCTCACGTACTCGATTAAGTAATTCTAAAAAGCTGAGATTACCAGCAACATGAGTCCGCAGCACAAGGGTATTGACAAAAAAACCAATCAGCCCTTGAATCTCACTTTGGTTACGGTTAGCAATTGGGGAACCAACGCAGATATCTTCCTGCCCCGTGTAACGGTAAAGTAAAGCTTGAAACGCTGCCATTACAGTCATAAACAGAGTTACCCCTTCCTGATTGCTCAGATCCCTGAGCATATTAGTTAGGCTCGCTGATAGCTCAAAAGAAGTAACTGCACCTTGAAAGCTTTGGATTGGTGGCCGTGGACGATCTGTGGGCAGAGCTAAGGTTGTAACGCCTGCCAACTGTTGCTTCCAATAATCAAGTTGCGTCTTTTGTAATTGCCCTTGCAACCACTGACGTTGCCAGATAGCAAAGTCTGCATACTGGATAGGGAGATCAGGAAGAGGGGATGTTTTGCCTGTAGAAAATGCTTCATAGAGTAAGGCTAATTCACGGATGAGTAATCCTATAGACCAGCCATCAACGACAATATGGTGGATTATGAACAGCAGCAAGTATTCTTCCTCACCTATTTGTAGTAGTATAGCTCGCAGTAACGGAGCAGTTGCTAAATCAAACGGTTTTTGAGCTATCTCTGTTGTTATCTGCTCGATTTGTGCTTGTTGTTCAACTTCTGGTATCCAGCGCAAGTTTACTACTGGTAGCTCTATAGTGACAGCAGAATGAATTACCTGAACTGCTTGTTCCTCAACTAGCTCAAAAGTAGTCCGTAAAGCTTCATGGCGTTGCACAATTTCGTTGAAACTTTTTTCTAGTGCATCAACGTTTAACGCACCTGTCAGTTGTACGCACGCTAGTTCACTGTAGTGAGGATTGTCGGGATCTAACTGATGAATAAACCACAGCCTTTGTTGGGCATAAGATAGGGGCGCAGGACTTGTTTGGGAACGTCTGGAAATAACTTCTAATTGAGAGTGAGAGTCAACTTCACCCCGCAAACGTTTTGCGAGCAGCGATCGCTGTGTAGGTGAAAGTTTTGAGCGTCGTTGTAAAAGTTTATCTTTTATGTTGTCCATAATGCCCCTATCAAACTACAAGCACTGTTCATGGCTTCTAATTGAGAATATTGACCTTCACATATTCAGGAAAGGGTTGAATGTGTGTAAGTTCATTTTCTAAAATTTGCAAATCTCCGTGCTTGGCAATTACCTTGAAACCTGCAAACTTGTAAGAGACATACATCATTCTGTTGCGATCGTTGGAAACAAACTCAGAACGCAAACGAACATTGTTATTTTTAGCCAATGTCATAATATAGTTCAGCATAATTGTGCCGACACCTCTAGACATAACACGACAAGACATCAGCAAAAGTTTTATAGTCCACGCCAACTCTTGGCATTCCACAAGAACTAATCCAATTTTGCCGTAACTACCATACTTATCATCCAAACTTGCAGTGAGCAATTTATGCTGATTTGATTGCCGAAAATGATTTAGTTCATCATAGGAGTATGTATAGCCAGTTGTATTTAATTGGTTGGTTCTCAAAGTTAATTCTTCCGCTCTTTGCAAATCTTCTTCCTGGGCAGAAGAGATAGTAAAAGTCATATTGAGTGTAGCTAAAAACTCTTCTTGAGTGCCAACAAATTTTTTCTCAGAATTATTTCTAACTATATCACTAATATACATTAATCGTCTCAGTTTTGAATCTTCCGTAATAAAACGAGGATTCATTTCTGGCATATCTAGCAAATGTCCTAGTTCAGCCGCATTAATACAAAGGACTTCAGGCAGTGAAAAATTAACTTCTTCTAATTCAAATAATTGGTCATCTATAAAAGCAAATGTATCAATACCTAAATTCAGGGAATGAGCAATTTCTTGAATAGAACTAGATTTAGAATTCCAATTAATTTGGGGGTACAGAAAATATTCATGCAATTTAAACTCTTCGAGTTGTGCCATTGCTCTGGCAGCATCATTTTTACTAGCAATAGATTGTAAAATGCCACGACTATCTAATTTTTTAATAATCTCGACCACTTCATTTCGCAGAAAAATGCGTTCATCTTCCAGTAACACACCATCCCAAAGTGTATTATCTAAATCCCAAACTACACATTTGACAGCTTTTTTATCGGCTTGTTTATTATTTAAAACTTCTGCTTTTGTACTAATCATATTTTTACATCCTTGCCAATAATTTTTGAGGCACACTAAGAGCAGGTTGTGACATATACTCCTGATAACCGTAATCAGCAATGGTTATCTGCTGTATTTGCGTGCTTCCTTCAATAATCTCCATGATTTTGGCATCTCGCAAATATCTAGCCACAGAATATTCACTTGTGCAACCATTTGCACCGTGTATTTGCACAGCATCATTGGCAATTTTGGTGGCGCTTGTAGACGCAAAATATTTAGCAATTGAAGTTTCTATTATGGAAGTGCGATCGCCAATTTCTTTAAGATAGCCAGCTTGATAACACAATAATCGTGCAGCTTTCACATTAGCTATCATTTCCGTGATCATTTGTCGGATCAATTGGTGTTCTTTGAGAGCAACACCAAACTGTTGTCGTTCACTTGTGTATTGAATACAAGCTTCTAGACAAGCTTGAGCAATACCCACAGAACCCCATGCTACGCTGTATCTTCCGTAATCTAGTGCAGAAGCAGCAACATAAGCAAAACCAAAACCTAACTTACCTACTAAATTTTCCTGGGGAATCCGACAATCCTGAAAATGTAGCTCGGCTAACATGGAAGCTTTCACACCTAACATCCCGGAAATAGGTTGTATTAAAAGTCCAGGATTATTTTTTTCTACTAAAAAAGCAGAGGGTTTACCTGCACATTGAGCAAATACTAAAAAAACATCCGCAATTTGTCCGTAGGTAATCCACTTTTTCTGCCCATTTAAGATATAAGCATCACCAGAAACTGTCGCCGTGGTTTCTATACTTTTAGCATCACTACCCACATTAGGTTCACTTAAGGCGAAAGCAGCTATCACTTCACCAGATGCTAACTGAGGCAGCCAATACTCTTTTTGAGACTTATTGCCCCATTTACCCAAAGCATGAGTAACCATGTTATGAACGGTGAGCAAACTTCTGAGCGAAGAACATCCCCGCCCAATTTCTTCATTCAGAAGACCATAGGTAATGATGTCTATACTTTTGCCCCCAAATTCCTGAGGTAAGATAGCACCCAAATATCCTTGATTAGCGAGTTTTTCAATGAGTTTGGGAGGAGTATACTCTTTTTGATCGTAGTGATTCGCTTGAGGAACAATCTCTTCGTTAACGAAAGCTCTAAATTCAGCTTGAGCGTCTTTCTGTTGAGCAGTCAACTCAATTCTCATGTTTTGACTTCCATATAAAAATTTTTACAAATATCAAAAACTTATGTTTGCGGAACTAAATTTATTTTGCTTTCTATCAGACAAGTCATAGCATTGATTGTTTTAAAGTTGGCAAAATCTAAGTCTTCGTTTTCAATAGTAATCTGAAATTCTTGTTCAATAAATAAGACAAGTTGCATGGCAAACATAGAGTTGACAAAACCAAGAGCGAAGATATCCTCATCTAACTGTAAGTCATGATTACGAAAAAAACGAGATAGGAATTCTTTAATTTTTACTGGGATTTCTGGCATTTTAAAATTCACTTATTTTTAATACAATTATATTTGATTTTTTAACTTCAAATTGCTTCGCTATAAGCATAGAAACCTTGTCCAGTTTTACGACCATGCAATCCTGCATCTACCATTTTTTTCAGTAACGAACAAGGTCTGTATTTACTATCGTTGAAACTTTCATACAAAACTTCAATGGAAAAAAGAATCGTATCTAATCCGATTAAATCAGCAGTTTCCAAGGGTCCCATCTTGTGACCGAAACAAGTTTTGAAAATTCTATCCACTTCTTCCGCTGAAGCAACTTGGTCTTGTAGTAAGAAAATGGCTTCATTGATCGTCAACATGAGAACTCGATTGGAAACAAAACCAGGCGAATCATTGACGAGGATGCTTTCTTTACCCATCTGTGACAACAATTCTTTTGCTGTCGAGATGGTTTGGTCAGATGTGTGATACCCGCGAATCATTTCCACCATTGCTTTCATTGGTACTGGGTTCATAAAGTGCATTCCCACAACTTTGTCAGCACGTTTAGTGACAGAAGCAATGCGAGTAATGGAAATAGCAGAAGTATTGGCTGCAAATACGGTGTTATCGGGACAGATGGCATCAAGCTGCGTGTATATCCCTTTCTTAATATCCCACTTTTCCGTAGCATTTTCAATCACAAATTCAGCTTTTTCAAAAAAATGATAATTTTGAGAAAACTTGATTTTATGTAGAATATCTTCTGGATTTTCTAATTTTTCATTTTTATTGAAAAATCCTTGAAAACGAATGTTTTTTTTGATTTGTGCCTGGGCACGTTCCAAAATTTCTGCGGAAATATCTACTAGAATTACTTGATGACCAGTTTGGGCGAGATTTTGGGCTAACCCAATTCCCATCACACCTGCTCCAACTACACCTACAACTTGAATTTTCATGATTTTTATCCTGAACTAACCTAATTTGACAACTGCATATCAAAAGTTTTATCTATTTCCGCATTGACAGATAATTGTTCTATTTCTTCTATAAGAATTTCTTCAATTACCAAAGCTAACTCAGCTATAGTGGGTGCTTCAAAGAGCGAACGAACTGGTAGTTCTATCTGGAAAATTTTGCGAATCTGGGAAATCAGTACAGTTCCTGTGAGAGAGTCGCCACCTAATGCAAAAAAGCTGTCATAAATACCGATTGGCTCAATACCTAGCAATTCTTGAAAAATATCAGCCAGCTTGCGCTCTACATCGTTACTAGGAGCAACATAAGCATTCTTTAAATTTGGCCTTGAGTGGGAAGAAGATAAATTTAATTTTTGGTCAGTATTTTTCTCTTGTAAAGGTTCTAGCTTAATCCATTGGTCAATCCTAGATTGTAAATTTCCAGTTGAAACAACTATTTGATGATATTGACTCCACCAAAGAATACGTTCAAGGACATTGAGACCTTCTTGGGGTTGGATGGCGAATTCTGCAAAAGTTGTACTAGTAAATATTTGTTGGTTATCTGTTTCCAATTGCCATGCATCCCAGTTAATGCTCATCCAAGGAACAGGATTCTTCTGATTATGCTCGTAAGCAAAAGTGTCCATCAAAAGACTTGTTGCTGAGTAGCTAGCAGAACCTAATCCTCCTAAAACAGAAGTTAATGAAGACATCAATAGACAAAAGTCCAGTTTTGGGGACTGTAAAATCTTTTCTAATACTAAGAGTTCTTGTCTTTTTTGTTTAAATTGCTGTTCGTACTCCGTTGGATCTATCTCTACAATAGGAGTGAATAACTTCTCTACAGGCATCTTATCTGTGTGGAATACCCCGTTGAGTTGACCCAACTGTTCTTGGATTCCAACAATAGCACTTTGCATTTGTGCTAAATTTACCACATCAACGCTTTTAATTAAGACCTTTGCACCCAGATTTTCTAATTCCTGCGCTTTGTGAATCTTGAGGCTGATGTGATCTTGCTGATCATGAGTTGTCAGCCACTGTTCCCAGTCCTGACAGTTAGGAAAATCTTCGGCTTCTAAAATCAGCAGTTTTGCTTGTACTGTCTTCGCTAGATGTTCGGCGATCGCCAGTCCTATATCTTCCAGTCCACCAGTAATTAAGTAGACTCCTTTTTCTCTTAATTTGGGTGTCTCGGTGATATTTCCATCTAATTGCACAGACTCAAAGGTTTGTATCCAACGTTCCAAACCACGGTAAGCAATCACTGAGTCAAAAGAATTGGCTTTGAGTTCTGTCAGCAGTTGATTGACAAATTTCTCTTCTTGCCAACTTCCTGGTGAGGGAATAGTAATATCAATGCTGCGACATTTAATATTTGAATATTCTTGTGGGATGACTTTCACAAGTCCAAGTACAGTCGCTTTTTCTGGACAGAGATTTTCTACTCCGGTCACAGCTTGCATATTATTGGAGATGACTGCAAGCTGTAATTTATCGGTAAATTTCTGTTTTCCCAGCGCCTGTGCCAAAAATAGCAAACTGTGGAATCCTTGTTCTTGGGTTGTGTTCCAGTCTACAGGTTCTGACTGTGTGACACTCCACAGATGAATAATTCTGTTTGGGATGAAGTCTTGGGCGTGAAGTTCTTGAAGCAGGGTGTTGTAATTATCCCGTTGTTGAGGGTCTATTGTATATGTACACTTACCAAGTTGCTCTTTTGAAGATGCACTGATACTGCTAAATTGCTCTCCAATTCTCACAGTAATCACATTATGACCTTCAAGTTCGAGCCGATTGACAATTTTATCGCCTAATCCATACTCATCGACAAATACCAACCAGGATTCTGCTTGTTTGATTTGAGCGTTTGATTGTGGTGGTAGTGAACGTTTCCATGAAGGGATGTAGAACCAGTTAGCAATGTTGGGCTTTTTGCCTAATGACACTTCTTGTGTATTGCTTACATCTGCTTCATGAAGCAAAGCTGTAAATGCTGCGGGTACTTCCTGTGTTGCTGACGCAGAAGCCTGAGCGACAATTATGTGGTCTGTAAAAGGTGCGAAGTCGGAGAAAGCTGTCACCTCCTCAAAACCATGAAATTTGAGTTCTTTTTGCCACTGTTCCTGGGATAAAAAGGGATTACACATATTGCGATGACCTCCGGTCGGTCGGAGACCATCGCTTTCTGGATCTTCTATCGGATTCATGAGCAAAGCGTCAATGAACTCAAATTCCAACCGAGGTTGAGTTGTTTCCCAAAATAGAAGTAAACCTCCGGGAGCAAGTAAAGAGCGAATGTGATCTAGAGTTTCTCCTATATTTCGAGCTACGTGTAGCACCTGAAAGGCTATAATCACATCAAAGCAATGGCTTGAGTATCCCTGTTCTTGTGGCGATCGCTCCAGGTCTAGCAATCGATATTCGATAAATGGGTAATCGCTAAATTTCTTTTTAGCTGCGTTGAGGAAAAAACCTCCTACGTCAGTGAAAGTATAATTAGTTTTATCTGATGGCAGTATAGGTAATATCTCTTCCGTACCGGTTCCAGTTCCACCACCAATTTCCAGAATTCTGAGATTAACTTGAGGTAGTAAAGATTTTAATACCTGTTCTAAGCATACCCGCATGATTGAGTTATAGTACTTATTCTCAGGCGATTCTTGGAGTGAAAATTCTCCTTCCTTTAACAAAGTAGAAACATGGAACTCTAATGGTTCTTTTTTACCAGTAAGCAGAGCGACCATATTTTCGCCATAGAGTTGCAATAAATCGATATGTTGCGACGTGTCTACCCATTTGGTTTGGACTTCGACCAAAAGCTCATTAACAAAGTTTGTTGATATTGGTAAAAATTTAGTAAATAGCTCTTGTTCTTGATGTAACTGACCTTGTTCTACCAATATTTCCAACCATCGAGCTAACAATTCTTTATAGGGAGGAATAATTTGAGATTGGTCAAATAACTCCTCTAGGGAATATTTTTTATTTGGATTGCTGAAAGCGCCTAACTGTGTTATAGCCAGATTAATATAAGCAATATATAAACGATCAAACGACTGTCTTTTCTCGTGAGAGATTTGCTCGTCAAATTCTAAAGCTCCTGCACTAGCTTGGAGTTGACCAGCTTCTACCAGAGATTGCCAAAGTTCTGATACTGTTAACTTGGGCTGGAAATTTCTTTGTGCTGGAGATAATGTTTGCGGTTCAATCCAATATCTTTTTCGCTCAAAGGGGTATGTTGGCAAGGGGAGGCGATATCGGCGTTCATGGGCATGAAATTCCGACCAATCTATCTTGACTCCTGCAAGCCATAACTGCCCTAATGTGTTCAACATAAAAGCAACATCAGATTGTCGCTCGTAGGCATAACGCAACGAAGATAACACTACCAAGCTATCACTAGAAATATGATCTAAACATTGCATCGTCAAGCTGCTTAATGCCTGTCCTGGCCCTATCTCCAACAAAATGGGACTATGTTGTGTCCACAACTGATTTACTCCCTCAGCAAAGCGCACAGGTTGGCACATATGCTGTGTCCAGTAGCTGGGATTTGTGGCTTGCTCTGGTGTAATCCAAGTTCCGGTAACATTGGATAGATAAGGAATTTGTGGTGGTTTGAGACTGATAGTTTGCACGAGTGCAGTCAAAGAGTCTGCGATCGCCTCCATCATGAAAGAATGGAAAGCATGGGAAGTTTGCAATCGCCGACAGGCTAACCCCTTGGTAATGAGCTGTTGTTCTAATTCTGCTACCGCCTCCATTGTTCCAGCCAGAACGCATTGGGATGACCCGTTAATTGCTGATAACGAAAGGTTTTCGCTCAAGAAAGGTTGCACTTGTTCTTCTGTCAAGGGAACTGCTAGCATTGCTCCCCCTGGCAACTCTTGAATCATTTGCGCTCTTTTGGCAACTAGAAGAATCGCATCTTCTAGGGATAATACCCCTGCCAATGTTGCTGCCACATATTCCCCAATGCTATAGCCAATCATCGCCACTGGACGAATACCCCAGGACATCCATAATTGAGCTAAAGCATACTCAATGGTAAACAGTGCTGGTTGAGTCAGATAGGTTTGATTCAGTTTTTGTGTAGCGGGGTCTACTGGTTGGGTATCACGTCCAAGCATCTGGCGTAAATCGAGACCCGTTTTTTCTTTTGTTGCTTCTTGTTTTGTTGATTGAGAAGTAGGATAAATGATTTCTTTGAGATCAACTCCCAACAAAGGTTGGAATAGAGAACAACACAAATCAATCTGTGCTTGAAAAGTTGGCTCTATCTGATAAAGTTCCTCAGCCATATCGATGTACTGAGTTCCTAAACCAGTAAACATGAACGCTACAGGACGCTCACTCGTCTCCTCTGTGCTAGTCAAAACACGTTTGGGATTCTGGAGGGCAATGATGGCATCTTGAATATTTTCGCAAACAACCGTGCGCCGATGAGTAAATGGATGACGACCAACTTGCAATGTATAAGCCACGTCAGCAAGGTTCAGTTCTGGGTGCTGCTGGAGGTGATTGAGCAAATTTGTAGTTGTGGTCTCTAACGCTGAATTCGTTTTGGCAGACAACATTAGTAACTGCCAAGGACGAGATTTGCCAGAAGATTCAACTAGCGGAGCTTCTTCTAATACAACGTGAGCATTAGTCCCTCCCAGACCAAAAGAACTCACCCCAGCCCGACGTGGTGTTCCGTTGGTTTGCCATTCACAAAGCTGAGTATTGACGTAAAAAGGGCTGTTAACAAAGTCTATTTCTGGGTTGGGTTTTTGAAAGTGCAAAGTCGGCGGTATTTGTTGATGCTTGAGTGCCAGAACTGTTTTAATTAAGCCGGTGACACCAGATGCTACATTCAGATGACTGACATTAGTTTTGACTGAACCAATAGCACAGAAGCCCTTGTGATTTTTGTCGGTGCTAAAAGCCTTTTTTAGCGCCCTAATTTCAATGGGATCACCCAGGGCTGTACCAGTTCCGTGCGTCTCAATATAGGTGAATGTTTCCGGCTCGAATCCGGCGATCGCTTGCGCCTCAGCAATCACTTCTGCTTGACCTGCGACACTGGGTGCAGTGAAACTCACTTTATCCGCACCGTCATTATTAATTGCAGAACCTTTGATCACTGCATAAATGCAATCACCATCAGCCACGGCATCCTCTAATCTCTTGAGTACCACAATCCCTACGCCGTTTCCGGAAGGACAACCTTGTGCTTGAGCATCAAAAGCACGACAGTGACCATCAGGGGAAGTAATCCCACCTTCCTGATAAAAATAACCTTCTTTATGAGGAATTTCTATAGTTACTCCACCCGCCAGGGCTTGATCACATTGATAACTCAGCAATCCTCGACAAGCCAAGTGAACTGCTACTAATGATGTCGAACAGGCGGTGTTGACGCTAATACTAGGACCCTTCAAATTCAACTTATAAGATACTCGTGTAGATAGATAGTCTTTTTCATTGCTAATGGCAATTAGTAAAGAATCCGATTTACTCGAGTGAGGATCTGCCAGCAGGTTATTAATTAAGTAGCTACTGAAGCTAGTTCCGGCATAAATGCCAGTCAATTCTTTGTGGCCTTTAGGATCATAACCCGCATTTTCTAGCGCCTCCCAAGCACATTCTAAGAAAAGACGGTGTTGGGGGTCCATGATTGTGGCTTCCTGGGGCGTAAAGCCAAAGAAAGAAGCATCAAGCATTTCAATGTCTTCTAGTACAGCCCTAGCTTTTACATAAGTGGGGTCAGCTAATACTTCTGGGTCTATACCGGAATTGATTAATTCATCATCACTGAATAATGAAATAGATTCCACACCATTGCAGAGATTTTGCCAAAATAGATCAACATTTTTGGCTCCGGGAAAACGCCCAGCCATTCCAATTACAGCTATGCCTTTCAAAGCATTAGCACTTTCTTGATTATCCACGTGACTTTCTCCGTTGTTTGATCATGTTTGCTTCTTCTGTCATCGCTTTTTCTTGCCTTTTGGCGCGGGAATGAACTTGCTGAATCACCACTTGTTCAACTATTTCATGGCGTAAATATTCTGCTAAGGCACTTACCGTAGGATATTCAAATAAATCAGTTGTTAATACATCTTCCTGAAATACTTTTTGTAGTTGGTTTCTCAACTTCACTATCAGCAGTGAATCACCACCAAGTTCAAAGAAGTTATCATAAATTCCTACTAGTTTAATCCCCAGGATTTTTTCCCAGATGTCTACAATCTTTTTTTCAGTATCATTTCTAGGAGCCACATAAGCATTACTCAGTTCAGGGCGTGGATGTGTTGATTTTAACTGCTTCGCGTTGCCTAAAGATTCTAGAAAAGCTTGTACATTAAAATCTTGATCGCGTTCGATGAGAGTTGTTAACTCTTGAGTTGATACGGCAATTCTAGGGAAGCTACTATTTAGGATAGTATCAAATATTTTAATCCCTTCGGCTGGTGATACAGCATCCATGAGTAAAGAATTTTTATCAGCAATATCATGTTTTTCAGCTAATCGGTTAATTGCCTCAATTGACATCCCCACATCCTGCCAATCATTCCAATTAATAGCAACGGTAAATGTGTTAGTTTGAGTGTTTTTGTAATGAGCAAATGCATCCAAAAACTCATTGGCAGCACAATAGCCAACTTCACTAAATTTACTTCTGTAAATGATGGAACTCAGAGATGAACAGAGAACAAAAAAGTCTAGTTGAACATCTTTTAACAAGCTATCTAGGACTAATGTCCCCTTCACTTTAGGAGCCATAATCCTTTCTGTCATCTCTCGCGTTCTGCGAGAAATCACACCTGCATAATCAGCAACTCCAGCACAATGAATCACACCATTGATTTGGCTAAAGTGTGCCTGGACTTTTGCTATTACTGCTTGCATCTGTTCGAGGTTGGCGACATCAGCGCTTTCGACTAAAACTTCTGCACCTAATTCTTCTAGTTCCTGTAATTGCCGAATTTTGCTACTGATACGATCATTGCGATCGCGAGTAGCTAACCATTGCTCCCAATCTTCTTTGGCGGGAAAAACTGAACGCCCGATGAGAACTAGTTTGGCTTGTACGGAATTGGCTAAATATGATGCTAAACTCAGCCCCACACCGCCCAGTCCACCTGTAATCAGGTACACTCCTTGTTTTTTTAATCTGGATGTGTATGGCTTTGTTGTTTCTAATCGGATTGGCTCAAAAGTTTGCACCCAGCGATGAGAACCACGGTAGGCAATCACAATATCAGAAGATGGTGTTTGTAACTCGTTGAGCAAATTTGCTAAAAGTTTCTCGTCTGGCCAAGTTACTTCCTGGGGAATGGCAATATCAATGCTACGACAAATGATGTGGGGATATTCTTGGGGAATTATCTTCACAGCGCCTAATATAGTTGCTTTTTCTGGGCAGAGCGCCTCTTCTCCCATGACTGAGTGCAGATTATTGGAGACAACTGTCATCTGAAGTTTGTGGTTTGTCAGCGGCTGTTTGCCCAGTGCTTGAGCTAAAAACAACAAGCTATAAAAACCTTTTTCTTGGGTTTGATCAACTGCTAGGAGTCCTGAAGCCAGATCACCAACAGCAGTTACACTCCATAAATGCACAATTGTAGTGGCGGTGTAGTTTTTTGCCTTCAGTTCATTCAGCAAGGCATCATAATCTTCAGGTTGTTGAGGATTAAGGCTATAGGTGCGATCACCCAACTGCACAAACTTTGGCCCCGCTTTGACTGTAATCACATCCTCACCATCAAGCTCAAGCCGTTTTACCAGCTTTTCACCCCAGCCGCACTCATCGAGCAACATCAGAGTGCAAAACTTCTGATTCCCCAATTGTTTCGGTTTCCAGGGTACAGGAGGTATGGATTGTTTCCACAAAGGTAAGTAAAACCAGTCAGCAATATCTAGCTTTTTGCCTAATGAGCTAGGTTTAACACTTTGAGGCAGTTGTGGTTGATGGTTTTCAATCCAGTAACGTTGTCGCTCAAAGGGATAGGTTGGCAAGGGGAGACGATGACGGCGCTCGTTGGTATAAAATCCCGACCAATCGACCTGTACTCCGTACAACCAGAGTTTGCCGAGTGTGTTGAGTAAAAATGCTACATCTGACTGTTTTTCCTTGGGATGCGCTAATGAACACAGCCCTAGGACATTTGAATGCTTTTGAGCAAAAGTACACAAGGTGCGTCCTGGCCCTACTTCTAGCAGGATAGGTTTTGGCTGTTGTTGCAGCACAGAAATACCTGCTGTAAACTGCACCGGTTGCCGTAAATGTTTTGCCCAGTAATTGGGGTCTGTGGCTTGCTCTGCTGTAATCCAGGTTCCTGTAACGTTAGAGATAAAGGGAATTTGAGGGGGATTGAGTTTAACTTTTTGAACTTCTGTGATGAATGGTTCAATCATCGGTGCCATCATCCCAGAATGAAAAGCATGGGATGTATGCAGACGGCGACACTCTACACCTAACGCTGTGAGTTGTTGATGAATCGTGTCTACATCTGCATGGGTTCCCGAAATGACGCACAAGGAAGGAGCATTACAGGCGGCTAAAGATAAGTTTTCATTGAGTAAAGTTTTAATTTCTGCTGCTGATTTTGCCACCGAGAGCATAGCGCCCCCTGGAAGTTGTTGCATCAGTCTCCCACGCATCGCCACCAGAGATAAAGCATCCTCCAAGGAAAATACACCAGCCAGACAGGCTGCAACATATTCACCAATGCTATGACCAATCATGGCGCTGGGAGAAATTCCCCAAGACATCCACAACTGAGCTAACGCGTATTCAATGACAAATAATGTAGGTTGGGTAATGGCCGTTTGTTGGAGTTTTTCGGCTGCGGCTTGTGATTCAGGCTCGCGGGGATAAATAGCGGTTCGCAAATCCCAACCCAAATGAGGTTGCAGCAATTCACAACACAAGTCGATTTGTTGTTGGAAAATTGGCTCAGTTTGGTAAAGTTCTTTACCCATATCTACATACTGAGCGCCTTGTCCAGGAAACATAAAGACTAGGGAGCAATGGCTTGACTGTTGGACGTTGGTAAAAACTCGGGGACAGATTTGCTGGTTAAGTGCATTTAATGCGTCATTGGTATCTTGACACACTACTATTCGCCGATGCTTGAATTCTCTACGTCCTACTTGTAAGGTATGAGCCACATCCGCTAGGTTTAGCTCAGGGTGTTGTGTCAGATGTTGTGCTAAATTCTGGGTGGCAGTTTCTAAGGCAGACTCGGTTTTAGCCGACAGTAATAATAATTGCCAAGAACGAGATGCACTAGAAGCTGGTAGTGTTGGGGCTTCTTCTAGAATTACATGAGCATTGGTTCCACCCATACCCAAAGAACTAACACCAGCACGACGAGGGGTTAATCCTGTTGTCCATTCTGCTAGTTCTGCATTTACGTAAAAAGGACTATTGGCAAAATCAATTTTGGGGTTTGGTTGCTCAAAATTCAAACTAGGTGGTATTTGCTTGTGTTGAAGAGCAAGAACAGTTTTGATTAATCCTGCAATTCCCGCAGCCGTATCAAGGTGACCAATATTTGTTTTAACTGAGCCGATGGCACAGAAACTTTTTTTGTCGGTATAGGTACGAAAAACTTTGGTGAGTGCAGCAATCTCTATAGGATCTCCCAAAGCTGTACCAGTACCATGAGCTTCGATATAATTAATCGTCTCAGGTTCCACTGAAGCCAGCATCATGGCCTCAGCGATCGCTTCTGCTTGACCATCAATACTAGGGGCTGTAAAGCCTACTTTTGCAGAACCATCATTATTAATAGCTGCACCTTTAATTACCGCATAGATGCAGTCACCATCTGCTAAAGCATCGCTGAGTCGCTTGAGAACCACAACTCCCACACCATTACCAATAGTTATTCCTTGAGCTTTAGCATCAAAGGCGTAGCAATGACCATCAGAAGATAAAGTTCCTCCCGGTTCATGTAAATAACCAGTTTTTTGGGGGATATGAATGGATACTCCTCCGGCCAAAGTCATGTCACATTGGTAATTCAGCAAACTTTGACAAGCCAGGGTAATACTAACTAATGAAGTAGAACAAGCTGTTTGGATGCTCAAACTAGGCCCGGTGAGATTTAATTTGTAAGATACACGGGTAGCAAGATAATCTTGATCATTGCCAATTGACGTTTGATAGCATGTGACCGAACCCACAGTGTCTTGATTTAAATCGAAGGTTAAATATTTATTTTGGCTAGCACCGGCATAAACTCCAATGCGGTTGTCGATCCTGGTGGAGTCATAACCAGCATTTTCTAGAGCTATATATGCACATTCTAGAAATAAACGGTGTTGCGGGTCTGTGGTTTCAGCTTCTTTGGCATTAATATCAAAAAATAAAGCATCAAATAGTTCAATATCTTCTAAGATAAATCCTGATTTAATGTAGTTTTGCTCGTTGAAAAGATTTGAGTTTATGCCTGTAGATGTTAATTCTTCATCTGTAAAAAAAGAAATAGACTCTACCCCAGACTGCAAATTATGCCAAAAGTCGGCAATATTTTTAGCACCAGGAAAACGCCCTGCCATCCCAATAATAGCTATTTCTTCTATGGATTCGCTCATGTTTAACTTACTCACTCGTCTGTTGTCTCAAAAGTTAAAAAAATCAGTTGCTCAATATTACGATTTTTGTTCTTTTCTGCTCATAAGTTGCTTTTTGCGATTTAAAGATTGCTTTTGTTTTTGCGCTCGATGATGAATCAAATTAAAAGCAGGTTCTGCTCCTTGTTGTTGATTGAGATGCTTCGACAAGGCATTAATTGTTGGATATTGAAACAGTTCTACAACTGACAATTCTTGTTGCAAGTTTTCCCGTAATTCGTTATGCAGCTGAACGATCAGTAATGAATTACCACCCAAGTCAAAGAAATTGTCATGAATGCCGATTGTATCTACCTGCAATATCTGACACCAAACAGCAGCAATAGCTTGCTCAAGTTGAGTTTGCGGAGGTACATAAGCAATTCCCAAATCCACACGCGAATTTTCTGGCTGTGGGAGCGATCGCCTATCTACTTTACCATTAGGCAGTAAAGGCAAAGTATCTAAAATTACATAGGTGCTAGGCAACATATAAGCCGGTAGTTTTTCCTTCAGGAAACCACGTAATTGGGGAATCAGATTTTGAGAAACTGTCTGTTGCGATCGCTGATTACCGTATTCTGTCCAAGGTCGGATACTATCTTCTGTGATTTGTAAATCCGCAAAAGCTACTATTTTATCGTTAGTTTTAGTTTGGGTTTGCCGCCTGAAGATCACATCATAACAACCATCTGCACCAGAACCAGACCACATAATTTCTACACAGTAGGGTATTTCTTGACTTAGTTGCCAAAACTCTTCAGGATCTAATCCCAGTTTTGGGTCAGTTTGTAGAGATGGCCGCAGATGATCAATTGTTTGTAATGGTTCAGATGTTTCCATCCATTGCAAAAGTTGGATGTCGCTCACCAGCCGAGAATTCGCAACTCGTTGCAGGCGGAAATTTGCTGGTTGTGTATCTACAAGTAACTGACGTATGTTAGCAACTGTTAATTGTTCTTGCTGCCAATCTAAGGAGGGTAAGTCTTTGATGATCTCAACCGGACAGTTAACATACAAAACTACATCGTATTTAAATTTAGTTAGTTCGTTATCAAAACTACCTTGTTTTAATTGAATTTCTACGTGAGTAATTTGGGGTATGTGCTGCTTAATAGCTGTAAACAAAGCTGGGTCAATAACTAATTCATTATCCGCAGACAAATGCTCTTGTACTCGTTGCTGTAACTTTGCGGCTGTGAGAGCATCTGGAGCGCGATCTAGTTGTACAGAAGCATGAAAAGCTTTTAAAAGTGGGAGACTGCGAACGCCACCGATGAAAATGCGCCCCCCAGATTTGACAAGTTCAACTACTTTTTCCAGAACATTGACTAAGTAATCAATGCTAGGGAAATTTTGCACAATTTCATTGAGAATTACAGTATCTATTTTCTTGGGTGCGATCGCACTCAAATCATGAGCCATCCCTTGTATCAGTTGAACTTGGGATAACAATTCTGGCTGGCTTTTTACTAACTGCTGTTCTAGATATTGCAGTGCTACCTCTGAGATATCCATTCCACTGTAATGATGACAGTGAGGAGTAATTCTAGATAACAGCAAACCTGTACCACAACCAATTTCTAATACCTGTTGAGGTTGTAAACCAAGAATGCGAGCGACAGTATTATCTACACTTTCGAGAATTTCTGATTCTGGTAATGGCTGTTCGGTGTAACTACTTTTCCAAACTCTTAAATTAATTGAGGGATCAGACTGAGAAAACTCCCAACTGTAGAACTGGTCATAAACTGTTTGGATTTGCGACAAATACTCAACTTCTACGGCTAATGCTGAGATTTGTTCATTTAACTGAGTGTTTTGCTGTTGGGGAACAACGTATGCGACTAAGCGCTGATCACCAGGAATATCCTCTCGTAACAAAACCACAGTTTCCTGTACCAGTGGGTGTTGTCGCAAAACTGCGGCAATTTCTCCCAATTCAATCCGAAAACCACGGAACTTAATTTGGCTATCCAATCTTCCCAAAATTTCGATGTTGCCATCAGATAGATATTTGGCGCGATCGCCTGTTTTATAGAAATAGTCTCCCAAGCGATCGCTAAAGGGATTGGGTATAAATTTTTCGGCGGTTAAATCCGGGCGATTTAAATATCCTCGTGCTAGTCCCACACCAGCAATATATATTTCTCCAGGAATTCCTACAGGAACTGGTTGTAAATACTGATCCAATAGATAAATTTCTGTATTGTTAATCGGACGACCAATTGGCGTGTTTCTATCAAAAGAGTTTTCTAAATATACAGAATACAAAGTAGAGCAGATAGTAGCTTCTGTAGGGCCATAACCATTGATAATTTGCAATCTAGGAATTCGCTGTTGAATGGAAATGAGTAGCTGTTGTGGGATGGGTTCTACACCTACTAGTAATCTTTGTAAAGCTAATGTTTGTGGCTTTTCTTTTAACCAATTAGCAATTGCTTTGACATGGAAAGGTGGTACATAAGCACTCTTCATTTGATGAAAATTTAACCATTCCAGAAACTTCACGGTATCCGAGCGCATCATTTCTGGAACAATATGCAGCGTTCCTCCGGCTAACAGTGCCGAAAAAATTTCATATACAGAAACATCAAAATTGAAGCTTGTCCACAAACTACAAGCATCGCCGGCTTGAATTTGATGTTTACTAGCAAAATCTGCTAATAAATTTACAACTCCTGAATGATGGCAGCAAACACCTTTACTTTTTCCTGTAGAACCGGAAGTGTAAAGAACATAAGCAAGATTACAAGGTAAGGCTTCACTTATAGGATTTAATTTGCTTTCTTGAGTATTTAGCTGCCATGCATCGAGATACACAATTTTAGCGTCACTGTGTAAACTTAACTCTTGATACAGTTTTTCTTGAGTTAATAAAACAGCTACTTGGGTATCATTGAGCATAAACTCTAGACGCTCTTGGGGATAAGTCGGGTCTAAGGGTACATAAGCACCACCAGCTTTGAGAATTGCCAAAATCCCCACCACCATTTCTAAAGAGCGTTCTAGACAAATTCCCACTAAAACTTCAGGCTTGACCCCTAATTTTCTTAAGTGATGCGCCAGTTGATTAGCTCTTTGATTCAGTTGCTCATAGGTAATTTTTTCTTGCTCAAATACAACTGCAAAAATATCGGGGTTCTTAACTACTTGCTCCTCAAATAGCTGGTGTAAACATTTATTTTGCCCATGATTACTGTGAGTATGATTCCAATTAATTAGTAATTGTTGCTGTTCTGCTAAAGTTAAAATTGGCAAATTGATTAGAGTTTGCTCTGGATTGTGGACAATACTTTCTAATAATGTTGTAAAATGCCCTATCATCCGATTAATAGTGTCAGCATTAAACAAATCTGTACTGTACTCAATCCAACCCAGAAGACCTTGAGAAGTTTCTTCCATATCTAAACTCAAATCGAGCTGTACTGTACCAGCATCAACCATTAATCGAGTTAAAGTGATATCTGCCATCTGCATGGGTGGCATTGGCGTATTGTGCAGAGCAAACCATATTTGGAATAATGGATGTCTACTCAAATCACGTTCAGGCTGAACTGCTTCTACTAGTTGGTCAAAAGGTAAATCTTGATTAGCATAAGCTCCTAATGTAACTTTCTGAACTCGCTTGAGTAAATGTTTAAATGTCAAATCCTCACTTAGGTTTGTTCGCAATGCCAATGTATTGACAAAACAACCAATCAATGGCTGTAAGTCTTGATGATTGCGGTTAGCAACGGGTGAACCAACTAAAATATCTTGCTGACCACTATAACGATAGAGTAACAATTTAAATGCAGCTAACAGCATCATAAATAACGTCACTCCCTCTTGTCGTGAGAGTACTTTTAACGCCTCGGTTAAAGATTTGGATAATGCAAACTCTCGCTTTGTACCAGTGAAACTTTGAACTGCTGGACGTGGGTAATCTGTGGGCAAATCTAATACTGGCAAAGGTTTATTTAACTGCTGCTGCCAATATGTTAACTGGGTCTTTAACACATCTTGTTGCAGCCAATTTTGTTGCCAAACAGCAAAATCTTGATACTGAATTGGCAGTTTTGCTATTGCTGGGGGTTTTTCTGTGGTAAAAGCTTCATAAAATACTGCTAGTTCTCGAAGCAAGACTCCCATAGACCAACCATCAGCAGCGATATGATGAATTGTCAGCAGCATAATATGCTCTGTTTCATGGAGTCGTACGAGTGTGCAGCGTAGTAAAGATCCATTGGACAAATCAAAAGAGTGCCGCGCTTCTGAGCGCATCAATTGTTGTAGTGCTGCTGTTTGCTCTGTTTGTTCTAACTTCTCTAGGTCAATGATGGGTATGCTGATAGTCAGAGTGGGAGCAATAACTTGTAGGGGTTTTCCTTTGTTTGTGATAAAACTAGTCCGCAGAACCGCATGACGTTGGATGATAGTATTGAAACTCTGTTTTAAAACAGCAAGATTAACTACTCCAGTTAAGCGCGCCGCGATGGGGATGTTGTAAAATGGGCTACCTGGATTTAATTGGTCAAAAAACCACAAACGCTGTTGAGCAAATGACAGAGGATATTCACCAATGGTGGTTTCAACTGCTGTGATTTTAGGCGATGCGATCGCATTTCCTGTGGTGAGTTGTTCATTGATCTGCATTGCCAATTGAGCAACATTAACACCATCTAGAAACTTAACGGCTGGTATCTGTACCCCAAAATTAGTTTCAATGCAGTTCTGTAACTCGACTGCCATCATAGAATCTAATCCCAGGGTATTTAATGACTGCTGCGAGTTAAATTGCCATAAGTTTATTTGCAAAATACGAGCTACAAACTGATGTAGGTAATCTTCTAAAAGGTGCTGACGATGTTCTGATTTAGCCATCAGAAGGACTTCAAGATGTAAAATATCTTGATGATCTAACTCAGAATTAATATTTACAATGTGGTTTAATATACTACTTTCAATGACATCTAACTCAGCTGCAAGAAACTTGGCGCGAGTTGCACGTCGCTGAATCTTACCACTGGAAGTTTTGGGAATACTACCTGGTTTAATTAAAACCACAGCATAAACTTGTACTTCGTACTCCTCAGTAATTCCTTGCCGAATTGCCGAAATCACTTCTTCTAAATTTGGCTTGGCACGAAACTCTAATTCTTGTACAACTACTAATCTTTCCTCATTGTTAATCTCTACTGTAAATGCAGCACCAGCACCAGGACGTAATGATGGATGACTACGTTCTGCGGTCAATTCTATATCTTGGGGGTAAAGATTGCGACCGCGAATAATAATTAAATCTTTGGCTCTACCTGTAATGAAAACTTCGTTGTTGTGCAGAAAGCCCAAGTCACCCGTGCGTAAAAAAGGCCCTTCTCCTGTATCTTGCAAATAGGCAAGGAATGTTTCTGCTGTTTCCTCTGGGCGTTGCCAATAACCCTGACCAACACTCGGCCCAGATATCCAAATTTCCCCTACGTCATCAGACGGACAGCGAGTGAGTGTTTCTGGATTGACAATCACTATCTGCTGTTGAGGAACGATTTCACCACAACTGACAAAGGCTTGAAAGTCTGAATTTTGGGTACTTGCTTCAACTATCCGGTTCTGTGAAAGTGCAGATTTTTCTACAGATTTTACTGGGGCTAATGCGGTTTTGTTCCCACCAGCAACTATTAAGGTTGCTTCTGCCATGCCGTAACAAGGATAGAATGCTTCTGGACGAAAGCCACATTCAGCAAAGGTAGTGGCAAATTGCTCAAGGGTCTCTTGTCTAACTGGTTCCGCACCATTAAACGCCACACTCCAACTACTTAAGTCAAGAGTTGCTTTTTGTTCTTGAGTAATCCGTTGAACACATTGTTCGTAAGCAAAGTTAGGTCCACCGCTCGTAGTACCTTTGTAGCGGGAAATCGCTTGTAGCCAGCGTAATGGTCTTTGCAAAAACGATGCTGGCGACATTAAAATACAATGAAACCCACCATACAAAGGTTGTAAAATGCCACCAATCAAACCCATATCATGGTAAGCAGGTAGCCAAGATACAAACTTGCTGCTGGGTGAATGTTCCATCAGTTGGTAAGTTACGGCGGCGTTATGCAGCAGATTACTATGACTGAGCATAACTCCCTTTGGTGTACCTGTAGAACCCGATGTGTATTGCAAAAAGGCTAGGGTATCCCCATGAATTGCAGGTTGCTGCCAAGTATCTTCTAGACCAGGTACTATGTCGTCAGTTGTTAACCAGCGAAATTTGTTCTGTTCATTCTCTGGTGTGAGTATAGATTGTAATGTGGGCAGCATTGCTGTTGTGGTCAGAGCAACACTCGCCTGTGCGTCTATGGTGATAGCTTTGATTCTGGGCGTTTTCCGTTGATTGCGAGGCGGATAAGCTGGAACTGCTACGACTCCCGCATAGAGACAACCAAAAAATGCTATGAGGTAATCCAGTCCAGGAGGATACAATAATATGGCTCGTTCTCCACTCAAACCCAGAGATTGAAGTTGAGATGCAACAGATCGACTGCGCTGATCCAATTCGGAGTAAGTCAGCGTTAATTCCTGCGTCTCTCCATCTTCCAGGAAAGTAAACGCTGGTGTTTGTGGCATCTTCCCACTGCGATCGCGCAGAATATCAACTATGGTTGCATAGTCATGGGGAATGTCTGGGAAGTTATTGAGAACTTGGGTCATTATAATACCTCAGTTAATCAGATACAGGCAAACAATAGTGGCAAAATTAATTTCACACTCTCTCCCGACTAAATCAGGATATGAGTCAACTTTAATGCGTGTTTAATTGAAAAACTTATTCAATACAGCAAAGATAAAATTAGATACGCCTCTTTCTTTATGAATCACATTACTGCTACTACAGAATCATTTAATAATTTAATTGGAAGAAATCTTGAATAGCCCTCAATTTTACTTCGGGTAATACTAACTCTCTCACATCAACCAACAGATACCTACATTAAAACCCAGATAGCATCTGACTTTCTGAATTTGGGATTGGTAGAAGATAGGTGAGGGTGAAATCAGTAACTTAGCTTTGCAAGGTTAGTGTATTGAGAGTTATTTTTAACTAGACATTAATCACAATACTAGGCATTATGGCATTTAGCAATCCTGTATTAATAGCTAATTTTTATCAATAGTTTAACTATGTATCGTTTTATTCTACATAACACAACAATCTATTACTTTAGATAGATGTCAATTGTTAGAAGTTTTAACTCTTGCTGTGGCTGGGTTTTGGTTAATTGGTAATATAGTTCCCACATCTGTGCCAAAATCCCAAAGTCCCTTTCCCCCAGCGACCTTGCGAACATCAGCATAAGTCTTTCACCAGAAACGCGATATTAGATGTTATTGGATGGTGGATTTGTGCAAAATTTACACATTTACCCTATACTACATAAAACTTAATTAACTTGTATACAGAAATTCAGTAATCTATACGTAGTCCAATGGTTCAGATCTTAATCCTGATTGTGTGATCGCCTGACGACAACGTTCAATACTGGGATCTCCCGCAAAAACTCGCCTATTCAACTGATGGGCAGTTTTGACCATATGGCTACTTGGTAGCCAAGGAAAAATTACTATATCTTGAGGTACCGAAAACATATTGATTAGCTGTTCAATCAGATTCTCCTTTAAATCTGATTCAGGAAAAATAATCACAGTCTTTGCCCGTTCCACCAACCAATCATGATCCCAGTCATCAGAGGTAATTGCAATGGCAAGGGCTGCAAAGGGTATACGTTCTATAAATTGCGGTGAAGCAGTATCACCACAAAACAGCAAATGTCGCTTTTCCAGTAAAAAGAGACTGGGCTGGACTAGGTGAGAAATTGTATCTATTGGTGAGACTGGAGATGTTTTGCCTACAATAACTTCTGATAGTGGCGTTTCAACTTTAACCTCTGCCTTAGGAATAATAGAAAGAATCTCTGGCTTGTTAGAAGTAATTGGCTGTGACAACTCAGGGGAACTAGCAACAGAAGTAGACTGTGATTTTTCTGACTCTATTACCTGACGAAGACTCTTATGAGTTAATGTTTCACCTTCACGAACACGTTGCAGAGTTTCTTCACGGACATTTTGTGGAGTTGAAGGTGCTGCCAACAGATAGAGAGCAGATGTGGCAATATTGATTTGTGCAAGGTTTGCACGTTCAGAAAATGCTTCATAAACATTAATAAAATTGTAAGCAGTTCGTCGGCTCCAACCAAACTCTACTTTCAGCCAAGTTTCAAACTCACCATGCTTGAGATGAGAACGCACATCAGCCAGCTTTTGACCGATTTCCCAAATATCCTGTGCTGAACGCCGTAAGCGCTCCTTAATTTCTCCAGTTCGCTGCTGAATAACTTGACGTTGTTCAGAATCCAAATTTTCATAGTCGAAGCCAGTGACTGCTTGACTCTGTTTTTTTAAATTGCTCACAATAATATATTTAGGATACTCTCTACACAAAATTTATCATAGCCAATTATATCGCGATGGCGAATAGCATCCAACAACGTGTTTGATCAGGAAGATTGCAGCCATAGAAAAATTATGAAGTGGTTAACTTGATCTCTGATAAAATTAATGATAATCTTTGTACTTAAGTAATTGCATTAACAACGTAAAAAAACAATGAAAAAACAAAAAATTGGCTTTTAATACCCAAATAAGCACGTTTAATTGCGCTTTATTCTTAATTAAGGGTACATCAATCGTAAGATAACTCTGTCATCTATTAAGTTCTAGATGAGAGGTATATTCATATGGATACGAGTACATGTAGCGCAATCAAGACTAAAATTTTACTGTCCACACATCAAAATTCCTAACTGAAGAAATCTTTTTATGAAAAAAGCTAGGTTCAAAACCGAGTGCAATTGTGGGCAAACAAATCCTTATTTCCCAAGGCAGGGAGAACACCTCACTCTTGCAGGTGCCTGTATTTAATTTTGAATTTTGAATTTTGAATTTTGAATTTTGAATTTTGAATTGATTCATCTAGAGTCTCAAGTTCAGCCAGAAAAATCAAAGCTGATAACTGATTGTTATGCAAACCACGTCAACCGACATAAGTGCAGATGATTTTTGTCTAGAGGTAGATCACATTTTTATCTGCATGAAACAAGCTGCTGAAAGTGTCTCAGTTCTTCAAGAACTTGGTCTCTACTGCTCTAACCAATTAGTGCAGCACGTCAACCAAGGAACAGCCTCAAAAATATTTTTTTTTGAAAATTTTTACCTTGAGTTGATTTGGATAGAAGATAAATATACAGTAGAGCAGCAGCAATCTGAGTTAACAGACGTTCATCAGCTAACACGCATTCGTGGGCAATACACAGGAGCATCACCTTTTGGTATTGGTCTACGCAGGAAGTCTAATCAGAGCAATTTGATACCTCATTCTAGCTTATACCAGGCTGAGTTGATGCGAACACAGATGGCTATTAATTTTGCCGCAGAAAATCTTGCTCATCAAGAAGAGCCTTTTTGCTTTATAATGCCTGACTGTATTGCTCTCACAACTTGGCTTGATCTTGCATCAACAGCACATCAGCAATTAATTTCTCACCCTTTAGGGATAAAAAAGCTAACGAATGTCAAAATTACAGTTAATAGCGATAAAGATTTGACTAATGCTATCTCTCTACTTTGCATAAATAATGCTGTCACTATTGAACGTGGGGAAACTCCACTAATAGAGCTAACTTTTGACCAGGGGATGAGAGAAAAAAAACTTGATGCTAGACCAACTTTACCAATTTTATTGAAATGCTGAAACTAGGGTAAAGCCGCAAAGTGGTAATTTGTAATTAATACTCCAAAATTAAAATCAGATTTTAGAAATCATGAGAATCAATTAAGGAGCTTAAAATCACAAATTACGAATTAGTAATTATTTGGTCATAGCATCACTCGCCAAACAGAATCTAAGAGGTATTACTATGGCAACAATGGGAAAATATTGCAAAGCATACTCTTTGAAAAAATTGCGTGAATTTAGTCAGTGGACTGAGTGTGCGGAAAATACAAAAAAAGAACAAAAGGAAGTTGAGGGTGAGAAAATTGAAAGTAATCGGGAATTAACTGATGATGACTTTCTTTATTTGCAAGAAAATTATGTAGTTACCGATGGGATTTTCAAGGATGAGAATATTATCTTTGACAACGTAACTCCTGAATGGAAAGATTTCTGCCATAATATCCTGGATTTTGAAATTCCAGTTTACGAAACCGTACAAGTCAAAACATCAGTGGAACCAGAAAAAGTTGAGTCATAAAATTAGGAGAAACTGTCATGAATGAGTTAGTACAAAAATTATCAGAAGGTCAACATCCTGTCGAAGTCAGCTTACGACATGAAAAAACTGCCACTCTTTTGAAAGAAAGTATTGATAGAGGTTATGTTCATATCAAATTTACAGATACCAAAGGAGGTACTGATTTAGGTGTCAGACTAGATCCAGAGTTATCTAATTTCAATGAAGCTGACTTTGAGCATCAAACAGGAAAAGTTCATATAGTTGGCAACTTGACCTTAAACTACGTCAAAGTTCAATGTATTGCAGACATTAACCTCGATAATTTTGAAGGTAAAGGACATCTAAAACCGATAGAACAGTAATTAAGTCGAAAGTCGGAAGTATTAATTTTTCTCTAATGAATATCAGGCATTACAAATAAACCAATAGGAGGAAAAAATGTATCAAGATGACAAAGAGGACACAACAATTTACAAAGTTGTAGTTAATCACGAAGAACAGTATTCCATCTGGCCTGCTGACCGAGAAAATGCACTTGGCTGGCGAGACGCAGGTAAAACTGGTCTGAAGGCAAAATGTCTTGAATATATTAAGGAAGTATGGACTGACATGAGACCACTCAGTCTCAGGAAAAAGATGGAAGAAGCTGCTCGCAGCCAGAGTTAACATTAACGTAACGCGAAAGTCCCTACCTTCTCTACGAGACGCTACGCGAACAGAGAAGGTAGGGGTGAGTAGTTCATTCAGTAAGAGGTTCTAACTGCAAAAAGCCCAAACACTACTTTGTCAGACTATTTTGTCAATTTTCCCCTCTAAATCATGACAACTATACCAACCTATAAATCTTTGGTTACTTGTCCTCAACCAAATCCTCAAGCTTCAGTGCGTTTATTCTGCTTCCCCTACGCAGGAGGTAGTTCTCTGATTTTCCGTACGTGGTCAGACAGTCTACCGAAAACTGTCGAAGTTTGTCCTATCGAACTACCCGGACGAGGAACTCAAATGAGAACAGCTTTATTTTCGCAGTTAGAACCTTTAGTTAATGCGATCGCTCCTGCTCTTCTTCCACACTTAAATAAACCATTCGCCTTCTTTGGTCACAGCATGGGAGCGCTAGTGAGCTTTGAACTGGCTCGTCTACTCCGCAAACTCTATAATGTGGAACCGATACATTTGTTTGTTTCCGGTCGCCGCGCTCCCCAAATTCCTCATCCAGACCCACCCATACATGCTCTTGGCGAACCTGCTTTCAAAGAAGAATTACGCCGTCTAAATGGTACTCCTGAGGCGGTACTAGAAAACGCTGAACTGATGCAATTTCTCATCCCCATTCTCCGAGCAGATTTTGCGGTTTTAGAAACTTATGTCTATACTGCTGAACTAGCACTTAATTGCCCCATCACGGCCTTTGGTGGGTTACAAGATCAAGAGGTTAATTGTGATGAACTTCAAGCATGGCAGGAGCAAACTAATTCTACATTTTTACTCCAGATGTTCAGGGGTGATCATTTCTTTTTACACTCAGATCAATCACTTCTACTACAGTCTTTTTCTCAAGAACTGCAACAAATTATTGGTAACCTTAAACATTTGCATTAAATTTATAATTTAGGTTTGTTAATTATATTAGCCAACTTATGGTTGATTAAAATGCATTGAAATTTATGAGTTTAATCAATCAAAGAATCAAAGATTTCTGGTGCGAATGTAGGTAACTTAGATAGAACAATCCTAAAGAATAAGCAAATTTTAGAAATTAGGGATATGTTGAATTTAAGAGTTGCTACTATTAGTGAAATTGCCAATCTTTATAAACTGCCAAATGAGATGATTGAGAGAATTATAGTTAAAAGGCAATAACAAAAATAGTATACTGGGAAATATGAGCGATTTACTGTTATTTTTTCAAAGAAAACCGCAGCGATTTATACCACTCATTATTAGTTTTATATTTGCTGTATTTTTAGCAACTCAAAGCGGAGTCATATCAGCAACATCCACAGAAATTCTCTGGGATACCTATGGTGTGCCTCACATCTATGGTAAAAATGCTCAAAGTGCATTTCAAGCATTTGGTTGGGCGCAAATGCAAAGTCATGGTAACTTGCTTTTACGGCTTTATGGTCAAGCAAGAGGACAAGCTGCCGAATACTGGGGAGAAGATTATTTAGAATCAGACCGTTGGGTCATGACTATGGGAGTTCCAGAACGGGCGCGTTCTTGGTACAAACAACAAAGTCCAGCTTTTCGCAGTTATCTAAATGCCTTTGCTACGGGAATCAATGCTTATGCTCAAGAGCATAGTGACTTAATAGATGATGAAGTAGAAGTAGTATTACCTGTCAAACCAGAAGATGTATTAGCTCATCTGCATCGAGTTTTGCATTTTACTTTTGTGGTCAACCCCGGACAAGTTGCAGGTATTAGCCAGCCAGATGAAAAAGCAGGGTCTAATGGTTGGGCGATCGCACCATCACGCTCAGAAAACGGTCATGCTATGCTGCTAGCCAACCCTCACTTACCTTGGTCTGATTTATTCCTCTGGTACGAAGCCCAAATGACGGCTCCAGGGTTTCATGCTTATGGCGCTACACTTGTGGGGATTCCTGTGTTGGCGATCGCCTTCAATGATCATTTAGGCTGGACTCATACGGTCAATACTCATGACGGTTGGGATGCTTACAACTTAGAGTTAATTGATAATGGTTATCGCTTCGATGGCAAAGTGCGACCTTTTGAAACCAAAACTCTGGCGTTAAAAATCAAACAACAAGATGGCACTTGGAAAACAGAACCCTTAGTAGTTAAACATTCTGTACATGGGCCTGTAATATCAGAAACTAATAATCAAGCCGTAGCGCTGCTGGTAGTTGGACTTGACGAGCCAAAGGTGCTGGAACAGTGGTGGGATATGGCGCGATCGCAAAACCTTTCACAATTTGAAGCAGCACTTAAACGCTTGCAATTGCCCATGTTTACTGTCATCTATGCAGATAAAGATGGTCACATAATGCACCTGTTCAACGGTCAAGTTCCCATCAGAAAACAAGGTGATTTTCAATACTGGCAAGGTATGATTCCTGGTAATATTTCTCAAACCTTATGGACAAAATATCATCCTTACCGTGACTTACCCCGCATCGTTGACCCCAAAAGTGGTTGGTTGCAAAACGCTAATGACCCACCTTGGACAGCCACATTCCCCACGGCTATTAAAGCCGATAAATACCCATCTTACATGGCACCAAGGTTTATGGACTTTCGCGCACAGAGTTCTGCCAAAATGCTGTTTGAGGATGACAAAATCAGCTTTGATGAAATGGTAGCTTACAAGCACTCAACCCTGATGGAACTAGCAGACCGCATCTTGGATGATTTAATTGCCGCTACACAAGAACAGGGAAGTGAACTAGCTAAAAATGCTGCCAATGTGTTAGCCGCTTGGGACAAGCAAGCCAATGCTGATAGCAAAGGCGCAGTATTGTTTACTACTTGGGTACAACAAATAGATTTAGATACAGTTTTTCGTATCCCTTGGAGTGAAAACCAACCCCTCACCACACCTGACGGTTTGGTCAATCCTCAAGCAGCCGTTGCCCAATTAGAAACAGCAGCCGCTCAGGTACAGAAAACCTATGGCAAGTTAGATGTGGCATGGGGAGAAGTTTTTCGGCTCAATTATGGCGATGTCAGTTTACCTGCCAATGGTGGTGCAGATCCTCTCGGTGTTTTCCGCAACCTCTGGTTTAGACGTCAATCAAATGGAACTTTTAATTCAGTGGGTGGAGATTCTTTTGTCGCAGCAGTGGAATTTTCTCAACCAGTGCGGGCTATGGTACTTAATAGTTATGGCAATGCTACTCAGCCTGGTTCACCCCATATTGGTGATCAGTTACAGATGTTTGCGAAACAACAGTTGCGTCCAGCTTGGCTCAAGCGTACAGATATTTTAAAGCATTTGGAAACTCGTCAGGCTTTTTAAAAATCGAGTATCTAGCTACGAAGCAAGGAAAGGTTTTGAGCCACTCCCCCGTTTTAAAACGGGGGATTCAGGCATCAGACAGAGATTGCAGTCTGGGACTGTCTAACATCTCCTACGCCTAGAGTCGAACTCCCGACTCTGTAATTAAAATCAATTCAAAAAACTCTAGTCTCCAGTACCGAAAATGTGGACATATTGACAAGTCGAAAAGAGAAAAAGAAAAGTTCAATTAGTATCTCTTCTTCTGGTGTACGATTGGGACGATGTTCTAAAGTTAAAGTGAGTTTATGGCTTGTTCGTTTTCCTGTTCGGTGGTAATTATTTTTGGCTGATACTCTGCAAGCAATTTACCATAAGAATCAGGATTAAAAGTACGAGTCATTTTTCCATTTATTTTAGTATCTAACGCCTTGTGCAAAAGTTTTAAATGGATTCAGACAACAAACCTGACATATCTAATAATCGCTCTGACCAAACACTAGCTTGCTCAGACATATTCATGCGTTCGCTCTCATCAGACCAAAGACTATCAAAATTTAATTTCCACCGTGCTAGTTGAACTTGAATGTTCACTAATTCTTCAGCATATTCTGGTTCAATTTCTGCTGCTGTCCATTCAATAAAACATATAGTTTCATTTGCTACACTCTTAACAGCTTCAGGGTAAGCAGTATTACAAAACGTTCTCACTCTAGCTAAATTGGAAGCTATATGTCCTAAACGACTTGAGGTATTTTCGCTTTGAAACCTTGCTTGTTTCTCATCCCAGTTCTGGTTCATATCCACCAATTAACTCCTGAGCAATTTTTTTAA
>JAKOMP010000217.1 GCA_022241785.1 Cyanocohniella sp. LLY | reverse complement strand
ACTGCTTTGTCAGCCTTCTTGCCCAGTGCTACCACCCAATCATCAATTCCTTTTTCTGGCCCTGGTAGTAGTGCCACGTCGCATTGACAATTCAGTTGTAAGATTACTTGACAGGTGCGGCGGGTGGCTTGGAAAAGGTGGTGTTTAATTTTCGGTTTGGTTTCATAGTCGAACAAGATTATGAATTTGCGTGTCGGTTGTGCCATTGGTACTAAATCAGGATGCAGCCGTTCAAAATCTTCTTGACCAATGCGTCCATTCCAAATTCCCGGTAGTGCGATCGCCACAAATCCCAATGTCAGAAGACAACCCGCTTTCTTTTCGCCTTCTGTGAGAATAATGGGAATTTCTGGGTGTGCCATTACCCAAGCCCAAAATCCCAATGCTTCCCCGGATTCTGTCACTGTGATGTTTTCTGGCATCGGCACATCATAACGTAGAGATACCAGTTTCCAGATGTGCAACGGTACTCGCAGATAAGTGACACGGTTGGGGGTTTTGGGCGGTGATTCGTATTTGATGGGCTTTTCCGTATACTGTTGGGTTTCTTTGTCCCATTCAAAACGGGGGTTGTCGGGCTTCATCCTTCCCCATTCCATTGGTTGCCAATCGTTATGAGGGTCAAGTCCACTCACCCACCATGCACTATTAATGTGAGCGTATCGTCTTAAGTTTCCTTCTCGTAACCGTCCATCGTTTCGTCTGGCAGTTTGGGGTAGGGCGTATAACAGATACTCGTATACTTCATTTCCCCTTAGAGAAAGGACATTTAATGCAGTGAGAATAGGGTCAACAGCAGAACCATTCACCCATTCTGAGTAATGGTTTTGTGCTAAATCGTTATTGTTATTATCTCCGGTTGCAGGCATATCCCCTCCTATATTTTTACGCATGGAAAAGTAAGCGGTATATGGTCATACCGCTTTTCAAATTAGTTACGCAGACACTGGTTAAAGAACCTTCGTTTTCAGTTCAGCCGTCAGAGTGAGAAATATCTCGTTAGCAGTGGTAATTAGCTTTAAAACCGAAATAATAGTACATCTGAACTAAGGAGAGAATATGATACACCATTTGGGGGAATTGGATTGAAATGCAAACCAAGCTGGTGATTGATTCTATTTCTTGCCTTCTTCAACTCCTTCCCCCTGTATGCGGTCGAAAAGTCAGATTAATACGTGTCCTAACTACTTTGTTCGTTTTGGGAACTTGGTGAAGGTGCGTTGACTGACAGCCAGGGTGCATCACAAGCAAACTCCCGTGTTCCAGCCAGAAATCCGTTGGTCTGCCATTTCTCGGTTTGATTTGAAACTTGCGAACAGACCCCAGGCTGACTGATGCGATCGCTGGGTTAAGTCCCATTGATTCCTCATTGTCTGAATGCCAACCGATTGAATCCATTCCTGTGCGGTACTGGTTGCCAATGACGATACGGAAGTTATAACCAGTCAATGCAGTGATG
>JAKOMP010000044.1 GCA_022241785.1 Cyanocohniella sp. LLY | reverse complement strand
AAATCCACACCAACAGCATTGTTTAGTTGTGGTAAAGGTAACAATTGAATCTCCACTACAAAACTCACAAAGTATCGTCCTGCCGCATCCTTTATGACTGTTACAGATGAAGGCTCGGCAGGTAATGCCCTTGACCAGACAACTTCTACTTGCCCAATCTTGGCAAGGTAGACTGATGTTCGGCCTACTTTGAAACCACCTTTGCGAAAACGAGCAGACTGAGCAGCCCGACGCTTTTTAAACTTGGGAGGTCGGACAGGTTTACCTTTGCGTTCTTTCTTGCATGATTTAAAAAAGTTTTGGTATGCCTGCTCTAAGTCGTTTAGGGATTGCTGTAAGGGGATGTTTGAAACTTCAGACAACCACTCTCTTTCAACTGTTTTTTTGGCTTGAGTAATGAACAGCTTTTGTAAATCTGCACACGACGGTTTTTTATTGCCATCAAGATATTCAGTTTTGCAATGAGCAAGCGCATCATTCCACACCACACGAACGCACCCAAATAACTTACTCAATAGCAGTTGCTGGGCATCAGTCGGATAGATTCGGTAACGATAACGTGCTTTCATAGTATGATTATATTATTTGGTCTACCACTGTGAATAAAGAATATAGACGCGGTAAACATAGCGTTACATCTCTTAAGTCTCATTTGGTCTTCGTTACCAAATACCGTAAAAAGATATTTGATGCCCAGCGACTAGAAGTATTGATTCAATCATTTTCTGAAGTAGCGAAAAAGATGGGTTTTAGTATTCTTGAAGTTAACGGGGAAGGAGATCATGTTCATTTACTGGTTGAGTACCCTCCAAGGTATTCTGTGTCCCAGTTGGTGAACCACCTCAAGGGTGTATCTTCGCGGATGTACCGCAAGCAGTTCGCAGACTCGCCCCACGCCGAACATCTTTGGAGTCCTTCTTACTTTGCCTGTTCTGTGGGAGGAGCGCCAATTGAAGTATTGAAGGAGTATATTAAGAATCAAAATTCGCCCTAGAAGCGATGCACTGAGCTTGTCGAAGTGGGCGAGGCTTGAATCCCATTCTTTTGGTCAATTTGAAGTTGAGCAAGATGACCATTGGGAGCGAGTCATGAGATTTTTGCATCGTTATGCTGAGGCTAATGGTATGGAATACGGAGAAACTTAGCACCGTTGTCGATTTAGCAAATATCAATCCATAACTTCCAGGAAAATAAGAGATTAATTTGTCGTACAGTACTCTCAGTAATAACGACCAATAAATCAATTGGCTCGAACATCAAGTTGCGGAAGTTATGACAACACCAATTCGCATTCTTTTGCAGACTACCATTCCTACAACTGAGGATGACTGGAGTATTTTCCGGTTTTCGCTGTTAGAGGATTATCTCGCATCTATGCAAGATGCAGCGGGAAAACCATTGTTTGAAGTTATAGCACGCGATCGCACCAGTGATGCAGAAGGTAATGACCCGGTTTTGAGTAGTTTGGGTGAATCAGATTTTGACCAACTGTGGTTATTTGCTTTAGATACTGGCGAAGGGTTAACAGATAAAGATATTGCTGGTATTAACGCCTTTCATCAGCGTGGAAGGGGAATTCTCACGACACGCGATCATCAGGATATGGGCTGTTCGATGTGCGGTTTAGTTGACATTGGCGATTTACATTATTTCAATACCCAAAATCCCGATCCTGATAATTCTCGTTGGAGTCGAGATGATCCGCATACAACTTATATTTCTTGGCCTAACTACTATTCTGGCGCTAACGGTGACTATCAAAAAATCACCCCAGTTGCACCGATTCACCAACTGTTGAATAATCCCCTTTCTCCTTCTGGGTTCATTGAGTTTTTCCCTTCACATCCCCACGAAGGTGGTATAGGAGTGTCTCCAGATAATCCCCATGCACAAGTAATTGCACTGAGTAAAAGTTTGGCTACAGGTCGGGATTTTAATCTGGTGGTAGCCCTCGATCACTATACCGACGTACAGGGAAATTGCATAGGGCGTGTAGTAGCTAATTCGAGTTTCCATCACTTCGTAGATTACAACTGGGACATTACCAAAGGCTGTCCGACATTTGTGGATGAACCACCGGGAGATGGCATGAAAACTGAACCACGTGCCTTAGAAGACATTAAGATGTATGTACTGAATGTGGCTTTGTGGCTAGCACAATAACCGATAAGACTCATACACCTTTACTTTAAAGTTGATACATTTTCCCACAGGGTAACCCAACACCTCAAGGCTTTGTTGGGTTGCACTATTGCTTAACCAAACCTACTGGCGAGCTACTACTTTTCTTCTTAAATGAACCGTATTGATTTATAACCACAAATTTTTTTAGTGAGGGCTTATCAACTCCAGTCATACTAACCATTCGCCGTTTTTTTGAATACTCCCAATGAAACTTCGATTGACTAAACTTTCAGGTAAGCAAAAACAATCTCTAACTTCACGGATTCACATTAAGATCCAAAATGGACTGTTTGAGATTATGGGTATGGGTGCATGGTATTCTTACTGGCGTGATCCCTACCATTTGCTGCTGACAATTCCTTGGACTGGCTTTATTATCCTCATTTGTACTTTTTATGTAACTATTAATATCTTATTTTCCCTGGCTTACTGGGTAGGGGGAGATTGTATTGCTAATGCTCAACCTGGTTCATTTTTAGATCTCTTTTTCTTTAGCGTACAAACCCTAGCGTCCATCGGCTATGGTGCAATGTATCCCAAAACCACTTACGCCAATATCATTGTCACCATTGAAGCGATGGTTGGACTAATGGGAATTGCTGTGATGACAGGACTAGTATTTGCCAGGTTCTCTAAACCTACTGCTCGTGTTATATTTAGTCGATTTGTGGTCATCATACCTCATGAGGGAGTACCTACTTTGATGTTTCGCACCGCTAACCAGCGCCGTAACATGATCCTGGAGGCACAGATGAAGGTTTACTTAATGCGTGATGAAGTAACCGCAGAAGGGCAATTTATGCGTCGGATTCACGATCTGAGACTGCTGAGACACCAATCACCTAGCTTCACATTAACTTGGTCTGTAATGCATGTAATTGATGAGTCTAGTCCTCTGTATGACATGACGACAGAATCATTAACCCAGACTAATACTTTGCTCATCATCTCTATGAGTGGTATCGATGAAACAGTTGCACAAGTTGTTCATGCTCGTCACACTTATGGTGCTAATGAAATTGTTTGGAATCATCGCTTTGTAGATATCATGAACCATACAGCCGATGGACATCGCTATATCGACTATAAGTATTTTCATGATATCCAACCGTTAGATATGTAGGTTGAGTTCTTAACAGTTATGAATAATATTTCGGGATTACACATC
This sequence comes from Cyanocohniella sp. LLY, assembly GCA_022241785.1. Taxonomy (GTDB): domain Bacteria; phylum Cyanobacteriota; class Cyanobacteriia; order Cyanobacteriales; family Nostocaceae; genus Cyanocohniella. Next base: position 44,545 of record JAKOMP010000044.1, on the reverse strand, counting down.
GCCATAACTTACATCCAGTTTAAATAAGATTAAAATATGGAATCTTCCCTGAGGAGGGCAAATAATTAATTGGAAATTATAAATAATGCAACTACTTACAAATATTCGCGGGCGAACAATTGTTTCTCTGGCTATTATTCTCACCATTGGACTTTTATATAGTCACTATCGTTATTCTATTTGGTGGTTAAACCAAGAGATAGGAGGGATTTTTTATGTGATATTTTGGTGCTTGTTCGCCTTCCTATTTATGACCACTCGCTCTTCAGTTTGGCAAATCCCTTTCTGGGTATTGGTAATTACTTGCTTATTGGAGTTTATGCAATTGTGGCATGGGTGCATCCCAGTTTTTATTTAGCACCTAGAGAATAAATGTCATTGCGAGGAGGAACGACGTTCGCGTAGCGTGTCGCTTTGCGACTCAGCAATCGCAAAGTCTCGCACTAAGAATAAAACCATGCGATTGCTAGAGCCTCCGGCACGCTACGCGAACACTCCACTTCGTTGCGTTCGCAATGACATTCAAAAAAGTGGGATGCTCCCTTGTGGCATCCACCATTTCTTAATTGGGTACGTTCATTTTGGTGGGGAAGAATGTTAATCGGTACTTCGTTTACTTGGGCAGATTTCCCCTATTATTTTATTGGCAGTGGTTTAGGATGGCTGTGGTTACAGTTGATAGTTCGAGGACTGGAGTTTAGACTAAGCAACAAAGAATGACCCAGCAACGCTGATCACATTGCTTAGGGCTAGATAATCATCAACCATTAAACCATTGGGTATGAACGCGTTGCTGCCGTTTCGGTTTTAGCTAGTCCCTCAATTAACATTTGGGTGACGAAGACAGCGAGATGATCAGTGGATTGAGTGGCACATAAGGGAAGAAGACCATCCATCCACAGCTTTGCCCAACCATGTACTAACGCCCAAGCTGTCAAGGCTAATTGTTCAGAATCACCTGCCCGAATCACCCCTGCCTGCTGTCCCCGTGCAATCACACCAACAAGAACCATGAAGACAAGTCTTGCCGCATCTTCCAACTCAGGATTGTGTTGAGCAGAGGATGAGCGATAAGCACCAAACATCAGATCATAGTGCGAAGGATGTTCAACGGCGAATGTTATGTAGGCAACCCCACTATCCTGTATTTGCTGCACAGGATCAACAGATGAGTTTTGAATTGCCTCTTCCAATTTGTGATGCAACATCTGAAATCCATCTTTTGCTACAGCTGCCAACAGAGACTCTTTATCCGCAAAGTGCCGATAGGGAGCTGCATGAGAGACACCGACTCGACGCGCCACTTCTCGTAGAGAAACCCCTTCAACATTCTTCTCAGAAATGAGTTCTAAAGCAGCAGTAATGAGGGCTTGGCGCAAATCTCCATGATGATAAGGTTCTTTTTGTGACATTAGTTGTGATCAGGCATATACAAGATACCTAAATTTTAACTCAAGTATGTTGACAGTAGAAACATAAGGCGGTACATTGATGTTGTCAGCGTAAACATAGAAAATTATAAAAGAACGAAAGCTCCTCCGATGGATTCATCTCATTAATTCTGTTGCCATTGGAACTTTTGTTTATTCCCCTTGGCGGAATCAAGCTGAGTTTCTGATATCTATGCGGATATTGATTATTCCAGTCTTGACTCTGACTGGATTGTGGATGTGGAAAGGATATCAAATCAAACAATTTCTGAGTTCATTTCAGAACCAAACAAAAGCTTAGTTGGAAGGAGTTAGAAGGATGTATACCTATTTTGTTCGTCAGTTTGTCAAGAAAAGCTTTGAGTCTTTGAACCACGGTGATTATGAATCAGTTCTGCAAGGTGTTTCGCCTTCAATTACTCATACCTTTAGTGGCACTCATGCCTTGGGTGGGACTCGTCATAGTGTTGAGGCAATGCGGCAATGGTTTCAGCGTCTTTATATTTTGTCACCCAAATTAGAATTTGAGATCAAAAATATTGTTGTTAGCGGGTTTCCTTGGGACACAAAAATTGCTGTAGAGTGGGTTGATACCGCCATGCCCGCAGATGGTTCAGAGTATGTTAATGAGGGAGTTCACATCATTAAAATGCGGTGGGGCAAAGCTGTATACATCCATGCTTACCTGGATACACAGTTAGTGGAAGCTTTAATGAAGCGTTTATCTGCTTACGGCATAGCGTCAGCTTCTGCGCCTCCAATCGAGGACTAACGGGGTAGTCAATTTTGCCAGGGCATCAAAAATTCTCACAACACAATATAACTGTGCTTCAATGTGACTTAACTTTTTTGATATCGCATTCCCGGTAGTTGCGAGACTAACCCCATCAGTTCCAACTGTAATAAAGCACTGGAAACCTCACCAGCATTCATGCCTGTATGTTGGACAATTAAATCAAACGGTAAGATATCACAGGCGATCGCATCTATGATTTGTTGCAGTTCTGGTGATAAATTAGGCACACTTAGCTTTTCGGGAATTGGTATTGTCTCAACAGCATCTAGTTGTGGTATTGCTCCCAACATCTTTAACAGTTCATCTAATTCCCTAAGAATCATCGAAGCGCCTTGGCTGAGTAATTTTAAACACCCTTGGGATGGATGATCATCTATTCTTCCCGGTAACGCATAGACATCTCTGCCAAATTCGTTGGCGTAGGTAGCAGTAATTAAAGCACCGGATTTTACAGGGGCTTCCATGACCAAAATAGCGCGGCTTAAACCTGCAATAATTCTGTTACGCCTGGGAAAATGAGTGCGATCGGGTGGAGTTTTGCCAGGATATTCACTCACTACTAAGCCTTGACTCAAAATCTGTTTATACAAATCTCGATTTTTTTGGGGATAAATCACATCTACACCAGTTCCCAAAACTGCGATTGTTCTTCCCCCTGCTTTCATTGTGGCTAAGTGGCTTTCTGTATCGATGCCCTCAGCCATACCCGAAACCACTGTAAAGCCATTTTTCGCCAAAGCTGTGCTAATTTGCCGCGTCCAACGAATACCATAATCGGAAGGGCGGCGTGTCCCCACAATCCCTACTAGCGGTTTTTGTCCGAGATTTTCTGATAAATCAACTTCACCGCGATAGTACAACATGGGCGGTGGACTAGGCGTTTCCAATAACAAGCGGGGATAATCTGCGTCGGCTGGTGTCCAGAAATGAGGATTTTCTTGCTGGTGTTGAGTGAGTAATGTTTCGGGATGTAAACGCGATCGCTGTTGAACGACTTTCTCTAATGTTTGCCCACCAAAACCTTCCACTGCTGCTAACTGGGCTTTATTGGCATTCCAAGCTGTAGATAAAGTACCAAAATGCTGGTGTAAACGTCGCAGTAACACCGGGCCAATTCCAGAAATTTGCGCCCAAGCCAGCCAATATGCCCTTTCTTCTCCCACTTTGTTATCCTCAGTCTACTGGTTTGAGTATTCCCCAATTAGGATTCCCAATTAACAAACTGAGCATATATATATGCAATGGTTTCCGATAAAATTACCCGCGCTCCTTCACTAGAATTCCACCATTTTTTAGGATCAAAATTTGCTGGTTCAGTAGCAATTATCCCGACTTGAATTTGGGGAGCTAGTCTATGTTTAAATATCATCCAACTTCTGCGGGCATGAGCATCACAAGTCAATAAATTTATGGATGTTATGGGTAAATTGGCCTGTGATAACCACTGAAGTAATGATATAGCAGATGCATTAGTCCGCTCCTTCACCACGGCTTGACTGGGAACAACTACCAAATCTTCTTTGGGGACACCCATTTTATTTAACGTTGCTGCGGCAATCTCCGCAAAGTTTTTGTATTCAATTAAATATGAACCTTGTTCTACGGAACTTCCTATGGTGATTATATATTTATAAGAGCCGTTTTTTAACTCAGTATATGCTTGAGCGATCGCCTTGTCTGATATCCATCCTTCAATGACTAACGCATCTGCTGATTTGATGGGAGCAGTTACGGCGAGAAATGAGTACAAGTGAGTAATGATATAAAATATGGCAACAGCGATGATTACTAGAAATATTAACCATCCCTGAGCCGTAGTTGTCCACATTTATTGATGTTGTCTGAACTGGATTTTTTATGATTTTGCGTTAAATCTTAGCAGATTTTTGTTTGTGTAAATAAGCAAATACAGACTTATCTCCAATATCTGCGGGAATTGCTTGCACTGACTTACGCGCCGCAAATACTAGCAACAAAACTGCCCAAACTCCTAATAAAACTTGTTCTCCTTGACTCGGCAAAATTCCTACTAAATGTCCCAATAACAGCAAAGGTACTGTGAGGGTTAATACTTTTGTTTCCAACCGATTAAAACAGAAAGCTTCTTTAAAAAAAATTCCTGTCAATGCCACAAATGTAAAACCGACACCAAATAATGTTAGAGGTTGGTTGTAAATTGTCACAGCTAAAGGTTCACTACTAGAAAAGGCAAAAACTACTGCGGCAATACTACCAATTATCCAAAAAACTTGTAACAGTCGGTGCAGAAATGCCATGTAGATGTGAATAGTGATTAAACTCACGCCCAAGGCCAGACTAAAACAGGCATATAGAGGTGTCAGTGCAGCGATGGTAGTAGGATTATTGTTGAATAAAACCAAAGCGCTGCCTATGGCAAAGCTGATTGCCGCTACTATTAAACCAGTACGATAGATAATTACACCTATGCGATCGCTCTGATCGATAGTAAAGTCGCCAAACTGACCTTGATAAACTTCTGGTGTAGATAATGTTTGTGTAGTCATAGTTAAAATTGCTGCTACTATACTTTCACTCTATCAATTTTCTGGGGTTTGGTTTTTCTCCAAAAATAAGACTTGTAACGCATCTTGTAAATTTATCTGCAATTGTGAATGGGCATTACCGCCATTAATGGCTATTTCTACCCAGCCATGACTCCCCACTAAAGCGGCTACCTCGCCCATTTTCACATCACTGTAAGTTGCACATCCTGGTATGGACAACCCAGCAGCTTGCACACACCAAGTTTTACCCTGCACATATCTTCTGGGAATATGCTGACTAAGTTGCCAAAGTAATCAATATATTGAATGCATCCTGTGACGCCAGTATTTGTTTGAATACACTCACCTATATCCAGCTGGATCAAAGTTTCTGGATTGATTTCTTGTCCCAAATCTGTGATCGGCACACCACTGGCCACATGTGCTGCTACTGGTGCAAAGATATCTCTACCGTGAAAAGTGTTGCTAGGTTCAGGAGTTCGCCAATAATAGGGATTTGTGAGTTCAACGGCTGTCACGGCTGGACTTTGACTGAGTACACCACTGAATATCCCGTTATCTGGGCCTACCAGGAACCCTTGGGCTAATTCTACTGCGATCGCTCGTCGTTTACTTCCCACTCCTGGATCTATCACTGCCATATGCACTGTTCCCACGGGGAAATAAGGGTAAGCATTCATCAGGCAAAACCTAGCTGCGGCAAGCTTCTGAGGCGGAATTTGGTGTGTTAAGTCTACTACACTTAACAAGGGATTAATTTGGGCAATTACACCTTTGATTACACCTACATAGACATCGCGATCGCTAAAATCGCTCGTCAAGACAAGGAGCGGTGGTTGACTGATTTGATACTTAGACATAGCTAGATAATAAAAATATATTAAGACATAATTTTCTGTAGCGACAGCTACAAAATATATGTTATGTTAGCAATACAAGACATAATAAAACTTATAGGAGTTAGTTACTATGAGTCAAAGTAGACTACAAACTTTGAGAACAGCACAAGAAACTCATAGAGTGAATATTCAAAAGAGCCTAGAGCATCGTTTGCAAGTAGCCAAGGCTAAGGGTGACAACCAGTTGATTCATCAACTAGAAGCAGAAATTCAATATTTCCGCTAAATCAGAAGTTCATAGTTTTGTTGTGTGGTACCCCGCTTCGGCGGGTTTTTTAATTTTTGTAAATAAACAAAAAGGCTATCAATTGAATTGATAACCTTTTAAATTTTGACTTCCAAGGCCGCTGTACTAGCTTCTTCTATTCCGCAATTGATCATCTTTATTGATGTCTAATTCTTCCCGGCGCAGGGTTTCTTGAGCCTCAACTGTATCCTGTTCCGTAACCTTCGTCACATTAACTTCTTCGCGGACAAAGGCTTCTTTGCGGATGTCAGGAGTTTCTTCATAAACATCTACACGTGCAACTTCACCTTCGCGGAAGTCTGCATCACCAGGAGCAACTTTTCTTCCCGCATCAGTAGGCGTAGTCCGTTCAATTACTACTCTTTCTTTTTCTACTGGAACTGAAACTTGTGCCTGAGTCGTTTCCACATGTTTACCAATAGCTACTTCCCCTGTTTTCACACGGGTCTTATTCGCAACTAAACGTTCTTCGTACAATTTGAGGTTTTGGTGATTTTGCTCACTCATGTCATACAAATCTGGTTCTTTTTCATACGTATAAGTATTGCGATCATAAGTAGGCTTGGGTGCAGGTGCAGGTGCAGGCGCAGGTGTAGTTGCCCTTGGTGTAGTATCAGCATAAGCTCGTGGAGTATCCAAGGGTGCTGAAGCTTCTAAAGGTGTTGCTGTATCTAAGGATCTCTCTGCCAATGGAGTACGATAAACTCCGCGTACCTGCTCTTCATAATCGTAATCAATCCGTTCTAAATCATCGAAATCAGGTAAGCTTTCTACTTGTTCCCGACTAAGCCCTGTAGCATAGACTGTACGATCACCATAGCTGATGCGAGAACGCCCAACAGGTAGTAAAACTTGCTTACCAAAAATCCAAAAACCTGTATCTACTAATAAATAGCGAAAACGCCCTGCGTCATCTACTAATATATCTTTGACTGTACCAACTTTTTCATTGCTGATATCTGAGTAAACATCAAAATCTCTGATTTCATAATTATCAAAATCAGCATCTCTAGAGTCGCCAGCAAAATCTCTTAGTTTATAAAGAGCCATATTAATATTTTCCCCAAATCTACACTTTTCATTTTATAAATTTAAATTTATTTTTACTTCCTTCTGTTGATATAATCTTAAATCACTGATGCTACCATAATTTATCACTTTAGATATAATTTTTTAAATCATTTGAGAGATAACTGAGGCAAACGCAAAAAATATAATTGTATATATAAAAGTATCGATATACAGAATAGGGTGGAGGTAGAAGTTAAATGTCTTTTTTATCTGGCTTATCAGCCTTAAGTACGTCTTTTTTAACTTTAGGATTATCAGCAAGTTTAAGTTCTGTTGCTTTAGCACAAACTAGTTTTCCTGATGTGCCATCTGACTATTGGGCAGAACCATTTATTAACCGTTTAGCGCAAAGAAATATTATTGCTGGATATCCCGATGGCACATTTCGACCAGAACAGGCTGTACAACGTGATGAATTTGCAGCCATGATTCGGCAAGCTTTTGATCAAGAGCCAGTACGGGAAATAGAAAGTGGTAGTGCCTATGAAGATGTCCCTGAAGGATATTGGGCAGAACAGCCTATAGAGGAAGCTGCTCAACAAGGATTTATGAGCGGTGATGCTGGTGGTAATTTTCGCCCAAATCAACCCATGTCTAGAGTAGAGGCATTAACCACTTTAGTTAGAGGTTTAAATTTAGCGCCACGAACTGCCCAAACAAATACAAGACGAGCAACCAGAAGACCGATATATTTACCTTTGGCCGTGACTTCTTTAATGCAGCCTATAGTTGCAGCACGTCCAGCCACACCTCCAGTTACTACTCCTGTAGCCGAGCCTTTAGCAGAGACTGTAAGAGAATATTATACAGATGCCGACCAGATTCCTGACTCTGCGATTCCTTATGTGGGAATAGCAACACAAAGAAATTTGGTAGTCAATCATCCCGATCTCAGAGTGCTAAACCCAAATGAACCTCTCAGACGAGCAACTGCGGCGGCTTTTATTCACCAAAGTTTGGTAGCTCAAGACAGAATAGAACCGCTTCCTAGCAATGTAGCAGCTTATAACTATATTGTGCGACCAGAAATTAGCCAAGCTGCGCGATAAATTTTATCCGAAGAATCTTGAGATTTTGGTACAAGTCCCTGATTCTGCTAAGGAATATAAATTAAATAACATGCAGGTCTAGTTTTTGACCTCACCCCGCCTTTGACTTGCGTCAAAGTCCCCCCTCTCCTTGGTAAGGAAAGGGGTTGGGGGTGAGGTTCTGTATTTTATTAAATCCACATTCCTAAAGAAAAGAAACTAAATAATTCCCGTGGGTTGGGTTAAACGCGGCCAAATTCAATGCACGATTCTCACCAGATGTGCAGCTAGAACAACTATCACAAGCATTTGCGTATAAATCCTTATGTGTAGTCATGATTGAGGTAATAGTTTCACGAGGGATTATGCAATATGTATGTGAATTTTTTCATCAGTTCCATTGCGGGAATTGTCGTTGTAGTACTGCTGGGTTTTGGTGTATTGCAATGGTTCCAAATACCTACTGGTAACTTCCTTGACTGGGTAATTGGTGGTGCCAGTTTTTGGTGGTTGTTGGTAATTGTGACTGTACCTTGGAGTGTACATTTTCAGGCTAAAGAAGTTTTAGCAGAAGCAGCACAATCTACGGAAAAACAAATTCCCGTAGATGAAAAACAAGTTAAGTATGTCAGCGTTTTAGCCAAGCGATCGCTCTGGGTAGCCATTGGTTTACACTTATTCTCAGCCGTTGGTCTTTATACCCTTGCGGCCACTGGTATTAGCGCTGTGGGATATATCAGTTCTGGTGCAGCTTTATTATTAACCGTCCTGCGTCCAGCTATCCGCGCCTACGAATATTTATATGCACGGTTGAGAATGATTAGCCAAGAATTTCGCTATCCCCGTGAAGATGTGATGGAACTCCGCAATCGCTTTTATGAATTAGATGACACAGTTAAACGCTTAGAACAACAACTCAACCCAGAACTAGATTACTCATTACCCGCAAACCAACAGCGCTTTACCGAAGAAACGCGCAGAGATTTAGCCAGGGTAACTGCTAGTTTAGAAGATTTACGGGCCACAAATCAAACCGAACATGAGCGTTTAGCCAGAGAAGCCAGAAGTGCGATCGCTCAACTTTCATCTGACGGACAATTTCTCGATCATGTCCGCGAAATTATCAGATTTTTTAAATCCGCCTAGTGCCAAATTACGAATTACAAAAGTCGTGCTGATTCATACAGTCGTTTCATCATTGCTAAAATTTTTGTACCATAGTCTAAATCTGCTGACCAACGCCCAGAAAGCTGATATATTGATGGTGCAATTCCCCGGGTGATAAAGCGAAACCGAGGGTCTACCACTTCGTTTACCAATGGTTCCAAACTAGCGTAAGCTTTTAAATGTTGAATATGCGCTCTGACACCAATTCTGGCGCTAGAAAAGGATGCAGCTTCAGCACCACCACCAATGGAACCTAAGCCGGCAAAGTTGTTTTGCTGAGGTCTGACATCACTACCGAAACGTAAAAATCCTGTTTCTAAACACATTTGACAAAAAGCAATATCATAATTCACCCCCTCTGAATTACCTTCTTCTCGATACAATTTAGGTATATCAGGAAAATTCACCAAAGCATTTTCATTATTATTTCTCAGGAATAGTTGCAACTCTACTTCTGAGGTATTACCACGTGACATAATGCGGTCAAGATTATCAGCGCAAACTAATAAATTTGAGCGTAAATTAACTGTACTAGTTGCTGCATCCCAACCAATAGAAACATTGAAATCTCTTAAATCTACTGCTTTAATATAAACTATTCTCCGATAACTAATACGGTTAATATTGGGTGATTTAGATAAATCAATTCGTAGCTGATCTACCAAATCAATAGGAATATAAGAATTACCATTAACTAATATTCCTTGTTCTGCATATTTTTGCCCATTAATATTAATATTAATTGCTGGATAAGTTGGTTCAACGGGAGTTACCGCAGTGGGGTCAATTACCCGACTCCAAGATGCCAAGCCATCGGCAATTCCCAAAGCGAAATCACGGCGACGATTTTGTAGTAATGCGCGGTCTTCAGGGCTGCTAATAAAGCCTACTTGCATTAATAAAGAAGGAATAGCTACTTGACGACAAAATGCTAAACTCCCCAACCCGCTATCGGTGTCTGGTTTGACTCCCCGATTTGGTAACTGAGGTACACGCCGCAACAGCCCCATTAAAACCAATTCACTATTACTTTTACGCTCCTGGTTGTTGGCAATGTAATAGACACTCGCACCCCGCACAGCCGGACTGCTAGCAGCATCCGCATGAATTTCTAGGGCGACATCAACCCGACGACCCCGCGCATTAATCCAAGCAATAGTTCCTGCGGCACTGAGGTCATCAGGGACTGCCAAAACATCAAAACTCCGCGATCGCAATTCTGTGACAATTAAATCTCGCAGCAGAATCATTTCTCTAGCTTCGGTTGTACCGCCGGCAATTGAGCCAGGATCGATACCTCCTGCTTCTTTGCCTCCGTGAGCCGCCGAAATAAAAATACGTCCCATCGTCAGTATTTCCTCTAAGAAAATTAAGCGTAAGCAATTTTATACATAATTGTTGGCTTGGCAACAAGAATATAATAGCTATCAGTGGGTCAGCCCACAGCAGTGATAGTTACGAAGCAATGAGCCAAAATGCAAATTCCCCGCTTGCACCCTGACACAATTGAGGAAATTAAACAACGTGCTGATATTGTTGATGTGGTTTCAGAACACGTAGTTTTACGCAAGCGTGGTAAAGATTTTGTAGGTTTATGTCCCTTCCATGATGAGAAGAGTCCCAGTTTCACAGTCAGTCAAACCAAGCAAATGTACTATTGCTTCGGTTGTCAAGCTGGGGGAAATGCCATTAAGTTTTTGATGGATTTGGGCAAACACTCGTTTTCGGAAGTGGTGTTAGATTTAGCACGGCGTTACCAAGTACCTGTACAAACTCTCGCACCCGAACAACGCCAAGAATTACAGCGCCAGATTTCTTTACGGGAACAGTTATATGAAGTTCTCGCTTCGGCCGGACAGTTTTATCAACACGCCCTCAGACAAAGCCAAGGAAAAACAGCATATGAATATCTGCAATCTGATCGCCAACTGAAGGAAGAAACAATACAGCAGTTTGGCTTGGGTTATGCACCCGCAGGTTGGGAAACTCTACATCGCTATCTGGTGGAAGATAAACATTACCCAGTGCAACTGGTGGAAAAAGCGGGATTGATTAAGCCCCGGAAAGAAGGAAGTGGTTACTATGATGTCTTCCGCGATCGCCTGATGATTCCCATCCGCGATATCCAAGGGCGAGTCATTGCTTTTGGTGGGCGAACCCTGACGGATGAACAACCCAAGTATCTCAATTCACCAGAAACTGAGCTTTTTAGTAAAGGTAAAACTTTATTTGCTCTCGATCAAGCCAAAGGGGGGATTTCCCAGTTAGATCAAGCCATAGTAGTAGAAGGATATTTTGATGCGATCGCTCTCCATGCTGCGGGTATTAACAACGCTGTGGCTTCTTTGGGTACCGCTTTAAGTATTGAACAAGTCAGGTTAATTTTACGCTACACCGAATCTAAACAGTTAGTCCTCAATTTTGACGCTGACAAAGCCGGAAATATCGCCGCAGAACGAGCCATTGGGGAAATAGCCGATTTAGCCTACAAAGGGGAAGTCCAACTGAAGATTCTCAACATCCCTGATGGTAAAGATGCCGATGAATACTTGTATACCCATACACCAGAAGATTATCAGCTACTGTTAGCAAATGCCCCATTGTGGCTTGATTGGCAGATTCAACAAATTATTGCGGGAAGGGATTTAAAACAAGCTACCGATTTTCAGCAAGTCACGCAACAGATAGTAAAATTACTAAAAAATATAGATAACAGCGATACACGCAACTATTACGTCTCTCACTGTGCCGAAATCCTCAGTTTAGGGGATTTGAGACTGATACCTTTACGTGTAGAAAATCTCTTAACTCAAATTGCTCCGGCTACTGCGGCATATTCTACGCCTTTAACAAGTAAGAAAAAAGGGGATAGTAGAAAAATTACCCAGTCTTCGGTTACAGGCGAACGCAGTCTTTTAGAATTAGCAGAAGCCTTACTACTCAAAATTTACCTCCACTGTCCCGAACAAAGGCAAACTATTATTGACACCTTAGAAGAACGAGATTTAGAATTTAGCCTTTCCCACCACCGATTTTTGTGGCAGAAGATTTTAGAATCAACAGGGGAACAGGAAGATTTTGTTTCAAGTTTGCAAGACAGATACTTAGAGTTATCAGAAGAAATAGAATTAGTGTCCCATTTGTTTCATGTAAATGAGACAAGCAAGAAAGAAATGCTGCGGACACCCCAAGTAGTTCAAGCTGCGATCGCCTGTATGGAAAGAGTATTAAGAGAGAAACGCTATCGTTACTTTTTAGAACTTTGGCAACAAACAGATGCAGAAACCGAACCGGAAAAATGGCAATCGTATTATCAGTCTTTCTACAATGAAAAACTGCGGCTGCAAGCATTAGATCGCCAACGTCAATTTTCCATTACAGATTTGCTGTGATGGCTGTTTACAGTTTATCATTCTCACGAAATAAGTATTTACACTGATGATAGCCGTAAAAAATACAGCGATCATATGTAATGATACATTACCCATTATCCAACTCGATGGGAAACTAACTAGTACCGCTGCGCGGAAATTAAAAATCACAAAGCTTATTCTCTAGGCTTTTCATTGGACAATCGTTGGGACAGCAGACATGCCAAACTGTCTCCTTTCGCTATGCAAAAGATATGGAACAGTTATAAGAGCAAATAGAGGAAAAATTACTGTGTACTAAGTAGACATTGTGAACTGCGTACACCATAAAAATGAAAATACCTCTTCACCTGTTCCCTATTCCCTATTTTCAACTCAGGTAAACTAAGGATAAGGGTGGAGATGAAGTATATTATTAATGCAGTATTTTCTCAACAGACATTACACAATTATTTTAATTTTATCTTTAGTCCGAAAATTCTCACATTCGGCTTTATTTTACCAGCAGTATTGTGCAACTATCATCAAGCGATCGCCTCTGGCGCTGCGCTGCACGCAATCGCTCAAACTTTACCACCTGGTCGCATAGAAGATATTCCTATCACTCCCTTACCGTCGGATGTACTACCGCAGCCATCCAACCAGGAACCATTGCTTCCTTCCCCGCAACTACCGGATCAGCCAATTCCCAAAGAGGAAGACCCTAATGCCAAATTCCGGGTAGATCGTATTGAAGTTGTTGGTAGTACAGTTTTCTCACCAGAAGATTTCGCCGCTATTACAGATCCCTTTGTGGGAAGGGAAATAACGTTTGCAGAACTGTTGCAAGTCAAAGATGCCATTACCAAACTCTATACTGATAACGGCTATGTAACTACAGGTGCTTTAATTACACCGCAGACAGTGGAAGCTGGAGTCATCACAATTCAGGTGGTAGAAGGTAGTTTGACAGAAATTCAAATCGTGGGCAATCGGCGCTTACGTAGTCAATACATCCGCGATCGCATTCAACTTGGTGCTGGTAAACCTCTGAATGTGCCGAACTTAATGGAAAAGCTGCAACTACTCCGCCTCGATCCGCGCATTCAAAACCTCTCAGCTGAGTTGCAAATGGGCGTAACTCCAGGAACCAATATATTACAAGTCGAGGTGCAAGAAGCCGATACTTTCTCACTTACCACAACTTTAGATAACGGGCGATCGCCTAGTGTGGGTAGTTTTCGCCGGGGTGTAGAATTACAAGAAGCCAATTTACTAGGCTTTGGTGATACCCTCAGTGTCGGGTACGCTAATACTGATGGCAGTAATACAATTAATGTCAATTACGCTTTACCAATTAATGCCCGTAATGGCACTGTATTCTTTGGTGTAAATAAGGGATGGAATCACGTCATTGAAGAACCATTCAGTGTCCTAGATATTCAATCAAATATTAAGTCTTACGACTTAGGCTATCGCCAACCACTAATCCAAAAACCAACTCAAGAATTAGCGGTGGGATTATCCTTTTCCCGTCAAGCCAGCCAAACGAAGTTAGGTCTAGATGATATTGGCGGGTTTGCTTTATCGCCTGGTGCAGATGCAGACGGAAACACCAAAATTTCGGCTTTACGCTTTACTCAAGAGTATACTCAACGCAATAATCAGCAAGTTTTCGCCGCGCGATCGCAATTTAGCTTAGGTGTAGATTGGTTCGGTGCCAATATCAATGAAGATGCGCCAGATAGCCGCTTTTTTGCTTGGCGGGGACAAACCCAGTGGGTACGACAGTTAGCACCGGAAACACTATTTTTAGCCAGAGGCGATTTTCAACTAGCAGCAGATTCTTTAGTACCTTTAGAACAATTTGGTCTTGGTGGACAGGTAAGTGTACGCGGTTATCGTCAAGATACATTATTAACAGATAATGGTATGCTATTATCCGCAGAATTACGGTTGCCTATCTTACGTGCTGCCAACATAGGAAGAGTACTACAACTAACACCCTTTATTGATGTAGGCAAAGGCTGGAATACCCAGGGCGAAAATCCATCCACAAGTACTTTGATTGGGACTGGCTTAGGTTTGTTGTGGCAACAAGGTAATAATTTTTCAGCTAGGTTGGATTGGGGTATTCCCCTAATATCCGTAGAAAATGACAGGCGATCGCTCCAGGAAAATGGTTTGTACTTCTCGGTGCGCTATTCACCTTTTTAATACCTGCTTGGGGAACTCTAATCTATAGACGTATTGATTGTTGGGAACCAAACTGATGAAAGCAAAATTTGTTAGTGGGAATCTGGTTAGTGTCATTTTGACAAGTGGAATACTCCTGTGGTGCAACGTGGCTCATGCTCAAGTCACCTCAGATGGCACTTTTAACACCACGGTCTCCCAAAGTGGCAATAACTTTAGTATCACCAACGGTAGCGCTTCAGGCAGTAACTTATTTCACAGTTTTCAGAAATTTAATGTTCCCACTGGTGGGACAGCCACCTTTGATTTAGTCAATACACCTCATGTATCTACTATCTTCAGTCGTGTAACAGGAGGTAGCCTTTCTCACATCGATGGCTTGATTCAAACCATCAACAGTAACAACCCTGTAAGTTTATTTTTGATCAATCCTAGTGGGATTATTTTTGGCCCCAATGCCCAACTGAAAATAGGTGGATCATTTGTGGGTACAACTGCAACTAGCATTAAGTTTGCTGATGGTGTGGAGTTTGATTCTACTACCGCTACAGCAACACCCCTATTAACAATGAGTGTACCAGTGGGTTTGCAGTTTGGGCAAAATTCAGGTGCGATCGCCCTCCAAAAAGAAAATAATGGTATTTCTCAAACTCCTGTAGGCTTACAAGTAGAAGCAGGTAAGACCCTGGCTTTACTAGGAAATAACATTGATATCACAGGTGGTATTCTCAGAACCCTCAATGGCTCGATTGAACTGGGTAGTGTCCAGTTAGGACAAGTTAATCTCACATCAGTACCCCAAGAATGGAGATTTGATTATTCTCAGGTTGAAGAATTTAATCACATCAATTTGAGTCAAAATACACAAGTATTAGGCTTTGGCTGGGGAAATAGCGCGATTCAAATGCAAGGTAAAGATATCAACTTGCAAGCTTCAGGCGTTTCCACTCTCAATCAAGGTGTTTTCTCCTTCGATCAAATTACGATTAATGCAGCGGGGAAACTCAATTTAGAAAATGGAGGGCGAATCACTACTCACAACACCAGTACAGGGAAAGGTGGAAATATTGTAGTCAATGCTGTTGAGTCGATCTCAGCTAGGGGATTTAAGCTTGTCAATCCTTCATTAGCCACATCAATTTTTTCTAGTTCAGAGGGTGCAGGACAGGCGGGAAATGTAACTATTTCCACTCAAAAACTCACAATGGCTGGTGGTGCTATTATTGGGTCAACTACTTTGGTAAATGGTAATAGTGGCGATGTCCAAATTCATGCTTCAGACTCAATAGATGTGTCTGGAATTAATAGTGTGACATTTCTCCCCACCACCATCACATCATCTACAGTAGGTTTTGGTAATACTGGAAATTTGACCATCACCACAGGTAAATTAACGGTGCGAGATGGCAGTTTAGTCACCTCCTCAACTGGCGCTATGGGTAATGCTGGGAATGTCCAGATTGTCGCTTCAGAATGGATTGAAGTCAGTGGTACATCCCAAAATGGGATGCTGAGTAGCAATATCGGATCTAATGCACTCCGCCTCGATCCTGTCACCCGTGCAGTTTACCAACTACCTGAATTTCCCAGTGGTAATGCTGGAGGGGTAATTTTGATGACACCTAAATTGCGCGTCATGGATCGATCTGACATTGGGGTGAAAAATGAAGGTACAGGTAATGCAGGTAATTTTGAGGTTTATGCTGACTCGATTGTGCTGACAAATGGCGGTACGATTTCCGCCGCCACACAATCGGGAAACGGTGGTAATTTGTTTCTCAATGCTCAAAAATTGTTACTCATGCGCGACAATAGCAAAATTTCTGTAGAAGCCAAAGAAGCAGGTGATGGTGGCGATATTATGCTTAACGCTCCTGTAATTGTAGGTTTAGAAAACAGTGATATTATCGCTAATGCCGTGCGGGGAAGCGGTGGTAACATCCAAATCACTACTCAAGGTTTGTTTGGCTTACAGTTTCGAGAACAACTCACACCGGCAAGCGATATTACCGCCAGTTCGGAATTTGGCGTTAGTGGTACTGTTCAAGTTAATACAGTAGGCGTTGACCCCAACTCTGGTTTAGTTGAACTACCTGCTAATGTTACTGACCCGTCTCAACAAATTGCTACAGGTTGTATGGGTAGTGAAGGCAGCCGATTTGTCGCCACGGGCAGAGGTGGTATTCCGCAAAATCCCAATCAACAAGTGAAGAGCGATGTCTACGAGGGGCTACGCCTACGCACTTGGTCTGATATCCGCGACATCTCTGCATACCGACAAAATAACTCTGTGACAGTACAAATACCTTCATCACCCGAAGTACTGATACAAGCTACATCTTGGCGCATGAATCCGGAAGGAAAAATTGAGTTAGTTGCAAATAAATCTATTGCGCCAACACAACAACAATTATTGACTTGTGCTGCGGTTACTAAAAGCTAATTTTTGGGGAATACTAAGTACAAGTCTAAAGGGAGATGGTGTATGCCAATGGTAACAATAACGAAGCGGGTCGCCTCACGATTGATGCCCAACGAATCAGTCTGATTAATAACGGTCGCATTAGTTCCGATGTATGGAGGGGTAGCGGCACTGCTGGAAATAGTTCAATCCAGGCGACTGAAAGCTTGGAGATTCGGGGGCTAAGTGCGGCTGGTGGTAGTCCCAGTGGTATACTCAGTTCGCTACAAGCTGGCACAACAGGGCAGGGGGGTCAAATCTCGATTGAAGTTGGGAGATTAATTCTAGCTGAAGGCGGAACCATCACCAGTGGCTTATCGGGCAATGTTGCCTTCTTTGGTATGTCCCAACCCGGTGCAAATGGCACGGCTGGTAATATTGAGATTCGAGCCAGGGAAGTAGAAGTTAGTGACCCAGTGAGTGATTTTTTGAGTGGAGTAATCAGTGGTATTACGGCTTCTGTGGGCAACGGAGCAACGGGTTCGGGTGGGAGTATTAATATTCAAGGCGATCGCTTGCGTGTGTTTAACGGCGGACAAATCACTTCATCTAGTTTGGGTCAAGGTGCAGCTGGCAGTGTAAATTTACAAGTTAAAGATATAGACGTACAAGGCATTTCCCAATCTTTATTTGATGGTCGTCAGCTACCCAGTACCATCACAGCCGCCTCCGCCAATGCCTTTACTGCTCAATCAGTTAATATTATTGCTGATAGTTTGCGTGTCCGCGACCAGGCAGAAATTAGCGTCAACAATTCTGGGACAGGAAATGCAGGTAATTTAAATATCAGATCTCGTTCTATCTTCCTTGATAATCAAGCTAGTCTCAGAGCAGAAGTGAATGGCGGCAGTCGTGGCAATATCCGACTCTTAGCCAGTGATTTTCTCCTCCTCCGCAACGGCAGTAAAATTATTACCAATGCTGCTAGTGCTTCTACTGGGGGAAATATTAATATCAATGCTGATTTTATTGTGGCTGTCCCCAAAGAAAACAGTGATATTTCCGCTAATGCTGTCATGGGAAGCGGTGGTAACATTCAAATCACCACTCAAGGTTTGTTTGGCTTACAGTTTCGAGAACAACTCACACCCGAAAGCGACATTACCGCCAGTTCTCAATTTGGCCTTAGTGGTACTGTTCAAGTTAATACTGTTGGCATTGACCCCAACTCTGGTTTAGTCGAACTACCTGCCAATATCAGCGACCCATCCCAGCAAATTGCTACAGGTTGTACTGATAGCCAAGGCAGTCGATTTGTTGCCATCGGCAGAGGTGGTATTCCGCAAAATCCAACTCAGGAAGTGACAAGCGATGTCTACGAGGGGCTACGCCTACGCACTTGGTCTGATATTCGTGATATCTCTGCGTTTCAAACAATAGGCAATACCACTGCCCAAATCCCGGAATCTTCAGCACATCTCGTCCAAGCTACTAGTACACTGCGGCGTAAATTCAGTTAGGGTAGGAATGACGAGATTAATTTGACCACTCATGCCGTGCCAACCGCTAACAATCACCCTGAGTGATACTGACCAACAAGCCCTAGAAAAGTTAGTGAATCGACCCAGTACGCCGCAGCAAATCGCACAACGTGCCAGGATTGTGCTAAAAGCTGCGTTAGGACAAAATATATTCGGCATGGCACCCAAACCTTAATTGCCAATTTTGATGTTGCTACAGGACAAGTTGTGGTTCCTACCATTGACCAAACTCGGACTGAAGCCGATTTCTTGTCCCATTGCCAACGCTTAATTGCGTCTGACCCAAATGCCAGCAAATGGCATTTGATTATGGACTGTCTGAATATCCATCTATCGGAATCCTTAGTCAGATGGATTGCTGACATTGAAGGCATCGCCTTTGACACCTTGGGCGTTAAAGGCCAGTCTGGCATTCTCCAATCGATGAGTACCCGCGCCCAGTTTTTAGCCAATCCTCAGCACAAGGTGGTTTTTCATTTCACCCCAAAGCACTGCTCTTGGCTCAATCAGGTGGAAATTTGGTTTAGTATTCTCACACGCAAACTCTTGTCTAGAGGTAGTTTTTCTTCTCAAGCGGATCTTAAACAGCAAATATTGAATTTTATTGACTACTTTAACCAAAAGTTAGCTCATCCTTTTCAATGGACTTTTAAAGGGAAGCTTTTGTCCGTATAACCCTATCTAAACTTACGCCGCAGTGTACTAGTCGCATCACAGCATCTTCAACCACTAGCTTTGCTGCGGGTTCAATAAATATTCAAGCAGATACTTTAAGCATCAGCAATCGTGGAGAAATCAATGCTTCTACTCAAATCGGTCAAGGGGGCGACATTCAACTGCAAATTGGCGATACTTTGAAACTGAACAACCAAGGGCAAATCCTAGCCAATGCCCAAACAGCAGGACAGGGCGGAAATATTAACATCGCCGCAGGAACAACACTTCTGGAGCAAGGTAGCACAATTTCCACTAATGCCCAAGGCACAGCTACAGGAGGGGCATTGAATTTAACCAGCGATCGCCTGTTTTTGTCTAGTGCTGCTAATTTATCGGTAATTACAGGGGGTTCGGGTAAAGCCGGTGATTTATTTGTCCAAGCAAGAGATATTGAAATTACAGGAGTCGCATATGCTGAAGTTCCTGGCTTCGGGCTAATTCCCAACCCCAGTTATATTGCGGCAGGTGCTTTTCCTGACAGTAGCGGGGAAGGAGGTAGTATCACAATCATGGGCGACCGCATCCGTATTCTTGATGGTGGATTTATTAGTGCAGGCACAGCTTCTGGTATAGGTAAGGCAGGGGATGTCACAGTTATTGCCAGTGAATTGCTAGAAGTTAGAGGCATTGGTGACTTCCCTGCTCCCCTCTTTAGTTACTTAACCAATCATCCCAGCCGCATTTCCGCCACTTCTCTATCTGATGCCAGCGCAGGTTCGGTAAAAGTTCAAGCCCCGTCCATTGTGGTTGCTGATGGCGGTATCATTGAG
Organism: Cyanocohniella sp. LLY; assembly: GCA_022241785.1. Lineage (GTDB taxonomy): Bacteria > Cyanobacteriota > Cyanobacteriia > Cyanobacteriales > Nostocaceae > Cyanocohniella. Next base: position 24,407 of record JAKOMP010000044.1, on the reverse strand, counting down.
GTGAATGGATCTGGTGCTGGTGGTGCAGGAAACCTGAATTTAGTGGGCGATCGCATTTCCCTAATTAATGGCGCTAGTCTACAGGCACAAGTTGCCGGGGGCGACCAAGGAAACATTACTATAGGTAGTAACTTACTACTATCGCGTAACGGTAGCACCATCACCACTAATGCCACGGGAACTGCCAGTGGTGGTAACATCGCTATTAATTCCCCCATCATCATCGGATTAGAAAACAGCGACATCATCGCCAATGCCGTTGCAGGTAATGGCGGTAATATTCAAATTACTACTCAAGGAATATTTGGGCTAAAATTCCGCGACCAACTCACCCCGGAAAGTGACATTACCGCTAGTTCCGAATTTGGAGTTAGTGGCACAGTCCAAATTAATAACTTTGGTGTTGACCCCAATTCTGGCTTAGTTGAATTACCCGCAAATGTCACAGATCCATCCCAACAAATTGCCGCAGGATGTACAGATACAAGTGGTAGTAGTTTTGTAGCTACCGGAAGAGGTGGAGTACCGCAAAATCCTAATCAGCAAGTAATGAGCGCTCGCACTTGGTCTGATATCCGCGATATCTCTGCATACCGCAACACAGAACCAGTACAAGTACAATCACCAGATACCTTTGTTCAGGCTACTTCTTGGCGACGCAATACCCAAGGAAAAATTGAATTAGTTGCAGATAGTTCTTCTAGGAATAGGCAATTATTACTCACTTGTGCTGCTGCTCCCAAAAGTTAATTTTCCAAGGGGAAGCAATTGAAACTAACTATCTAATTCTCCAAAGCGATCGCGATACTGTTGGAGTAGGGCTTGCATATCCTGTAATTGTTGTTCCGCCTGTTCTGCTCGTTGGCGTTCCTGTTCTGCCCGTTGTTCCAATTCCACAGGACTCAAAAATTGCCGTCCGTCTGGACGGTAAATCACGAGTTCATGGTTGCCCACAGCAAAGCGAATCCCCAATCGCGGACTCGTCCACCCGTCTATCTGAGCAATTGGTAGTAACTGTTCACCCTGGCGTTGCCAACCTTTGAGTTCGTAGCGGTCTGGGTCATATTGATAGTATTCTTCTACTCCATAGGTTTGGTAAAACTCTAGCTTGCGTTCCATCTCCTCTGCATTGTTGCTAGGCGAGAGAATTTCCCATACCACCTGTGGTGCAATGTTGTCTTCTTGCCACTGCTTATAAGAGCCTCGTCGTCCTTTAGGTCTACCAAGCACTACCATTGTATCCGGTGCAACTGGTGAGATTAAACGCGATTTTACCGGATACCATAGCAAATCTCCTGCCACAAACACATTAGATTCATTAGCAAACAAAATTTCCAGATTTTCCTTAATCAAGACAATCCAACGAAACTGTTCGGTATTGTCTGCCATTGGCTTACCGTCGCTATCGGAAAAATGTAAGTCTGCATCAGTGGAAAAGAATGTGGTCATAGGTTAACCCGGAATGACACATTTTAATTGTATGCGATCGCCTATCAAATGATATTTCTCATTTTAAGTCGGGAACTATACATATATTGAGTTCCTCCACACTTGTGCTGTAAATAAATAAGTAATTATGGTTTTCCGAATTAAACAAACTCATTGGCTATATGTCAGCCTTAGTATTTTCAGTTTGTGTTTGGCATTTACTATTACACCTATAAAAGCATCACCACCAGTAACAACAACTCCAGTTCTCTCTGCTTCCCAACCTGGCAATGGGCTAGAACAAGGACGGCACCTTTACCAATCGGGACGCTTTGCGGAAGCTGTAACAGTTTGGCAAACCGCAGCCCAACAGTACCACAATCAAGGCAATCGCATTAATGCAGCCTTAAGTTTGAATTACCTTTCACTGGCACAACAGGAACTTAATCAGTGGCCAGCAGCCCAACAGTCTATTGAGCAAAGTCTGAAACTTTTGCAAATTGCTAAACCCTCTGCTAATGCCATTCTCTGGGCGCAAGTACTCAATACACAAGCAAATTTGCAGTTGCACACTGGCAAGGTTGAAACCGCCCTCGAAAGTTGGCAACAAGCCCAAAAATATTATGAACAAGCAGGCGATAAAATGGGCAGCTTGGGTACTCAAATCAACCAGGCACAAGCTTTACAAAGTTTGGGATTTTACCGCCGCTCGAAACAGCAGTTAGAGAAGCTGACTCAAGAATTAGGAGCAATGCCCGATTCGGAAATCAAAATCAGTGGATTGCGATCGCTTGGTTCGACCTTGCAAATGATTGGTGACTTCAGTAAAAGTCAAGAGGTGTTGGCGCAAAGTTTAGCCATCGCTCGCCAACTTAAAACCACACCTCATTTGAGTTCCATCTTAATCAGCTTAGGAAAAACCGCTGTGAACTTGCAAGATCCAGAAGCGGCATTAGATAACTTTCAACAAGCAGAACAAGTAGCCACAAATCCAGGCGATAAATTACAATCCCGTTTAGCTCAATTCAAACTGTTCCTCGACTACGACAAGCTGGAATTAGCTGCTCCAATTGCACCTCAATTATTACAACAACTGAAGGAATTACCCCCTAGCCACAACTCTCTTTACGCAGCGATTAATTTTGTGGCTACCCTAAATCGGCTACAAGACCCTGACAAAATTCTCCCCCTCCAAGACCAAGCGCAACTCTTGGCAACTACAGTTAAATCGGCACAGCAGATTCAGGATGCTCCAGCCCAAGCTTATGCATTGCATCAGTGGGGAAAACTTTATAGGCGGACACAGCAGTTATCTCAAGCTCAAGAATTAGCTCATAAATCCCTCAATATTGCCCGTCAACTCCACGCTGACGATATCATTGCTCAATCTGCTTGGCAGGTGGGACAGTTATATAAACAACAAGGCGATCGCGCAGCAGCTATTACTGCCTATACCGAAGCAGTCACGGCTTTAAAAGCACTGCGGGGGGATTTGGTGGCTGTTAACCCTGATGTTCAGTTCTCTTTCCGCGAAAGTGTGGAGCCTGTTTACCGAGAACTTGTAGGATTACTACTGGATAATCAACCCAGTCAAGCTGCATTAGTCCAAGCCCGGGAATTGATTGAATCATTGCAAATCGCCGAACTCGATAACTTTTTTCGGGAAGCTTGTTTAGATAGAACTCAGCAAATCGATCAAGTCGATGCGACTGCAAGCATAGTTTATCCGATTATCTTGCCAGATCGGTTAGCAGTGATTGTTTCTCAAGCCGGACAACCATTGCGTTACTATGTTACTCCCAAATCTCAAGCTGACATTGAGCAAACTCTAGATCAGCTGCTGGTTGCTCTCAACCCTGTCTCAGATGCCAAAGACAGACAGCGATTCTCCCAACAAATTTATGATTGGCTGATTCGTCCGGCGGAAGTTGATCAAGCATTTAAAGATACGAAAACATTAGTGTTTGTTTTGGATGGTCGGTTACGCAACATTCCCATAGCTGCTTTGTATGACGGCCAGCAATATCTGATCGAAAAGTATGCTGTGGCCCTTTCCCCAGGATTGCAATTAATGGCTGCGCGATCGCTCCAGCAAAATCAGCTGGTGGCTATCGTGGGTGGCATCAGTGAATCTCGTGCTGGCTTTAGTGCTTTGCCTGCTGTGGAATCAGAAGTCAAGCAAATTTCCCAAGCAGTGTCATCTTCAACGTTGCTAAATCAGAAATTCACTAGTCAAGCTCTTGCGGATCGCGTGAAATCTAGTAAAGCTGATGTTGTCCATTTAGCTACCCACGGACAGTTTAGCTCCCGCCTCGAAGATACTTTCTTACTTACCTGGGATGGACAAGTCAATGTTAAAGAGTTGTCCGAACTTTTGCAAAATCGGGGTGGTAATTCATCAAAAGCTATCGAGTTGTTGGTACTGAGTGCTTGTGATACGGCAGCAGGGGACGATCGCGCCGTCCTGGGACTGGCTGGCTTGGCTGTTAAATCGGGCGCTCGTTCCACCATCGCTACCCTATGGCCTGTGAAAGATCAGGCAGCAGCCATGCTCATGACTCGCTTCTATGAACAACTGCGACAACCCAAAATCACCAAAGCTGAAGCACTGCGGCAGGCACAAATTAACCTGATTCGCCAAACTGATTTCCGTGATCCATTCTTTTGGTCTGCTTTCGTCTTGGTGGGGAACTGGCTTTAATTCAGTAAAAATACTTAAAAATTTGTAAGATAAATGCACCATGATTTTACACATACTATCATAGTCATCGAATATACTTATAGTATGTGTCCTCTACATAACAAGTATTTGGACTCATGGTAAAAGATTATTGCCCTCATGAAAAAAGTATCTTTTATCACAGATAGTAGATGAGGTAAAACATCATGAAACGTCGATATTTGGCTAGTACATTGAGCGTTATGGCACTGCTTGCTAGCAATGCCTGGAGTAGTGCTTATGCTGTGACATTTACCCCACCGCCCAAAAATCCTACTCCCAGTCAAGCAACTGGCGGAGCTTCCCGTGGTAGTTTCTTTGTTCCTGCCTCTGGCAAAGGTGCGCCCAGACAAGCAACTGGGGGAGCTTCCCGTGGCAATTTGTTCACACCAACTGCTGGCAAAGGCGCGCCCAGACAAGCAACTGGGGGAGCTTCTCGTGGTAGTTTGTTCACACCAACTGCTGGCAAAGGCGCGCCTAGACAAGCCAGTGGCGGAGCTTCTCGCGTTGGTACTTACTACTTGAATGCATCAATTGTAGAATCAACAGGCCCGGCAGCGTTAATTGCACTTCTGCCCCAAAGCTTCTATGGCACTACAGTGTCTGAACGCCCCACAATTTTGGTGTATCTTCCTGCTTCCAATGCAGAAGAAGCTGTATTCAGCCTCAAAGATGAAGCTGGCAACATGCAACATCAGATGACAGTTCCCGTGGCTGGAAAAACTGGGGTGATTGCTATCAAATTGCCCGCCGACGCACCAGCTTTAGCTGTAGGGAAAAATTATCAGTGGTTCTTAGCACTGAAAATAGATGGAAAACTCAGCCCTAGTACACCTTACGTCGATGGTTGGATTCAGCGCATTCAGCCGAGTACGGAACTGGCAACGGCGATGCAGCAAGAAGATGCGTTAAAGCGGGCAACTACTTTGGGTAAAAACGGAGTTTGGTACGACTGTGTAGCCACACTTGCAGCCCTACATACTGCCCAACCCACCAATGTCACCCTTGCTAATCAATGGGAAGAATTGCTGGTATCGGCAAGCTTGAAGGAGCTAATTAAAGCTCCATTGGTAGCATCTGCTAATTAGAGCTTTGGGAACGGGGAAAATCAGACCCAATACCAAACAAGTGTTGGTGGGGCCATGCCCTATCAACACCGACTGAGATCAACGAACTGTATGGCACAAATATGTGGCACAGATTTCAGAGTTTCATCCAACGCACTCGCAGCATTTTGATTATTACTCCCACTGTTGCCTTGACTATTATTGTCGGACAATCTTTGGGATTTTTTAACTTACTTGAATGGAAAGTTCGTGATGAATGGGTTCGTCAGCGATCGCAACCAGTAATCTCTGATGAGATCGTCATTGTCACCATTGATGAGCGCGATATTCAATCAGTACGTAAATGGCCAATTCCCGACTGGGCTTTAGCACAACTACTCGAAAAAATCCGCTCGCAGCAACCCCGCGCCATCGGACTGGATCTCTATCGAGATTTACCAGAAGGAACCGGATATGAGCAACTTGTAGAAGTTTTCCGCACTACTCCCAATTTAATCGGTGTCGAAAAAATCACTGGTGAACGCATCAATCCTCCACCAGAATTGAAAAAAAACGGTCAAGTAGGATTAGCTGATTTGGTGCTGGATGGCGATCGCAGTGTCCGTCGGGCGCTCCTCACTGCTGAAGATGCTAAGGAGAAAAATACGCTCAAACCAGGGCTGGCAACGCTTGTGGCGCTTAAGTACTTAGAAACGGACGGTATTTCCTTAGAAAGCGTTGACCCTAAGCAACAAAAGTTTCGCTTGGGTAAGCAAGTTCACTTACCACTAAACAATCAGGAAGCAGGTTATCTTGATGCCGATTTAGGCGGCTATCAAATTCTGCTCAACTGGTATGGAAAGGAAACTGCATTTCACACAGTGGCCATGCGTGATGTCTTAGCAGGGAAAATTCCCCCGGACTTGATGCGCGATCGCATGGTGTTTATTGGGTCAACTGCTGCTAGTACCAATGATTTTTTTAGCACACCCTTCAGTTCCTCGGTGATTTCTGCCCGCAAACCGACAGCTGGTGTTGTGATCCATGCCAATATTGCCCATCAACTAGTGCTAGGAGCAAAAACAGGAACAGCCAACCTGCGAGGTGTTTCTGGGATTAATACTGCTGTTTGGATTCTTTTTTGGTCTTTGATTGGTTCTGGTGGTAGTTGGTACTTAGCTAGTGCGCGTACCGGGCGAAAAATTCCCGGTGGTAAAATTCTTTGGGCAACTGTAGGCATCAGTGTGGCATTCATGGGGGGTGGCTACGGGATGTTTCTTCATGGTGTGCTGATGCCGATGACACCCGCCTTAGCTGCCTTCATCAGCAGTGTCATTGCCACAACCAACGCCTATAAACAGCGGAAGTTAGAAGAAGCGAATCAGCAACTAGAAATTGCCAATGGTCAACTATTAGATTATTCCAAAACCCTAGAGTTAAAAGTCGAAGAGCGGACTCACGAACTACTAGAAGCAAAGCAAGCTGCTGATGCGGCTAACCAGGCAAAGAGCGAGTTTCTGGCGAATATGAGCCACGAGCTACGGACACCGCTCAATGGCATCTTGGGTTTTGCTCAGGTGCTAGACGCATCGCCAAACTTGACAGCCAAAAATCGGGAAGGAGTTAACATTATCCACCAATGTGGGAAACACCTCCTGATGCTGATCAATGATATTCTTGACCTCTCAAAAATTGAAGCTCGTAAATTAGAATTGGTGGCAACTAATGTACATTTGCCCACCTTTTTACATGGTGTAACCGAGATTTGCAGTATTCGCGCTGAACAAAAAGGGATTGCATATAACGTCTTCATTAGCGATCGCCTACCGGTTGCCATTCAAGTAGATGAAAAACGTCTCCGGCAAGTGTTGATTAACTTACTAGGCAACGCAATCAAATTTACAGACACTGGTAGTGTGACGTTGAAAGTCGATGTCATTGAGCAAGATACCAATAACATCAAGATACGCTTCCAGATTGAAGATACTGGGATTGGGATGTCACCAGACCAATTAGAGAAAATCTTTTTGGCCTTTGAGCAAGTAGGTGAAGCCGGACGGAATGCTGAAGGCACTGGCTTGGGTTTAGCAATTAGTCAAAGAATTGCGGAATTAATGGGGAGCCAAATTCAGGTACAGAGTCACCTGGGTGAAGGTAGTCTCTTTTGGCTGGATTTGACAGTACCAGTCCCCGTTTCCCATGATTGGAATACATCGACTGGCTACACCTACGCCCAAATCCCCCAAAAAATCACCGGCATTCAGGGTAGTACGCCTCTAATTCTCATTGTTGATGATGATGGCAACCACCGTTCTATGTTGACCAGTCTGCTACAAGAAATTGGCTGTCGCACCCTGGAAGCAACTGATGGTAAACAGGGACTACAGATGGCAACTGAACATCACCCAGATGTCATTCTGCTGGATTTAGCAATGCCTAATATGGATGGCTTTGAGTTAATGGTTCACTTACAAGGAAATCCCCAAACTCGTTCTCTGCCGATTATTGTCTCTAGCGCCAGCATATTTGAGGAAAATCGGCAGCGCAGTTTACAAGCAGGAGCAACAGCATTTTTACCCAAACCCTTCCAGATTGATGAATTATTCAATGCCCTGCGATCGCTACTAACAGTTAATTGGATCTATAGCCCATCTCAACCTCAGCAATCATCTGTCCCCAATCAGCTAGGAGGTAATACTGAATTGGTTTTGCCATCTCAGGAGATTTTGCAACAACTTTATCATCTAGCAATGATGGGAGATATTCCGGCCATTGAGGGAATCATAGGAGAACTCATTCAGCAAGAAACTCAGCTAACTCCTTTTGCGACTGAATTGGGCAAACTCACTGCCAATTTCCAAACTGCAAAAATCCGTAAGTTCCTGAAATCATTTGTCACAATAACGGAGACACTTCAATGATGACCGAACCTCTATTGAAGCCAAAGCATATCCTGCTAGTAGACGACAATCCCAATAATCTGAAAGTGCTATCAGAATCGATTCAGGGATGTGGTTGGAAGGCACTAATGGCAACCGATGGAGAGTCGGCCATCGAACAAACAGAATATGCCCATCCCGATCTGATTCTCTTGGATATCATGATGCCGGGTATTGATGGATTTGAAACTTGTCGCAGGCTGAAAGCCAATTCCATTACCCAGAATATTCCGGTCATTTTTATGACGGCTTTGTCCGATGCTATAGATAAGGTCAAAGGACTGGAAATTGGTGCGGTTGACTACATTACCAAACCTTTCCAACAAGAAGAAGTAATTGCTCGATTAAAGTTACACCTAAAAATTTCCCATCTCACACGAACATTAGAACAACGGGTGCAAGAACGCACCGCCGAATTAAGCCAATCGCTACGACAGTTAAAACAGACCCAACTGCAACTTATCCAAAGTGAAAAAATGTCCACACTAGGACAACTTGTTGCGGGTATAGGTCATGAGATTAATAATCCGGTTGGTTGTATTGGCGGTAATCGTTCTCATATTGAGCAATATGTCAATGATTTGCTGCGTCTACTACACCTCTATCAACAGAAGCTACCCCATCCAGATGCGGAAATTGACGAGCTAGTTGCAGAAATCGATTTAGCATATCTGACTGAGGATATGCCCAAACTGCTGGCATCAATGGGTCAAGGAATTGCCCGCCTGAAGGAAATCAGCCTATCGCTGAGAACTTTTGCGCGTTCGGATATGTCATCTAAGGTGGAGTATCAAATTCACGAAGGCATCGATAGCACGTTAATGCTATTGAAACATCGACTCAAAGGCAATAGCGATCGCCCTAAAATCCAAGTCGTCACAAAATATGGTGAATTACCTGCCATAGCTTGCTATCCTGGGCAAATGAATCAAGTCTTTATGAATATTATTGCCAATGCTATTGATGCATTTGATGATCTCTATCAAAACTACTCAAATCAAAAGATAGTTGCTTCTGAACCTAACACCATCACAATTACTACATCGGTCGAGCTTCAACAAAAAACCATTACAATTTGCATCGAAGATAATGCTCTGGGTATGGCACCTGAGATCCAAGCTAGAATTTTCGAGCCATCTTTTACAACTAAGCCCGTGGGTAAGGGAACTGGGTTAGGATTAGCTATTAGTTACCAAATTATTGTTGATAAACATAATGGGCAAATCAACTGCTCTTCAACATTTGGTCAAGGAACAAAATTTATTTTTAGTCTGCCAATTTAGATTTTTAGATATTAGTAAATATGGGGTTTAATGGCTGAAAAGGCGACGATAGAGGTTAAAAAGCTTTGTGGGTAAGGCGGGTAAAATTTTGTGATAGAAAATGATAGGACGCATATACGTCTTCAAAAATATCTGGAATTTTGAAGTAATACCAGCAGGTTGATATTCTAACTTGACATACTCACCGACCTAAAGGTGCGGTGATTCTTGACGGCTCACAGCAACTAGCTACCGGAGTAGTCTTACAGTCGCTCCCCGTCCGTTTAAGGTCGTGCCGATGCCCCATGCCGACCCTTCGGGTTCGCTACTTCGACGGGACAGAAACTGACACCGCCGAGTAGACTCACCATTTTTATATTTTGGGATGCGTTCTCATCCCTGTCGTGTTCAGTGTTGCAGTTTAAGCACAACACTGAACGAACAGATAAATCAATTTTGCCCCAACGATACCCACAACAAGAACAAGTTTGGCTAGTAGGCTCCCATCTGCTAATTACTCTGAAATCCCGATTAAGTTTTTCAGATTTGCCCTCACAAAATACGCGAAATTCTCGCCAACCCTGCAAGCTAATCACTCTTGCTAACTTGCGATTTTTGACCATTCCTGACACATTCAAGTCTTCCAAAACAATAGTTTGGTTCTCACTAACCACTTTGGTTGATAGCTTGTGCAGAAAATCTTTGCGGGTATCTGCAATTTGATTGTGTCTTTTAGCAATCTTTAATCTGGTAACTTCACGACGCTTAGACCCCTTCTGTTGTCTTGCTAGTTTGCGTTGTAGGTTACGAATTTTGCGGTCTTTCTTTGAGTAATCGGGACTTATTGCTTTCTCCCCATTACTCATAACGGCAAAAGTTTTGATTCCCAAATCAATACCAATACTTTGGTTTTTGGTGAGTCCAGCACTGCGGGAGGGTTTCCCTCCGCAGGTGACTGGCGAACCCGTAAGGGCATCGGACTGAATGGGTTCTACCTCTACAACAAAGCTTAAGAAATAGCGGTTAGCACAGTCTTTGATGACAGTTACGCTACTTGGTGCGGATGGTAATTGTCTTGACCAAATAGGTTTAACATTACCAATTTTAGCTAGATATACTTCCTCTCCTTTGATCGAAAATCCCCCAATCCTAAATCGCGCTGATTGTCTCCCTGTCTTCTTCTTGAACTTAGGAGTACCGACCTTTTTACCCTTGCGCTTGCCCTTAAGGGAGTCGAAAAAGTTTTTGTAAGCAACACCTAAATCAGCAACAGACTGTTGCAATGGGATATTAGAAACATCAGATAACCATGAACGCTCATCAGTCTTTTTAGCTTGCGTAATCACCAACTTTTGTAAGTCGTTGTTACTAGGAAGCTTTGTCGAGCGGGTACGCTCGCCCGCTACGCTAACGGACTGCTTGCAAATAGCCAGTGCATCATTCCAGACTACGCGAACACAACCAAACAACTGGGATAACAGTTGCTTTTGTTGGTCTGTCGAGTAGAAGCGGAATTGATATCTGGCTTTCATTGCTTTTTGTTGAAACCTGTTATCATTGTATATCATAACGATATATAAAACAATGGATAAAAGCGTGTTTTTCCGACTAACAGAAGAAGAATTGGCGCATCTTGAGGAATACTGCCAAGCAACTAAAAGAACGAAATCTGATGTACTCAGGGAACTGATTAGGAAGCTAAAAATTAATAAAAAGTCGCCCTAGAAGGGCGAGGCTTGTATCCCATTCTTTTGGTCAATCTGTGGTTTCGAGGGATTACGCTAATCCCACCAACTTGGCGCTCAACTCCCACATCCGTTCAGCTTTATCATCATCGCTGGCTTCATTAGAGACTTCTTGAACAAAGGATTTACCATTTTTCTTTTGTCTATTTCCCCAACTCCAATAAGCACCAGATTGGCTGTATGCGGGATCTGTGACTACCTCCGCCACGCGATCGCCTGCTTCTTCTTCAGTTACAAAACCGCCAGTAATGTACTTTTGGAAAAGTGGGAAAATTTTCTGAAACAGCGGATAGTGGTTCCGGAATAATGCTGTTGTGGCCACACAACCAGGATACAGAGAGCTGAATGTGATGCCGTGTGACTCGTGATAGCGTCGATGTAGCTCTCTCATTGTCAACACGTTACAGACTTTACTATCTTTATACGCTTTGACAGGTTCAAACTTCTTGCCGTCAATCATCGTAATCGGCTCTTGAAATCCTGCCTCAAAGCCTTGCAAGTCTCCTAAGTCTGGACGTGGGGGAATCTTACCTCCCAACTCCTTCGGGTTGTGGGTGACAGTTCCCAAAATTACTAGTCTCGGTTCTGGAGATGGCGAATTTTTCAAATCTTCGAGAAGGAGGTTACATAGAAGAAAATGTCCAAGGTGATTTGTCGCCACGCTCAGTTCATATCCTTCTGGGCTACGCAATGGTTCTTTAATTAAAGGCATATAAATTGCCGCATTGCAAACCAAGGCATCCAGAGAATTACCACTGGCCCTAAACTCTTTCACAAACTGCCGAACACTCTCTAAAGAGGCTAAGTCAATGTGCATGAGTGTGTAGGTGTCTGGCTGCATTCCCAAAGATTTGGCAGCTTCTTCCGCCTTCGATAAATTCCGACAGGCCATCACCACATGCCATTGCCCCATTTGGGAAAACGCTCTCGCGGCTTGCAAACCCACCCCAGAGGAAGCGCCCGTGATTACGACTGTTGACTTCTGATGTTGTGCCATTTTCTTAAAACTTCATTAACCGTCTTTAGACTATCTTGATAATTTTTAATGTTCTCACACCAATGAGCCACACAATTCTTAATTTTTGAAAAGAGGATTAAACTTCCTCATCCTGAGGAATGCGGATTTAATAAAATATAGAACCTCACCCCCAACCCCTCTCCTTACCCAAGGAGAAGGGGAGACTTTGATTTTTGTCAAAGCTGGGGTGAGGTCAAAAAGCAGATTTGCATGTTATTTAATTTATATTCCTTAGGGACAAAACAATGTATCCCGCGTGTCTCGTCCTGTAACGGGATTCGTACCTTTAGCAAGTTGGCACAATTTGTCTTGTTCATCCTGACGCAGCAGAATATCGGTAAAATCTGCGCCATCAATGGTTGCACCATCAAACCTAGCGTTAGAAGCAAAGGCACCTTCTAGAACCGCATTGGTAAGATTTGCTTTAATCAGCCTAGCTGAATCTAAAGTGGCGAATGAAAGATCAGCACTTTCCAAATTTGCCGACTCTAAATTAGCGGCGAAAAAGCTGACACCGCGCAAATTAGCATTGTGAAAGTCACTCTGTCGAAGATTAGCTTTAGTAAAACTAGAGTCTGTTAAATCACGTCCAGAAAAATCAGCCTCTACCAAAATTTCTTTGTTGTATTCGAGGGCTAATGCTGTTGGGGTAAAACCTGTGGCTGCTGTGATGCTAACTACACACCAAAGCAATACACTAAGTATGCTTGCCCAAATTCCCTTACTTAATCTATTATTCATCATAATTTTTAGCCAATGGCGAACCCTCCTCCCTCTCATTATGGCGATATTGGTCAATTAGGAGAAGACCTGGTAGCACAATGGTTACAATCAACAGGTTGGATGATTTTGCATCGTCGCTTTTCTAGCCGCTGGGGAGAAATCGACATTATCGCCCAACATTGTGAAAAACATCTGACTCAATTAGCTTTTGTGGAAGTGAAAACCCGTAGTTGCGGGAATTGGGATGCAGGGGGTAGAAATGCCATTACCCCCCAAAAGCAGGTCAAAATTTGGCGGACTGCGGCAATGTTTTTAGCTCAGTACCCTGAAAACGCCGAGTACCCTTGTCGTTTTGATGTAGCTATTGTCTACTACTCAACACCATACCCTGAATCAACACTGACTCTAGAACCTTTAGCTAGCTTATCAGCAGATGGATATCAATTTTATCTGCAAGAATATATTCCCGCCGCTTTTGACTCTGGTGATTGAAGTATGCCCGCAGGCGATCGCTTTCAATGATCAATTTTTTGACTTTGCAAAATATACTGAGATAACTCACAAAATCCTTCACCTTCAGCCGCCGTCGTTATGTAAACAGGTTGATGTTGCAACTGATTAGTATATTTGAGTACATTAGCTACACCCACGGAAATGGGGAAATAATCTTGATTAAATAAACTTTCATCATTGGGACTATCGCCAACGGTGACAATTTGGTTGGGTGAAAATTCCGGGAAGTATGCTCGCAATACTTGTAATAAACCCACAGCTTTATCTTGTCCTTGGAGCTTAATGTGACATTGCACATTGCTGTAAGTAAATCCCCAATTCATTTGTTGACAAAGATTACTCAAGGTTTGTAATTCACTGGGACTCAAATCAGCTACATCAAATGTCCAATCGGTGATGCGAAAGCGATTGTCGGCAGATTCGTGAATTTGGGGAAATTTGGTTTTTAATTCCTCAAAAGCCCACTCTAAAGCCTGGCGATGGGCTGCTAAATCAGGAATGGGTGTTAAAGTTACTGGTTTTTCTTGTCCAGATGGATAGAACAAGCCGCCATTTTCGGCGATCGCCCCGACGACAGGCATTAAGCTACTCAGTCCACTTACCCAGCCAGCAGAACGTCCGGTGACAATTAATACCTGGATATCGGCTGCCGCTAAATTTTCTAAAGTTTGCAGCAAAGTGGCGGAAAATTTTCCTCCTTGAGTGAGTGTACCATCCATATCTGTAGCAATCAGACGCATCTGGCTCCAAGAAGCTTGAGACAGTTGGGGGAGATGATTAGGTTGCCGAGGAGGAGGGTTTAAGTGACTGTACATATACGGTATTCAAGCATCTGTAAAAAATAATAATCATACAGCTAGATGAGATTCAGGATTTGGGCATCCTAAAAATAATAAGTCACTTGTTGCTCTTTTGTATATTTGACAACCATGCTAACTTCAATGTTTCTGGCCCAATCTTCGAGGACACCGACAAACAACGTATCTCAACAAGTACAAGCAAGTGAGGCGCAACTACCGCCTGTTTTGGTGATGACTTCTGGAGGACTGGCTTTAGGCATAATTGCTTTAATTGTCTATGGCAAATTTCAAATGGATAAGTTTGAGAAAGCACTCAAATTTGAAAAGTTCCGATCGCGCGAAATTGAGAAGAAGTTTAAGCTAGCGCTGGAAACGATTCGCAAAATGGAAACTAATCCTGATTTGGTCAATTCACGGGACTTTAACTTAGATTATCTGCGAATGCGGATGTCAGAAGAAGTGTTTCACTTTGCCATCATCAATCAAATTAAAATCAAGATTAAAGATAAAATATCGCAAGCCTTACGCCCCAATCAAGCCCAGCAAGGAATCGTGGGGATTGCTAGTAGTGCGGGAAGACAGGTAGATGAAATTTTTGATGTCGAATATGAGACTGGCGCAGGTGCAACCGCTGCTAAACGAGTATTGTTTCGCATTCAAATCCGGTTAATGAAGCTACCAACACAAGCAACTTCTGCGACTATTAGCCAAATTATTGATTGTATTGAAACTTATCTTAGCCCCATTGAAGATGAGGATACTTGGCAACCGACAATTCAAGGGCGGATTGCTTATATGCATTGGGATCAAAAAGCGAAACCCACACCTTTACTAGTGTTGGAACAATCTAATGAAGGCGTGAATGTGACTTTTCGCACTAGTCGCCAAGGAAATGCTGCTGCACAGCAGAATCCTCCGGGAGTCAAAAAATCAGGCTCTGCTAGATGAGAGTTATGACTTCAGGGTGCTGCCATATAATAGCAATCCGAACGTGAACAAAATTTAAAATCTCAAATCCCCAATGGTATGAGTTAGGAATTATGATTTGCCACTCCAGAATCGTAACCAATGACTGCTGTTTGAGAATCGCGGGTTAAAAGTCCATCTTCCATTTCGACGACGCGATCGGCTATATCTAAGATGCGGTTATCGTGAGTAACTAGCAAGATAGAAGTTCCTTGTTCCTTAGCAAGCCCTTGCATGATTTCCACGACATCGCGTCCTGATTGTTTATCCAAAGCTGCTGTTGGTTCGTCTGCTAGTACCAGTGGGGGACTATTAACCAGGGCGCGGGCGATGGCGATTCTTTGTTTTTGCCCACCAGAAAGACTGTCTGGGTAGTAACTAATTCGGTCTTGTAACCCAACTGCACCCAGCATGGCTTGTGATTTCACAATTGCTTCGCTGGTAGTGATATTATCATTCAATTCCACTGCCATCTGCACATTTTGCGTAGCTGTTAAGAATCCCAGCAAGTTGTGCGCTTGAAAAATATAACCAATATTACGCCGGATTTGCACTAGTTTATTTTGATTAGCACCAAACAGTTCTACACCTAAAAATTTTAAACTTCCCTCTTGTACAGACCGTAAACCACCAATTAAGCTCAGTAATGTTGTTTTACCTGAACCTGATGGCCCAGTCATAATGACAATTTCTCCGGGATAAATTTCGAGATTAATGTCAAATAAAATTTGTTTTTTTAGGGCGCCTTTGCCATAGTAATGATTGAGGCTTTTAATGGCAATTACAGGTTCTTGTCTCATGATAAAGTGGTTGGTTAAGTGTTAATAGTTCCGAGACGGAACTGTAGTGCCTGTAAAGAGTGGAATATATATCATTTACAAATTATAAATGATTTTTCTCTATAAAGATTTATCATTTATATTTAATTCGTAATTGATAATTATTAAAAGATATCGGCAGGATCGGCTGAACGTAATTTACGTACTGCGATCGCCCCGGATATAAAACACATAATTATGGTCAAAATTAACACTGTGATTGCTCGACCAAAACTCATTAATACTGGTAGCAATGTAGCTTGTCTAGCGCTAGAATACATAAACATAGCCACAATCCATCCAGGAATATATCCTAAACAAGCTAATAAGAATGCTTCTTGGAGAATGACTATTAATAAATACCTTTGTGTATAACCTATTGCCTTCAGTGTCGCATATTCAGACAGGTGATCGGAAACTTCGGTATAAAGGATTTGATATACAATCACGGTACCTACAATGAAACCCATGATTGTCCCTAAGGTGAAAATAAACCCAATAGCCGTGCTACTGGCCCAGTAGTTGCGCTCAAATTCGATAAACTCTTGCTTAGTTAAAACATTGATATCCGACGGCACATAATTTCGTAATTGTTGAGCAACAATATTAGGGTTTGAGCCTGGCTTCAATTTAATTAGACCAATATCAATTAATCCCCGTTGACGGTCAGTAAATATCCTTAAAAAATTAATATCGCTGGTAATTAAATTGCCATCTGCGCCAAAAGATGCACCTAAAGTAAATAGTCCTTCTACTCTCATCCGCCTGCGGCGTACTTCTGCTGTAACTGCATTTCCTTGATCTAATTCAGCAGCAATGGGGCCATATTCTTCCCTAGAAGAACGGTCAAATAAAACCACGTCTGGTAGTTTCAATCTATCTAAATTTTCTTGCACACCTGGCAAATCAAACAAATTAGATTCTGGATTGAAACCAAATATGAGAATGCTCCGGGGGCGACCGGTAACAGGATTTCTCCAGCTTGTATAATCCAAATATATTGGATGTACCGACTCTACAGCTTGTAATTCTAAAGCCTTATACAATCGCCTTTGAGAAAAGGGTTCCATTGCTAGTAAGGCATTAGATTGTCTATTAATTAACACAATGTCACCCTGTAAGCTACCGTGTAAGCGGACGTTACTATAATAGAGTGCATCCCGAAAACCAATTTGCATAAACATCAAAATATCAGCAAAGGCAATTCCTGCCAAAGCCACAGCTAGGCGAGTTTTATCGCGTGTCAGTTGTAACCACGATAGAGGTATTTTACGATTCATTTTTTAGGCTGGGTAGGCTTACAGGCTAATTCGTAATTAAGAGGCGTTAGGGTTCATCGGGAGTTGGACTATTTTCTTCGGTGGCGTTTTCTTCGGTGGCGTTGTTTTTTAAATTTGGTGTGACTGTTGTATCGGCATTTACTTGTCTACTAATTTCGGCAATTACTCTGGCATTGGTGAAACCAGAAACTCGCTGGCTATCTTCTGGACTTAAAGCGATTTTGACTTCCACTACTCTGGCGTCTATATCTGCTACAGGATCGATACTTAATGCATCTCTTTTGCCAATTTTTCTGCCAATTTCCGTGATACTTCCCTTCAACTCTCCACTAAATGCCCCATTTTCACTGGTAATAGTAGCAGTTTGTCCCAATCTCACTTGAGCAATACTGTCTTCAGGTACTTCAGCAATCACCGTCATTTGCTCGGTTTGTCCAATTTCAGCAATACCTTGGGCATTTATGGCTTCTCCGGCTTTGGTATGAACTGCTAAAATCTCGCCAGCAATTGGTGCTTGGACATAGCTTAATTTCAGTTCTGCTTCTGCCCTTTTGACATTAGCCATAGCATTACTAACTTGGGCTTGTCCTCTTTGCATATCAGTGGGGCGAAATTCTACAATTCGATTCAGTCTGGCTTGTTCTTCTTCGATTTGCCTTTGTAAACTCAGGAGAGTTTTATCGCGGTTAACTCTGGCTTCAACCAATTGTTGTTCTAAAACTGCGAGGGTTTTTACCTGGTTGGCTCTAGCTTCAGCTAGTTGCTGTCGTAAAGTCGCCTGCACTTGTCTGAGGGTGGCTTGACTTTCAATAACTTGCTGATTAGAAGTTACCGCACTTAGTCTTCTTCTATCCCGTTCTTGCTGAGAAATAGCACCTTCGCGGTACAACATATCATAGCGTCCAGCATCAACTTGAGCATTGCGCTGTTCGGCTTGGATGCGGGTAATAGTTGCGCTTAAACTATCTTGTTGTCCTCTGAGTTCGGCTTCGAGGCGATTAACAGTAGCTTGTTGAGTCAGTTTTTCCCCACTTAATTGGGCAGCTATCCGCGTAATCATTGCTTGTTGAGCATCTCTTTCGCCGTTTAATTGGGCTTGTAGGCGAGCAATAATTGCATTTTGAGCTTCAATATCTCGAGGCGAACCAACTCTGACTTGAGTTAAATTCGCCCGCGCTTCTTGCAGTCTGGCTTTGGCTTCTTCTACGGCTGCTAGTTGAGTGTCATGGTTGTCTAAAATTGCAATTACTTGACCTTTTCTTACCCGCTCGCCTTCATTGACGAAGAGTTGCTGAACTCGTGATGCAGACTGCAATCCAGCCGTAGGAGCTGACAGCTTTAACACTTCTCCTTTGGGTTCCAAACGCCCCACAGCAGTAATGCTGTTAGCCAATGGTTGTACGGGTACAGATGGGCCGAGTTTCTTCAGCTGCTCAACTTTAGCTGTAGTTAGTAGCCCAGCGGCGATGACAATTGGCAGGGCTACAGCGATACCCCACCAAATCTTAGGTTGTTCCGGATCAAGTAGCAGCTCTCTTGAGCTTGGCTTCTCAGTCACCCTTGACATGGTTTTTGCCCACTTTTTGAATTGTGCTGATGGAAATAAAAAAAAGCGAATTAGGGGTAATTAAATTCCGCCAAACAGTTTTTAGTAAATGGCAAACTGATAACAACAAAAACAAACAACAGTGATTTAGAGCTTGTCTTGCTGAAAATCCACTGCCTGATGAACACTCAACCCTGCTAAATAAGGCATTTCAGTAGCTCTGAGTATCATTGAGAGTTACATCCTGCTAAAACTATTTTTGTTTGCAACCTGGTATGAAACCAATTCGCAATTCGCAATAGAGCCTACGGATGCCGCCAGGCTGTACGCAATTCGCAATAAATTAAGCAAATATCATCACATACATAAGTATTTGCGAGTACAAATTGACAAACATTTTCTCAAACTTCGATAACTTCTGCTGGATTTTTGAGAGGCTATATCAACAGTCTCAAAAAGCATTTTTACGGCAGAAGTGAGTATTCAGTGAGTTAACGACAGACTACAAATTGATCTCAAATAGAGTGCTAAACATCACAGTTTCCTTAAATTGGTGATCAACCGATTTCTAGGTTTATTTACCTCAATCTATATATTTTGGATATTTAATCCCAAAACTAAACTAATGTTGTCTTACTCCATTAAACTCTCGCTGAATAAATTCTACATTCATCGGCTCTGGGAAAACGTAACAGAACCTACAGATAAGGGGGAATGGGGGGCTGAGGGCAAAGCACTTATATAATTACTCTCCCCTGCTCCCCTGCTCCCTGCTCCCCTGCTTCTTTATTCTGGGAGGTCAAATAATACTGTAGTCATATAATTTTCTGCCCAGTCTTGGCCAAAGGCTTTTTCTAGGACTCGGCGGGTTTTGTCGTTTTGTTGCTGTTTGGTGCAGTAGTTGCGTTGTCCGGCGAGGATTTGTAGAGATTTTTCTGGGGTAACTGGACTAGAGGCGATCGCCTGGGTACAATGAATGTCTAAAAATTCTTGTACACGTAACAAAAATGTTGTTTCTTCTTCTGGGGAACTGGGACGCACGAAGAGGCAAAAATCAGAAAATATGTTTCCCCATTCTGGTAAGTCGCGGGGTTGGGAAAAGTTGATCTGCGTTAGGGCTGTGAGTCGGGTATTATATGCGTCTGGTAAGGTACGCTCTAAGTTTACAGGCGATAGGTCGGCGATGGCTGCGCTAATTTGACCTCTACCCCCAACTAAGTCGCAGCCAAACATGGGTATGTCATATTCTGGACGAGGAAACATGACACAATGTAATATATCTAGCATATTTCCTACTTTTGCCAGTTCTAAGTGCATTTTGCGGAACTGGGGTGTTTGATAGCAGCGATTTTCGATGGTCAGTTTTTCGCCCTCTAGTCTACCTTCTACATAGCCTAACTCAGCAGGTAAATGGTAAGGTGATAGATCTAAGTGCTTGTGCCAAACTGCTTCAATACAATCAGCTAGTTGGCGAATTAAGGGATGTTGTTGCTCACGCAGCGAGGGAATAGGGGTCAATGACATCTTCTCAATTATTAAAAATGCTCTTTATGTGTCAGTTTACAACTTGCTGTGTCAGTTCTGTTCTGGCTGGCAACATAAGCAAATACTTGTACCTAGTTCATGTAAATTAATATTACAAACTTGTTTTGTTGGTCAAAATTATTGTTGCTGCTCAAGACTTTATTATTTGATATATCAAACATTGAGGAAATAAAAATGTTAAAAGTATTTGCTGACCGTGGTGGTACATTCACAGATATAGTTGCTATTACTAATAATCCAGAAATTATTCATAAACTTGCTCGACATCCTGAGCGGTTTTTAATTGTGCCGATTCCTGGGCAGCAATGGGTAATTGTGTACAAGTTACTTTCAGAAAATCCGGAAATATATGCCGATGCAGCAATTCAAGGTATTCGGGATATCCTGAGTCTTACTAGTAATGAACTGATGCCGACACAAGCAATAGAAGTAGTGAAAATGGGCACAACCGTAGCTACTAATGCCCTGTTGGAAAGAAAAGGCGATCGCGTGGTTCTTCTAATTACCAAAGGTTTTAAAGATGCCTTACGGATTGGTTACCAAAATCGTCCTGATATCTTTGCTCGGCATATAGTTTTACCAACTATGTTGTATGAACAAGTGATAGAAGTTGAGGAACGTTATGATGCTCACGGTAATGAATTAACACCTGTAAATACTGCACAAATTAAACAAGACCTCCAAGCAGTTTACAACACAGGTATTCGCAGTTGTGCCATAGTTTTCATGCATAGCGATCGCTATCATCATCATGAACAACAGGTAGCCCAAATAGCCCAACAAATAGGCTTTACGCAGATATCGGTATCGCATCAAGTCAGTCCGTTAATGAAATTAGTTAGCCGGGGTGATACCACAGTTGTTGACGCTTATTTAACGCCGATTCTCCGGCGCTACGTCAATCAAGTAGCCAGTCAATTACCCGAAGTCAAATTAATGTTCATGAAATCTGACGGCGGTTTAGTTGCGGCTCAACAATTTCAAGGCAAAGATAGTATTTTAAGTGGCCCGGCTGGGGGAATTGTCGGTGCAGTCCAAACTAGTCAACGAGCAGGTTTTGAGTTAGTGATTACCTTTGATATGGGTGGAACCAGTACAGATGTTGCCCATTTTAAAGGAGAGTATGAACGCCAACTAAATTCCGAAATTGCTGGGGCGCGCATGAGAGTTCCTGTCTTAGCTATTAATACCATTGCCGCGGGTGGCGGTTCCATTCTCTTTTTTGATGGTTCTAGTTATCGTGTCGGGCCAGAATCAGCCGGATCGAATCCTGGGCCTGCTTGTTACCGCAAAGGTGGGCCATTAGCCGTTACAGATGCCAATGTGATGTTAGGCAAAATTCACCCGCAATACTTCCCCTCTGTTTTTGGCTTAGATGGTAATTTGCCTTTAGATAAAAATATTGTTCTTGACAAATTTACCCAATTAGCTCAAGAAATTGCAGCAATTACACAAAATCATCGTACACCCGAACAAGTAGCAGCCGGATTTATCGCTATTGCTGTGGAAAATATGGCAAATGCTATTAAGAAAATCAGTTTACAAAGAGGTTATGATGTCAGCCAATATACTCTTTGTTGTTTTGGCGGTGCAGGGGCGCAAGTTGCTTGTTTAATTGCCGATACCTTAGGGATGAAAACAATATTTCTCCACCCTTATGCGGGTGTTTTATCAGCTTATGGTATGGGATTGGCTGATATTCGAGCTATTAGAGAAAGAGGAGTAGAACAAACTTTAACTTCAACATTAATCCCGCAATTACAGCAGTTAATCGAAACGTTAGAAACCCAAGGTAGAAATGAATTAACTTCAGAGGGTGACAATGGTGAAGAAGAAGTTATCCAAAAAGTGAATTTAAAATATGAGGGAACTAACTCAACCTTAAATATTAATTTTGCTGATAATGTAGCGATAATGCGACGAGAATTTGAGATTGAACATAAATCTCGCTACGGTTTCATTCAAGTAGAAAAACCCTTAATTGTCGAATCTGTATCGGTAGAAGTAATTCAGAAAATGGATACTCCTGAAGAACCGTTAATTACTCGTACTCGTCCTCAAGATGAAGCGCCCTCAAGTATTGAGATAGTCAAAATGTTTACGGGCGATCAATGGCATGATACACCTGTTTATCGCCGGGAAGATTTACAACCAGAAGATATGATTCATGGACCTGCGGTCATCGTGGAGAAAATTAGCACAATTGTTGTGGAGTTAAATTGGGTAGCCAAATTAACTGAACGTAATCATTTAATTTTACAGCGTTCATAACCCTAACCTTTAATCGACTGTGGATTGGGAACTTGTGCAGCTAATTCAGCATAGCCAGCATCCGTTAAGTGTTTTCGTACTGCCTCTCCTTACTGAGCTACGGTGTACACACAAGTTTGCCCCGAGCGAGTTTCCACCCGAAAAAGGTAGACTCAAATTGCTCAAGACCGCGAACCAAAGTAGTAATACCGGGAGGTTTTTGAGACTTGTAGCCAGACCAACCACCAAGTCGAGCAATAATCCAAGTAGCCCAAGGAAGAGAGTCAAAAGAAGCAGGGGAGCAGGGAGCAGGGGGCAGGGGGAAGGATTGGAAGGAGCTTGTACTCCGACCAACCCAGAGCGCCCTACAAGGGCGGGGCTTGATACCCATGTTCCGCTACGCTCCACGGCTTTGGGGCAGGGCTTGCTCCCCCTGCTCCCCGCCCCCTGCCCCTCCGCCTCTTCTGTCAGGAGGATAGGGATTTTGTTGCAGCCGAGTTTTGCCATCTATTGTAGGAGCAAGAATAGATAAGCATTGCTGTTGCTCATGAGAAAAAGCAATATTTGCCGGTAAATCAGGGTTATCCCGTCCTTGAATCAGTTGTAAAATTCGCACGGCGACGGACAAAGCTAATACAGTCAGTCGTTGAATGGCAGCAATGGATTCGAGCTGAGTGGCTTCGAGATTTAAACCAGCAGTTTTGATGGTGGCAAACAGTTGTTCAATTTGCCATCGCCAGGTGTACCACCGAATCACCTGTAGAGCTTGTTCTAAACAAACGACTTGGTGGCTGGTGAGCAATGGCTAATATATGCTTTCCTTCTACCTGAGATACGCAGTGGTCTGATAGGCTTCGCACTAATTCCCCTACTGTCACATTCTGATTCTCCAAAAACCCATAGTATCCTACTTGTTCGGCTCTATTTTTACTTATTTGTCGAATGCTGACTGATTGATGTTTTCCCCTTGCTTCGTACAATGCTACCCCCTTTTAGAGAGTCTTGGGTCTCCAAATGCTTTTCCCTCAACTGCTTGCGCGTGTATTCTGATTGGATTTTCCACCGTCTTTTACTCCCCACAACTCCTGCTCTTATTACTTTACTTGGACTTGTGTGTACACCGTAGCTTTTTTAAGGGGGTTACAACAGGCGGCTGATATCCTCCCCAAACTTCCATATCTTCAAATACGTTGTAAATGAATCGCTGATAAGGGACTTGCGAAAAAATAAAGTACCAGCCATTCTAGAAGATAGGAAGCGCGGATCTACCAGCGCCTGCACTAAATATCTAGAATGGGAATGCCGCTTTTCATGTTGACTGACACCATCAAATCTACCTTTAAAGATGCAGCGCAGAAACTGATATTAGCAGTCTCAGTAAATTTACGATAGTAGTTCTGCTTAAGCAAATCTAAAAATTTTAACCCAATACTTGCTGTGTTCTTATTCAGAGATGCTTTTAGCGTAATTTTTTGTTAACCTTCTCGGATTTCATCTGGTAAGCGGCTTTGAAGTGCAGTATTTAAATCTGATTCCAGAGAGTTCAGGTCTGAATATTTTTCTAAGGAGTGCAGCGTCTTGAGAGCCTGCATTCAATGGCGATCGCCCCATACCAGATCTGGATGATCGCCCCTATTATCATGAGGGCTTGTTGCCGTTTTATAATGAAAGGATGCAAAAGCTTACCATCACCCGACCTGACGATTGGCATCTGCATCTGCGCGACGGTGCAGCACTGAAAGCGGTTCTGCCCTACACGGTGCGTCAGTTTGCCCGCGCGATCATCATGCCGAACTTGAAGCCCCCTAT
>JAKOMP010000043.1 GCA_022241785.1 Cyanocohniella sp. LLY | reverse complement strand
GTTAAGCAAGTTCGGATAATAAACAAGGCGGATGTTTGGTATGCCTCTATCAATATCCAATGTGATGTTAATGTTCCCGATCCGATGCCACATGGACATCCCATTGGGGTAGATGTCGGGCTGGAAAAGTTTTTGGCAACTAGTGACGGCGTTCTTGTAAAGTCGCCTAAGTTTCTGAAAGTTATGCAAAGCCAGCTGAAATTGCTGCAACGTAGACTTTCTAGAAAAAAGAAGCGTTCTCAGAATTACGAGAAACAACGCATCAAAGTTGCTAGACTTCACCACACAATTGATAACACCCGCAAGGATTTTCATTTCAAACAAGCTCATGCCCTTTGTGATTCTGGTGATATGGTTTTCATGGAAGACCTAGATTACCGGACTCTAGCTAAAGGGATGCTGGGAAAACAGATGCTTGATGCTGGATTTGGACAATTCCGAACCATAACCAAGTATGTTTGTTGGAAACGTGGTAAATTCTTCGCTGAAGTTAGCGCTAGGGGAACATCTCAACAGTGTCCTGAATGTGGTGCAGAAGTTAGAAAAGACCTGAGTGTTAGAGTACATCATTGCTTGATTTGCGGATACATAACTGATCGTGATGTTGCTAGTGGTCAAGTAATCAGAAATAGAGGGATATCCCTCATTAGTACGGCGGGACACGTCGGAATCCAAAACGCTTGTGCAGACGGTCTACCAGGGGTTGAGGAAACTCAATCTAGGCAAGTGTCGAAATCCCGCAAGGGAAAAACCAAGAAATCTAAGAAGTGATTCTTAGAAGCTCCGAGGCTTTAGCCCGGAGTCATGTCACCTTGGAAGGGATGAAATCAGGGACTGGCGTTTGTTGAATGCAAATGCACAGTTGAACCCACCACAGCCGAAGAATTAAATAGAACAACTTTTTAACACAAATTCTGATTTTTGAGTAAAATTTATCACCGTAAATACCTTTTTTTGCAAAATTCGTGGATGTGGACTTCTCAGTATTTATCAGTAATTCACCCACCAAGTTAAATTACCAATAAAAAATGGGCATGATATGATTTGTGAGCGTTGAAAAATCTTGGTAATGCCAAAATTTGATGACCAACTCGAAAGTATTTATGCCAGCGATCGCATCTCTTGGCGGGAGTGGTTATTCAACAATCATCTTACTTCGCCTGGTATATGGTTGATTTACTACAAAGTCAAAAGCGGTCAACCAAGTATTAAATACAGCGAAGCAGTCAAAGAAGCTTTGTGCTTTGGTTGGATTGACAGTAAAGTCAAATCACTCGATGAAGAACGTTATCAGCAAATTTTCACTCCTCGAAAACCGAAAAGCATATGGTCAAAATTAAATAAGCAATACATTGAAGAGCTACTTGAACAAGGCTTGATAACTCAGGTAGGTCTGGAAAAAATTGAAGTAGCCAAACAAGATGGCTCATGGAACTCGTTAGATGCAATTGAAGCATTGACCATTCCCATAGACTTGAAGCAAGCCTTGGACGCAAACTCTCTAGCCAATCTTAATTTCCAGGCGTTCAGTAATTCATCGAAGAAGAATATTCTATTTTGGATTGACAGTGCAAAACGTCCAGAAACTAGGTTGAAGAGAATTGAGCAAACCATAATGGAAGCAGCACATAACAGAAATCCATTGAACCGATGAATTGATGACACTTTTTGAAAATTTAGTCTCATTCTGGACAGGACGATTTGCCAAATCTGATGCTCTTTGACATCAATGCTGGTTTTGTTATATGCTGGCAAATTCACTGACCATATTAATTACTTATAATCATGACAGTAACTAAAAGTATTTTGAAATACAAATTTGTCTCTTTTACTCAATTAGATAAAACTAAGTAGTAAAAAATAAACTATCATAGACTCACGAAGCTTAATGATGCAATTATAGTGCTATAAAAAGTAGAAAACAGCACCAAATAAATGCTTTTGGAAGTGTAAATACCGGGTGCAAAACAATGGATTTATTGGAGTATCAAGTAAAAGAATGGTTTGGAAAAATAGGCATTCCCGTATTGCCTTCCCAACGCATTGACCACCCCACAGATTTGAAACGTTTAAAAATTCGCTACCCCATTGTACTGAAGTCGCAGGTATATGCTGGTGAAAGAGCAAAAGCCGGTGGAGTCAGAATAGTAGACACCACAATTGATGCGATCGCAGCGGCTCAAACTATCTTTAATTTACCAATTTGGGGCGAGTTACCGGAAGTTTTACTAGCAGAATCTAAGTATATTGGTCAACAGGAATTTTATTTAGCAGTAGTTTTAGATACCGCTGTGGGTCGCCCAGTGCTTTTAGGCTGTAAAGAAGCTGATATCGATTGGGAATCAGCAGGCGAGAACATGCACCACGTTGTAGTTGAACAAGAATTTTCTCCTTTTTATGCGCGGCGACTGGCTTTAAAAATGGGTCTGCAAGGCACATTAATGCAGTCGGTTAGCTCGGTTGTAGAAAAAATGTACCAGTTATTTGGACAAAAAGATTTAGATTTAATAGAAATTAATCCTTTAGCTGTGAATGCTGCGGGTCAAGTCATGGCTCTAAATGGTAAAGTCAGCATCAACGAACGAGCCATTGGACGGCATCCAGAACTAGCCGATATAGCGGTAAAAATAGCTAATCGTCATGGTAGCAACTTGAGAAAAAGTCATCTTGGCAACTGGGATGGTGTAGAGTTACATGGCAAAATCGGCATTTTAGGTAATGGTACTGGTTCAATGATGGCAACTTTAGATTTAGTTACCAGTGCTGGTGGTAAGCCGGGTATTTGCTTGAATCTACGCCATGCTTTACTGACTGACATCTCACCCACAACATTTTGCGATCGCCTCGCTAAAGGATTAAACATCTTAGCGGCTGACAAAAGTATTCAGGTTATACTACTTAACTTTTTAGGTAGTGTGCCTCAAGCTGATGAAGTCATAGAAATCATTACTACGTTTCTAGAAAACCACAGAAAGGACACTAAATCACAGAATGGCCGTTCTAGTAATGCTAAAAGCCGCCGAGAGTCTTGTTTTCCGCGTTTAGTTATCCGTGTTGCTGGTTCTGAGTTCAATGTGGCTAAAGATTCTCTGGACAAATTACAACAAGAAAGTGATGCTCTGACTGTGGTAGAAAATTTAGATGAGGCCGTTGCAGAAGCCGTCCGTCTTGCCAAGCCAATTGCTTACAAAAAAGTTTGATACAATTTTTCATATTTACCGCAAAAAGCTGTAGTTTTTCATGAAAACATTAGAAGCAAGTCAGCTTCAAAAAACTTTTCGTCAAAGCAAACAAATTATTACAGCCGTCAAAGATGTTTCCTTAAATATTTATCCTCAAGAAGTATTGGCTTTTCTTGGCCCCAATGGTGCAGGTAAGACTACCAGTATTAAGATGATTGCTGGATTAATTCACCCTGATGCGGGTTGGGTGAAAATTGCTGGTAGTGATCCCCACCGTAACCCCGCCGCATTGAAAAATTTAGGTGCTGTACTCGAAGGAAATCGTAACCTTTACTGGCGATTAACTCCCCAAGAGAATTTGGAATATTTTGGTGTATTAAAAGGAATGAGCCGTCGAGAAGCCAGGAAGTCGGGGTTAGCACTTTTAGATAGATTTGGCCTAATGTCTAAACGCCAGACAGCAGTGGAAAATCTTTCACGGGGAATGCAGCAGAAGTTAGCATTTGCTGTGGCCTTAGTTCATAAACCCCAACTATTATTATTAGATGAACCCACTTTAGGGCTGGATGTAGAAGCC
Organism: Cyanocohniella sp. LLY; assembly: GCA_022241785.1. Lineage (GTDB taxonomy): Bacteria > Cyanobacteriota > Cyanobacteriia > Cyanobacteriales > Nostocaceae > Cyanocohniella. The sequence goes on along the minus strand of JAKOMP010000043.1, from coordinate 45,047 downwards.
ACAGAAGATGTGAAAATTTTAGTCAAAGAAATTGCTGCTGCTGGTTGTGCTATCTTACTAACTACTCACCAACTCAGCATTGCAGAAGAACTTGCAGATAGAGTCGCCATTATCCAATCAGGGGAAATTATCACAGAATTATCAACCAGTGAATTGATTCGCCAATTCTCGGGAACTGGTTACAAAATTGAGGTAGAAACTGTACTTGATAAGTCCCATATTATAGCCTTAGAAAATCTGGGTGCAGTAGTTCAAGACCCACAAATTATCCATTTATCCCAGCCAGAATTAATTTACCAACTTCTCGATATTATCAAACCTCTGCCTATATCATCTCTGGAAAAAGAGCAAGCGAACCTCACCCAAATCTTTTTGCAGATAGTTAGAAAAGGCAGAAATCAAGGTGCTTAAATTATTTTTAGCTGAATTGCGCCGTAGTTGGATTATGTCCATTCGTTATCCTGTACAGTCAATAGGCCGGATTTTTGTGTTTGCTTCCATATTTTATGGATTATTCTTAAGTTCTCGTTATGTTGCTGGTGATGCTTTTCAATTAGGCGATCGCCTCGACTCGATTATTATTGGTTATGTGCTTTGGACTTTAACGTCATTCATTCTGGCTAGTCTGGCGGGAGAGTTGCAGATAGAAGCCCAAACTGGCACTTTAGAACAACTTTTTCTCTCGCGCTATGGTGCGACTAAGGTTTTTTTAATGCGAATGTTGGCTGATTTGAGTTTGCAGATAGTTCAAATATTCACCATTCTGGTGATCATCATGATCCTAACAGGTAGCCGTCTCAACTTTCCTCCTACATTGCTTTTACCTTTTTTTACTGTGGTCTTAGGGGCTAATGGCTTTGCTTTTGCATTGGGGTCTTTATCCTTAATCTTTAAACGGTTGCAGGAACTTTTAGGTGTGACGCAATTTCCGTTATTATTTTTGCTGACCATACCCACCGAAAATTGGACAGGATCAGCCAGAATTTTAGCAGCATTGCTTCCCATGACTCCTGGTGCTGAATTACTACGTGATTTGATGGCTAGAGGTGAAAGTTTGAATTTAACCAAGTTATTAATCGCTTTCATCAATAGCACAGTATATTTTGCCGTAGGATTATGGATATTTCGTCAAGCTGAAGGCAAAGCCAAGCAACAAGGAATATTAAGAGGATACTAATCCTAACAAGTAATAATAAACTTATTCTCTAATTTGTTAAATCTACCCGAACTTAATATGAACTTAACACCAGACAGCAAAGTATTAATCCAAGGCTTTTCTGAATTTATTACAGCAACTCATGTTGCTCAAATGAAAGCTTATGGAACAAATTTGGTTGCTGGTGTGAATCCCGGATGTGGTGGACAGCAACTTTACGATCTACCAGTCTTCGATTTAGTAGAAGAAGTAGTAGAGAAATTTGGCGCTATCGACACCGCAATTATCTGCGTACACCCGTATCAAGTGTTAGATGCAGCATTAGAAGCGATCGCCTCTAATATCGGACAGATTATTATTATCTCTGCTGGCGTACCACCATTAGATATGGTGCAATTACTCCGCAAAACCGAAGCACATGAAACCTTGATAGTAGGGCCCAATAGTCCCGGAATAATTGTTCCAGGGAAGATTCTTTTAGGGACTCAGCCCAGCGAATTGTATACACCAGGATCAGTAGGGATCGTCAGTCGTAGCAGCACCCTCACCTACGAAATTGCGTGGGAATTAACCAAAGCTGGTTTAGGACAATCAATTAGTGTCAGTATTGGCAGTGATGCGATCGTTGGTTCATCATTTTTGCAATGGCTACAAATTCTCGACGAAGACGAAACCACAGAAGCGATCGTTTTAGTCGGTCAACCTGGTGGCGGTAGTGAAGAAGCCGCAGCGGGGTATATTACCGAAGCCATTGATAAACCAGTCATCGCCTACATTGCAGGTAGACACGCACCACTAACAAAAAATTGGCGCCAAGGAGGGACTTTAGCCGCAGTCATCGGCCGTGACCCTAACTTTGGCACAGCACAAAGTAAATTAGCTGCTTTCAAAGAAGCACAAGTTTCTGTGGCTGAACGTCCTTCTCTAATTCCAGAACTGGTAAGAAAGGCGATGAGTTAACATAAGTTCGATGAACCTCTCCCCAACCCCTCTCCGACGCGGAAAGGGGCTGAAGTATCTATAGTTTTGGTTTGTACGTCGAAGCAACATGCAATTCTTTGAGCTGCTTAGTATCCACACCCGCAGGTGCATCTGTCAGTAAACAACGTGCTTGTTGTGTCTTCGGAAAAGCAATCACATCTCGAATAGATTCTTCCCCAGCCAGCAACATCACCAAACGATCTAAACCGTAGGCGATGCCACCATGCGGCGGTGTACCATATTCAAAAGCCTCTAAGAGAAAGCCAAATTTGTTATGTGCTTCTTCAGGAGACAAACCAATGGCTTCAAACACCTGCTGTTGGATATCCCCTTGATAAATCCGCAGACTTCCACCGCCAATTTCTAACCCATTTAATACCAAATCGTAAGCTTGGGCGCGGGCAGTTTTTAAATCGCTGATATCTTCAGGATGGGGGGCTGTAAAGGGGTGATGCAGTGCTTCTAGGCGTTTTTCGTCAGCATTCCACTCAAACATGGGGAAATCTGTAATCCACAGCAAATTGATTTTTTCAGAATCAATTAATTTAAACTCCCTAGCCACAACTTGCCGTAATCTGTCTAAAGTTTTATTTACAGTAGCAGTGTCACCAGCCCCAAATAATAATAAGTGACCAGCTTTAGCACCTGTACGTTGTAAAATCTCCTGTTTTTGAGCTTCGCTGAGATTATCTTTAATGGCACCAATGGTATCGATTTCGCCATTTTCTCTCACCCGGATGTAAGCCAAACCTTTAGCACCGGCTTCGCTGGCTTCTTTAAATAAATCACCACCTGGCTTAATGCGGACATTAGAAATGGCATCGTTACCGTTGGGAATCGGTAAGATTTTGACAATACCACCATGAGCGATCGCATCTCGAAAAACTTTGAATCCAGAGTCTTTTAAGACATCGGAAACATTGACTAATTCCAAGCCATAGCGAGTATCTGGTTTATCGCTACCATAGCGTTCCATCGCATCAGCATAGGTGAGGCGGGGAAATGGCAAGTTTAACTCAATACCTTTGACTGTTTGGAAAATATGAGCAACTAACTTTTCGTTCAACCCGATAATTTCTTCTTGAGACATGAAACTCATTTCCATGTCCAACTGCGTAAATTCGGGTTGTCTGTCGGCCCGTAAGTCTTCATCACGGAAGCAACGAGCAATCTGATAATATCTATCCATGCCAGATACCATGAGGATCTGTTTGAATAGCTGGGGTGATTGTGGCAAAGCAAACCATTCACCAGGGTTGACGCGACTCGGTAAGATATAATCCCTCGCACCTTCTGGGGTGGAACGGGTGAGAATGGGAGTTTCCACTTCAATGAAACCTTCCAAATCTTCTAAATAGCGCCGCATGGCTTTGACGACTTGATGACGCAATTGCATATTTTGCGCCATGCGTTCTCGCCGCAAATCCAAATAACGATACTTCAACCGCAAGTCTTCCCGCACAGTTTCGGTATCAGCCGTGGAAACTTGAAATGGTAACTGTTTACGAACGCCATTGAGCAGTTCAATATGATCAGCGTAGATTTCCACCTCGCCTGTAGGGATGCGGGGATTTAAAGATTCGTCGGGACGTTGTGTTACCCTGCCAGTAATGGCAACAACGTATTCATTCCGTAGAGAGTTTGCCTGTTCGTAGGAATCTGGGGTGCGTTGGGGATCACTGACAATTTGGACAATGCCAGAGCGATCGCGTAAATCTAAGAATATCACGCCCCCATGATCGCGGCGACGGTCTACCCATCCGTACAAGGTAACAGTTTCTCCAATATCTTTTTGTCGGAGTTCGCCGCAATAGTGACTTCGCATAGGTGTTAGTTTTATTCTGTCGGGCTAGATGGGTGAGTACAATGTCAAAGCTTTCCCATTATCTAGCATCAATAGTAATTGTAGTAGTTTCAGTTCAAGAAAAAAAATTTAGATTACCTCCAACCTATTACTCATACTTTCTGCCCCGCCACTCCCGTGGAGTGTGAAATGCAGATAAGAAAATCCTTAGCACTGCTAGGGGGTCAGCTAAAGGAGACAGCCAGAATAACCAGCCACCTTTGGCACTTTTACGGTCATATGAAGGTGCGATCGCTAATAGCATAGCAAAGCGAATCACCAACAGAAATACGTTGAGTCCCAATAAGAAGATATGGGGGGATGGGGTGATGGGGGGAAGGGGGGAAAACAGCAGGTAAGTTAAAACAATTAGTAAAGGTAGACCTTGAACCGCTGAGAGTAGCCATAAGTCTCCCCAGATTTGCGCTGATGGCGATGCGTCTTTGAGGTCGAGGCTGCGTCCCCACTCTTTCCAGGTTTCTATAGCTCCTTCGTACATCCGCACTTTCAGTACTTTGGCGCCATCTAAAAAGCCCACTTTAAACCCTTGGGCTGCAATGTGTCGCGCTAATGTGACATCATCACAAAAAGAATTACTAGCACTGATATAACCACCCACCTCAGCTAAAACTGAGCGTCGGCACAAAAAGCATTGCCCATTAGCCATGACCCGTTCTGGCTGGTCGGTATTTATCCCCGCCGGATCAAATCTGTAAAGCAGCGTCATCAATAATGCTGGTTGCAGCAAGCATTCTCCTGGATACTGAAGGATAAATTGAGGTGAAAGGGAAACCAAATCATATCCTTGTGCTTCGGCTGTCTTCACCAAACTTGCTACTAAACCTGGATGTGGCTGGGTATCAGCATCCATTCCCAGAAACCACTGACTTGCTTCTGAACTATGCAAAAAGCCGTTATGCAAAGCCCAAGGACGACCCACCCAATTAGCAGGTAAGGGGTCATCGGTCATTAAGCGAAAACGGGGGTCTTCCTGCTGTGCAGTTTTCACTAAGTCGGGGGTGCCATCTTGGGAATTACTGTCTACCACAATAATTTCCCGCACTTCGTAGCTTTGATGACTCAAACCAGATAACAGAGGACCAATACGAAGCGCCTCGTTCAGCGTGGGAACGACGACACTGACATTACCCAAAATTTCTGGTGTGGGCTGTTGTGGTTGAATGGGCGGATGGCGTCTAGGCCCCTTGACCAGCCGTGAAAGTAAAATCGCTGTTGCTGGTAGTTGGATAAGTACCAATAGCAAAGATATGACGCTTCCTACTGTTAAAGCGTTGTCCACAGTTAAAATATTTTGCAATTAATGTTGTTGGGGAAAGAAGGGGCTAGGGGCTAGAGGCTAGGGGCTAGGGGCTAGGGAGATGAGGAAGTGTTTTCAGGTTTTTACCAAAAAATAAGGTTTAAAGCCCCACGCCTTGTGGTTGGTTTTTCTCCCCTGCCCCCGTACCCTTCGGGAAGCTACGCTAACGGCTGACGCTCACGGCGAAGCCTGCCCCCTGCTTTTTCACCTAGTCCCTATTCCCTAACTTTATTTCAACGCGACTTTAATACTGGCCACGGAGACTTTGTTATTTGTTGCTTCAACGTTATCTTGGTCAGATGCGGCTGTCCCTTTTAACCAAAATCCTACAGCGGGGATTACACCTAGCACCAAGCCCAATAGCACAGGAATGGAAAATCCAGCGGCTATGCTCATGACTGTGGCGAAAGCAAAGTTGCTTAAATAAACGATTAAGGGTAAGTTAAGCTGCGATCGCTCGAATTTAATCGGGTTATTTTTCCATAGCAAGGCTGCCACAGTCATAAATACTATTCCCGTACCTAACCAACCGACAAAGTTTTGGTAAGGCATTCCGAAGAAAGCGCCTGGTTGTTGCCAATACCAGAACGGCAAAGAAGTTTGACTCATGGCAGGGTCAAGGACAAAATCCCAACAGGTGAGGAGCAAAGAACCCAACACAATCGCGCCTGTATGACGCCACCAGCTAGGTTTGGTATCCACAGCTAAACCAGCACGCGCTAGCAGGTAAGTCGCGCATCCTACATAAAACCATGACAAGGGAATGGTAAACGGCACTAAACCACCAATTTTATAACCCAACCCACTCAGGTAGCTGTAGTGACCAAAGGGAAATCCTGTGCTTGTTCCTAATAATTCACTGGTTAAGGAAATCAATATTGCAGGCAGCATAAATGCCAAAATTCGACCCAAACCCAAAGTCCGCAAACCATACAAAAATACAGTTGCTGCGCCCAAGATAATATAAACTACACCACCGCCTGCCATACTCCACTGCATGGCGGTCTGCCCGACGTCGGATAGATGTAAAATTACTTCGGCATTAGGTATAACTAGTAGTATGCCTACCAATCCAAACACCATTGACACGATATGACCAATCAGGCATACGCGTTCAGCTATAACAAGTTGTTTCATGATAATTCCTTAACAAAATGTGACACGTGGCTACTCGGCTGCTAATAGTTTACAAATGTTTACGAAAATATTTAACAAGTTTGTCCTGTAATTTTGTGTAAAGTGGTTAGCTTTTTTGGCGAAAGTATCAAAGCCTATTGATAGAATCTAGAAAAAATAGGATGATAAACTTATAGTCTAAGCCATTGCAGTCAAAATCTATCTAACTGAATATAGTGTTGTGCTAGTTAGCATGAGCGTTTGCACCTACAATTTACCAGCCTCTTGCTATACAGAGATATATTTTAGGGGAGATAAGATTTAAAGTAAAACCAAGATTTTGGTGACACTGCTTGTTCAATGACAGCTTGATTTATTCAGGGCGACACTGACCCATGTCAATTGTAAAAAGACTTCCCTGGATTTCCTTAGTACTAGTACTGCTGAGTTACAGTACATTGGGTTGGGTATTATCGGAAACGCAAGCGCCTTTGTTTGTATGGATAGTGTTCATGCTGACTATTTTACTGTTAGTTGGCAGCTTGACTATTCCTTGGGCAACAATGGCTAAATACTCTAGTGTATTATTGCAATCCAACCTCAGATCTTTTGCTGCTACTATTTTTTGCGCCTTTTTATTTTTTCTCATGCTTGCTTGGTTCCGCATATTTCTGGATACTTTGCTAATTATTTCTGCGGTTGTCTTGGCCAAAATTGACTTTCAAGCAGCTGGTTTTAAACAAGGGCAGGCTTTTTTGATTACGTCTATATTTTCATTAGCAGGTCTAGCCGTGGGTAAAATTCTGCATGTGGGATTTTCACAGCAGCTATGGTAATTATTTTTTTAATTCAGTCATGAGGGTGGGCAATACCCACCCAAATTATCTACACAGCTACTGCTTCAAGTGTTGCTTCAACTGTTGCTGCAACTGGGTAAACACTAATTTTTTTGCGGGTTTTACCTTTTCTTTCAAAGGTTACTACACCGTCAACTAAGGCAAACAAAGTGTCATCGTTGCCAATACCAACATTGTTACCAGGGTGAAATTTAGTTCCGCGCTGACGTACGAGAATGTTTCCTGCACGTACGGTTTGACCGCCATAACGTTTCACACCCAACCGCTGGGCATTAGAGTCACGACCGTTACGCGTACTACCTGTTCCTTTCTTATGAGCCATAATTTCCTCTTGTGTTGCTTTTTTTTATTATTCAGCAGTATCTTCTACAGGGGAATTGTCGGTGACTGGAGGTTCAGCAGTCACGCCTTCTTCAGCAGCGAACACCTGACCATTTAGGGTGATGGAATCAATCATAAGTCTAGTGATTTCCTGGCGATGCCCCCGTTTTTTGCGGGTTTTCTTTTTCGGCTTCATTTTATACACCAGGACTTTGCGACCTCTAAGATTACGTAACACCGTCCCTTCTACAGTCGCCCCTGCAACTAACGGCTGACCAATGGTGACTTCGCCGTCGTGTTGTACTAGTAATACAGATTCTATTGTAACTTTTTCGTCTGCTTCCATATGGAGCAGTTCCACGTCGTAAAAGCGGCCTGGCTCAACTTTAAATTGCTTACCGCCAGTTTCAATAATTGCGTAGGTCATGAATGAAATTGTCCTTGAAGTTGCCGTACAGGTAGCTGGCTTTCTCTTGTAGAGATACGATTGATCTGACTTTGATGAATCGCTGTTGCTAGCTTTTGTGATATGTCTACCTGATCCGAGCAGGAATTAGACAGACAATCTACAATCATATGTTATTAAATGGATTTCGGTCAATCCCAACATGACTTAATATCTTGGCTCAAACTGAGTTTACTGATTTGGCGGAATTGCGGTAACTAGTGATGTAGTTACTAGAGACACAGAACAGCACTAACACATCTGGGTAACAATATGCGTTGCTCAGATTTTTTCTTGATGACCTATAGATAGGGAGCAATGAAATAAGCTAATGAGCATTGAAGTTGGATAAAACCAGGGCTGAAGCCCTTACTACAAGCGAATCAGTCTGGAAACATGAATGACGATTAGCTTACTAATACCAATTTTTTACAATTAATTTAGCTACAGCGTTTTGCACATAAATAAAGTACAGACTTACATATTGTAAATCTTGTAGGGTAGGCATACTATGGCTAACGCCACGCTACGCGGTAAGCGCAGCTATGCCCTTCAGGGCTTTACGACAAGTTTTACAGTGAGCTTGCCGAACTGCTCAGTACAAGTCTTGCCTGCCATTGTGTACCTCATCGACACCAAATATGCTGTATTTTCTTCCCTGCACTGCAAAGTCATTCATGAATGCGGTAAGCGATCGCAGCGTAAAATGGATCGCCTCCAGGTGCGCCCAACCACTGCAAGAAATTCGGTACTGTTGATTGATGAACGATGACTTCTGGATCTGTAAATCCGGGGACTGAGGTGAAGTAGCGCTTGACTAATTCTACCCGCGTGGCTTCTGAAGCATCTCGCCAAGCCTGAATGGCCTTTTGGTAAAACATGCGGTTGGAAAAGCTGATAATTGCTACACCACCAGGTTTGAGGATGCGGTGAATTTCGGAAAAAACGGCTTCCGGATATTGCATATACTGCACGGAAACACAATTTAGAACTGCATCAAAACTTTTATCTGGCAGGGGTAATTGCGGATTATCATTGATATTTTGGACAAAGTAATGATTTAACCGGGGATTACGTCCTAGTTCTTCTGCATTGAGTCCATGTCCTTCTACATGGGCAAATTCCATCTCTTCTGGTAAATGAGATACCCAACTGCTCATCAGGTCAAGTACACGCGTGTTAACTTGGAGGCGATCGCCATATAAATCTGTGAGATGTTGAATAAATCCTTCATCTACATGGGTGACAAAGCGGGGATAATCATAAAACAACTTGTCATCCGTATCATCTAATTTTTGGCGTTGATCAGGTTTTAATAGCATAAATATCTAAATTTGGGAGATTTCACCCTAAAATGGCTTAATTGTCATTATTAATTCATTAACTATTTTGTAACATATTTTAATATTATCTATTTGATGTTATATAAATTACGTTTATTACAACCTATTTGGCAGCAAATCCGTTTAGCAGCGGTATTTCCTTATATTAGTTTGTTACTTTGGATACTCCCGTTATTGCTATTCAGTTCTGGGGAAAATAGCCTCATGGCTCATGATGAAGGGCTTTACGCCAGGCGATCGCGTGTGATGTTTGAATCTGGCGATTGGATAGCGCCTTGGGGAACTGTCCACCATAAAACCCCAGGCCCTTATTGGATAATTGCTATTTCTTATCAGTTATTTGGTATTAGTGAAACTAGTGTGCGACTACCGAGTATGATGCTGGGGATTTTGAGCGTATTTCTCATATATGCAATTGGCGAAATCATCCTGAATAAAAGACTAGCTTGGCTAGCTGGGGCAATTTTAAGTGTGCAATTTCTCTGGCTGCAATATTGTCGTTTAGGCACACCTGATGTACCTATGATATTCCTGGTACTGTTAGCGATTTGGTGTTTATTAAAAGCAGAATTACATCCTCAATATGACTATTTTTGGAGTGTTATTGCTGGTTTAAGTTTGGGTCTGGGCTTCTTGGTCAGAAGCTTTATGATTTTTTTACCAATTATTGCTTTATTACCTTATTTAATTGGAGAACAGCGCCGTCATCGTCATCTTACCAACCCCATTTTATATTTAGGTTTTATAGCCGGTTTGATTCCTACCTTTAGTTGGTTATGGTTTAGCTGGCTACGTTACGGCAATGATAGTTATCAGGAATTACTTAGATTTGTTTTCCAATTAGGGTCTAATGAACGTGACGGAAATGGAGTGATATTTTATTTATGGAATGTGCCACTTAAAGCATTTCCTTGGTTCTTTTTTGGTCTTTTAGGCTTAATTTTATTATGGCGTCGTCCCCTTACTCGCTATCAATTAATATTAGTTGGCTTTCCAGTAGTGCTGTTTGCCGAACTCAGCCTTTTTTCTACTCGTTTATCTCACTATAGTCTTGGTCTTTATCCCTTTATAGCTTTGCTGGCATCTGTGGGTTTAGAGTGGTTGGGGCGGGGGATGAAGGTTACCAAAAAATTACCCCATGACTATATCAAGAAAATTTCGCGTAATCTCAGTTATGCCTTTGGGGGATTAGGTCTTTTGCTGGTGGTGGCGGGTACAGTTGTGGTGATATGGGTAAATGATGTTGATATCCGCAAATACGCACTTATCGGCTTAATTATGGGTTTGGGTTGGTTAATTTTGCCGCTGGTGTGGATTGGTCGTTACCAATGGCATCAAAAGTTTCTCACTACTGATTATTGGCTAGCTGGTTGGTTAATTCCTTGTTGGCTAGCTTTAGCTGTGGCAGGTAGTTTGGGCTTATTTAGTGATTATAATCCTGAGGTGAAAAATTTTCTCCAACAGCCTGCGATCGCCTCGATTCTCCAAACTCATCCCATCTACTTTGTGCAAGTGGAAGGTAAAACTGGTGTACTACTCAATTTTTACACCCCTATTCATGGTGAACCAGTAGAATCCATTTCCCAATTGCCAGCTTCTAGCTATGCTTGGACTTCTGCCGTTCAGGCGACGCAATCAACTACACCCCACCACGTTCTCGGTACTGTGCAACAGCATCAATTAATTCAAGTTGCTGAATGATACAAGCAAGTAATTAGGGAAATAAGGGAGAATGATAGAAGTGATTTTTCCCCATGTCTCCAGTGCCTAATTCCCATTCCCCAACTACAGTGTTAAGTTGCTTGCCGATAATTCTGGAGACATCCCCACCGTGGGAAAATCAAATAATGCTAGAAGTAGAGTTTAGAGAGGAACACCCTATAATATGCATCTGAGTGAAATCACCCATCCTAACCAGTTGCATGGTTTGTCGATCCGGCAACTGCAACAAATTGCCCGTCAGATTAGAGACAAGCACCTACAAACCGTAGCAGCAAGTGGAGGACATCTAGGGCCTGGTTTGGGTGTTGTCGAGTTAACACTAGGGCTTTACCAAACGCTGGACTTGGATCGGGATAAAGTCATTTGGGATGTAGGACACCAAGCTTATCCCCACAAATTACTTACAGGACGCTACAGTAACTTTCATACTCTCAGGCAAAAAGACGGAGTAGCAGGTTATCTCAAGCGGTGCGAAAACAAGTTCGATCACTTTGGCGCTGGACATGCTTCTACCAGTATTTCCGCAGCACTGGGCATGGCTTTGGCGCGAGATTTAAAAGGGGAAAAATTTAAATCAGTCGCTGTCATTGGTGATGGTGCTTTAACTGGGGGTATGGCTTTAGAAGCTATCAACCATGCAGGACATATGCCCAAAACCAACCTGCTGGTTGTTCTCAACGACAACGAAATGTCCATATCTCCTAATGTGGGGGCGATTCCCCGTTATCTCAATAAAATGCGCCTGAGTCCACCGGTGCAGTTTATCAAGGAGAATCTTGAGGAACAGCTCAAACAAATTCCTTTTGTTGGTGAGTCCCTGTCCCCCGAACTCGGACGCATCAAAGAAGGCATGAAGCGTTTAGCTGTGCCTAAAGTCGGTGCAGTTTTTGAAGAATTAGGCTTTACCTATATCGGGCCAGTAGACGGGCATAACTTAGAAGAATTAATTACTACTTTCCAACAGGCACACGAAATCATTGGGCCAGTATTGGTACATGTGATTACGGTCAAGGGTAAAGGTTATGAAATCGCCGAAAAAGATCAAGTAGGCTATCATGCCCAAAGTCCCTTCAACCTGACAACAGGCAAAGCTGTTCCCTCCAGCAAACCCAAACCCCCGGCTTATGCCAAAGTCTTTTCTCACACCTTAGTCAAACTGGCGGAACAAAACCCCAAAATTATTGGGATTACGGCAGCAATGGCTACAGGAACAGGTTTAGATAAGCTACAAGCCAAATTACCTAATCAATATATTGATGTCGGTATTGCCGAACAACATGCTGTCACCCTAGCTGCGGGACTGGCATCTGAAGGTATGCGCCCTGTGGCTGCTATCTATTCCACTTTCCTACAACGGGGTTACGACCAAATCATTCATGATGTCTGTATCCAAAATCTGCCAGTGTTCTTCTGTCTAGACAGAGCAGGCATTGTTGGTGCTGATGGCCCTACTCACCAAGGTATGTATGATATTGCCTATCTCCGTTGCATACCTAACATGGTGATGATGGCACCCAAAGACGAAGCCGAACTGCAACGCATGATAGTGACTGGCATTAACCACACCAGTGGACCCATATCTATGCGTTTCCCTCGTGGCAACGGTCACGGTGTACCTTTGATGGAAGAAGGCTGGGAACCGTTAGAAATCGGGAAAGCCGAAATTCTCCGCCACGGAGATGATGTGTTAATTCTGGGTTACGGCACAATGGTTTATCCGAGTATGCAAGCGGCGGAAATTCTCAGTGAACACGGCATTCAAGCAACTGTGATTAATGCCCGGTTTGTTAAGCCTTTGGATACTGAATTGATTTTGCCTCTAGCGAAACAAATCGGCCGTGTCGTCACCTTGGAAGAAGGCTGTGTTATGGGCGGTTTCGGCTCTGCGGTGGCAGAAGCCTTACTAGATGCTGATGTCGTGGTTCCCGTGAAGCGTATTGGTGTGCCAGATGTATTGGTAGACCATGCTACACCAGATGAATCTAAGGCGGAACTAGGTTTAACTAGCCGTCAAATAGCCGAAAGAGTTATGGCAGCTTTCTTTCAGCAAAAATTATCGGCTGTTGTTTAGTTAATAGTTAATGAAAAAAGAGTGGGAAAATAACCCACTCTTCTCAAAACTTTTCAACCTAAAGTAGCTTCGATTTATCTTGTTAATTGGAGTGTCTAAAATCAGCTTGGATCTTTTCGCCAATAGAGACAACTTCACGGCGAATGTTATTGATGTCTACTGTGAGCATTTCTCGTTTGTGCATGAGGACTTTCCCATTCACAATTACAGTATCAACATCCTTGGCATCTGCTGCATAAACTAGATGCGAGATGACATCATAAAGTGGCAGCAGATGAGGTTCTTGGAGATGTACTTGAATCAGGTCTGCTTGGAGTCCTGTCTTAATCGCGCCAATTTTATCAGCCAAGCCGAGTGCTTGTGCGCCGCCAAGTGTTGCCATACGCAGAACTGTCTTTGCCGGTACAGCAGTAGGGTCAAGAGTTGTCCCTTTATGAATCAGGGCGGTGAGGCGAATTGCTTTCCACATATCAAGAACGTTATTAGATGCAGCACCATCCGTCCCTAAACCAACCTTAACTCCAGCCTTGAGCATTGCGGGAATCGGTGCAAAACCAGAAGCCAGTTTTAAATTTGAGTCAGGATTGTGGATGACACCAACACCACGTTTTGCCATGAGGTCAATTTCACTTTCATTAGGCCAGACAACGTGCGCGGCAAATACGCGTGGATCGAGAAAGCCCAGATTTTCCAAATGTTGCACTGGGGTCGCGTTATAGCGTTGCTGAATATCTTTGACTTCTGTTTGTGTTTCTGCCAAGTGAATTGTCAGGGGGACATCGTAATGACGCGCCGCCCGAATAGCCTGCGTCAGATGTTCTGGCGAGACAGTATAAGGAGCGTGGGCAGCAATGGCTGGTATGATGCGATCGCTCTTGCCTTTCCAGCGTTTGAGGAAATTTATTGCTGAGGCAAATGCATCATCCCATCCTTGGAAGCCAGGGCTAGGAAAATCTATTGACGAGGGCGCAATTATGGCGCGTAAGCCGCATTCTTCAACAACTTTGGCAGCGACCTCTGGCTCAAAATACATATCAACAAACGTGGTTGTTCCACCACGAATCATTTCCCAGCAAGCAAGCTGCTCACCAATGCGGACAAAGTTTTTGTCAACAAACTTCCCTTCGGCTGGAAATATATAATTCTGGAGCCAATCCTCTAATGCTAAATCGTCCGCAAGACCGCGAAACAGAACCATTGCCGAGTGAGAATGACCGTTGACAAGACCAGGCATTAACACCATGCCTTCGCCTGGCAATGTCCTCTTAGCTCTATAAGAGGTTCTAATCTTATCTTGAGTGTCTATCGCCACAATTTTGCCGTCTGTGATAGCAACTGCACCATTTTGGATGACAGGTTGGGCCTCGTCCATCGTGACAACGAAATCACTGTTGACAATCAGTTGTACGTTTTGCTTTCCTGGAGTGCGTAAATTATGGTTATTCTGGGCGATCGCTATCTGTGTGAAAAAGACACACAATGTCGTACAAATAAAAATTACTAACAGCTTATGGTGTTTTGCCAGCTGATGTTTCACAGTATTATCCTTATTTGATTTTTACTTGTGGTTTGATGATGATTGGTTTAAGCTTTGGCTTTTTTAGCCGTAGCTTGCTGACGCTTCATTAGACAGCCAATGCCAACAGCAATGAGTGTTCCTCCTACTGTTAGTGGTTCAGGAATCGAAGTTGGAACTGTCACATTTATCAATCCATTGTTTTGATCTATTGTTCTTTGAATAGGATTTATCAGGCTCAGATTTAAACCAACAGTTCCTAATAGGTAGTAATCTGTACTTTGCCAATCATCTTTACCAACATCAAAAAAATCCAACAAAGACTTTCTGTTTGGATCGTATTTGAAGTCTAAAAAATCATATACAATCATCCCTTGAGTAATCGGGGCAAAACTATTTAACAAGTTATTACTGGGGTCAAAAAAATGAATTGTTAACGATTGAAGTTGTGATTCGTCAACAATTGAGTAACTTTGCGTTTCATCGTAGGAAAATGATCCTCTAGCTGAATAACCAGCATTGCCAGTCCATGCAAAATTCAATGTAACTGCGTAGACTGAGGTAGACTCGAAAGGACTCAAGTTGATAGCTACAGCCAGAGTGGCGATACAAAGCTTTTGAGCTAATTTCATCAGAAATTTCTCTCTAATTGAAGTTGGATGATTTCAGTAATAACTCGTATCTCAACGCTTAATACCTTACTACAGCAATTGGCATTTTAAAAACTTTGAGTAAAATTATTTAACTTGAATAATTACTCTGATAAAATAATAATAAAATACTTAAGTAAGGAGGAAAAATGCCGATTAGGCATTAAGGATTAAACAATATCCAGACATAGGCAAAGCAATGATAGGCTAAACTTATATAAGTTACCTATAATTTGATTGATTATTGGTGGCAATACTATTATTTAGGTCATTATGGTCATATCTTGACCAAGGATAGAAGCTGCCAATGAATTGGAAAAATAACTAATAATTGTTCCTGTTTCACAGATAATAAATGCTCTGACTCTACCTGGAGACACAAAAAATAATTATTGATAATCCCTAAGTCTTAGTTAAAACTACGAAGACTGGAGAGCAAAATTCCTAATAAAATACTACTTTAGTTAGTGCGTTTATTTAATTAATTTTGATATTTTAAACTTTAGGGTTAATTTTTGGGAAAATAGTATTCTCAACTTTAAGCTTATTAAGCTTACTTAATATTTAACATTGATAAAATTACTATTATTAACTTGAACTTGCATCTCAGGATTACCCAGTCCCCATTGCCCCTGCTCCTCCGAGGGGTACCCAAGTTTTCCAACGGCTAAGTACAAAAATACGTATTTAAACACTGTCAATGCGATTGAAGTTTTCAGAAGGTATTAATATTTGAGTCAGTGCAACTAACTATAGTGCCTGAAAAATAGCTAAAAAACCAGAGGCAATCGCAACCTGAAGGCAGAGTATGACTGACTTTTTAATGACTACCCTAATATCCACGCCCATTAAAGAACCAGTACCGGTTTTTCTGATGATTTTGGGGATTATGCTCATCGCCCCCCTGTTATTTGAAAAAATTCGCCTACCTGGGATTGTGGGATTAATTTTGGCTGGGGTCGTAGTCGGGCCAAATGGACTAGGATTGTTGGCACGAGATAACACGATTATCCTGCTGGGCACAGTAGGTTTGTTATTTCTCATGTTCATGGCAGGGCTGGAAACAAGCCTAGATGACCTGAAATATAACGCCGATAAGGCAGTTCTCTTTGGACTGGCTACTTTTCTCGTACCGATGATATTGGGTACGGGAGCCATGATGGCCATTGGTTACAGTTTGTTGCCAGCTGTTCTGGTGGCATCCTGTTTTGCCTCCCATACTCTATTAGCACTACCTGTAGCTAGCAAACTGGGAATTATGCGTTCTCAGGTGATGACTACCACTCTGGGAGGGACGTTAATTACCAATGTTTTGGCGTTGTTGGTGTTAGCAGTGGTGGTAAGGGCGCATCAAGGTAATTTAACCTTACAGTTTTGGCTAACCTTAATTCCTTCTCTGATTGTCTACACCTTCCTCACACTTTGGGGACTACCGCGTTTGGGACGCTGGTTTTTCCAGCGCTTTGGACACGACGAAGGGGCAGAGTTTACCTTTGTTTTAGCTACTTTATTTGTAGTTTCCTATGGGGCAGAATTAATTCAAATTGAACCAATTATTGGTGCTTTCTTAGCGGGTGTTGCCATTACTCAACTGATACCGCACCTTAGCCCCTTGATGAATCGGATTCAATTCATTGGTAATACGCTATTTGTGCCATTTTTCCTGATTTCTGTAGGCATGTTGGTGAATCCCTTAATTCTGATTCAAGAACCGCAAGCGCTAGTAGTATCAGGTGTCATGGTGGCTACTGCTATTGTTGCCAAATTTATTCCGGCTTGGGGAATAGGTAAGTTATTTGGATTCAACTTTGACAATATTATGGTGCTGTTTGGATTATCAGTAGCTCAAGCAGCCTCGACTCTGGCGGCGATTACAGTTGCTTTTAATATTGAGTTGGTTGACCAATTAACAGTCAACGGCACCATCGCCATGATTTTAGTTACCTGCATTGCTTCTCCTTGGGTAACAAACCAGTGGGGACAAAACCTCAAGCCTGGAGAAACCAATGTTACCACTCCGCAGACAGGACACATAGGAGATCGCGTGTTAGTTCCAGTTGCTAACCCCAGTACTGAAGACAATTTGCTTCAGTTGGCGATTTTATTAGCAAAATCATCCACGGGTACTTTATTACCGCTGCATATTCTACTAGAAAAAAGTGGCCCCATCTCCCCAGAAGATAAAACAAGACAAAACCAATTACTATCAACAGCCGAAATGATTGCTCATGCTGCTGTTGTTGATGTCACCCCCATCGGTCGAATTGACGAATCGATTGATAAAGGTATTGCCCGCGTAGCAGAAGAAAAACAAGCCAGTGTCATTATCTGCGGTTGGAAAGGTTACTCTACATATCAGGAAAACTTATTTGGCGGTGTCATTGATAAAATTGTCCAACGTAGCTCAGTACCCGTTTTAGTCAGCCGATTTCCCCTACCAATTGAGCATACAAATCGAGTATTTTTGGCATTTACTACCCAGCAAACTTACGCTAGTTCTTTTGGGCAGAGTCTCCAATTAGCTAAGAGTTTGGCGACAGAACTCAAAGCATCTCTACAACTATTACAAGTCGTCCCAGTTAGAGGAGCTAAGGTTGATTTAACTAATGCTGGTATTCCCACAGATATACCAATTCAACAGATACGCGGTAATTTTGTCCGCCAAGTTTCTCGTTTACTCACAACCAACGATTTATTAATATTAAATGGCACTGTAGAACAGAAGACGCAACTATTTTCATTGCTTGGTCATGCACCAGAAGCGATCGCTCGTAGTCACCTTGAGGTATCAATGATTATTGCTTATTTTCCACAATAAAACAGCCCCTTAGACTGGAAGTCTGGGGCTATACAAACTAAGCCTGCCTACGCAGGCTAAAATCATATGATTAAACTGGCACTGCTTGACGGACTTCTACGGGTTCGCCTGTCAAGCTAAAAGCGCGGACTTCGGTAATTTTTACCTGCACCAACTGCCCTCTTAATTCATTGATATCGCCAGTAAAGAAGGTTAAACGATTCCCACGTGTCCGTCCCATTACTTGGGTGGGATCTTTAGAGTTTTGGTCTTCTACCAATACTTCTTCAACGCGTCCCATGTAACGCTGCGATCGCTCGGCTGCTTTGACGTTGACTAAATGGTTTAATCTTTGTAGGCGATCGCTTTTCACTTCTTCGCTGAGTTGATTTTCCCAGACAGCTGCTGGTGTTCCGGGACGTGGCGAATATGCGGCTGTATTCAATAAATCAAAGCCAATATCTTCTACCAGTTGCAAAGTCTTTTCAAATTGGGCTTCTGTTTCTCCGGGAAAGCCGACAATGGCATCACCACTAATTGACGCATCAGGCATATAGCGGCGAACGGTATCAATAATCCGGCGATATTTTTCGTGAGTATAACCCCGCGACATCGCTTTTAAAATTTCGTTATCTCCTGATTGAAAAGGAATGTGGAAGTGTTCGCACACTTTGGGTAACTCGGCACAAGCTTGAATTAATCTCTCAGTGAAATAACGGGGATGACTAGTAGCAAATCTTAGCCGCTCTATTCCTGGCACATCATGGACATAATAAAGCAAATCCGTGAGTGTGTGCAGATGCCGACCTTCTGGAGTTGCACCAGGCAAATCTCTACCGTAAGCATCAATATTTTGACCGAGTAGGGTCACTTCTTTGTAACCTTGTCGTCCTAATTCTTCCATTTCTGCGCGAATCGCTGACGGCGTACGAGATTGTTCCACACCCCGCACATTAGGCACTACGCAATAAGTGCAGCGTTCATTACAGCCGTAAATCACATTCACCCACGAGGTCACTTTGCTATCCCGTCGCGGCTGGGTGATATCCTCCATGATGTGAACAGCCTCAGTAGCCACAACTTGCTGACCCTCGAACACGGTTTCTAGCAAATCTTTGAGACGATTAGCGTGTTGTGGCCCCATCACCAAGTCTATTTCTGGCACTCGCCGCAACAGAGTTTCGCCTTCCTGCTGGGCAACACAACCAGCGACAATCAATGTTAAATCTGGCTGTTCATGCTTACGCTTGGCTTGTCTACCTAGATAAGAATATACTTTTTGTTCGGCATTATCACGAATAGTGCAGGTGTTGTAGAGAATTAAATCTGCTTGATTCGGGTCTTCTATAAACTCAAAGTCCATGTCTTCTAAAATACCAGCCATGCGCTCAGAGTCGGCTTTATTCATTTGGCAACCGAAGGTAATAATGTGGTAGCGGCGTTTAGAAGTGGTCATGGGAAATTATGTTTAATTAAGTGTTTGTAATTTAGGGAGAGAGGCTAGGGGTTAGAGTAATGTGCCTCATTTAGATGAAAAGTACTGATGATGCTATATTCTCATTCTATTAAAGTATGGAAAAACCAACCCGAGTGCTGAGGCGATCGCCCAATTTTCCATCCCTAACTAGCTAGTTTGTTCTACTTCTGTTGTCAACTTCTGCCCGATTTTGGGTTCAGTTCCCGCCAGCAGCCGCTCAATATTACTACGGTGACGCAAAATTACGTACAATCCGCCAGCGATACCAAACAAAATGTAGGGCAAGGGTTGGTGTAGAATTACCATCAAAACAGAAACAGCGATCGCACCAGCAATAGAACTCAAAGATACTATCCTCGATATAGCTACAATAACGGCAAATACACCTGCTGTGGCTAAACCTACTTGCCAATTCATCGCTAATAAAATTCCTAAACTGGTAGCAACGGATTTTCCACCAGTAAAGCCGAGAAAAATGGATTTACTATGTCCCAGGATGGCGGCTATCCCAACTAAAGTAATCATCCAAGGTTTCCACAGGTTAATATCGACTGTTGCCGGTATAAAATTTTGAACAAGAGCAAAGCTAAACAACCAGTAAACAAGAGCGATCGCTAATACGCCCTTTAAACAATCCACAATTAAAACTACTGCTCCTGGCCCTTTACCCAAAGTTCTTAACACATTGGTTGCACCAGTGGAACCTGAGCCAACTTCCCGAATATCAATACCTTTTAACTGCTTCACAGTGATGTAGCCAGTAGGAAAGGAACCCAAGAGATAAGCTACAACCAAAGTCACACTGCATAAAGTGAGCCAAATAGCCATAAAAAGTTAAAAACTGTAATATTTAATATTGTTCATTGGAAAAATAACTCCCCACTCCCTACTCCCTACTCCCTACTCCCTACTCCCCACTCCCCACTCCCACTCTACTTAAAAGTCATCATTATAATTTCTCATGACTTTAGCGTCGGGAGCAAAGGCTAACCACAAAGGAAATTGCAGCATTGCCAAACTGATTTGCTCTTCCGAATCATCAATGATAATTAAGGGCATTTGATTAGCTTTCACTAATCTATCTGCTTTCTGTGCCAAAGCTTCGGCTGTTTCAAACAATACCACACCTCTTTCGGGTCCAAAATCTGGGCGACCTATACCTAAGCAGTCTTGTAAACCGCGCCGCCATTCACCCAATCGCTCCGGTGTATTAGCTAATACCAAAGTGCGGAGGCGATCGCCATATAACCTGTGTAGGATAGAAATCGCGGCTGAAGCAATCAAAATATTCTGCAAGCGGCTACCCATCGTCCGCAAAGCACCTCGTCCCCCTTGGCTGAAAAACCAATTAGAGATACGTTCAGCATGGACAGGTTCAAAGGTGCGGCGCAGTTGCCAGGGTGGGCCATAGTAATCTGGTTTGCTGCGATATTGGTCAATTAAGCGGCGAATTTTCTTGGTAGTATCTTGAAACTGCTGTTGGGCAAATTGCGGTGTTCCTGGCTGGAGTTCAGCCGGTCGTTCCTGTTTGACAATTACTGGCGCTTCTTGTTCTACCACTGATGGCATCA
This sequence comes from Cyanocohniella sp. LLY, assembly GCA_022241785.1. GTDB lineage: Bacteria > Cyanobacteriota > Cyanobacteriia > Cyanobacteriales > Nostocaceae > Cyanocohniella. The sequence continues at coordinate 23,863 of JAKOMP010000043.1, read as the reverse complement.
ATTGCAGTTGTTCTGCTGCTACTGCTAAATCTTGTAAACTCCCGGTGAGATAATCTTTAAAACCCTGGACACGAATTGCCAAATCTTGAGATGCTCCCGCAAACGTGGTTCGCATTTCGTTACGGATGCGTTCTTGACGGCGTTCTAGCTGTTCTACAGAAATTTGCAAGGCTTGTTTGCGTTGTTCTAACTGCACCAGCGACTCTTGCACCAGTCGTCCCATTGAACTTTGGGTTTCACTCAATTGTGCCTGAAGAGTTTTAGATAAAGCTTGCAGGTTGGCTATTTCTTCCCTCAGCGCGGCTTCGGTGCGTTGCAAATCTGCTACTCGCTGCTCTGCTTGGGTATACAGTGAATTATTTTGTAATTCTGAGTCTGTTTCTGACTCCGGTACAGGAGTTGCTGAGGCTAACTGCACTGAAAATTCCACAGATGATTCTTCTGTTGACTCAGTTGCAGAATCTGGTACTTCTGTAGGAGAAGTCAGTGACTCATTATCTGGTTGTGTGTCCACAGATAAAGTTTCCGTTTCTGTCTCTAGGACTGACTCTACAGATGAATTTTCTGAATTGTCAACTTTAGGGTTTTCTGCTTGTATTTGCTCCAACCACTCATCAATTGGTTCTGGGGTTTGAGATGCCTCTGGGTTCATAAACAATAATGCAATTCCTATGATGCAAATAAATAACTTTCAGAAATACAGTCTAAATTTTCAACTACCCAGTACTTATATACGTGGACAACGTTGTTCTAGACAAGATTTTAAGGTGTTGGGGTCAAACAAAATCGGTAAAAAGTGAATACTGTTAATTTCTTTAAAATAAAACAGGATAGGAACTCTATTCCAGAAGATACGCCAATTTTGCCATTCCTGGTAAGGAAAACGCCGCAGTAATTTTTCGCCTCTGTAAAGATCTAAGTCTGTAGCCGTAAAGTGCAAACGTATCGTTACACTTTGAAACAAAAGAAACAAGCCCAACAAAGCAATTACTGCTCCCACCCAAGGTTGCACTACCAGTAGTGGAATGGCAGCAATCACCAAAAATATGGGGATATTGTAGCTAGGCTTAAGTTCCACCGTTAATGTAGATTGAGGAGCAAATGAACTGGTCACAGTTGCAAATCCTGTTTTGTTAATAGATGTCCCTCCTATTTTAGAAGCTAGGGGAGCAAGGGGATAAGGGGACAAGGGGACAAGAATGACAATACTTTCCTCATCTTCTTCATAACCCTTGTAGCAAGGCACTGCCGGTTCCTTGAAACATTAACCATGACAGAAAGAAGTTGCTTACAAATATAATCAGCAAAGAAGTAACCACCGCGGTAGTAGTTGATTGTCCCACGCCTTTGGCTCCTCCTGTGGTCGTCAAGCCCCAACTGCAACCAATAACGGCGATTAACAAGCCAAAGCAACACGCCTTAATTAAGGCAGTACAAATATCCCAAATACCCAGAAGATTCCGGGCTGAATCTAGAAATACTGTGTCGGCAATATCATATACATTCGTCGCAATGATCAATCCCCCTAAAATCCCTGTCACCAAAGACAGAAGGGTTAAAATGGGCAGCATTAAACAGCACGCAAGTACGCGGGGAATAACCAGGTAATCAATGGGATCTGTTTTTAAGATAAACAAAGCATCGATTTGTTCAGTCACCTTCATGGTGCCGATTTCGGCTGCAAAAGCAGAACCAACTCGTCCTGCCAAAACTACGGCGGTGAGTACAGGAGCTAATTCTCGTGTCAATGCTACCGCCAGCACTCCCCCAACAAGATTACTAGCACCAAAGTTAATAAACTCCCGCGCCACTTGAATCGTAAATACTGCGCCGACAAATACAGCTGTCAACAAGGCAATAAATAGGGAATCTGGGCCAACTGCTGCCATTTGCTCTATGGTGTTGCGCCAATTAATTTTGCCTCTCAGTAGGTGAACTATTACTTGTCCACCCAAGAAAATTGCTGCCAGCAGTCGCTGACTCCATGCCCCTAAACTGGATTTGGATGTAGTCTCACTCAATGTTTTGTAGCTAACTAGGTAACTGCATTAAGGATAGCGGATGTCTGTTGGTAGGGGAATGGGGAATGAGGGACTTCCTATTAAAAAATGGGGACAGGGGGAAGAAAGAAAAATTTTATCTAAGTAGATTGGATAATTTATTTTCTGGAAGTCCCTCAAGTTTCTTCTTCATCCCTAGCCTCTAGCCTCTAGCCTCTAACCTCTAGTCCCTAATTCCTAGCAGAAACATTAACTTAAATTAAAGCTCATCTCAGAAAGACAAGGCGTGATAAGACCTGTGATGTGGCATCGTTACGAAACTACATTGTCTAAAAGCTTTATTTGTCAATCCTTTCGGAGGTTTTTAGCTTTTTTAAGGCTCAAATAATTGAATGTGAAAAGTAGCGGGTTATTTTAATGAAAACTTAAGATTTTTGACATATCGTCTGTTGTGGAGCGATCGCACGTATTGTGGAAGATGACATATGACTTTTTAGTTATTGTTCACTTCCTTTACAGGAGCTTTCTATAAATGACTGTTTTCACTAACTTTCTTCGCTCCCTACTGCTAACGATGCTTTTTAGTTTTGCCGCTCCCATGCTCTTGGTCGGTGGTGTCGTCTTTGTTTTACCACTCATTGGTCATGTTCCGGCTTTACAAGTGGCAGCTGAGTCCAGCGCTACGCGAATCATGCATTTTCTCGCCATTTTTGGTAGCGGGATTCCCCTGCATGGATTGGTGATCATTAGTTCGACTTGTAGTTTTGTCGGGGCGCTGTTTGATAGTTATGCTTACTACCGTTGTCAAATTTTACGTATAGACTCTTAAGCGGTAATAACAGAGTCGGCAAAATTTACGACATTAGCTAAGAGCCTGCTAAGTATATACTAGGCAGGAATTATTATGGCTGGATATCTATATTATTTTAAATTTAGGCTGTTTTAATAAATTAAGTCTCAGATAAACACCTGTTTTGCTTCTACGGCATAACTGCATAAAAGTGCCAATTTTAGCTGATGCTATATTGAGCTACTTGCTGTTTACTAGCCAATAATTTTGGTAATTTTTTTTGCTTTTAACCCTAAAAAGGTTAGATCAGCATGGTATGACCATAGCAGATAAACATCTACGCCAAACCTAAAAATTTAATTAAGATTTTAGATGGCACAATCCCTGTTGATGTTTCTCAACAGAGCAAATTAGGTCGTTTGACTGCTGGCCATTTTATATTGAGTGTATTATAGAGGTTTTTGAACTGCTCATGGTTTGGCCTTTTAAATCCAAGTTTCGTAAACAAATTGCCCGGATTGAAATTACTGGTGCGATCGCAGGTTCTACTCGCAAACGCGTGTTAGAAGCCTTGAAAACCGTAGAAGAGAAAAAGTTTCCGGCTTTACTCCTACGCATTGATAGCCCTGGGGGTACAGTAGGAGATTCTCAAGAAATCTACAGCGCCCTGAAAAGGTTACGCAAGAAAATGAAAATTGTCGCCAGTTTTGGCAATATTTCGGCTTCTGGCGGTGTCTACATTGGTATGGGTGCTGAACACATCATGGCTAACCCTGGTACAATTACTGGGAGTATTGGTGTAATTTTGCGCGGTAATAACTTGGAACGCCTGCTAGAAAAAGTCGGTGTTTCGTTCCAGGTAATTAAGTCTGGCCCTTACAAAGACATTTTGGCGTTTGACCGAGAATTAACTCAAGCAGAACAAGGCATCTTGCAAGAATTGATTGACATCAGTTATCAACAGTTTGTCCACACAATAGCCGAGGCGCGTTCTTTGGAAGTCGAAACTGTGAAAAGTTTCGCGGATGGTCGGATATTCACCGGACAGCAAGCCCTAGAATTGGGTGTTGTAGACCGTCTGGGAACCGAAGAAGATGCGCGTTGTTGGACAGCAGAAATGGTTGGTCTTGATCCTGATAAAACACCTTGCTATACCCTAGAAGAACGTAAACCTTTATTGAGTCGCATTCTTCCTGGAAGTCGTCAGATTTCGTCTGGACTAGGGGCGGGAGTGGATTGGCTGGAATTTGAAATGTCTACTAGTGGTCTACCACTGTGGTTATATCGACCATAAAGAACTAACAGTCATTGGTCAATAGTTTGTCATTAATGACCAATGACTCATGACTCATGACTCATGACTAATTAAGGAGGATTTTGGCGTGGAGTGGCAAATGAGGGCTATTCGTGGAGCAACAACTGTTTCGGAAAATACTATGGAAGCGATTCGAGAAGCGGTGACAGAACTACTAGATGAACTAGAACAACGAAATCAACTCCAACCAGAAGAGATGATTAGTGTGACTTTCTCTGTAACACGCGATTTGGATGCTATTTTTCCCGCGGCGATCGCGCGATCGCGTTGTGGTTGGGATAATGTTGCTATGTTGGATGTACAGCAAATGCACGTCGAAGGTAGCTTACAGCGTTGCATTCGGTTTCTCATCCACGCTTACCTTCCAGCCTCTACACCAATTAATCATATTTATTTGCGCCAAGCTGCTAGCTTACGTCCAGACTGGAGTTTACCTCAGTCGTTACAAGCATCACAGCAAGCAATTAAGTCAAAAGTTTAAAATACCTCTGTAAATTATATGTAAGAATCAGCACACAATGAACTATTACAGTGGTGATACTGCTCAACCTACTGCCATTGGCGGCAGAATGTTTACTGAGCGGGGAACTGGCGTATGCGTAAAATTAGCAGATTTTTTGAGCATTATTGCCAAAATGGAGCAACCACTAGTAATTTTCACAAGTGAAGGGTATTTCACCAAAATCTACAAGTATGTCACAGCATACAAAGGTTTTGTGTTTTTTACAGAGTCTTTAGACCGCCTGGAATTTTGTAGCAATGTTGAAGTGATTCACGCTCAGAGTCTATGCACTGATATTTAAAGTTAACTAGAGTGCAACTACCTCCGGTAATCATAACTATTAATACTGATGCTTCTTGAGTTTAAATTAAAGATGTCAGCCACAAAAAGGCAAACTTCTCGGAAATGGAAGAGAGTTATACGCTTCTGTGGCTTCCCAAAGGATGGAAATATTCTCGTTCTTTTCCCCGTCTAGTCCCTTACAACTTCTGCAACAATTCCTGAGTCAATTGAGAGAATGCTTTAGAACCCGATGATTGGGGAGCATTTAACACAACTGGCATAAAACTATCAACAGCCTTAGCTACATTGAAATCAACTGGTATTTGTGCCTTACAAATTTTTTCTACACCAAAATCTTCCACAACCCGGTGCATTACTTGTTTGTAATATCGACCATTTAGCAAATTAGAACTAGCCATACTGAAAACAATTCCCAGCATTTTTATATCTATTTTGGCTTCCTGTTCGTGACTATCTTTTAATTGAGCAATGCGTCTTTCTAGCAGTTGAATACCCACTACAGATAAAGGTTCTGGTTTAGCAGGTAAAATGTAGAAATCACTGGCAGCTAAAGCGCTACGAGTCAATAAATTATAACCAGGCGCACAATCTAGAAGAATAAAATCATACTCTTGACGCACAGGTTTCAAAATATTATTTATCAAGACTCTTTCAAAGCGATTCCAAACTGTTTCAAAGTCTTGTTCACCTAAAGCAGTTGCTTGTTGATGTAGCATTTCTGACACTACAAACTCATCATATAAGTCAATATCTCCCGGTAACAAATCTAGTCCAGGGAGATTACAAACCTGAGAGTGAATAATATCTTGAATTGTCAGCGTTGCTTCTGGTTCAGGATTAATAACTTGGTCTATTAAATATCTAAATGTTTTGCGTTGTTTACGCCGTTTGGCAAAGTCTAAAGGCGACATCAGACTAAGTGTGGCACTAATTTGGCTGTCTAAGTCCAGAACAAGCACCCGCTTACCATGATTTTTGGCTAAACAAGTAGCGATGTTGACGGTGAGGGTGGTTTTACCAACGCCGCCCTTCATATTTGCAGTAGCAATTACATATCCCATTGGTTGATTCCTCTGATGACGCTTTCCCACTTAGGTAGCGTACACCCGTGTTGAACAATTGAAACTTCTGGTAAATTTAATATTTTCCGGAACCTTAAAATTTAACTTTGTTTCGATTAAGGCAGTTAGATTGTAGCAGCAGTAAGTTTCTTTAGACTGATGGTATATGAATATTTTTAGCAAACAAGCTTTGTAAGCGGTGTGTTTGAGCGCCCATTTGGTAAAGTAAATCACCTTTTCCCAACAAATAAGCGGCAGATGTATCTGTACCCCCCAGGACAATTTTCGAGTCTGCTTCACTAGCAGTCCGCAGGGCGACTCTTCCAGGTAAGTTGGAACGGATAATTGGGGTGACAATTCCGGCTTCTGGGCGTTGTGTGGCAATAATTAGATGAATTCCGGCTGCTCTTGCCATTGCTCCCAGGCGTTTGATACTGAGTTCTAAGACTTTGCGAATTTCTTTTTCTGCCATAAAGTCGGCATATTCATCAAAAATGCAAACAATTCGCGGTAAAGGTACAGAGGAACGTTGATTGTAGGCACTCAAATCAGCACATCTAGCTTTTTCAAATTTTTGGTAACGAGACTCCATTTCTACAACTAATTCTTCCATGAGTTCGACAGCGCGATCGCTATCTTTCACAACTGGTGAATACAACCAAGGCATTTGCTCAAACTCTGGAAACGTGACTCGCTTGGGGTCAACTAGAGCTATTTTAAGATGTTGGGGAGCATAACGATATAGTAAGCTGAGGAGGAGCGATCGCAAAAACTCACTTTTACCGCTTCCAGTTGTACCACCTACCAAAAAGTGACAAGTATTCGGATCAGATAAGTCAGCCTCTAATAATTTTCCTTCTATACTCACCCCCATTGCAATTTTTACTGGTACTGTAGGGGGTAAAAATTCTGGCTGAATATATTTTTCAAAACTAGCAACTTGTCTATTAGGATGTGGTAAATCAATACTGACATAACCAGCTTGAGGCGCAATCAAAGGCGGTTTTTCTAAGCTTAACTGCACTTGTAAATCAGCCGATAATTTAGTTATGGCATTAACTTTCACACCCATATGAGGTTTAAGCTTAACACGGATAAAAGCTGGCCCTACAGCAGCACCTTGGTAGTCAACCCCAACACCAAAAGATTGCAGAGTTGTCACTAATTCTTTACCGATAGCATCAGCATTTACAAATTCATCGATAATTGGATCATCTCCACCGTTCGTTTCTCCGGTAGGATCTTTAAAAGGTGGAGTAAAAAAAGTTTGACATTTTTTCTGCTGTGAACAAATTTCGCATAAATGAGATTGGGTTGTTGATGGTGGCGGATTAGGTTGTGGTGTTTCCCAGTTTAGCCATTGCTGCATCTGTAATAATTTATGGGGAATTAGTTGATGCACTGTATCTTCTAGCTGTTCCCAAGAATAGTGATATTCTTTAAACTCTGGCAAAACACAATAAACGGCCGAATCCACAGGTACTTTTTTTTGATGCCATAGCATATAACTATATAGTGCAACCTGGGCTAACTGTGCCGATGGGTCTACAGACTGATAAGTTTTAAATTCCACCATACACAGGCGATTCTTGGCAAAGTTGAAAACTAAACAATCAAATTCACCTCTTACCAGTTGCTGTGTTCTATCAGATAAAGTAAAGTAATGTTCTAAACTATGTTCTTGAGAGATAAAAGTATTATTAATCACAGTTTCTGCATTGCAATAGCGCCGATTAGTTATCAGCAATTCTGCAAAACGTTTAATTAATCCTTGTAAGCCCTGCCAAACTTGCAGTAATGTTGATGCTTGACTCGGATTTTTTTCTGTAGCTTTTTGCAGATAAGGAAAAAACTCTAATTGATAAAATATTTGTTGCATTGCCGAAGCAACTTCTGCTACTTTTAACCGTTCTGCTGCTGGTTGTAACAAAGTTTTGAATTGTGGTTCAATTAAAGCTAATTTTACAAAATCATCGGCTAATTTATGAAACGGGTTGCCAATACCAATTGCAGTATTTGGTGGTAAAAACATTGCTTTATCACCAAATTTATGATTTAAATAAAATAGACGGGGACACTCAAAGGCAATTCTAACTTTAGTAGCATTTAAAGATGGATTTTCAGGTTTTTTTGGTGTTGGATTTGGGAGATGCTTGACCATATTAAAAATGTCATTAACAGCATGAGGATCAAATATTTCTAGTAAATGCCTATGCACAGCAGCCAAATAAACGGTATCCATTGCTGCATACTGTAATTGCTTTTGACTTAAAGGACGCTTTCCCCAGTCGCTTCTTCCTTCTTCTGCATCTACATTAGTAAAGTGGCAAAGTTCGGCTGCTAAAGTTTTTAGTTTTAAGTTGGAAACTTCCAGACGTTGACGAGTAATTTTTCTAGCTAGCTGTAAAGTACAAGTAACATTACTTGCTAGTTTTCCGCCTAAATACCTGATATCAAAACTAGCATTGTGAAAAACTTTTTGAATATTTGGATTGTGCATGATTTGGTTAATGAAATATTCTGCCAAATCATGTTTATCTAAGACATCAAGAATATAAGCAGAAGAACCTATAGAATCTTTAGGTCCAGCTAATATCTGAATTAATGATAATCTTGAATGAGAAGTAGTACAGTCTGCAACTTCGGTATCTAACCAAAGAGTTTTACAAAATGTTAATTCGGATATTAATTCTCGAATTTTTGTTGCTTGTGTCAGGTAATGCATTTATGAAAAAGTAGTAGCACAAGGTTTTAATTAAGCAATCAAACAAATTAATTGGTCTTGGAACTTAGCTTTAGGATCGAGAATTTTCACTTTTTTTTCTTGACATAATAAATCAATCAAATTTTTAGTATCGGTTTCTGTTACTTCTGGAAATTGACTAGCTGCTTGATCAATTAAAGTTGGTACACCCATGAAACCTTGAGTTATTACTAGATTTAATAAAAATTCTTTGACTTTTTCCATAGTTGGGTTAGGTCCAGGAGTAACCTTAGGAAAAATTTCTAAGTCTTGTAGTAACTTACATTTCTCCAGAATTTTCGACTTAACTATCAAAGATTGCAGCATTGGTAAAGTAATGAGCTTACCTAAAATAACTAATTCATCAGCGAGTGCAGAATTAACAAAATTATGGTAAGTCACTAAGTAGTGAACTGATGTGAGATTAGGTTTTATATGAGTGTGTTGAGTTCCTGTAAAAATTTGACTATATATTCTATAGCCTGTAAGTTTTGCGTTTCCTACATTTCCAATTCTTATTAGGAAGAGTTGTTGACAGAGATTTTTTTGAATGGCTTTCTGACAAGCATTCATTATATTAAAGAAACTTGTCATGTTAGCATCTTCTGTCCATACTATCCCTATTTTATCTCTATTCTTAGGAAGTTGATAACTCAAGGAATAACTAGCATATTTTCCGCTAATAAGTTTAGGTTTAATTGCTGGTATTTTTAATGCTTCCAACACTTCTTGCATCATTCGCATCAAATCAGGTGCGGCTAGCAGAGATATTTTACCTATCTTTCCTTGAACCTTTTTATATTCTTGTTGCCATAATAATTGAAATTCCGCCAAAATTTTCCCTGGATCTGGTGGTACTGGTGGTGGTGGTTTTACACCATCTATCCACTTTGGCTTAGGAGGTTGTTGATCTCTAAATAACCATTCTTTATATTCTTGAAATAACCGTCTACCAAGTGCTAACACCTGTCGAGGTACAGCTTTCCGGCTAGGAAATTCTTCTTCTAAAACCTTGGTATTTAAAGGATAAATAGGAGAAGCAGGTAAAGAGTCAGCTTTTTGATGTAAACTATAAAGTCGAGATTCTAGTAGGGATTCAGCTTGCTCTAATGTGATCCGTTTCAGAGGAATTTTTCCACTAATTCTATCTAAATCAGCAGGTTGAACTCGTTTATAATTGTAGTTCCAAGATGCGGTTCTGATGCTAATGATAATTAGAAGTCCTTCCCAATTACCATTATAAATAGTCGAATTAACATTAAATAGTGCTTGTATATCTATAAGTCCATTTGGTAAACGAGCTATATTATCTAATTGATCAAAACACAATACAATGGGCTGAGTTTTTGCAGAAATTTTACTAAAATTACCTAAAATCCCTAATGCTTTTTCTTCGCTATCAATAGATTGCTTAACTCGCAATTTTTTCAAAATTTCGTCTTCTAAATCATCTCCTTTCAACCATTCACATGCTAAAGAGTATAACTCTGGATTAGTTAGAGAGTAAAGGATACCAAAAAATTCATTGGCGTTATAAATTCCTTTGATTCCAACTGTGTTTTTGAGTATATCAATAAATAATTGCCGATCAGCTTGGTCTATGTTTCCAAAAAAGGTTTTTATTTTATCAATTAAACTTTGTTGTTCACTTTTTAAATTTTGGCGAATAGTAGATAAACAACTTTTAATCCAAAGAATTAATTGAGAATCAGTTTGTCCAATTGGAGCATTAACTAGGCTATCAATAGTATGGCGTAATATATGTCTCCAAATATGGTCACTTTGGGCGAATGGCTCTATATATACAAAAAAAGCTTGACTATTGAGATTTTCTTTTAAGCGACCAAGAAAATGAGTTTTACCAGATCCAGTATCTCCATATAGTATTAGAGTCCGAGTTCTATGGTCTTGAGACACTTGATCCAAAACGCTTTTGATTGCGGTTAATGCTTCTTCATGAATAGAATCAACAGTAGGAGATTGCTGTTGTTCTTCCCAAAAGTTTCGTGCTGCGTCGTTACCAAATGGATTGATTGATTGTTGAATAAGTTGATCAATGGTTGCCATACTACTATCTCTATTATTATGAAAGTTTATAATTCTTAATGAATAGGCAAATACCACTAATTCACTGTGATGAAAAATAATGGTCCACTACTTATTTGAGCAATTCCAGATTCAACTTGTTCCGGAGTATAATCCTGTGGTTCTGCCAATGTGCTTAACTCAATTTGGTTAGATTCTTCGAGGCGATATAGCAATTTATCTAAGTCATCCCGTGATAAAGGCGGTTGTAATTTCTGACGTAAGTGAAAAATAGGTAGATAGTTGTCTGTATCTAGTTCTTTGTCTAATCTCTTAATTATTTGTAAAATATCTTCGTCACTGAGATGGTTACTTGTTTCAGCAGGAGAATTTTCATTAACACGTAATGAACTAGAGATTTCCTCTGACTGCACACGTAAATTCTTCCGCAAAAATCGAAGGTAATTATTGAGTAAATCCAAACTAAGAACTGGATTAGAACCTTTTTTGGGACTGTATTCATCCCGCAAAAACTCAATTCCTCTTTGAGTTAGCCAAACCTCAGCTTGTACCCTCTTCATTTTGATTTCAGCAACAATCAATCCTCGCTCACTCAAAGCTTTCAAAATTCCGTCTCTTTCAGATGCTTTCAGTGAACTGATTTTGCTGGGGGCAATTTTACCTGAAGCTTTACCAATTTTCTCTAATACCTTGAGTTCTTTATCCGTGATGGGGACTTGAGCTGCATCAAGCTTCAGCAGTGCTTGACCTGGCGGTAAAATTTTGACTGTAGCAATTTCACGGGTATAGTCTACCAGTTCGCGATCGCCTAAGTCTTTACAAATTTTATCTTTACCTTTAAAACTTTTAAAAGTATTTGTACTGAGACTTGACCGATAATTGGCACATCCTAACAATTTTAATAGGAATTTTAACTCATTCGTATCCATGCGTGTAAGCCTAACTGTAAATAACTCAGGAATACCCAAGCTTGAATACTAAATTTTACACGCTATACGGTATAAATTAGAGCTAATGAAACAAATTTTAGTCTATTTAAGAATACTTTGAATATTAACCAGAAAATTGATTTATTGGCAGAAAATTGGATATTTATACGGTTTTTGCATGAGCAATACTACTTATACACAAGGAAAACTCAGTTTTTGGCAAAATAATCGTCTAGCGATTCCTTCAGGAAGCTCCACTAACGCAATCGTATTTCTCGTCCTAGTACCGCTATGTGAAGTCAAAATTCAAAAGTCCTATCAAACAGGCTGTTTGAGGATTTAAAATGGTATGCCTATTTACGCCGTGCTGTACTAGGTATGGGTACAATGTTCGTGATGAATCAACTCAAACCCAACACAAATTACCAACCCAACCCCATTATTCCAACACAGAAGTAAGTATACTCACTTCTTAGGTATCTCTTCGCGCCTTTGCGCCTTGGCTCGAGACATTACCCTTTTATTTGTCGCAGCACATTAAAAACCTGACCCCTTAACCCAACTGGTAACAATGACAAACCTAAACCAGTTAAAGCTTTCGTAGTAGAAAAAGACTTACCTGCCAACACCAATTTTCTACCTTTTTGGTTGTCACCCTTTTCAATTAAACGCAAGCCTAATAATAACTTTGTCTCAGCCAATCGATGCTGGCGGACTTTCTCTAATTTTTCTGATTTAAACTGATAATTTTCTAAATACCGAATCTTATCAAACAAATAAGGCATGGCTCGATTAATGCCTTGCTGTTCTGCATGGTAGCGATATTCCATCAATAACTCAGGCAAATAATAACCTTTTTTTTCAGCCAAAGCTAATCGGATAAATAAATCATTATCTTCACAGTTTTGGATATTGGGTAACATAAAACCCAATTCTTGTAATGTTTTACGGCGAAATAGCGTAGCCCCAATTTGAAAGCTTTGGTTAATAAAAACCACTTCTAATAAATTATCTACTATACCTTCTGTTAAATTAGTTCGACCCCAGCGAAGGGAATTTTCTTGAGTTTCCTCCTGCTGCCGAACATTATTGATATCAATTATCCAATGATCTGTGCCAACAAAATCAATACTAGAGTTTTGATCAAGTATTGCCGCAGTCCGGGCTAAAAAATCCGGTGTTAGTCTATCGTCATCGTCAAATTTGATAAAATATTCACCCTGAGCTGCATCAAATCCAGAGCGCATATTATTACTTTTACCAATATTTTGTGGATGACGAATATATTTAATCCGGTTGTCTGTATACTGTGACATCAAATCAGGTGTACTATCACTAGATCCGTCATCACAAACTATTAATTCAAAATCTTGATAAGATTGCTGAAGTATGCTCTCAATTGCGTAGGGTAGGAGATTTTGTCGATTAAACGTGGGAATGCAAACACTAATTTTAGCCATAATTTTGACCGTTAAAAACTATAATCACGAAGTATCTAGCCAGAATGGTGAAAGTATCCAGAAGCTACATCTTTTTTAAATTGCTCGAGCCTTTTTTCTAATTCAACAGTTAATTGCTCAATCCGAGACTCGCTACTTAATATAGGTTTTGAATTCTTGGCAATATCAGCTAGTTGAATTGCCATTTTTTCGGAATTGCCTTTCCAAAGAGCTTTGAAGAATCTTTGTGGCGCCTGCTGGACACATTTGATTGAGTAACGCAAGGATGAACGAACTCCCGGCCCTGGTGGATATAGTTTTGTATCAGGCATGACATAGTGTGGTTGGTATTCTATATCAATTGATGAACACCAGTCCTGCCACTTGAAAGGAAACATTCTAGCACTGGTTAAAATAGGAATCCAAGGCACTCGCAGCGCATCAGCAACGATCGCACCATGCATGGCTTCAGCTAACAATACCTCTGTTTGGCTAATAGCAGACAAAACTTGCTCGATGGGCCAACGGGGGTCAATATATGCGATTCCTGCTTGCTCACATATCAGTTTCCAGGCGGTATCCCCACGGATGGCATGATCAATGTGAGGCATATAGGCGAATTGATTGACTTTACTACTAGCCTGTTTATACAATCGCCTAATCAGTACAGCACTATCTGTAACTGCGGATTCAGATTTAACCCCCAATGCTTTGGCTGAGAGTTGCCCTCTAACACAGTAAATTTTCCAAGATTCATCTATTGGAGGTAAGCGCTTGCCATAACCAACACCAGATCCAAAAACAGCTGTTTTCTCGGCTTTGGGAACGTACTCATTTAGCAGTGATCCGATGCCAACAAAGATAGTTGTTTTATCTTGATCAAATACCCCTGGTAGTAATTGATCCCATATCCAAGGATTGAGATTATCGCCAAAATTGCTAATTCCCTTGGGAAAGCGAAAATAAAACAGCTTCATGTTTGTAACCGTAATTTGCAAATGACTTCAGTTTACTGGCGCTAAAGTCAGAATTTTTTTCACCTTGTGGATGGCTTTTTGGAAATTACGACTCGTGGTAGTTAATGGACTGGGTGGATTTAGATATCGAGGTTTTTGTTCTGGGTTCTTCAAAAAGCGATAGTGCAAAAATTCATCTTGATAACGAATATTTACATCTTCACCTTGAGACAAGCGCTGAAAACAAATTGAAGGGTAATTCATATAATGCAGACGATGGATTGGTTTTAAACCTTCTTTGTTATAAAGAATATTATTAACATTGACAAAGGGGTCGGCATCAGCACAATTACCTGTTCTATCCTGACCATCAGGGCTGAGAGTAAAGTTAAATAGTGGGCGATCGCACCGCAATGTCATGTAATTAAATAAATCTGCATCACACCACAAAGACAACTCGTTAATCCAATCATACTCATGGTTGTTGATCAACTGCTCTTTGAGTATTTCCCGCTCATGTTGATTAAAAACACCAAGTTTTGACCCGAAAAAACTGGAACAATGTATTTTAGAACGCACCTGAGCTTCTGGTAAAGAAATGGCATTTTCAATCACAGAAAAATTTAGTGCTGCTACAGGAGTTGCTTTTTTGTGTTCCCAGTCATCAAATATAAATTCATAGTCGTTAAGCTTTTCTAAGACCCTATTCAATGGATTCATTGCTAAACTATCGGCATCATAAAAAACAAATTTGTCAAATTGGCCATCAAAAGCACACATCTTTCTAAATAAACTGCTATTTTTATACCATTTAGGATGACCTTGAACTTTCTGATGTGCTTTGGGATGAGCATTCCAAACTTGACTATAAAAGTCTTCCCAATACTGCATTGAGCTTTTATCTGCAAATATAGTTACATTTGCTCGAGTAGCTATTTCTTCCTTAACCCTCTCTAATTGGTCATTATAAGGAATCACACATACTGGAATATCTCGACTAACATTAACCTCAATACTATTGAGCAAAGCGACTAATTGATCAAATACAGCATCATTGGCCAGGGTGTAAATACCGGAGGATTGCATCTTGTTAAATCCTATTTAACTGACAAAATTACTCTTGACAATTATAATTTGTTGTCAACTTCATTATAAAGGCAACAGAATATCTGTGAATATACGGTACTGTATCATCTCTAGATAAATTTTTGATGGACAGAAACTTATAAAAACTTTACAAAACAGTGAATAAGAGATATTGATGATGACATCCAGTCTTAAATCAGGTCATGGTATGTGTATCATCGTTTGATTTACTTCTATGAATATTTTGATACTCTCGGCTACCTTTCCCTATCCACCAACACGGGGAGGAACTCAAGTCAGGACGTTTAATTTACTGAAATATTTGAGTCAACGTCATGGGATCACCTTGGTAACTCAACGCGATCGCAGTGTCACAGATGCAGAAATAATCGCTTTAAGGGATTGTGTAGAGCATCTGGTGGTTTTTAATCGTCCTTTAGATGACGGAACAGCTACAAATCCCTGGAAAAAAGTGCAGCGCTTGGGTCAATTTCTACTACAGGGAACACCACCTAGTGTGACTAATCGCTATTCCAGCGAGATGCAAGCATGGATTGATGACGCGGTACAAGTAAAAAAATATGATGTGATTACCTGCGAGCATAGTGTCAATGAAATTTATGTGCGATCGCATTTCCAAAAATCGCTTAAAACCATAGTCAATATTCATAGTTCTGTCTATGGTAGTTGTCGTAACCAGCTAGCCACGGGGGTTTCTGACAATCTCTTGCGAGATAAAATTAATTTACCCTTACTAAGACGTTATGAACAAAGATACTGCTCTAAGTTCTCAGCAATGGTTGTGACAACCGAAGAAGATAAAATTCAACTGCAAGAATTTAACCCTGACAGTGAAATTACGGTAATTCCCAATGGCGTAGACTTAGTGACATTTCCCAACCGTACCACTGATCCGGGAGGACATAAGTTAGTATTTATCGGTGCTATGGATAACTTAGCTAACATTGATGCTGTGTGCTTTTTTGTCAACCAAGTATTACCAGAAATTCAAAAAGCTTATCCTGATACCACCTTTGATATTGTCGGTTCTCGTCCGGCTCCAGAAGTTTTAGCACTCAAAGAAAAACCAGGAGTTAATGTCACAGGAAGCGTGCCTTCAATGGTAGATTACCTACACAAAGCCACCGTCTGTGTTGTCCCCATGCGGACAGGGTTTGGTATTAAAAATAAAACCTTAGAAGCAATGGCTGCCAGTATACCCATAGTAGCAAGCGATCGCGGTCTAGAAGGACTAGCTGTAGATGGTGCAGATACTCCCATCCGAGCATTACGCGCCAACGAACCAGCTGAGTATGTCAAAGCCATTAGTCAACTATTCGATCATCCACAACTACGTTCTCAATTATCTGATAACGGTAGACAACTAGTAGAAACAGAATTTACCTGGGAAATTGCCGGTCAACGTTACGAACAAGTTTGTTTAGGAACACACAACACACCACATAGATAAATACCATCTCCAATTCGGGCGAAAAACAAAAAAGAGGAATGATCAGCAGCGATAATTTCACACTGTGTTGATCACTCCTTTGACCTCGCGCGTTGATCAGCTGTTATGCTTACCTACCAATACAGCAAATAAATTCTTAACTTTTCTCTAACTAAAGTTGCTAATAATTATTAAGATTTCACGTAATTTTCTATACATTTTTAGGCTTCTTGTGTGATGGAGACGTTCTATATTTTGATAAATTTATTGTCGTACAAATCACTATATTCCCTAAAAAGACCTTTAAAACCGCTGCCAGAGCCATAAAATTATTGTATTCAGGCACACAATCTTACTTAAACTTTGCCCTATGTCTTACTTAGTAATGAACTGACTCTGGGGGTGGAAGTTAAAGAAAAAAATAATAGTTATCTTAATGAAGAATGGAAATAATCAACACAAAGCTGCTTCATAAAGAAAAGTTTTAGTACTGAGATACTATATCAAAACAACTTGGTCTAAATCCTGTTATCGGAACTACCATTTTTATTGGTATAGCTTTTATCTCTCCGTTAGAGAGTTACAAATTACCTACCATCTATACCAGCTTATTGAATATCTTCCTTAATCACAACTTGCATTGATTCGTCTTTTGTCAAAAATATTTATGATCTGAGGGCGTTTAGCTAAATATTCAGACTTGTCCTACTAAAGATAAAAATAAGCTTTTATGACCAAATATCAAGTCTTATCAGAAAATCTGTATGTACATACATATCATCAATTAGCCACTAGAGATGAAAGTTATGAACATTTGATAATTGAGATTTAATTGCAACATTTTAGTAACTAAAGTACTGTGTTACTGATTTTCGTGGTAGTTTCAGAAATTAGTAGAACACTAGAATATATGTGCATATTCAGAGTTCATATGGTCAACAATGACAGTTTATTGCAAGTTCCATCACCCGCCAGACTCAAGAGTGATGAAATTTTTCCCATGATGGATATAGTAAAATTTTGGCTCAACCTCTGCAAGCAAGTAGAGGAAATTTAAAGTGAATATAGAACAATTTATCCAAAGAACAGAAGTATTACATAGCCGTTTAGCAGACTTGTATCAAACAGCTAGCGTCCTGCCTTGGATACCGCCCGAACTACTACCGCAAGCATTTAAGGAACTCTATAGCACTTCCAAAATGGTGCAATTAGCAGCAGAAGAACTTTATCAGCAAAACAAAGAACTCATCCAAACACGCAATTTTTTAGAAGTAGAACGCCAACGCTACCAAGATTTATTCGAGTTAGCCCCCGACGGCTATTTAGTCACAAATGCCGCAGGAATTATCCAAGAAGCGAATCTTGCCGTAGCTAAATTGCTCAACGTTTCCCGACAGTTATTGGTAGGTACACCAATAGTTAACTTTGTCCACCCCGAAGAAAGGCAAGCTTTTCGTCTAGAACTCAACCAACTATCCCAATCTGATCGAGTTAAAGAATTAGTTGTCAGTTTGCAAAAAAATCATGGTGAATTATTTAACGCGGCTTTAACAGTGGCAGTAGTTCGCAATCCACAGGGTAGGGTCAACTCTATTCGCTGGCAGTTACGTGATATCAATCAGCGTCAGCGAAAAAAGCCTGAACTACTCAACAATGAAAATGATCTCAGTCAGGATCGTGCTATACATAAACATCCTAAAGGGGATACCATTTCCCTCAATCCCTTATTAATTTGGTATGTTCGTCAGGGATTAGTCAAATTAAGTACCTTTTGTGAAACCGGCGAAGAAATATTAATAGGACTAGCTAGTCAAGATATGGTTTTTGGCTCTAACATGACCTCATTACCTATTTATCAAGCCACAGCCCTGTCAGATGTAGAATTAGTCTCAATTTATGTGACAGAGATAGCCACAGATCCCTTACTGAGTCATACTTTATTACCAAAAATCAATCAACGTTTAAAGCAGACTGAATCTTTGTTAGCTATTACTGGTAGACGGCGAGTAGAAGAACGATTACACCATTTATTAGAACTATTAAAACAGGAAATCGGTGAACCTATGCCAGAAGGAACTCGCTTAGGTGTTCGCTTCACTCATGAAGATATTGCTAGTGCTTGCTGTACTACCAGAGTCACAATTACCCGATTGATGGGGAAATTACAACAACAGGGTTTAATTAGTTTTGATGCCAAAAAATATATCATAATTCGTAATTCGTAATTTTTATATGTTGGTTCCTTAACCCTCACTATGGCACTCATCAACTAAGTTTCGTTAACTATAATTAAAATTTGCTCATACAGTGCTGAAGATACTCGAAACTCTGAGGTAGCAATCAAAGCATCCATCAAAGGTTTCACAGCTAAAATTAAATTTTTCCGTTTTGCCTCAACCAAAATACCCAGTAGCCCAGTAATTTTGATTCCTAAACGGTCAGCTTCTGCTCTACCGCGACGCTCATCAATCAGTAGTAAATCTGCTCCAAGTTCCAAAGCCAGTGCAATTGCTTCAGACTCTCCTGGATCTAATCTCACTTCATGTTGAAGTCGTTCAACAACCTCACGATTATTAATTAATTTGACTTCTAACCAAGTAACTGTTTGAACTTCGCTACTTCCTGGTACGGGCGGATCAATGTCTACGAGTTCGCGATACACTGCCTCTGGAATTATGACTTGCTCGTAGAGAATAGGCAGGAGTATTAGTTGGTCTATTGCTGCCAAATTAGTGATTGCTGATGTGTCGCTAATGACAATCACAATCGCCCTAACTCCTGTAAGTTTTTCAAATCTAACTCAAAATCTTCAACATCATAGGAATACAGGGCAATTTTTCGCTGTTTCAGAAGATGGCGGAATGCATTGAGTGACATATCTGCTAAATGGCTAGCGTAGCCCAGCGTTAAATGACCACTTTGAAACAGATATATGGCAATTTCCTGGCGAAACTCGCTGGGTGTAAGTTGAGAGGCTTGCAGGATTTCATCTGAGATGATAACACTCATAAGAGAACTACATTACTGGATAGAGAGGAAGTGGAGGCGATCGCCTTTGCTGGTCAAATATCACCCTTTCATTTTAATCCTGTTGACTGTAATAATTTCAGCATCTTGCCTGTTCTGGGTGGGCGAGGACATCCACCCTACAATAGTTTTTTTATACCGTAATTTGTAATTCGTAATTTCGACATGTTAATTCCTCAAGTTGATACTCCACGTCTGATTCTGCGCGGATGGTGTGCAGCAGATTTTGATGCTTATGCCGAGATGTGCAGTGATTCAGAAGTTATGCGCTACATCGGTATGGGAAAACCTCTATCACGTGAAGATGCTTGGCGAAATATGGCGATGATTGTTGGTCACTGGCAACTACGGGGTTATGGAATGTGGGCGGTTGAGGAACGCCAAAGTGGTCAAATGATTGGTCGGATTGGTTGTTGGCAACCAGAAGGCTGGCCAGGATTTGAAATTGGTTGGAGTTTACGGCGGGCTTTTTGGGGATGTGGTTTGGCTACAGAAGGTGCAAAGGCTGCTATAGATTATGCTTTTCAGGTTCTCCAGCAATCCCAAATAATTAGTTTAATTTTTCCCGAAAATATTTCTTCTATCCGGGTTGCCCAGAAGTTAGGGGCAAACTTGCAAGGAACAACAACAATTTTTGGCAATGAAGTACTAATATACAAGATACTTGAAGAAGATTGGCAAACGATGTAGGAATATGGTTTTTAAGCAACATATTCTGAGTTTTTCCATATGCAGATATTCAGTAGCCCAACTTCATCGCGCTATATTTTGGCATTAGATTTAGGGACAACAGGTAATCGCGCTTTTGTATTTAATATAAACGGCGAGATTATCGCTCAAGCATACAAAGAACTTACCCAATATTATCCTCGTCCGGGATGGTTGGAACACGACCCTGAAGAAATTTGGCGTGATACTTGTTGGGTGATGCAAACTGCCATTAAAAATGCTCAAATTACACCATCAGAAATTGCGGCATTGGGACTAACTGTGCAGAGGGAAACTTGCTTAATTTGGGATAAAACTACGGGTAAACCGTTACATCCAGCCATTGTATGGCAAGACCGCCGTACTGCCCCCTTTTGTCATCAATTGCAAGCACAAGGCTATGCTCAAGAGATTTGCGATCGCACTGGTTTAGTTATCGATGCCTATTTCTCAGCTACTAAATTGAAATGGCTATTAGACCATTGTACTGACATTAACCTCAATAACGTCTTAGCAGGCACCATTGATACCTGGATACTGTGGAAACTTACAGGTGGTAAAGTTCATGCTACCGACCACAGCAACGCCAGTCGCACAATGTTAATGAACCTGAAAACTGGGACATGGGATGAAAAATTACTAGAAATATTACAAATTCCGGCTCAGATTTTACCTTCTATTCAGCCCAGTTTAGGGAAATTTGGTGTTACTGATAGTACTCTGCTAGGTGCGAAAATTCCCATCACCGCCATCTTAGGAGATCAACAGGCTTCTTTGTTTGGTCATGGCTGCGATCGCCCCGGTTTCATGAAATGTACTTATGGCACTGGTAGCTTTTTAGTAGCGCATACAGGCTCAGAAATTGTGCGTTCTTCACAGCAACTAATTTCCACAGTGGCTTGGACACAACTAAATCAAAGCAATATTTTAAATATGGGTTATGCCTTAGAAGGTAGTATGTTTACTAGTGGCGCTTGTATCCAATGGTTACGTGATAGCATCAAACTCATTAAAACGGCCGCAGAAACCGAAGCAATGGCAAATCAGGTTACAGACACCGGTGGAGTATACTTTATCCCAGCCTTTAGTGGACTAGGCGCACCCCATTGGGATATGAGCGCCAGAGGAGCCTTTTTTGGCATTACCGCCAGTGTCCAACCCCAGCATTTAGTCCGTGCAGTTTTAGAAGCGATCGCCTACCAAGTTTTAGAAGTAGTAGAAGCAATCAACACTTCTTGTGGTACTCCCATGCAACAGTTAACTGTAGATGGCGGTGCTTGCGAGAACAATTTTCTCATGCAATTCCAGGCAGACATTTTAGGGATTCCCGTAGCACGCCCTATTATGCGCGACACCACCGTACAAGGAGCAGCCTTTGCCGCAGGATTAGCCATAGGATTTTGGGATGATTATGCAGCACTAGTCAGCCAAAGAAAAATTGACCGCATATTTGAACCAAACCCAGACAACCATCAAGGAAAAGCCAACTTCGCCACCTGGAAACAAGCCGTGAAGCGAACTCTTGCTTGGGAATCTTGAACAAAGAAGTAGGGATGTAGAAATGCAGAGGAGAAAGAACTTGCTCCTTCCCAGTCTTTCTCCCCTGCCCCCTTGCCTCTTTACCTCCCTCGACTTGCTTCTAACATCAACTTTGAGTCCCAAGTATAAAAGCCGATTTTGTCAGGCACTCTAGAAAATCGCCCTGTGCGATAACCTCTAGAAAGTTCATTCAGTACCTTACTCTTTACCTCTCTAACTTCTTGCTCATCTAGTTCTCCATAAAGACCCTCGATAATTTCCGCAACACTGAAAACTATCCCCGAATTTTTTTCCAGAAAATCAGAAAGAGCATCTATTAAAAATAGACCCTCAAATTCTGGGAGCATAGGGATAACATTCGTACTCGGAATTGAGAAAGATTTCTTCTTTTTATTAGCAGTCCGAGGGATGCCTTTAGTCTTGTTGGAGGTTACTAAAGCTAAATCCAGAGTATAACAACCAGGCTCGTCGGGAATAGCGCTCCAAACATGTCTTTCTTTGCCTTGTGTCAATGAAGATTGGACTCTACCTTTGACGACTTTAAAGATAGGTTGATCTAAATCTCCATAAAGCGATCGCACGATGAAATCTATATGACAGACAGTGCCAAGATACTCTTGCAAAAGATTTTTGATAGCTTCCATGCGACTTTGAGTTTGATACTCAGGTAACATTGGCACATCTGGTACCTTGATGGGCTTATCTATATTTGCAAGGGATGTTGTTGATGTTGACAAGTCTGGAATATCTCTAGTTGCAGGAGATAAATTATCTGTCTCTACATTGTCTGACTCTGGCAGTTCAGACTGGCTAGAATCAAGCGAGTTGATATCAGACTCAGATAACGACGAGTCTTCGGGAGTAGAAGAAGATACCAGATCTAGCGTTCCCACTGCTGTCAACTTGTCCTGAATATCTGATTGAGGAGACAAGTTAGACAATAAAGCATCTACATGATGGAGCTGCGATCGCGCCTCTGTGTATAAAATTTCGTACTCTTTTACAAGGCGAGCATAGTAGTCTCGTAGTTCTAACAATGGAGAGAGAAAAGTTTGAGGTGGCTGTAATTGTAGATTATTCATAAATTTTTAAATCAACCCAAATCGGTATCACTTTTATAAGTCATTGGTCTAGGCTTGGCTTTTTGAGAAGGCTGATGAGATTTTTTTGGTGCTTGTGGAGGACGGCATTGCTCGCAATATAACGGACGAGGGCCAAAAGTCTCACGTTGTGTAGTCTCATTGCACTGTTTACAGACAAAATGGAAAACGCGAGTATGAATTTGCCTTTTATGGGCCCGGACAGTATATTCCCTAACGTCAATGAACTTACTAGACATAATCCAGAATAGTGAATTGTAATCCTCTCAATATAGCTATTCAAGCAAATGAAATCGAATCAGTGTGTGTTTAATTGTAAGTTTTTTCTCCATCAGTGGTTTTACTCATAGAGGGAGGCAACAAGATAGAAGAGGTTTCAACAATGAAATAAACTTTCTATAGTTCATTATCAGCATTCCCGTGTCACTTGCTTCTATATATCTAGAGTATTAAAGATAAAAATTGCAGATATAGCAGTTCTCATCGGAGATAAGGTACATATTTATCTGTAGTTACTGTTTTCTGCGATGTACTTTGCTCGCCTGTAAAGTTCTATAAATGTTTATTGTGAACCATATTTATCGAAAATTTATGGCAAATGGGCTGGAGTGTACATATTGCACTTTGTACTTTCAGTAGAAAGCTTTAATAGGGAGCATCCCAGTTTTTTGCAAAGAAGGCGAAAATCAGTCAGGATAAGTAAGACGAGTGTATTTACTTACCGATGACCCCAGAACAAAAGCAAGCTCTTCAAGAACATATTCAGGCGATCTCTAAAATATTGTACGAAGATACGTCAAAAGAAAAGCTCACAAATCTTGCAGGAATTGAAGAAGCAGTGCGGAGTCAAATGCAGAAGCATGTCATGC
>JAKOMP010000216.1 GCA_022241785.1 Cyanocohniella sp. LLY | reverse complement strand
GCAGTTCTCGTCATGGCCGATCGCCTTCGCGTTCAAGATCCGGCATCGCCTGTTCGATTGGCGCTATGAGGGGGTCGTGGTGCCGGCCGTCATTCTCGGCCTGTTGCTTGGCCACATGACGCTTGCCGCCGCACGCTCTATCGGATGGTCGGGGTAACTGGACGACGCATCACCGAACGCGCATATGTACTGCAGTGAAATACACATGGGGTCGAGCCATGCCTGCTAGCCGTATGGTGCAAGCGCGAGTACCGGAAGACATTCAGCTTGCAGCGTCGCGGATCATCCAGGCATCGGGCCTTACCGTGAGCGACGTAGTCCGTGTTCTTATGACCCGGATCGCCCAGGATAAAGCCATTCCGCCCCTTCTGTTCCAGCCTAACGCCGAGACTTTGGCCGCTCTCGAAGAGTTCGACGGCGGCGATCTGAAGCGATACGGGACCGTTGACGCGCTGTTTGAAAACCTGCATGCGGACGATTGAGCATAGCACTGTTCACGCGCTCACGAGAAGCTGGAGAGATTTTCGCGACTGCCATATCCGTCCGGATCTTGTGCTGATCTACAAAAAGATCGGAGATGATCGACTGCTACTGGCACGTCTTGGATCACATTCCGAACTTAACCTGTGACACGAAAAATGGCGGCCCCGGAGCCGCCATTTTCATGCTCAACGAATAAAAATCGTTCAGATCGTTCCAGCAACGGGTACCGCTTCGACGCGGGAGCCGAAGACTCCGTGCTGGGCGCGGTCGGCGATCACCTGGTTGACGATGCGCGGCGTCACCATCGACGCTTCCTCGGCATAGGCATAGACGAGGCAACGATCTGCAAGGACGTTCATCAGGCGCGGTACGCCCTTTGAATCCTCGTGGATCATGCGCTTGGCTTCGTTGGAAAACAGCTCCCGCTCGCAGCCCGCCACGCGCAGGCGATGGTCGAAATAGAACATCGCTTCCGAAGCCTGCAATGCAGGCAGGTTGAAATCGGAGGAGACACGCTGCGCGAACTGCTCCATGCCCGGCCCCTGCAGGGTTGCCCGCAATTCGGGCTGCCCGACGAGGATAAGCTGCATCATCATGTCCTCGGTGTTCACGTTGGACAACATGCGCAACTCTTCGAGCTTTTCCGCATCGAGGTTCTGCGCCTCGTCCACGATAAGGACGACGCGCCCATGCCGCTCATATTCGGAGGTAACGAACTCGGAATAGCGCTTGTAGAGGCCGGCATAGGAGCCTTCCTCGAAGGGCTGGTTGAAGGCCATCAGGATCCACTGCAACATCGAGCTGTTGTTGCGCGGCGTATGGCTGATGAGGCCCGTGCGCACGTCCGGCCCGAGGCAGCCGAAGTCAATATGTGAGGATTAACATCGCTCAATTCCTGGCGCATTTGCAAGTTAGCCCGGAAATTATTCTCTATTGTGCTTAAGTCTAAACTTGTTAATTCTCCAAAACCCTGGAGTGTCGTGCGGGGATTTAAAACAGAA
>JAKOMP010000042.1 GCA_022241785.1 Cyanocohniella sp. LLY | reverse complement strand
GCCCGAAGTCATTACTCCAACTTTTCGGAGAGGAGGATGCCTAAGGCAGGACTGGTGACTGGGGTGAAGTCGTAACAAGGTAGCCGTACCGGAAGGTGTGGCTGGATCACCTCCTTTTAGGGAGACCTATACCCCTCAGAACTCGAAAACACAAAGTGAATAGAGACTGAGTTGGTCTAACCTAGGTCGGTCGAGATTGGTAAAAGCTTTCAAAATATTTTGGGTTCAGTTCATAAATAGTTAAATTTAATTGATTAATTGGAAAAAAGTTCAGCAATATGGCACTTAGAAGCCAGACTGCTGGGTGAAAGTCCAGCCAGAACCTTGAAAACTGCATAGTAACGCGAAAAAAGCAGGCAGACACAGACAAAAGTGTTTGCAAGTGGAAAACCAATGTATAAGTGGTCAAGCTAATAAGGGCTGACGGTGGATACCTAGGCACACAGAGGCGAAGAAGGACGTGGTTACCGACGATATACTCCGGGGAGTTGGAAGCAAACATTGAGCCGGAGGTTTCCGAATGGGGCAACCCTAAAGACTACCTGCTGAATATATAGGCAGGAAAGAGCCAACCCAGCGAACTGAAACATCTTAGTAGCTGGAGGAAAAGAAATCAAAAGAGATTCCCTAAGTAGTGGTGAGCGAAAGGGGAAGAGCCTAAACCAAAGGATTTATCCTTTGGGGTAGTGGGACAGCGATATCGAATCTAGAGGTTAGACGAAACAGCTAAATACTGTACCAAAGAAGGTGAAAGTCCTGTAGTCRAAAACTAAAGGATAGTAGCTGAATCCCGAGTAGCATGGGGCACGAGGAATCCCATGTGAATCAGCGAGGACCATCTCGTAAGGCTAAATACTACTGTGTGACCGATAGTGAACCAGTACCGCGAGGGAAAGGTGAAAAGAACCCCGGAAGGGGAGTGAAATAGAACATGAAACCGTCAGCTTACAAGCAGTGGGAGTCCGATTCAACGGATGACCGCGTGCCTGTTGAAGAATGAGCCGGCGACTTATAGGCACTGGTAGGTTAAGACGAGAATGTCGGAGCCAAAGGGAAACCGAGTCTGAAGAGGGCGAAAATCAGTGTTTATAGACCCGAACCCTGGTGATCTAACCATGGCCAGGATGAAGCTTGGGTAACACCAAGTGGAGGTCCGAACCGACCGATGTTGAAAAATCGGCGGATGAGCTGTGGTTAGGGGTGAAATGCCAATCGAACCAGGAGCTAGCTGGTTCTCCCCGAAATGTGTTTAGGCGCAGCGGTAATGATTAAATCTGGGGGGTAAAGCACTGTTTCGGTGCGGGCTGGGAGACCGGTACCAAATCGAGACAAACTCAGAATACCCAGAGAACACATTGCCAGTGAGACAGTGGGGGATAAGCTTCATTGTCAAGAGGGAAACAGCCCAGACCACCAGCTAAGGTCCCCAAATCATCGCTAAGTGATAAAGGAGGTGGGAGTGCACAGACAACTAGGAGGTTTGCCTAGAAGCAGCCAACCTTAAAAGAGTGCGTAATAGCTCACTAGTCAAGCGCTCCTGCGCCGAAAATGAACGGGGCTAAGCGATGTACCGAAGCTGTGGGATTGATTTAATTATCAATCGGTAGGGGAGCGTTCCGTAGTAGGAAGAAGCAGTAGCGGCGAGCAGCTGTGGACGAGACGGAAGTGAGAATGTCGGCTTGAGTAGCGCAAACATTGGTGAGAATCCAATGCCCCGAAACCCTAAGGGTTCCAGAGCCAGGTTCGTCCACTCTGGGTTAGTCGGGTCCTAAGGCGAGGTCGAACGGCGTAGTCGATGGACACAGGGTGAATAATCCCTGACTATTATGTGGGAGCATTGCTAGGGACGCATCAAAGATAGCCATACCCTGATTGGTTTGGGAGGAGTTTACGAACTCCGCGTGGTGAAGGATAGTGCCAAGAAAAGCTAGGAATGTGATGAAGACATAATACCCGTACCCGAAACCGACACAGGTAGGGAGGTTGAGAATACCAAGGGGCGCGAGATAACTCTCTCTAAGGAACTCGGCAAAATGGCCCCGTAACTTCGGAAGAAGGGGTACCCACCTTAGACGTGGGTCGCAGTGAAGAGATCCAGGCGACTGTTTACCAAAAACACAGGTCTCCGCCAACTCGAAAGAGGAAGTATGGGGGCTGACGCCTGCCCAGTGCCGGAAGGTTAAGGAAGTTGGTCAGGGGTTCGCCTTGAAGCTGACGACCGAAGCCCCGGTGAACGGCGGCCGTAACTATAACGGTCCTAAGGTAGCGAAATTCCTTGTCGGGTAAGTTCCGACCCGCACGAAAGGCGTAACGATCTGGATGGTGTCTCAGAGAGAGACTCGGCGAAATAGGAATGTCTGTGAAGATACGGACTGCCTGCACCTGGACAGAAAGACCCTATGAAGCTTTACTGTAGCCTGGAATTGTGTTCGGGCTTCGCTTGCGCAGGATAGGTGGGAAGCGATGAGATATTCCTTGTGGGGAATATGGAGCTAACGGTGAGATACCACTCTGGCGAAGCTAGAATTCTAACCTCGCACCCTTATCGGGTGTAGGAACAGTTTCAGGTGGGCAGTTTGACTGGGGCGGTCGCCTCCTAAAAGGTAACGGAGGCGCGCAAAGGTTCTCTCAGCACGCTTGGAAACCGTGCGGCGAGTGTAAAGGCATAAAGAGAGCTTGACTGCGAGAGTGACAACTCAAGCAGGGACGAAAGTCGGCCTTAGTGATCCGACGGCACAGAATGGAATGGCCGTCGCTCAACGGATAAAAGTTACTCTAGGGATAACAGGCTGATCTCCCCCAAGAGTCCACATCGACGGGGAGGTTTGGCACCTCGATGTCGGCTCATCGCAACCTGGGGCGGAAGTACGTCCCAAGGGTTGGGCTGTTCGCCCATTAAAGCGGTACGTGAGCTGGGTTCAGAACGTCGTGAGACAGTTCGGTCCATATCCGGTGCAGGCGTAAGAGCATTGAGAGGAGTCCTCCTTAGTACGAGAGGACCGGGAGGAACGCACCGCTGGTGTACCAGTTATCGTACCAACGGTAAACGCTGGGTAGCCAAGTGCGGAGCGGATAACCGCTGAAAGCATCTAAGTGGGAAGCCCACCTCAAGATGAGTGCTCTCACTACATAAGTAGGTAAGGTCACCTGTAGATTACAGGTTCATAGGCTCTATGTGGAAGTGTAGCAATGCATGAAGCAAAGGAGTACTAACAGACCGAGGGCTTGACCTCAACAACATTTGGTTCGCGTTACTTTGCAGTCTTCAGGGTTTTGTACCCAACATACAGGTTTTCCTGGTGTCTATTGCGCGGTGGAACCACACTGATCCCTTCCCGAACTCAGAGGTGAAACGCTGCTGCGGCGACGATAGTTGGAGGGTAGCCTCCCGCAAAAATAGCTCGGTGCCAGGTTTATTTTTCATCACATCAGCCTCAACACATACAAGTGTTGGGGCTTTTGTTTTTTCCTCGCTTTTGATTTCCCAGAATTTCATTAATAGTTTAACCCCCGCTACTAATCTATAAGCAGTGTGTTGATGCAAAAATCCCACGACTGTTCATGAACAAGCGTGGGAGTCTTAACATCTATGTTACTTCAAGTATGTTTTAACTAAACCTTAGCTTCTAAAGACTTAAGCAACTCAGTATTCACACCAGACTCGCGAGTGAGGGCAATTTTGCCAGTACGAGCGATTTCCCTTAGACCAAATTTTTGTAACACTTGGACGATCGCAACCATTTTACCAGGATCTCCTACAACTTCTAGAGTTAGAGAATCTTCTGCCACATCGACCACTCGTGCCCGAAAAATCTGAGCTAATTCGACCACTTCTGAGCGGTTGCTACTAGTAGCATTTACCTTCAGCAGCATTAATTCTCGCTCTACGCAAGGAGTTTCGGTAATATCCTGTACCTTAAGGACATTGACCAATTTGTATAGTTGCTTGGTAAGTTGCTCAATCACGCGATCATCACCAGGTACAATCATCGTAATTCGGGAAACTCCGCCTTGTTCGGCTGGGCCAACAGCAAGGCTTTCTATATTGAAGCCGCGACGCGCAAATAAACTAGAAATGCGGGATAGAACACCCGCCTCATCTTCTACTAGAACTGAAAGGGTATGTTTCATCTTCGCCAAAACAGCCTCAGGCAGTATGTTACTAATACAAAAACTAGTAAATCACTGCCTTACACGTACTGCTCTAAATTGCTAAATTATGATCTAAGTTTCCATTTTAAACTTAATACCTGCATTCATTACAAACTCTCAAGAAAAGTTATGAACAAATCATACTGAAAGTATAAGTCTGTGTGAGTGCATATCTTTTCGTCGACAGATGCGCGTTATTTCTAAAGCTTTTATACTACAGATCTGATGAGTATTTCATGAAACTAGGAGAAAAGTCTGTATGAGTTGGTTAAAAAGACTATTTGGATTAAATAAACCCAAAAATGCACAAGTTAATCCTCAACCGCAGCCAGTACCACAAGCTTCTACTACTAGTACTGCGCCTGCTGCTACGCAATCAATTCCACCAGAGCGTTTAGGATTGAACGGAGAATACGACCAAAGTGGTTTAGCCAAGCGGGTAGCATTAGCTTTTGATGAAGACCCACAACTAGATGATGTTAGTACCCTTTGGGTTGCTCAAACAAGCAGCACTGTGGTTCTAAAAGGACAAGTTCCCAACCAAACAGTTCTCAATAAGATGATTTCTGTGGCGGGCTCAGTTCATGGCGCTACAAATGTGGATACTAACCAGGTGACTGTGGGTTAAGTACTTTAAGTGCCCAAAGC
Organism: Cyanocohniella sp. LLY; assembly: GCA_022241785.1. Classification (GTDB taxonomy): domain Bacteria; phylum Cyanobacteriota; class Cyanobacteriia; order Cyanobacteriales; family Nostocaceae; genus Cyanocohniella. The sequence goes on along the minus strand of JAKOMP010000042.1, from coordinate 44,301 downwards.
CTTCATTTTAGAAGACAATCGGATGTTGCTGCTAGAGAAAAGATAGCCTTGGTGGAATGAAGTGATTGGGTATTCATAACAGTTCCTAATTAAATAAGGTACACCTAGGCTCTAGCATCAACCAGATGTACCCCATAAAAAGAGAAATGTTTTATCTCACTTTTTCAAAACCACGTGGAAGGAATTTAAATATCCGGTGATGGTTCTGGTTAAAGTCTGTTGTTGTTTTCTACTAGTAATGGCCATTACTTGATACAAACGCCCCTCAGCAACATACATCCTGTTTCTGGTAATTTTACCGCCTGTGTTGACATACACAATTTCTTTGCCAGGATGACCATTGGAACTGCGAATGTCACGCTGACTAATTAAGTTGCTTTTCGTAGTTTTTAAGGCCATATCCTTAGCATTATTGAGTATTGTTTGGGGATTGGTCATTTGTCCGTAACTGTAAGGAAAGTCATTATAGACAACCACATAAGCAACTTCTTGCTTTGGCGGTTGGGCCACAAACATTTCTAAATTAATTTCTCCCATGTAAGTTTTTTGGGTTTCACTATTTCTCTCTGGCTGGCCTGGCATCAAAACCGTAAAGCGCCCGTCTGGGGGTGTGAAAGATTTCCATTGTGGCTGTACGGGTTGAGTGGTAGTTGGTTTGGCAGCAGAAACTGGACGTTGGGGTTGACGTGCTTCGACTAGAACAGATCCACCACAAATCATAGTGGCAGTCATGAGTGGTAACAAGCCTCTAAAGGTCATAATTTTAGCTATCACAGATGCAGAATTACTGATGATGTCAGCTGTTATAACCTAGTAGCGCATAAGGCCGCACCAATTAGCCCCACTTGTTGATTGAGAATAATATACACGGGTATTTCTTCTAGTAGGGGACGCATCCTACCTTTTTGGCTAAAGTTCAAAAGAAAACTACCGTTTTGCAGCAGTGGTAATATTTTAGGCGCAATGCCACCAGCAATATATAAGCCGCCATAAGGTAAGAATTTTAGGGCGAGATTGCCGGCTTCTGCACCGTAAATGTCTACAAATAATTGCAAAGTTTGGACAGATAGGCGATCGCTTCCTTGGATAGCGGCTGTACCTATGGCTGCACCGGGATCAACGCTTTTTTCATGTCCGGCTTCTTGTTCCCAGGTTCTGACTACTTGGGCGATTTCTGGTGATTCCGCTCCTATTTTGCGATCGCGTAAAAATTGGTAAATAGCGACAACTCCCTGGCCCGAAACTACTCTTTCCACCGAAACACGCTGAATATCATGTTTATCCAGCAGGTATTTTAATAGCTGAAATTCCAACTCACTACGGGGGGCAAAATCGGCGTGTCCACCTTCGGAGGGAAAAACTTGATAGTAGTTGCCTTGTTTAATTAAAAATCCTTGTCCTAAACCAGTACCAGCACCAATAATGGCAATAGGCGCTTCAAGTTTGTGTTTGCCAGGTTGCAAAGTTAGCAAGTCTTGTTTACTTAACCCGAAAATGCCGTAACCTACCGCCGCAAAATCATTAATTAGGGAAATAGCTTCAATGCCTAATTCTTGTTGCAAACGTTGGGTATCTAGATACCAAGCTAAATTTGTGAGTTTGGCAGTATTATTTACCACTGGCCCGGCGATCGCAAAACAAGCCTTTTGTGGTACTTGTGTATTAGCTTTGACCAAAAACTGCTGCACTAACGGTACTAAATCAGGAAAATCCCCACTGCGGTAAGTTTCCTCATAAAGAGTACGTAATTCTAGTGAATTTGAAGCTTCCACCAGGCGCAAAATAGTTTTCGTACCGCCGATGTCTCCTGCTAGTAACAAGGTCATACAACTTAATTAGAGAATTAATTACTTTTTCTGTAGCTTAAACCCAGGATGCTACCAGTCATGATTTAAAATCCCAATTAAGGATTTAAGCAAATCGAATCACTTCCTCGATCTGTGTCAAATGAGAAGTATCTCCCTTTAGTTCTAGCAACCATTCAGGGCCTTGGCGCACGACTTTCACTAGGGAACATAAAGAAGCCTTCACCTCTGTTTTGGCAATTTCACCTACTAGCCCCATCGCTGCCCCTAGTACAGATGCACCATGCGCTACCAGCAAGATATTCTGGGGATAGCATTCAGTAGCTAAACATCTCGCAGTTTGGGCGGAACGTTCTCGTACTTTTTCGTGAGTTTCTGGATATTGCGCCGCGATTCTTGATGTGTAGCTAAGATCAATTCTGGGGAATAATTCTGCTAACGCTGGAATTGACAATCTTTCTGGTTCTTCTGACATCCAAGCGGGATTTAACCACTCACTTAAACCTGTTTCCAGTTGAATGGGTAAATCGAGAACTTCGGCAACAGCACTGGCAGTTTGTACAGTTCGCAGAAATGGCGAAGCAAAAATATGAGAAATTTTTTCTGTTTGCAAGCGTTGAGCTAACTGTTGGGCCTGCACCATACCATCCTCAGACAGAGGAGGATCGTAACGTCGTTCTGCGGTGAGAAACCAATCAGGGTTTACGAAATCGAGGCGGTTAGCGTGTCTTGCGATCCAGACTATTTGATTCATAAGCTCAATTATTTAGGCGAATTACATTCGCATCTACATCAGAAGATCTAGACTGAAAAACGGGGTTGCAAATCTAATATATTACGAAATGTGTAATGAATTGTAATATTTTAATTTATCTGCTCCCTAGACCCCATCTCCACGAATGAATTTAATTTTGCCTAACTACTTATTGATACACAACATTTGATGACCATGCTTTTGAAATTCATAAGGAACTTGCTGAATTTTTACTGAATATCCCCGTTGTTGTAGTTCATTCATCACTGGTTGTAGCCAGGGAGATAATTCACCAGATAATTTTAATAAGGGAAATATGCGTACTTCTTTAGCAACTCGGCACATCTCCACAATAGATGCTAAGTGAAAGTCTACGGATAATTGCTCAGAATAAGTGAATAATAAATGGGAACACAAAGCTAGATCAAATTGATTAGACTCAAAAGATAATACGGGTAACTCATCTTTTACATAACGCTCTTGATTAATCCCCAAGGGAAAATCTTGCAAAAATTTATTCATCGCCGCCATGCGAATTTCACCCATCATTTCTGGTGATGGAATATTCTGCCAAACATAGCATTCTTGATTAGCTGTGACACCTTGTATGACTGTTTCATAAGTATCTTGAATGCGTTGATAAATTTCATCTGCTGTGAATTGATAAACCGGGTCACAGGAAATAACTTGATAGCCTTGAAGTGTCATTTCCACATTGAAACTAGCAGGGCCGCCAGCACAATCAAGGATATTTAAGTTGAGTTCTTCAGGAGTTAAATCAAACATCTGGATGTATTCCTGCATGGAACGTCCCCAGGGAATGACGCTTTCTAATTTAAAACCCATGAGTATAAACCTTGATCATTGACAACGCTTTTCATGTCCATACAATACACTACTCTAGCCTAAGCGCCTCTAGCCCCTTGTCAAATTGTTCCATAAAGCGATGGTCAATCCAATCTTTCCAGCACCAGACTAATGGGTGAGGTGGTGAAGTAAAAATTCCTTTGGTGGCGATCGCTCGTTGATCGCCAGTACCAATTAGACTTAAATATTGTTGCTGTGGTCTATGGGGTTTAAGAGATTTGCCTAATAAAACCCTTTGCAAGTTCTCAAACAGTGGTTTACCTTGGCGAACAGCAAATACCCCAGCTTTGGGACGAGGATAATTAACCATTGTGGCAATGTCCCCCGCAGCAAATACCCCTGTGTGGGTTTGTGATTGTAATGTATCATTTACTAAAATAAAGCCTGCTTCATCAGTACCTAGTCCTGTACCTTTTAACCATTGAGGTGCTGATGCTTGTGTTACCCAAAAAATTTTATGGCATTCTACTAATAACCCAGATTCACATTTAATATCAAATTTTTCTAATGTTTGATTAATATTTTTTTGTGGTGCAATTTGGCATACACTTTCTCCTAAATATAAATTAATACCGCGATTAATTAAAATTTTCTGAAATTGTCGTTGTACTGATTGATGATAATTAGGCAAAAGGACATCATGGCGTTGGAATAAATTAATTTTGATGTGATGAATTGGTTGTTGATTTTGTACCAAAATCTGCTGTAAATGTGATTGCATCGACAATGCTAATTCCACCCCACCGGTGCCACCTCCCACAATCGCAATACTTAGAGGTTGTTGGGGATTTTTGGTTACATCTTCTAATAGCTGATACCAGTGTTCTAATAGTTGTGGTACTGGTTTAGCGGCAATTGCATATTCTGTGGCACCTGATACCGATATTGTGGCTGGAGTGCTACCAATGTCAATAGATAAAACATCAAAATCTACGGCAGAATCATTAGCGCAAATTACTTTGTGGTTTTTTAAATCCAGTCCCACTGCTCTATCAAGATATAACTGTGCTTGGGCAAATTTAGCCAATTTTTGTAAATCAATATGACAATCATCATGGTCATACAATCCGGCGATGTGTCCTGGTAACATCCCAGAGTAAGGTGTTTCTAAAGTTGGAGTAATCAAAGTCACACGTACTCCGGGGATCTGTTTCATCCCCCACATTTTTAACACAATGGCATGGCTGTGTCCGCCACCCATTAACACTAAATTCTGATTGAGGGGCATTTTATTTTGTTGCATATGTATATTATTTTCTATAGATTTGCACGAAATAAATAGCTATTCATTTAAGAATATATAGAATTAATGCATAAAATTATACTAATATTCTACGATTATAATCTGTCTCTATAAAAACAAGAGTTATATTTTCTATCTTTACAAAAGAAAAAATCATTACATTTACTCATGATTAAATTTATCAATCTAGAGACAATAACATATATCAATAAAATAATCATAATTATTGGCATTTATGTTGACTGCAATTATTAACACTTATCACTCTGTAAAAAATCAGTTAACCAATCATCAAATATCATTAACAGAAATCTTGCCAAGGATAGATTCTTACCAAAAAACAAGGGTAAATATTCTATTTCCGGATTGGCCCCAGCGCTTCATTGCAGCTAGAGAAGCTCTGAATCATCAAAAAACAGATAACAGGCTAGCAATAATTTATGATTTAGAGCAAATTGCTCTAGCTTGTCCCAAATATCACTGGCAAATCATGGAAATCCTAACTAATTTTGTCAGAAATAATACTATTTACATTAATCAAGTTGAGTGTCATAGCAATTTATTACCAAAAATTTCTCTAGATATTCAAGGTGCTTTGACGGTAATTGGTAGAAGAGATACGGCGCAAGATCAAGAAAACGAATTGCTGGATTTGAGCTACACAAATATACGGGGTGCTAATCTCAATCAAGCAAATTTACAACTCACAAATCTCTATCACGTGAATCTCTCCCAAGCTAATTTGACTGGGGTGAATTTGTCTGGAGCAGTTCTCAGTGGAGCAAATCTGGACGGGGCTAACCTCTGTGGTGCTAATCTTCAGGGGGCAATTCTCAGTGCAGCGAATCTGACTGGTGCTAACCTTTGTGGTGCTAATCTTCAGGGGGCAAATTTATATCTAGCAAATCTACAAGGGGCGACTCTCAGGGATGCAACACTCCAAGGGGCAAATCTCCGAGAAGCTAATGTGGCTTTGACCGATGTTAGAAGTTTTGATGCATAAAGCCCCTTTAGAGCGAACTGACAAGATTGATCTTAAAATATTTAATAATGTTATATTTAATACCTTTTTATGCAAACAATCACTATTAATTAAGTCTTGGGATGTATATTCAACAATTAAATATTATGCTGGATATTCAAACTATCAGCTAAATGGTATACTTATGTTCTCAATATCTAAGTAATAACTCTGTGTAGTAAGGAATATTACTGCTATGTCTGCTAATAAGACAGACACATTCTGGCGTTGGTTGATAGCTATAACAGTTGTATTTGTACTATCACTAACTTTAATTGCCTTTGTTTCATCCTATTTCGAGGAATTAACAACTGCTCAACAAATACAGTACAGAAATCAGGTATTAACTAGTACTGCCATAATTTTTTTGGGATTGGCAATATTAATTAATGCCTATTATGCGGCTAAACGTGCGGATAATCTGCAAAAAAAGGCTTCAGCAGAAATCCTTCAATGGAGACTGGCTGCTGAAAAAAGTAATGAAATCAGCATTCAAAATTCCCAAATAACTCAAGATAAGATGCTGATCGAATGCTTTATGGGAGCTATTACCCAGTTAGGTCATGACAAGATTGAAACCCGAACAGGTGCAATCTATATCTTAGAAAGAGTCGCCCAGGATTTTCCCAAAGAACATTGGACAATTATGGAAATCCTGACGGCTTTTGTGCGAGAAAATGCGCCTATTCAACTTGAGGATGAGCAACAAAGACTGGAGTACCTACAGCCTAGGAACTTGGATAGGCCTAAAACCGGGGTGTATCGTAAACAGAAGTTGGAATCGGACACCCGTAAAGCATTACCCAAAATTCGCCGGGATATTCAAGCTGCTTTGACTGTTATTGGTAGGCGCAATTCCTTAATAGAAGAGGACAATCAAAAGCTGGATTTACGGAATACAGACATCCGACGAGCCGATTTGCTGGGTGCTAACTTAGAAAAAGCCGATTTGCGTGGCTCTAATTTGTGTGGAGCCGACTTGCGGGCCTCATTTTTATGTGGGGCTAACCTCGATGGTGCTAACTTGGCTGGCTGTATTCTCTATGAAGCCAACCTGCTAAAAGCAAATTTGAACCGAGCCAACTTATGTTGGGCAAATTTAAATCGAGCCAACCTCTCTAGCGCAAATCTCCGAGGAGCTAATCTTTTAGGTGCAAGTCTGCGTGCAGCTAACCTCTGTGGGGCCAACCTTTATAAAGCCAATTTGCAACAAGCAACATTAAAAGTTGCTAATCTCTCTGGAGCCAAATTGTTTTTGGCTAACTTGCAGTGGACAAAACTTGGTAAAGCTAATTTGCAACTTGCAGGTTTAATTGGGGCTAACCTTCAAGGCGCAAACCTCAATGGAGCCAACCTTTCTGGGGCTAACTTGAATGCTGCTAAACTCCAACAAACAGAAATCTTTTTTGCCAATCTCACGGAAGCTAGTTTTGCTGAAGCTGACTTAGATAAAGCCAACCTTATGGGGTCAGACTTACATCGGGCTAATCTCTATCAAGCCAATTTTTCTGGAACTAACCTGATGGGGGCTAACCTGTGTGATGCTAACTTTTGTGATGTCAAACTAGAAGGTGCGATTTTGACAGGAGCAAAAAACGTAGAATTACAACAGATTAAGATGGCATTAGGCGATCGCACAACTCGTCTACCTGATTATTTAGAAACTCCCATCGATTGGCGACAATCTGGATAATGGGATGTAGTGTTAATTAACTCTTTGGGTGCATTTTACCAGTTTTTACAATTATTTCTTTACTCGTACCTCACTTTAGTGAGAAATACTCTATTAAAAACGCTCTTTAAGCTAGTTATAAGACAATTTAATAACTATGAACTTTTATTGATTAATTCATAAAGAAATCTAAGGAAACTGAGAAGGGATTCACTACCGATTATATAAAGAAAGTCTATAAAGGAGTGAATGGAAGTTAGATTAGCACTTTGTTTAGTCTGATGTAACTGATGGACTTAATTCAATTTCCGCGATTGTTTACCAAATAATTCAGCCTACATCAATTTCTTACTCTTTTGAATAACGAAGAAATCCTATGTATCAACCATATTTCTCGGCTGATGATTTGCCATCTCAAAAAACAATGCAAATTAGCGGAGTCTGGCTGAGTCAACTAGAAGAAGCAACAAAAAAAAGCTTTTTCTTAACTTGCAAACGCCGGGTAAGGACTTTATTGTCTAGTTGTCACTGGTATTTCAAAGTTAATAGTGGCATTCTAATATTAATTATAGTGTGCCATGACATTAATACCTATCAGCGAATTATGACGACTGTTCCGTATTTAGCTGATAACTTAAAACGATTTGCTAACCAAGCAAAAATTAGTATCAGTTCTCCCATTAATCAAGGTATTCCCTGGATGATCAACATAGATGAGATTGCTTCTGGAGAAGATGCATCCAGTACATAAATATCATAGCTGTGACAAAAGTGTAAGCGATCGCCTGACCCTGCGATCGCCTTTGCTTTTTGATTCTGTGTGAAACTGGTGAAACATTCAGCTATTTATTCACTTCTGGCAATCTTGAAGTTTCTAACCTATCCATCCACTTTTGTAAATAGACCCGATTAGCAGTTTTTTCAGATTGATCTTGAGTATCCATAGGATAAGGCATCAGTCCTAAAATCGCTGCCGTAGTCACACAAAACATGGATTTTTGGAAACTTACGCAAATTTGCACTCGCAAATCATCTTCACCCCGAAGACTACGACGATAAACATTATGCAAATAATCTGGCAGATAATGACGCATATCTTGCATCAATAAGGTAGGAGGAATACCTGCACCACCTATAGGTAAAGGATCTGCATAAAGTGCGCCATACTGAAATCGGGCTTGGTCTGGGGAAATTTGATATGCTTGGGCATTGTAGGAAACTGTACCGTGAAAAGGGGTTCCGCGAAAGAATACTGCCTCTACATAAGGTACGGCTGTATCCGCAAGGAAGGTCAAGCCCACTGATTTGGGGATAATATCGTAGACTTTATCTTTAATTTTGACACCATAGGTAATAGGCCTTAAAGCATCTGCCACCAAAGCTGCTTTGATATGATCTACAACTTGGGGAATAGTTTTGATTTCGCCTTGGTCGTAGCGGTCTGATAAACTCAGGAACATATCAGCCATTACCCGCCAAAATTGCCCCAAACCAGTGTAGTAGGCAGAGACACGCAACATTTCCGTTAAAAAGTCGGGAAATAGTTGATTCATTCCCATCATCATGGGATTATTTTTAAATTTTGCTTTAATAACCGCGTGCGCTCTTTCTTGAAATTCTGGTGTATCTAAATATTTATCTAAACCGCCGCCACCGTGCCACATCATGGCTTTCATACAATATTCGGCATATTCAAAATTAATTCTGTCATGCCACCAGTGACGTAATAATTTAGAAAAATTTATTTCGCCATTAAAGTATTTAAAAAAGGGAAAAAATACTAAAAATTGATTTTCGGCAATATATATAAGATTTTTAGAATAGGCATCTAAAACTACGCCATAGCTTTTGAGGATGCCCACTACTTCCAGTACATTATCTGGATTGTCGGGAAGTAATGCACCACCATTCAGCAGTCTGTCAATATACTCAGCTAAAGGGTGATTAGCAGGTTTTTTTTTCTTCATAGTTACCATTAGACATCTCCAAAAATTATAGGTATTGGGTATGGAGTTATGGAAAAATTTTGTCCTAGTCCCCACTCCCCATTACCCCTTATCCCCAGAGGGGGCCCCGAGTTCCCCGCTYCCTACTCCCTACTCCCTACTCCCTACTCCCTACTCCCTACTCCCTACTCCCCACTCCCTACTCCCCACTCCCTACTCCCTACTCCCTAGCCCCTTTGCTTTATCCAAAGCCACCGCCACAACATTTTGGGTATTCACCATTGCTGTAATTGTCGGTTCAGTCCAACGTACTAACCAAGCGGGTTGGATGCCGTAAATTACAATCAATACTGCTAATATCATCGCAGGCAGGCGATCGCTCCAAAAGACACGGGGTAAGTTGGTGACTTGTGCTGACAACCTGCCAAAAAAGGCCCGATTCATCAAAATTAAGAAGTACACCGCAGTTAAGCCTGTACCCAGCATGGATAACAATGTTTGCACTGGAAATACGGGAAAACTGCCGCGAAACACGATAAATTCCGCAATAAACCCGACCATTCCGGGGATACCAGCGCTGGCCATTACGCCTAAAACCATTAAGCTACCAATTACTGGTAAACCTCGTTCTGGGTTCAGCAGCCCTTGAATCACATCTAAATCACGGCTACCAGCTTTTTTGTAAACAACCCCCACCAGCAAAAACAGCAGCGCCGAAATCAAGCCGTGGCTAATCATTTGCATGACTGCGCCCAAGGTACTTAAAGGTGTGGCCGCCGCCGCCGCTAACAGCACGTAACCCATATGTCCAATGGAACTGTACGCCACCATTTTTTTCATATCGGTTTGAGCGATCGCACAGGATGAGCCAAATAGTACACTGACTACAGCCCAAGTTGCTAACCAAGGGGCTAAATAACCCCAAGCTTCCGGTAATAAGTTCATGCCAAATCGCAGTAAGCCATAAGTACCCAACTTCAACAACACCCCAGCCAAAAGTACAGAAATGGGTGTGGAAGCTTCTACGTGGGCATCTGGCAACCAAGTATGAAAGGGAACCAAGGGAATTTTAATGCCAAAACCTACTAAAATTCCTGCTAGCAATAGCAGCTGTGTTGCCAAAGGCAGAGTTGTGGTATTTAATGTGGCTAAGGAAAAGCTAGGAGAACCACTCAGCCACACCATACCCAGGAAACTTGCCAAAATTAAGATGCCGGAAAAAGCCGTATAAATGAGAAATTTCGTGGCTGCATAACCCCGTTTTTCACCACCCCAAATGGCAATCAACAAATACAGAGGTATCAGTTCTAGTTCATAAAACAGGAAAAATAATAGTAAATCCTGTGCTAGAAAAGCTCCTGTAACACCCACACTTAACAGTAGTACCAGGGAATAATAAAACCTCGGACGTTGAAGAGATGAATCGCTACTGTAAATGGCAATGCAGGTTAACAATCCATTCAAAAGTAACAACGGTAAAGATAAGCCATCTATTCCTAAATTGTAATTTAAGCCCAAGGAATCTACCCAGGGAATAAACTCACTAAACTGTTGGCTAACTTCTCCTGGAGTGAACTTAATGGCTAATAAAACTGTCCACAAGAAAGTAATACTGGCAAATAGCAAAGCCACTCTCCGAGCCAGGTGACCACTAATGTTAGAGGGCCAAAAACCGATTAAAGCTGCACCCAACAATGGCAGCAAAATTAATGCACTCAGCATAGACAGAACTAGGTAAGGGGAGTAAGGGGGCAGGGGGGAAGGGGAGCAGGGGAAGACAACAAATATTATTTGTGTAAATTGAGTAATTTAAATTTTAGATGTCCCTAAATTCTTACTCAGCATGGGCTAAGACCTCGCTACCTGCTTCAGCCTCTTTAAAACGGTAATTTATCTAATAATCCTAATGACCAACTAATGAAGAATCCCAAGACGCTGATTACCACTAGGATGGTCAACATATACCCCTGGGACTGACCAGAAATGCTGTATTTTAAACTTTGTCCACTGAAAATTGTGGCGAATCCCACCAAGTTCACTAGACCGTCAACTAGATAGCGATCGCTCCAAGCAGATATCCTTGATAACAGTGCTACGGCGTTAACTATCGTCAACATATATATTCTGTCAATGTAAAAATCATAACCCAACAAGTCCTGCATAAATCGCCATGCCAGGATTCTGGATCTCGACCAGGCTTTATGCAGATACATTGTCGAACCTATGATTACACCTATGACTGTAGAAGCCAGAAGGGCAAACAATATGTATGAATCCAGACTTTCCCAATTCGGCAGCAGATGCCATTGCTGTAGCATCAAGGGTAATAATAAAGTCACCACAGTCAGTGACACCATTGGCAATGCCATTTGCCAACCAACTTCCGGGGCGCGGCGGGTTTTTGGTTGGGGGTTACCCCAAAATATTAATCTAAATACCCGTGTCAAGTTCAAGGCTGTCAACCCATTGACCAATACTAAAACGGCAATGACCCAAGGACTCACATGAACTAAACCGTCAGCCCATGCCAGCATTGCCCAAAAGCTTCCTAGTGGTAGGAGTGTTACCATGCCCGCAGAACCCACAATAAAGGCTGTGGTAGTAGCTGGCATCCTTGACCATAGACCACCCATTTCTGTTAGGTCTTGGGTGCTAGTGGTGTAAATTACTGAACCAGAACTCATGAATAATAATGCTTTAGCGATCGCATGAGTTAATAACAGCATTAAGGCGACACCACCTTGTTCTAACCCCACCGCTAAAAACACTAAACCCATATATGCACTGGTGGAATGAGACAGTGCGCGCTTGATATCGATTTGTGCTAGGGATACTAAAGTTGCTCCTACAGCTGTCAATGTCCCCAACACCACTAAGGTATCTAAGGCAACTGGGGATAAAGCTAATATAGGTTGAAGTTTATACAATATATACGCACCACCACCTACCACCAGTGAATTCCGCATCACTGAAGCCGGATTAGGCCCTTCCATTGCTTCATCTAGCCACAGATGTAAGGGAAATTGGGCGCATTTACCAGCCGGTCCAGCAATCAATGCCAAACCTAACAAACTCGATGTCACTGGATTTAAATCAGCGGTTTGGGCCCATTCGTATAGATCCGAAAAGTTTAAACTACCTGCTATGGTCGAAAGTGAAACTACCCCCATCAGTAGCAGCAAGTCTCCTACCCGCTTGGTTAAAAAGGCGTCTCGCGCTGCTGTCACTACTAGGGGTTGAGCATACCAGAAGCCGACTAGTAAGTAAGTAGAAAGGGTGAGTACTTCTAAAAGAGCATAACTCAGGAATAAGGAATCACTAATGGCCAAGCCAGTCAGCGCCGTTTCAAAAAATCCCACCAAAGCAAAGAACCGCGCTAGTGACCAGTCCTTTTCCATGTATCCCAAGGCATAAATTTGTGCTAACAGACTTAATCCAGTAATTAAGACTATTGCCCCGATACTGACTGGCGACAGTTCCAAAGCAAACGATAAGTTAAAATCCGCCGCTTGAAACCAGTTAATCACTAAAATTTCTGGTTCTCTGTCCCAGATATGCTTAAATACCAACAGGCTATGGAAAAAACCCACCAAAGTCGTCAACAAGTTAAAATATGCCGCCGGTCTTGGCCCTGTTCGCCGAATGATTCCCATTCCCCACGGCAAAGTTATTAGTGCGCCCATTAAGCTATAAAGTGGCACACACCAACTTGTTAAAAATAGAAACTGATTCATTTAAATTTTCCTTGACGACTCAGCTTTGATGTTTTCTGAAACAGTCCTAAAACAATGATTTACTAAAAAAAGTAATTTACCCCAAATTCTATAGTTTTTTTAACTATTTTTTGATTTGATTTTGCCTGTATATTTTTTATTTAGCTTACCTTATTGGGTTAGAATTAAATATAAGTTTACATATTTAAAAGCATTTACTTTTATTACATCAACTGTAGTTATAAACTTTTATTTTTGATTGCAGCAAATAAGTTTATACGATACATTAAAAATATTTATGTATTTTTTACTTAGTCCTTGTTATCAGAGTAAAGCTGGAAAAACATAGATACAGCATATCGTACAGGCATCTGAACTTCCTTAGTAGACATAGTTAAGAGTGCCTATGAATGTCCTTTTGTCAATGTGATAAAGAAATTATAAGGCATAAGCGGCTGCTCTAATAATTGAGTAACTTTGATTGAGTAAAATCCGGTATAAATTTTTGTTAAGTTTTTTAAAACTATTTTATCATAAACTATTATACTAATTTATATTGCCAGGGACGCCAAGCTTTCCTATGCTTAATTTGGAAGTGTTTTTGTAGCTGCAAGATCGGCTTCCCCATCAAAAATTTCAAACAACAGTACTGATTGGATTAATTTTTTAGGAGTTCTGCGATGCCAATTGCAGTTGGAATGATTGAGACGAAGGGTTTTCCGGCAGTAGTAGAAGCTGCCGATGCGATGGTGAAAGCCGCGCGCGTAACTTTGGTAGGATATGAAAAAATTGGTAGTGCTCGGGTCACCGTGATTGTGCGGGGAGATGTATCTGAGGTGCAAGCCTCAGTTTCAGCCGGGGTTGAAGCGGCCAGAAGAGTAAATGGTGGTGAAGTGTTATCTACTCACATCATTGCCCGTCCCCACGAAAACCTAGAATACGTCTTACCGATCCGTTACACTGAGGCTGTGGAACAGTTCCGCACTTAAAAGCTGATTAAAACAAATAAAGGAATGGGGTTAGCTGCTTGAGCGCCCTTTTTTCTAAATTTCAAAACTTTAATTCAGGATTAAAACTAATGTCAATCGCAGTAGGAATGGTAGAAACGCTAGGCTTTCCGGCCGTCGTAGAAGCGGCTGATGCAATGGTGAAAGCTGCTCGCGTCACGTTGGTAGGATATGAAAAAATTGGTAGTGGTCGGGTAACCGTCATTGTTCGGGGTGACGTGTCCGAAGTCCAAGCATCTGTAGGGGCAGGAGTAGAATCCGTTAAACGAGTAAATGGTGGACAAGTGTTGTCTACACACATTATTGCTCGTCCCCATGAAAACCTGGAATACGTCTTACCAATTCGTTATACCGAAGATGTAGAGCAATTCCGGGAAAACGTGAACGCGATTCGTCCTTTCGGCAGAAGACCATAATTTGTAATGCAAATTGCCAAAGTGCGTGGCACAGTAGTGGGCACACAAAAAGATCCAAGTCTTCGAGGTGTCAAACTACTGTTGTTGCAATTAGTGGATGAAGAAGGAAATGTGCTACCAACCTACGAAGTAGCAGCAGACATTGTGGGTGCTGGAGTAGATGAATGGGTGCTTGTAACGCGTGGTAGTGCCGCTCGTCAAGTGCTGGGTAATGAACAGCGTCCTTTAGATGCAGCAGTAGTGGCGATTATTGACACCATTAACGTGGAAAATCGCCTCATCTACAGCAAAAAAGATCAATATCGATAGTCATTAGTCATGAGTCATTAGTCATGAGTCATTAGTTTGAAGTCAATGATGAAGGACTAATGACAAAAAGCTTAATTCAGGAGGAATCTCGCGATGGTAGTCCGCAGCACGGCGGCGCCCCCAACCCCGTGGTCGAGGAATTTAGCCAAGCCAAAAATTCATGAAAGCGCATTTGTACATCCGGTTGCCAACATCATTGGAGATGTCCGGATAGGCGCAAATGTAATCGTTGCTCCAGGAACCTCGATTAGAGCGGATGAAGGTACACCTTTTGTTATTGGTGAAAATACTAATATTCAAGATGGTGTAGTAATTCATGGATTGGATCAAGGCCGAGTAATTGGTGATGACCAAAATCAATACTCGGTATGGATTGGCAAAAATGCCTCGATTACCCACATGGCACTGATTCATGGGCCAGCTTATGTGGGGGATGATTCCTTTATTGGCTTCCGCTCTACAGTCTTTAACGCCAGAATCGGTGCAGGCTGCGTCATCATGATGCACGCTTTAATTCAAGATGTAGAAATTCCTCCCGGTAAGTATGTCCCTTCAGGCGCGGTAATTACTAGCCAGCAGCAGGCTGACCGTTTGCCAAATGCGGAAGTGGCAGATCAGCAGTTCGCTCATCATGTGGTTGGGATTAATCAGTCCTTAAGAACTGGTTATCTGTGTGCTGCGGATAGTAAGTGTATTGCACTCATTCAGGATGAGATTGCTGCTAAATCTTATACAAATACTGGTATTACTGTTTTAGAGCTAGAAAGGAGTAGTGAAGTGTCGAGCAATAGCTTGGGTGCAGAAATCATAGAACAGGTACGCTATCTTTTAGATCAAGGGTATAAGATCGGTACAGAACACGTAGATGAAAGACGTTTCCGTACTGGTTGTTGGCAAAGTTGTCAACCCATTCAACCTGGATCAATGGGTGAAGCGATCGCCACTCTCGAAAGTTGTCTCAGAGATCATAGCGGCGAATATGTCCGGCTGTTCGGCATTGATAGTGGTAGACGGCGCGTGTTAGAAACCATTATTCAACGTCCTGATGGTATTGTGAGTGCCATTAAATCTAGCGGCTTTCCACCAGCTACTAGTTATAGCAATGGTAATAGTAGTTACAAGAGTAATGGCAATGGTCACGTTGCCACCAGTGGCGCACTAAGTAGCGAAACCATCAACCAAGTTCGTAATTTGCTATCAAGCGGTTACAAAATTGGTACCGAACACGTAGATGAACGGCGTTTCCGTACAGGTTCATGGAACAGCTGTCAGCCTATTGAATCCACTTCCGCCAAGGATGTGATATCCGCATTGGAAGAATGTATAGAAAATCACCAAGGCGAATATGTACGCTTGATTGGCATTGATGCCAAAGCTAAACGCCGGGTTTTAGAAAGTATTATCCAAAGACCCCACGGTCAAGTAGCTCCATCTAACGCTAAAAAATCTTTTAGTACTACTACAACTGGTAGTGGTACAAGTACTGCCACTGCTACCAGCACTAGATTAGGTTCTGAAGTCGTTGACCAAGTACGGCAATTATTGGCTGGTGGATACAAAGTAAGCGCTGAACACGTAGACCAAAGACGCTTCCGCACAGGTTCTTGGGCTAGTTGTGGTCAAATTGAAGCCAGATCTGACAGAGGCGTAATTGATGCTTTAGAAGGTTACTTGGCTGAATATCCAGGCGAGTATGTACGCTTGATTGGCATTGAAACCGCAGCCAAGCGTCGGGTATTGGAAACAATTATCCAACGTCCATAACAGCGGAGAGTAGGGAGTAAGGACTTTTTATCTATCACTCGCCACTCACTAATCACCACGCACCAATCAAATTTTTCCGGCTTCTGAGGTTAAAATTTCCATGTCTGTGCCGCCACTGCGCCTCAGCAATAACTTTGACTCTTACATTAGTGGCGAGGTGACTATTCATCCGAGTGCAGTACTTGCGCCCGGAGTGATACTCCAAGCGGCTGTTAACAGCAAAATCATTATCGGCCCTGGGGTCTGTATTGGTATGGGGTCAATTCTCCAAGTAGGCGAAGGAACCCTAGAGGTAGAAGTAGGAGCAAACTTAGGAGCCGGTTTTTTGATGGTGGGCAAAGGCAAAATTGGTGCCAATGCTTGTGTCGGTTCAGCGACGACAGTTTTTAACTGTTCTATTGAACCTGGAGTAGTAATTCCACCTGGTTCAGTTTTGGGGGATAACAGTCGGCGAATTGAGCAAACAGAACAACTGGAACCATCCACAAATCATGCTGCTGTCACCAGTCATGAAGAGGAAAATAGTCAGCCCGAGCAAAATAATGTAAAAGCAGACGAGGAAAAAGTAACTTCCTCAACAAAAATCTCAGCATCGGCTTTCTGGCAATTCAAACACAAGTCCACTTCCTCTGCTAAGTCTTCGCCCACATCAGAAAGCCAGCCTGCGCCTGTAGATGAAAACACTGATGAAAACACCAATGCTACTAACTCTACCTCCCAAGAATTAACACCGAGTCAGCCTCCTACTGAATCTGCTCACATTTTCGGTAATCAAATTTATGGGCAAGGTAGTGTTAACAGATTATTAGTCACTTTGTTTCCCCATAGGCAACCCTTAAACGAGCCAATATCTGACGATCAGTCTGAGTAAGTGTTAATTGTAAGTTGTCAGTTTCGTGAGATCCTGGAGAATTCACATGGAAACCTCTAATCAACATTCTCTTAGCACCATTCAGGCATCTCGCCATCGAGATAGCATGAAGGATACTGCTTTGGGCTTAGTATCTACCAGCAGCTTTCCGGCCATAGTGGGTACAGCTGATATGATGCTGAAATCGTCTGGTGTACATTTAATTGGGTACGAAAAAATTGGCAGTGGTCAATGTACAGCAATTGTCAGGGGAGGGATTGCGGATGTCCGCCTCGCTGTGGAAGCTGGTGTCCAAACTGCTGAACAATTTGGTCAATTAGTTTCTAGCTTGGTGATTCCCCGTCCTTACCCTAACCTGGAAATAGTATTACCAATTACTACCCGCTTCACTAAATTGATGGAGGAAGGTAATTCCAGCCGCTTAAGTAACTTAGCTATAGGTTTGGTGGAAACACGGGGATTTCCGGCCATGGTGGGTGCTTGTGACGCCATGTTGAAATCGGCTGAAGTTCACTTAGCAGCTTATGAGAAAATTGGGGCGGGTTTGTGTACAGCTATTATTCGCGGTACTGTGGCTAATGTGGCTGTAGCAGTGGAAGCTGGGATGTTCGAGGCAGAACGCATTGGGGAATTGAACGCAGTTATGGTGATTCCTCGACCACTGGATGACATGGAGCAAACCTTACCTTTAGCAAGTTGTTGGATTGAACATCAACAACCATTAAATATCCCTGTAAATATTAGAGAAAGAGAACAAGTAGCCGAAATAGAAGTTTTACAGTTGCCAGATCTAGCCAATATCCCTGCAAAAGTTCCTGAAGAATTATGGAACGATGAATGATGAATTACAGAGGATGAATGAGCAATTGACGGCAATTATCTTTCATCTTTAAGCATTCAACATTCATCATTTGGCTGGAAGGCATCTTACGCTTTGCTTGTTATTTTGATGATAACTCGTCATTACCATAAAGAAAATAACTTTCTTTTAATAGCGTTAATAGAGTTTTGTCTATTATAAATGTCAAAACTTTGTATGAGCAATTCAGTATCAGGTGCAGGTGTTCAGTGATACTAGAGTTATATCGTTAAATCGCTATTTAGAGGAGAATCACCCTTGAATCAGGCGACGCTACACCAGCTAAAAGTATTTGAGGCGGCGGCACGGCATAGTAGCTTTACGCGTGCGGCTGAAGAATTATTTCTCACCCAACCCACCGTTTCTATGCAGATTAAACAACTGACAAAATCGGTAGGGTTGCCATTATTTGAACAAGTGGGTAAGCGCCTGTTTCTCACAGAAGCCGGACGAGAATTATTTGCCACTTGTCGGCAAATTTTTGAAACTATTGCCCAGTTTGAAATGACTGTGGCAGATTTAAAAGGGTTAAAACAAGGGCAATTACGTTTAGCAGTAATTACTACAGCTAAATATTTTGTTCCACGTTTATTAGGGCCATTTTGTCAACTTTACCCAGGGATTGAGATTTCCCTACAAGTCACCAACCATGAGCGCATCTTGGAACGGATGGTGAATAACATGGATGACTTGTATATCATGAGCCAAGTCCCAGAACATCTTGATATTAATTATGAGCCATTTTTAGATAACCCCTTAGTGGTGTTTGCACCTGTTAATCATCCCCTAGCCAAAGAGAAAAATATTCCCATCCAACGCCTGACGAATGAACCTTTTATTATGCGGGAACCAGGTTCAGGAACTCGCCGCTCTGTGCAACAACTGCTAGACGAACATGGGGTGAAGGTAAAAGTTAAACTGGAGTTGGGGAGTAACGAGGCCATCAAACAAGCGATCGCCGGAGGTTTAGGAATTTCTATTTTATCTCGTCATACTTTAATGCCAGACTCTTCGGAGTTCAGCATTTTGGATGTAGAACATTTTCCCATTAAGCGCACATGGTTTATGGTGCATCCAGCGGGGAAACAGTTATCTATCGTTGCTCGTACTTATTACACGTATCTACTCGATGCGGCCAAGAAGTTTGCCGAGGAAACTGGGTTTTCTACTTACAGTAAACTTGAGGATATCAAGGATGAAATCTGAAATTTTGTTCTGAAAATATAGGAAATATTGTAGTGGTTAACCCGGAAACACCTGCTTTGGCAACAGCCGTACACACCCAGATTGTAGCTGTGACCGTTTACAGCGACACAGCCCTAGTTACAAGAAGGGGTATGGTGTCCTTAACAGGACAAGAACGGGAATTAGTCATTACTTCATTACCGATGACCTTAGAAACTGAATCCGTCAGGGTTAGCGGTAAAGGTACAGTAGGGGTGCAATTGCTGGGAGTGAGCAGCAAAAGCATCTACACTACTGAACCAGTGGCCGAACGAGTGGCACAGTTAACCAGGCAAATTCAGCAGTTAGAAACAGAAAAACGCCACCTACAAGCGCAAATAGATGCTTTAGCCTTGCAATCGAGTTTCATGGCTGGCTTACGTGAAAAAATAGAAGAACCTTTTGCCCAGAGTTTAGCCAGAAGAAACCTCAGCCTCAGCGAAACATTGGATTTCCTCAACTTTTTAGGAAGTCAGTACAGCGAATATGCGATCGCCTCGGGAGAATGCAAAACTCAACAGCAACAATTAGATCAGCAATTACAGGTACTCCGCGCCTCGTTGCAAAAAATTCAAACACCCCATACCCAAGAAAGTTTGAGTTTGGTAATAGCAATTGCATCGGCTGGAGGTGGTGAGTTTGAGCTAGAGATGTCTTACATCGTTCAGCGTGCTAGCTGGACTCCCCTTTATGACTTGCGGGTTAATAGTACCAGCAAAATCGTACATTTGAGCTACCTGGCAGAAGTCACCCAAAGCACCGGCGAAGATTGGACTGACGTAGCTTTGAGCCTTTCCACCGCCAAACCGGGATTAGGTACACTCCCGCCCCAACTCCAACCTTGGTATATTGACACCCCAAGCCCACCAATGGCGCGAACATTAGCTGCGCGTGTCATGTCTCAGCCTGCACCGGATGCCAATTGGCCAGAACAAGGTACTATTCCCGAAGCAAGTTTCATCCCCGCAGAAACCGTTGTCAGTGAAGTTTCCCACAAAGGCAGTGTAGTTACTTTTCAACTCAATGGCGGTGGTAACATTCCTAGTGATGGCGCACCTCACAAAACAACAATTTTCCAAGACGATTATCCTTGTAGCTTTGATTATGTAGCCATACCACGCTTGGTCAGTTTTGCGTATTTACAAGCTAGTGTGAAAAATAGCCCCAATGGGGCGACGCTGTTACCAGGTAAAGCGAATATTTTCCGTGACGATATTTTTGTCGGTACAACTGAGTTAAGTAATATTGCACCAGGGCAGGAATTTCAACTTAACCTAGGCATTGACGAAAGTCTGAAAATTGAGCGTGAGTTAATTGAGCGTCAGGTAGACAAAAGATTAATTAGTAACCAACGCCGGACTACTTATGGTTATCGGTTGAAGATTACTAACTTGATTAACCAAGAAATAAATCTCAAATTAACCGAACAATTGCCAGTTAGTCGGAACGAACAAATTAAAGTCCGCCTCACTCGTAGTAGCCCACAAATTCACGTGGGAGAAATGGGGTTATTAGCATGGGAGTTAACTATTCCCGCCCAAGAAATAAGAGAGATAGCCTATCAATTTTCTGTTGAACATCCACCAGAGTTAAAAGTTGTGGGTTTGGATATTTAGATGAGCGATTGCGTAAAACGCACGCTGCGCGGTAAGCGTAGCTATGCCGTTAGGCTTATCGCTCTGGAAACTGGCAAATATATCTGACAATTAAGTCAAAAAATTGACACTCCCCTGCCTAAATGCGATCGCTCGCGTCAGCGTCTCGTTAGAGAGGGGATTTCTACAAGCCCAGTAGTGAGCATTTTTGGCTCTGCTATTCGTCAATTTGTCCCAGGCGACGGATATTTAAGATATCGCTCATTTTCTTGATTTGAGTAAACACTTGTTCTAATTGAGTGCGATCGCGGATATCTATACCTAAATCTATCAACGCTGGTTGACCAATAGCAGTTTTTACCTGTGCATGACGCACGTTAATTCCTTGGTCACTCAATCTTGACAAAATATCCTTTAATACCCCTACACGGTCAAGGGCTTCGATTTGTACATTTATCGGATATGTCTGGGGACGGCTGCTATGTTCAATAGCCGAATTCCAACTCAGTGGGACTACACGCTCATATTCTACATGTTCTAAATTGTTACATCCTTGACGATGGACAGAAATTCCTCTACCCCGCGTCACCACGCCCATAATCGGTTCACCAGGAATGGGGGTACAACACCCAGCCAGATGATATACCAACCCTTCTACACCAATAATGGGCGAATCACAAGGACGTGTGCTACTAGGAGGCGCATCGCGGACAGTTTTTGATGTAGTCGGTAGTTCTTTTCCGGGAAATAAAGGGACAACGTTAGCAGGTTGTTGTCCTTTGGCTACTTCTCGCCAGCGATTTAGCACTAGGTTGAGGGTAATTTCACCGTAACCCAAACCTGCTAGTAAATCTTCTACACTATGGTAATTACACTTTTCTGCCACGGTTTGCATGGCATCTGATTTTAACAAGTTATCAAAACCTGTTTTACCCAGTTCCTTTTCTAACAAGTCCCGTCCTCGCGCGACATTTTCATCACGGCGCGATCGCTTGTACCATTGCTTAATGCGATACTTGGCGGCTGAAGTCCTGACAAAGTTCAACCAATCTAAGCTGGGATGGCTGTTCTTTTGGGTGATAATCTTGACAATATCGCCATTGTTGAGACGTGTTGATAAGGGCACCATGCGATCGTTTACTACGGCCCCGGCACAATGATTTCCTACTTCTGTGTGAATGTGATAAGCAAAATCTATACAGGTAGAACCAGGGCTTAAAGGTATAACATCCCCCTTAGGGGTGAAGACATAGACATCATCTTCAAATAGATTATCCTTGACACTATCAAGATATTCTTGGGCGTCTTTGAGATCACTTTGCCATTCCAGCAGTTGCCGTAACCAAGTAAACTTCTCGTCTGAGGTTGTAAATTGGTTAATAGAACCGCCTGTTTCTTTATACTTCCAATGGGCTGCAATCCCATATTCGGCAATATGATGCATTTCTACAGTGCGGATTTGGATTTCCAAAGGACGACCACTCAGCCCGATAACTCCGGTGTGCAAAGATTGATATCGGTTAGGCTTGGGCAATCCAATGTAGTCTTTAAATCTACCGGGAATTGGGCGAAAAGCATCATGGACTACTGCCAAGGCACGATAGCATTCCTCATTAGTCTGGACAATAATCCGCAAAGCTGCCAAATCGTAAATTTCATGAAATTCTTTTTGCTGCCTTTGCATTTTTTGATAAATGCTATAAAGGTGCTTGGGACGGCCACTGATCTCATGGCAGTGAATACCAGCTTGCTGCAAACGCTGTCGCAACATATCTGTGGCTTTAGCCAATTTTTCTTCCCGCGCCGCCCGTTTTTCGGAAACATGATCTTGAATTTCGCGGAAGGCTTCGGGGTCGAGATATTTAAAAGACAAATCTTCCAATTCCCATTTCATCCGCCCGATCCCCAAGCGATTTGCTAAAGGGGCAAAAATATCACGGGTTTCTTGGGCGCTACGGCGACGGCTGGACTCAGACATATATTGTAAAGTTCGCATATTATGCAAACGGTCTGCCAATTTCACCACAATTACCCGAATATCCTGCGCCATTGCCAAAAACATCCGCCGGAAGTTTTCCGCTTGGCTTTCGGTTTTGCTTTTGAAATTAATTTTGGAAAGTTTGGTAACACCTTCCACCAATTGCTTTACTTCTGGGCCAAAGCGTTCTCCTATTTCGTCAATTGTGACATCTGTATCTTCAACTACATCATGAAGAAAACCAGCTGCTATCATGGCAGGACTGCCTCCCAAATCTCGCAGCAATCCAGCTACAGCAACGGGATGGCTAATATACAGTTCTCCCGATTTGCGGTACTGACCTTCGTGCAGTTGATAGGCAAATTCAAATGCCTTCCCAATCAATACTGCATCACTATACCTGCGGTCATTTTGTGTATCGCCCCGATAAGCTGACGACTCTCTCAAGCATTTCTGGAGCCATTCTGGAAGGGCGAGATCGGTTGTGGAATTGATAAGTATGCTGCTCATATAATAGGGACTAGAGGTGATAGGTAGATAAAGAGAGAGTATAAAGTTACTAAAAAGCACCGTGGTCATTAGATGCTGTGTGCAAAAAGCGGAAAAAAAGTAGGAATGATTCTCAGATTGCCTGTGGTAGTTGATTCAAAACGGGGTGAAAGAATCATAAGGCGGAGAATCCATTGATTGCAAATAAAGCCTCAAGTCATACTTTGAGGCTAATGGTTTTAATAAAAGCTGAGAAAGTGAATTTTAAAAGAAAATTTTCTTGACATTAATACTATCTTAACTAGCACAGGATGTCTTCAACTCGGGAAAAATATCAGGAACTAGCAACTTTGCTAGAGCAACTCCGCTGCAATACCAGCGATCCCCAAATAAATTCTTCAGATCTGCGAAAGGGTGTATCCTTTTTGCAACAAGTATTTCAGCAGCAGATTGTGCCGTTAGCTGACGGAAATTCACGAGTACAGTCTTATCGGACGGAGATCAGCAAGCAGCTGCGGTTGTTGGAAATTGATATCATGTTTTTTCAAGGATCGCGGCAAGTATCGACAGCTCAAGGACGATTGCAGACAATAGGCGATCGCCTGACAACTCTCATCCAATACTGTGAAGCTATTCTCCAACAAGAAGGGGCGGAGTAAACTTAACAATTATTTACCTTTTACTCTGGTGATTACATCATCTCATTTTTAACTGGCAATTGACAGTTATTTTGGTAACAAGTTGCAAATCAGTAAAAGTGGGGAGTAGAGGGTTGCTTGATTGATTTAAAAAACTTTTCGTTAGAATAATTTTTACTTATTTTTAATTTAAATGATGTAGTTTGGTAAACACTCCATGCCAAGATTACTTTGAAATACTTAGAAGAAGTAATCATGAAAACAGATGCGATTTTTTACGAAATATTTAAGGAATTTCCGTATATATTCTTTGAAATTATTGGTGAACCTGAAACTAACACCGATATTTATAGCTTTACTGCACCAGAAATTAAACAAAAAAGCTTTCGCTTAGATGGAGTATTTTCTCCACTGGTGGAGTTTCCAAATCAACCGCTTTACTTTGTAGAAATTCAGTTTTACAAAGATGAAGAATTTTATGACCGACTGTTTACCAGTATTTTCCTTTACTTCACTCAATATCAGCCACCCAACCCTGACTGGTTTGCAATCGTTATCTATGACAAACGCAGCAATGAACGTAACTATCCCCTGCGTTATCGTTCTTTGTTGGAACCTCATTTACGTCGCTTTTATTTAGATGAACTAGAAAATGTCCCAGATGATTCTCTAGGATTAGGAATTGTCCGCTTAATTGTAGAAAATGAAAATAAAGCTGGAGAATTAGCCAAAACCCTAATTGATCAAGTCCAGGAGGATTTACTAGATACTCTCAGCCAAAGAAAAGTTATAGAATTTATAGAGACAATTATTGTCTACAAATTTCCCAATTTAAGCCGTGGAGAAATAGAAGCTATGCTAAATTTAAACTTGCTGAAAGATACTAAAGTCTATCAAGAAGCTAAAGCAGAAGGTGAAGAGGCAGGCGAACTAAAAACTAAATTAAAGATTTTGCCAAAGCTGGTGCAACGGGGACTCAGTATTCAGGAGATAGCGGAATTATTAGAACTGGATACTGAGGTCATCAGAAAGGCTTTATGAATCTGCGATCGCCTGAGAAATATGCCCCACTTTTGCAAATCTGATACACTAGCTTAAATTTAAAATTATCCCAGATGGTGGCTCAGGGCTGACAGCTAACTATGAGTGAAGCCTTATTTTGTATCGAAAATTTACGCGTTGCTTATCCTCATCATGATGAAGAAGCAATAAACTGGGCAATTGATGATGTGTCTTTTACCTTACAACGCGGCGAAAGAATGGGATTGGTGGGGGAATCTGGCTGTGGTAAATCCACTCTAGGAAGGGCTGCAATGCGCTTGTTACCACCGTCGAGTCGGATTACTGGACGGGTGACATTTCAAGGACAGTCTGTGTTTGATTTAGCACCCCAAGCGATGCGGAAATTTCGGGGTGAAGTAGTGGCCTTGATTTTTCAAGATCCCATGACACGCCTTGATCCATTAATGACCATTGGTGACCACTGCATCGAAACACTGCAAGCACATGCACCGGAATTATCCAAACGGGAAGCCAAAGTAAAAGCCATCGCCACTTTAGCAAAAGTCAATATTCCCGAAAATCGTTGGTCTCAGTATCCCCATGAGTTTAGTGGGGGAATGCGACAACGGGTAGCCATCGCCTTGGCTTTGCTTCTCAATCCCAAGTTAATTGTGGCTGATGAACCCACCACCAGTTTAGATGTCACCGTCTCCGCGCAGATTTTACAAGAATTAACGCGACTATGCAGCGAAGAAAACATGGCGCTGCTGTTGATTTCTCACGATTTGGCAATGGTGGGCGAATATTGCGATCGCATCGGTGTGATGTATAACGGCAAAATGGTAGAAATGGGTGCTACCGAATCTGTATTTAGACAACCCCAACATGAATATACGCGATCGCTATTAAAAGCAGCTTTGCATATTCAAGCAGTGGATGAGGGGAGTGGGGAGTTGGCTTGCCGTGAGCGTAGCCGTGAGTGTAGCTTCCCGAAGGGTAGGGGAGTTGGGAGTGAGGGAGTTGCTAAACCAATATTAACGGTGACGGAATTAAAGCAACACTACACAATAGAACCGAATTTTGTGGAACGATTATTGCAAGGGTCAGGACAAACAATTAAAGCTGTCGATGGAATTAACCTGGAATTGTATCAGGGGGAAATTTTTGGCTTAGTGGGTGAGTCTGGTTGCGGTAAAAGTACACTGTCAAGGACAATATTGCAACTTATTCGTCCGACATCTGGAAAAGTCGAATTTTTAGGACAAGATTTAACAACTTTATCGCGTCCAGCAATTCGTTCCTCACGGCGACAAATGCAAATGATTTTCCAAGACCCCCATGCTTGTCTGAATCCAGCCATGACAGTGGGACAAAGTATAGCTGATCCGTTATTTATCCATCATCTTGCTGATGCAGCAAAAGCCAAGGAACAGGTTTTGTGGATGCTGGAAAAAGTAGGATTAACACCGCCAGAACTGTATTATCAGCGTTACCCATCAGATTTATCTGGAGGACAGCAGCAAAGAGTAGCCATCGCCAGGGCTTTAATTACTCGTCCTAAACTGTTGATTTGCGATGAACCTGTGAGTATGTTAGATGCTAGCGTCCAGTCGCAAGTATTAGATTTAATGTTGGCGTTAAAAACAGAATTTGAACTAACTTATTTATTTATTACTCATGATTTATGGTTAGCCCGATTTTTGTGCGATCGCATTGCGGTGATGAACAGCGGCAAAATTGTCGAAACAGGCCCGACTAAGCAGATTTTTGCCAATCCTCAACACCCCTACACAAAAACTTTACTAGCGGCCGCCCCCTTACTAGCACGCGCTTAAATTTAGTAACCAACAAATATTAGAAATAAGGAGGATGAGGGAAATAAAGTGAATTTTTCTCTAAACTCTAAACTCTAGCCTCTAAGTAGGACGGCGTAAATAATTAAAGGTTTGTAGTGAGTTAGCGCGGTCTACAGCCCTTCGGGCATCCTTCTCCCAAGGGGAGACGCCAAAGGCGAACGGCGGGGGGTTTCCCCCATGAGCGACTAACGTACAGCCTGCGGCATCCGGAGGCATTACCCGTAGGGTGAGGACTTTAGTCCTCAAATAAGGGCTTCAGCCCTTACTACGAAATGAATTTTAATTATTTTACATTGCTTAACATAGTTTGATTTTTTCTCGCCGACTTACTTAATATTAATGATTTCCTTCAATTAATTTTGTTGTTCCACCACTTGTCCCATATAACTCTACAAATCTTTTAAAGAGTAAAGTATTAGCATTATTAGAAAATTTACTTAATTTAAATAAACGCTCAATATTTACTTCAGTCAAGTTGCGTAGATAGGGTAAATCTTCAAAAAGTGTCAAACAAGAAGCAAAATGTAAAAGTATTTGCAATAATGGCTTAGGCCAATCTAGATCACTGTAAATATCTATAAATAATTGATGCTCCTTCTCTGTTAAGGGGAAGGCTTGAAATATCACAACTATTCTTTTGCCATTATAAACCGGAATACTCAGTTCAATAGTATAAGGAGTATGTAATATTAAATCTACCTCAACAATTGGTTGTCGCCAAATTCTCAGAGGATTGACTGGAGAATCTAAAACTGTTTGAAACTTGATGATTCCCCCAATACTTGTTGGCTGAAAATGGCTAATATTTAATATTTTTAGATTATTTAAGCTTAAACCATGAACAGTTTCTAAATGTTTTAAGTTTAGTAGATGATAAATTTGGCATAGATAGGGAAAAGGTAAAATATACTCCTGGCTAATCATATGTCGCCTTTTTAAAGCAAACTTATTCGCTTGGTTTGGACATAAGCAGCCTAGATATTGGTTCTCGTCGAGATTATTGACTGTAGTTTCGGGTTTCAAATACAACCAACTTAAAAAAAACAGAGATGTTGTAAAAAGCTGAAAGATTTCTCCACCAGATAAATAACCATCAGCCAATGCATCTACACTTCTATCGGTTATTCCAAAAATCCAAGATGGAATACCAACTAGCCAAATTCCTGTCTTGAACTTACTAATAAACACAGCAAATTCTAATTCTATAGTTGAAGTTTGATCACTGTGGTCTTCAGAGACCTCATGATTTTTAACTATATGATTTGACATAAAAGCTGCTAAATAAATATTTACGGTTATATCGATTCTAGGTAAAGCTAATACAATCAACCTCTACCTTTAGTGTCAATAAAACTTTCTATGGTTGGAAATTAAAGTTATATTTGGTAGTTATGGTTACAAAATATAGTAACTATATTGAATGATTCTCTAATTTCAAAAAGCATACTAATATAGTGTTTAAAAAAATGTTTATCACGCACAAAAATCTACATTTTGGGGCATTACTCTGGCGAAAACTATACCGTTAGTATGACTCTTAACTTCCGTCTTTCGGTACTAGGTGCAATATTTAAGATAAAGACACTAACGCCGCTTCTGCCAACGTCGACTGCCATCGTCATGATAAATTATGAAATCCTCACAAAAATCACTCCATAATTAGGATTTGTCAGCTAATCTGACAACAGCAGTTTATTCCTCAAGACGATGACCACCAGTAGTCCCACAATTTTAGCCCTAGACTTTGATGGAGTAATTTGCGATGGACTAATTGAATATTTTGAAGTGGCGTGGCGCACATATTGTCAAATTTGGTCGCCTGCGAACAATACACCACCTGATGATTTAGCTTTGAGATTTTATCGTCTCAGACCTGTGATTGAAACAGGTTGGGAAATGCCAGTTTTAATCAAGGCTTTGGTCGATGAAATTCCTGAGGAAAAAATCCTGCGGGAATGGGTAAATATAACCCCCCAAATTTTGTTAGACCATAATTTGCTGGCAAAAGAAGTCGGTGCAAAACTCGATAATCTGCGGGATGAATGGATTACTACAGATTTAAATGGTTGGCTAAGTCTGCATCGATTTTATCCAGGGGTCATCGAAAAAATTAGAGTGACCCTGGCTAGTGAAGTCAAGTTGTACATTATCACCACCAAAGAAGGTCGCTTTGTCCAGCAATTGTTGCATAGAGAAGGGTTAAATCTCCCACCAACATCTATTTTTGGCAAAGAAGTCAAGCGTCCCAAATACGAAATTCTGCGCGAATTAATCCAGGCGGCAGAAAAAAAGCCAGTTAATGTATGGTTCATAGAAGACAGACTCAAGACCTTGCATTTAGTCCAACAGCAAACAGACCTCGATGATGTGAAACTCTTCTTGGCAGACTGGGGCTATAATACCCACACAGAAAGAAAGGCAGCCCAAGATGATCCGCGAATTCAAGTATTATCTCTGTCTCAGTTTGCTAAAGATTTCTCTGGGTGTCTGTAATTATTAGGATTTACGCACTCGCCACGAAAATCAAGGCTTTGAGATGCTCTTACCCTGGGTCGCAATGACGGAAATACGTTAGGGTTACGTAAGTCCTGATTATATTAGCTAGTTCATTAAGGTTGAGTGAGAAAATTACTGTCATCTAAACTTAACGGCAATTAAGTTGCGTTCAACAAACATCCCACTCCCTACTCCCGTACCCTTTGGGAAGCTACGCTAACGGCTACGCTCACGGCAAGCCAACTCCCCACTCCCTACTGATCTTTGAGTGCAACGAGATATCATATGCTTGATTTAACAAAATTGGCGCGGCAAATGCAGGGTTTAAGTCAGCATCTGACCACAGAAGCTGCTGCTAGTCGCCAGCGTTTAGAATTGGCGCAAAAACACCTAAAAAATGCTTTCGTATCTCAACAAGATTTAATTGACCGTCAGGAGAAATGGCGCGATCGCATCCTCTTTGCTAATGCTACACCGATTGAGCCGCTAGAAACCTGCATTGATATCCCTGTTCCTCCCAAAGTACATACTGTCATCGCTACAGATGGTTCCCAAATTGCCCCCAACCATCACGAAATTGCATACTGCTATCTTTTGAATATCGGTAGAGTCGTCTTACACTACGGACAAAATCTGCAACCATTACTAGATAGTTTGCCAGAAGTCTTTTATCGCCCGGAAGATTTATATGTATCTCGCCAGTGGGGAATTAGAACTGAGGACTGGATGAGTTATTGCCGTACCGCTTCTGAAACCACGGTGTTGGCAGAATTGGCTTGTACAGCAAAAACAGCAGCCCCAGCTTTAGCAATGGTTGATGGTTCCTTAATTTACTGGTTTTTAGAACAATTACCCACTGATGCCCGCGATCGCATTTTACCCCCTATCCTGGAAGCGTGGCAGCAGATGCGTGATGCTCAAATTCCCTTAATGGGATATCTTAGCGCCTCTCGTAATATCGAAGGCATGAACTTCTTAAGGTTGTTAGCTTGTCCCCATCCCGCCCCCGACTGTCTAACTCATTGCCCAAACCAGTTAGAAAAAGTCCCTTGTAAAATTTTTGAACCGTTGCGAGATACAGCCCTGTGGGGAACCCAACTGCAACCAGGACAACGCGGCCCTCTATGGCGCAGTAATAACCGGATTTTGGAACTTTACGCAGACCAAACTATTTACTTCTGCTATGTCCACGTGGGTACGGAAATTGCCCGCATAGAAATTCCATTTTGGGTAGCAGATAATACATCTATGCTTGACCAAGCACTGGGATTAATGTTGGCACAGGTGCAAAAAGGTTATGGTTACCCCGTTGCGATCGCCGAGGCGCATAATCAGGCAGTAGTCAGAGGTGGCGATAGATCTCGTTTCTTCGCCCTTTTAGAACGACAAATGATTAAAGCAGGTTTGAGAAATGTGGGAACTTCTTACAAAGAAGCTAGAAAAAGGGGTAGTATTGCTTAATTATTTATACTTAAATATAGTCATTAATAAAAATTTGATAAATGTTACCTATATTGAGTAATTACTTAATCTATATGAGAAAAATATAGTCAAATTTTGCGTACCAAAATTTTGCTTAATACTTCTTATATTAAAATTAGCTAAATCAGCGATGATTTTGTTTTTCCGAAGGGAAATATATATTCATTAGAGTATGAATTAAAGTTTAGGCTGATTTATTCAATGTGAGTTCAAATGATTTTAAAAACCCCGATCAAAACCTCTTCTCTCTGCCAGTTAGAAGAATCAGTGGTTAGTGGGCATTTTGCAGCCGTCCATAACAAAACAACAGAGAAACCGCAGATTTGGATTTGCACCGAACTTTTAGAGGGAAATTATGCCTCAATTCGGATCGCTGACAATGGTATCGGTATGACAGAAGAAGTGATAGCCAGATTATTTGATCCATTTTTTACCACCAAGCCCGTAGGTAGGGGTACAGGATTAGGACTGTCAATTAGCTATCAAATTATTGTCGAAAAACATGGTGGTAGCTTGAAATGTATATCAGAACTAGGCAAAGGTACAGAGTTTTGGATTAAAATTCCCTTAAAATTTGATAGTGTGTAAAATTGGCAACTAAAATAAATATTAGTAAGCTGCGATCGCGTAAAATTCAAGTCTGGATAACCCAAATATTGTCTAGATCCAGCAAAATCTAGATAAATTGCGAAATTGCTCCCAAAAACAAGCCATGCAAAACATGAACATGTATAACAACACAGGGCTGAGTTTAGAGTTTTTTCATATCCAAACTAATACGAGTTTTGATTTACCATCGCATCTGGGGGTGATGTTAATTGGTAAACCCCATGAGCAAGGTTTACCGGATATAGATGTTTCTACATTGCCAGATGCTGATGTAGTTTCTCGCCTTCATGCCCAGGTGCGCGTAGAAGGTGGTAATTACTTTATAGAAGACTTAGGTAGTGCTAATGGCACATTTATTAACGACATTAGGTTAGAGCCAAAAACGCCTTATCAACTTAACTTAGGTGATAAAATAGACCTGGGACAAGGTGCTAAAGTTACATTTGTTTTTCAAAATAAACTACACATTCAATCCTCTATAGTTACTACTTCTATTCAGCATCAAGCCTTTGAAAACAGCAAAGTAACTTCAGTAGATACCACAAGTAAATTCTTGGGGTTAGTATTGATTGGTACGGGAATTATAATTTTAACTGCAAATATTCAAGTTGGTATGTTTTTCCGCATTCCAGGTATCCTGCTATGTGGTGCAGGAATTTTTGTCCTTTGCCAAAAACGGATCAACCGCAACTTAGGATGGATCTTAATCGCATTTGGCATTGCAGTAATTATTTTTACAGGTAATATTTTTGCCTCAACCAATCTATTAATACTGCTAAGTTCATCTGTCTTATTATTTGCGGGATATCAGCTTTTGACTACTGGACAAATCTTAGGGTATAGTTGGCGATCGCTTAAAGGTGTCATCAAAAAATAGTAATGGATCGAATTTTAATCTTTGGTAATTCTAGTTCCGGGAAAAGCACACTTGCTAAAAGGCTTAGTGAAAATTTAGGAATTCCAGTTCTCGACCTGGATACCATTGTCTGGGAAGCTAATCAAATTGCCATAAGGCGTCCTCACGAAAATTCAGTCAAGGATTTACGAGATTTTATAGACAATCATCCTTCTTGGGTCATTGAAGGTTGCTACAGTACGCTCATCCAGACTGCTCTAGAGTTCGCCACTGAAATCTACTTTCTCAATCCCAGTATTGATCAGTGTCTGGAAAATAATCGTAATCGTCCTTGGGAACCGCAAAAATTTAAATCAGCCGCAGAGCAAGCACAAACTTTTGAGTTTCTGCAAAATTGGATTCAACAATATCAAGAGCGCGATGATGAATTTGGTTATTTGTCTCATCTCTGCATATTTGAGCAATTTAACGGTAAAAAGCAGGAAATTACCGAAAACATTTGCGAGTCAATGATTAAACAATTTAAGAGAACTGGTGAGCTAGCGTAGTGAGTCCAAAAAAGTGGAGAGTAAAAATACTCACACTTCATACCTTGTTCATCTGTTCTTTATATATGCAGTCAATGAGGGTTAATTGTAGTTCTGGAACTACCAAAGTGTATTTTTCTATTAAGTTAATCACTTAAGCAATTTATTTATTAATTAGCACTAGTATATATAGTGTAAATACATACTGGTGCTAATTACTTGACGAAGAACCAACTCATTAAAATGTTTAATAGGAAAAGCACCTAAGAACTTAGACTAAAAATTGGCCCAATGTAAAAATTGTGTTAAGGTGTCGTTTTACACATTTTTAACACTCCGGAGCTAATGATTAAAACCCAAAACTTGCCGAAGTACCTGGCGTTCTTACTCTTAACCGTAGTTTCAGGATCTGATCTAGTAATCTCTCAAGTTTTGGCCCAAAGCAGTGTACAGTCGTCTATCGGTAAAAGTGTAACTTTTACTTGCAATGATAGTGAGGCTAAAATCAAAGCTAAAAATGGCCCCAAGGTAACTTTTGGCCCCACAACTATCTACATTGGATATCAGCAAATATCATCTAAAAACCAAGACCCCCGCATCATCCGTTTCGATAATGGTTTCAAGACATGGTGTCGTAGTGATTACGAAACCACGAATGACGATAGCAGAGGTTACGGTTTGCTATGGAATGGGGGAAATGCTTTGTATGGGGTTTTTTCAACCACTGGTACCCAGAGTGGTAATGATTTTCGACGCTTTGCTAAAAATAGTTGGCTATCGGGTTATGGCAATGGTGGCGGTGCCAAAATAGCAGTTATTGCCCGCATTAATCCCGCCAATGGCAATATTTACCATGCCACATTTTTATCCGCTAAAAGACCCAGTGATGGTAGAACTAACTCTTTAGAAGTGAAAAACTTGTCGTGGAATGGCAGCAATTTGACTGTCAAAGGCGATGCGTGGTGGTCTCCCCGTCGTCCTGATAAAAATATTATGAATTGTGCTGGTTCATCACCCTTTAAGTACACCACCGTGTTTTCTGGTGATTTAACCAAGGTAACTTCATCTTCAGCAGTTAATTGCAATTGAATTACCCCTGATTTATTCGTTAAACCAGGGGTTTTTACTGGAATCACCACCAGAGTGATTATTTAAGTCCTACCACCATTGTCTTTAATGCAAAAATCTTTTCCATCACATCTTCGACTACCTTATCTGGGGTAGAAGCACCGGAAGTTACTCCTACAACAATTTTGCCATCGGGTAACCAGTTTTGGGCGATCGCTAACTCGCCATTTAATTGTCGGTGTTCAATAGCCGTTGCTGATTGAATCCGCTCCACACAATCAATGTGATAAGAAGGAATTCCTCTTTCAGCCGCGATTTGTTGTAATTGAGCCGTATTCGATGAATTAAATCCACCAATCACCAACATAAAGTCTAAATTCTGTTGGACTAACTCCAGCATGGCATCTTGCCGTTCTTGGGTAGCGTCACAGATGGTATTAAAGCTTTGGAAATGCTGATTTAACTCAGTTGTGCCATACTTCTGCATCATAGTCCGCTCAAACAGCTTACCAATTTTCTCAGTTTCGTCTTTGAGCATTGTGGTTTGGTTAGCAATCCCCACTCTTTCTAAGTCTTGGTCAGGGTCAAATCCGGCTGAACAAGCTTTAGCGAATTTTTGCAGAAATTCTTCTCGGTTACCACCATTGAGAATATAATCGACAACATACTGAGCTTCCTGTAAATTCAGTACAATCAGATATTTGCCAGCAAAAGAACTGGTAGCAACTGTTTCTTCGTGCTTATATTTACCGTGAATAATTGAAGTGTAAGCAACTTTTTTGTGCTTTTCCACCGTATTCCAAACTTTAGAGACCCAAGGACAAGTGGTATCGACAATTTTGCAACCTTGCTCATGGAGAATTTGCATTTCTTGAACGCTGGCACCAAAAGCCGGTAATATCACCACATCCCCCGATGAGACTACTGCAAAATCTTTTTTCCCTGCTTCCATAGGAATAAAGCCGATGTTCATTTCCTGCATTCGCTGATTCACAGAGGGATTGTGAATAATTTCGTTGGTAATCCAGATGCGTTCTGTGGGGAAATGCTGACGGGTTTCGTAAGCCATTGCTACAGCACGTTCCACACCCCAGCAAAAACCAAAGGCTTGAGCTAACCGGATAGTAACATCACCTCGTTCTAATATGTAGTTGCGATCGCGGATTTCTTGAATCAAATTACTTTGATACTCAGATTGCAACTGGGTAGTGACTTCAGCTTGATGACCAAATCCCTTACGATTGTAATTTTCTGAATGTTGGAGCGATCGTTTAAAAGCTTTTGTATCCATTGGTTTTGCAACTTAAATCACTATTTCTTATTTTCTCGCGCTCAGACGCGATTTTATGGGCAAGATAAAAATCCCCACTAAAGATTAATCATCTCCCCACTTCCATATTGCTATACATTTGTAACGCAGTTCGCCAAACCAGATAACCTGTAGGACTTAGGTGCAAACCATCTGTAGTAAATTCGCTACGAAGATTTCCTTCTGGATTGGTAAACAAAGGATACAAATCTAAATATTTGACCCCAACTTTAGTAGCGGTGCTTTGTAGTTGTTGATTTAACTGACGAATACGACTATTAGAAATAGTCAGCAGTTTTTCTCTTCCCTCCCAAGTGGCTGACTCCGCCCCATGAGGCAAAATTGACTGGACAACTATGTGCGCCTTGGGGTGCGTCTTCCGGAGGTAAGTCATAATACGTCGCTGATTATCTAAGATGACTTGATCACTGATTCCCCGTAGCAAATCATTAATGCCAATCATCACAAAAATTACTTCTGGCTGAGTACTGTCAAATAAATTTAATCTTTTGAATAAGCCTTCGCTGGTTTCGCCGGAAATTGCTTGATTGAGCCAATTTCTGTCTTCCGGTAATAACTCAATGGGAAACCATAAAGTCAAAGAATCTCCTACTAAGATACTTAAACGCTGAGGACGTTGTTCAGTCGCAACTTTGGCTTCTTGCTGGAGAATATCTACCCACTGTTGGTAGGTGAGTTGATGACGGGGGCCTAACTCTGGTGTGACACCTTCGGGTTGCAAGCTTGGTTCCGGCGCAGGTAATTCTTGGTGTTGCCAAATCAGCAGGATAACCGCCAACATGAGGATGCAGTTGGTTCCTAGCAGGAATAATCCCCAGATGGGAAAGGTTTTTACAGAAGTGGACACGAATAGCAAAATATACCAATGATTTGACTCAGATTTTAAATCCTCAGAGGCAATACGTCACACTATCTGTGGAAATTAACGGGAATAGGGGGATGGGGGAGATAGGAAATACAAAAAAATTTGCATAAAAAAACCGCTACTTTCATGAAAGTGGCGGATATTTATTCAGAAATTACATCAAATAGAATTAATATTTGTCATGTGTGATTCCAGGTGAACCGTGTCCTTCGGGGAATCCTCCAGGGCTAGTTTCTTTGAGGAATCCATTGTAGGCTTCCATACCGTGTTCGCCGATATCTAAGCCTTCTAACTCTTCTTCACGAGTTACGCGGATACCTAAAGTAGCTTTGAGTATCAGCCAGAAGATGCTGCTGAGAAGAACTGTCATCCCACCTACAGCGAGAACACCGACTAGTTGAATTAATAACTGTCCCAAGCCACCGCCGGCAAATAAACCCGCAGTTGGGCCATCACCTTCGCCATACCAAGTATAAATACCAGGCCCGACAGACCAAAGACCAACTGCCAGAGTTCCCCAAATACCGCAAACAAGGTGAACTGAGGTAGCACCTACTGGGTCATCAATGCGGATTTTGTCAAACAGTGTCACGGAGAACACTACTATGACTCCACCAATAAAGCCAATGAGTAAAGAACTAGGAATACTGACGAAGGCACAGGGGGCTGTAATTGCCACCAAGCCAGCCAATACGCCGTTGATAATCATTGACAAGTCTGGCTTACCTAAGTAAATCCAAGCTGTACCTGTAGCACCAATGGCACCAGCAGCAGCAGCCATGTTAGTTGTCACAGCTATGTGAGCGATCGCATTGGCATCAGCAGCCATTGTGGAACCGGGGTTAAAACCAAACCAACCCAACCACAAAATCAAACAGCCCAAGGTGGCAATACTCATGTTGTGACCAGGTAAAGCCACAACTTGTCGGTCTTGATATTTACCAATACGTGGCCCCAAAAAGGCAGCCCCCATTAATGCAGCCCAACCACCAACCGAGTGAACGACGGTGGAACCAGCAAAATCCCAGAATCCATATTCACTTAACCAACCACCACCCCAAATCCAATGTCCGGTGATGGGATAGGCAATACCTACCAATAGGAGACTGAAGATTAAAAAGTCAACAAATTTGATTCTTTCGGCAACCGCACCAGAAACAATTGTGGCCGCAGTTCCCGCAAAGGCTAATTGAAATAAAAACTTAGCCGCTAAAGGTACACCAGCCCAATTTAGAGAACTGAAAACACCTTGATAAGCATCGCCTGTGACCGGGCTGTTATCTGCTCCTCCTAAGAAAAATCCCGATGTTCCCAAGAAGTCATTGCCATCGCCAAACATGATGCCAAAGCCAATTGCCCAAAAGGCAATACTTGCCAGAGCAAATACAATCAAGTTTTTTGATAGTACGTTAACGGCGTTTTTTTGACGACAGAAGCCGGTTTCTAACATGCCAAAACCAGCATTCATAAAGAATACTAAAAAGGCAGCGATCGCTACCCAAAGAGTATCCAGCGCAACTTGGAGTTCTGCTGTTGTTGGCCCTGCCTCTGGCGTTTGGGCAACTGCTACATAACCCCAACCCAAAACAATCAAACAAGCTAAGGGTAAGCAGGCTTGCCAACTGGGTGAAAGCCCTTTAATTGCTGCTAGATTAAATCCCGGGAATTTTGAGTTGGATTGTATACTTCTAGCGTAGTTTCTGGCAGACAAACGCCTATTTTTTGTTTTCGATTTCTGTTTGTACATAAGTTTAAAAAATCATCCTCCAGCCTTGAATAGAAGAAACAAGTTCAGCCGAAAAAACTAACGCCCGAAGTTAAACACAGTGGTTATCGATATTACTCGTTGAGACTACTGGTTTACAAAGCAAAGATTCACATAACCCAAGTAGGAGTTTAGGCAACTATCGGTACAGTTGTAAACATTTTTTGATGATATTCTTAAGAAATTATTATCATTTTCTTAAACAGTCAAGCCTCCTTCACTTAATCTTTAATGTAGAAATAATGATGTGTTGGGGAGAAGAATGCTCAAAATCGTCAATTTTTACGTAAAAATCGCATTAAGCAGTGGCAAATACTACCGCAAGTTGACTTCTCTGAACTTTATAAAAACTGAGCGTAACTACGGTGCTTCCCTTTACTCACCTGGGTAAAATTGCAAACAAATTTGAATGATTTTCTATATTACTCAACCAAAAATTCTGTATCATTAGATACTTTTTGTTTTTTTTGACGATTCTATTGACATTAATATATTCGGAGGAAGAAACTGTATCCTTTACAGTGTCAGCATTTTCTGACTTAAGAATATCAAAGTCAAGAAGATTATTAAATTTTTATAAAAAAGATAAATAAATTGTTACTACCCAGTCATTTTTCATTTCACTTACTGCTAGATGAATGGGGAGTTGGGAGTGGGGAAGAGAAATTTTTATAGTTCTTGTTGTAAATATTTCTCATAGCCCAACTGTTCGAGTTTGGCTTGCTTTGCTGTTACCGAGTCGCATAAAGTTTGGCGATATTGTTGTACCCTTGCCAGTAATTCTGGTTGCTGGGTAGCAATAATTTGTACTGCTAACAGTCCAGCATTCTTGGCGTTACCTATGGCCACTGTGGCGACTGGAATACCCCCAGGCATTTGGACAATAGAATATAAAGAATCAACACCTTGTAAGTTTCGGGTAGCTATGGGAACGCCAATCACAGGCAGTGGAGTTAAAGATGCTACCATTCCGGGGAGATGGGCTGCACCACCGGCTCCGGCAATAATGACCTTAATACCGCGTTGGTGGGCTTGTTGGGCATATTCCACCATGCGTTCTGGGGTGCGATGGGCGGAAACGATCGCCACTTCATGTTCTATACTAAATTCTTCACAAACTGCGATCGCATCTTTCATGGTGGGCAAATCGGAATCGCTGCCCATGATAATACCGATAAGAGGAGCCATATTAATTTTGAATTTTAGGTGAATAGCCGTCAGATTTA
The DNA here is from genome assembly GCA_022241785.1 of Cyanocohniella sp. LLY. Classification (GTDB taxonomy): domain Bacteria; phylum Cyanobacteriota; class Cyanobacteriia; order Cyanobacteriales; family Nostocaceae; genus Cyanocohniella. The sequence continues at coordinate 5,048 of JAKOMP010000042.1, read as the reverse complement.
TTATTCTCTAACTAATATGATGACCAAAGCAACACAAAACCCCGTAGATATTATCAATGCGCGAGTACCCGGGTATCAAGATTTGCAGCAACTCTCAGTCAACCATGAGGGAATAATTGAGCAAATTTTGCCTATGAGTCAGTTATCCCCAAGTAGTGAATCTTTACTAGATGTTGCTGGCGACTGGATTTCTTTGGGTGGTGTCGATTTGCAGATTAACGGCGCTTTAGGATTGGCGTTTCCCGATTTGCGAGACGAAAACGCGTATCTACTTGCAAAAATTTCGCAATTTTTATGGGATGTCGGTGTAGATGGATTTCTCCCCACCATAGTTACCACCTCCATAGAAAATATACAGCGATCGCTTGCTGTAATTGCTGATATTCTCCCCACGCACAAAGTAGGTGCAAAAATTCTCGGGGTACATTTAGAAGGGCCATTTTTGAATTATGGCAAGCGTGGCGCCCACCCAGCCGAGTATTTGCTACCCCTGACAATTGGCGAAGTCAAAAAAGTTTTGGGTGATTATACCCACATTGTCAAAGTTATCACCTTAGCACCAGAGTTAGATCCCACTGGCACAGTCATTCCATATTTGCGTTCCTTGGGCATCACCGTGAGTTTAGGGCATTCTCAGGCAACAGCAGCCCAAGCTCAACGTGCTTTTGAACTGGGTGCAACAATGGTAACTCATGCTTTCAACGCCATGCCACCATTACATCACCGCGAACCAGGACTATTGGGTGCAGCCATTACCTATCCTCATGTCATGTGTGGTTTTATTGCCGATGGTGAACACGTTACACCCACCATGCTGCAAATTCTACTGCGCGCCAGCAATCAAGCCCAAGGGCTGTTCCTTGTCAGTGATGCCCTTGCACCTCTGGGGTTACCCGATGGGGTATATCCTTGGGATAGTCGAGAAATTGAAGTTATCAACGGCACTGCACGATTAGCTGATGGTACTTTATCCGGGACAACTCTATCCTTATTGATGGGAGTACAAAATTTGGTGCAATGGGGGATTTGTGACGTAGAAACCGCCATAGCCTTAGCTACTATTACACCTAGACAAGCGATTAATTTACCAGGCATTATTTCTAGTTCATCCGCCAATTTATTACGTTGGTATTGGGATGAAGATAGTCAAAAATTAACTTGGCAAAGATTATTTAACTAAACTTTTTCCTTTGGCGGTGGTACGATACCAAATTTCTTTAAATTGTCATCAATTGACTTGAGTAATTTAAAATCTTCGTCTGGCAAAGGATAAGTATCACTACTGAATAAATCTGCATTTATCATGGGATGCTGTTCTAGAAAAGAGAATGCTTGACGAAACTGATGCGGTTCAGCTTTAATCGGAGCGCTAAAATGACAAGGAATTATCCACTGAAAATCCCAACTCGCCACATAATTAGCCCAATCAATGGTTTCTTGGGGTGCGCGGTTGAGAATCAGTGTTTGTAAAATCGGGGCGACAAATAAACGCCCGTCTCCTTGGAGAATTTGAAAAGATCGCTCCCAATCTGATTGCCATTTGAAGGGAAATAACCCAAAATAAGCTTGTTTTGAGCGGTTGGAAGCTTTAACAGCATTGCCAAGTACTTGACCTAAGCCCACTACCTTTAACACACTGGGGCGAAAGTACAAAGCAAATAACACAATTCGTTGCCATCCCTTACGCTGATTTGCCTGATTATCTGCAATGATGTCAGTCGCCTTGTCTTTGGCATGAAATAGCAAAGGATAGGGATCTAATTGCACGATGGCAGGTGGATCTGCTGGTACAGAAATGATAGAATCTGTGACTAATAAAGTGTGCGATCGCCTGTGAAAAAAAGCAACTTCCGCAAACCTGCCAGACCCCAACTCAATGGGCCCTAATATCGCATAATCAAACTCATCAGCAAATGGTGTTTGACTACTGTCTTTTGATAAAACTTGAGTCCGTTTACTTGGTAAACCCAGCCAACTCAGAGGCAAATTTACCGGAAAACTCCACTGATGAGGCGCAACAAACACCTGTGCATGGGGAAAGCGTCTCGCAAAGGGGCCAACAAAAACTTTATGTTCCAATCCAGAGACAGTTGGCAAAATAATGTATTTAACATCGCCGTATTCTACAACTAACTCTTTTAGCAGCCTCAGACATTCTGGAGTTGGCGCTACAGGTGCATATACCAATAAACCACCATCATCTAGCCTAACTACAGTCATGCGAATTGGCACAACAACATAAAAAATACCCTGCAACTGGTCAAACGTCCAGATAGTGTCTTTCACCACCTCTTTACGGATAGTCCGCCGCTGGCCATAAGGGTAGATTGGCAAGGTAAACCAAAAAGACCATGAAAAGTCCCGCTGATCAATCTTGTCTATATTGCCGGTATATTCATCATGAGTCACTCTGCGACCCCTCTCTACTGACGCTGCTCGAAGTTGGAGTTTAACAAACTATTGAGCCAACAACCTCTGTTTGTATTAAAAATTTAGTTGAATTTCATTCACAGGACTTACGTAACCAACCACGTATTTTCGTCATTGCGACCGTAGGGAAGCAATCTCAAAGCCTTTATTTTCATGCCGAGTGCGTAAGTCCTAATTCAATAATTCCACCACCCAAGACTTTATTCTCGTCGTACCACACAGCGGCTTGTCCGGGGGTGATGCTGAACTGGGGTTCATCAAACACCAAACGCACGCGAGAGTTTTCTAGAGGAATCACCGTTACTGGTTCGGGTTGGGAACGATAACGAATTTGCACTTTTGCCCGAATGGGAGTAGATGGTTCAGCAATGGAAACCCAATTTACCCGATTTACAGTGCATTCTGGCTGGGTTACTTTGGTGCGATCGCCTACTACTACTTTATTATTTACTGCATCTAATTCCACAACATACAGCGGTTCGGCTGCGGCTATTCCCAAGCCTTTACGCTGTCCAATGGTGTAGTGATGGACACCATCATGTTTGCCTAAAACTTTACCTGTGGTATCTACAATCTCGCCTTCCTTGGGAGCCACATATTTATCTAGAAATGCCCGCATGGAACCGTTGCTTTCCACTAAGCACAAGTCTTGACTTTCTGGCTTATCGGCAGTTTTTAATCCGTATTCAGCGGCGATGCGGCGAGTGTCGGCTTTTTGGAGTTCTCCCAGAGGAAATACCGTAGCTGCTAGTAAATCTTGTGATAAATCATACAAAAAGTAAGACTGGTCTTTGTTGCGGTCAACCGCCCTTAATAACTGGTAACGTCCAGTAGCTTCATCATAATTAATTTGAGCATAATGACCCGTAGCAATGCGATCGCATCCTAATTGTTCACGGGCATATTGCACCATTGGCCCAAACTTCACTGTTTTATTGCACTGCGAACAAGGCAGGGGTGTAATCCCGGCGCTGTAACCAATTACTAAATAATCAACAATATGGGTTTGAAAGACTTCTCGAATATCCACCACTTCATGGGGAACACCCAATTGTTCACAGATATCTGCCGCGTCGATCATGCCTTCAGAGCAACACTGGCCCTTGCCTTTCATCAGCCAAAGGGTTAAACCAATTACTTCATAGCCCTGATGATGCAGGATGGCGGCGGCTGTCGAACTGTCAACACCACCAGAAAGACCAACGACAACTTTTTTCATATCCTTTCTTACTAACTATTGGCTACTATACGTAAGCATAAAAACCTGTTTTTAACAGACTGATGACCAAATTTTAACTCTAATTTTTATAAGGTTTGTAGTGAGTTAGCGCGGTCTACAGCCCTTCGGGCATCCTTCGGCGGGGGGTTTCCCCCATGAGCGACTAACGTACAGCCTGCGGCATCCGGAGGCATCACCCGTAGGGTGAGGACTTTAGTCCTCAAATAAGGGCTGAAGCCCTTACTACGAAATGAATTTTAATTATTTTACATTGCTTAACATAGTTTGATTTTTTCGCGCCGACTTACTTATCTCAAACTGGAGGCCGATATGTATACAACAAGAGCTTTGGTCTGTCCGATTGTAGCACAAATATCTGTAAAGCCTTGCTGTTCAAAGACATTGGCGATGAAGGTTTCTTTGTTATGCGTTTTTGTGTGAGCCTAATTTCAGCCAGTTAATAAGTAAAGCCAAATTTTTTGTGATGTGCTTATTGCCACTTAGGCATCCTAAATTCTAAGCTAACAATATATAGTTACGACCACAGTGCATTTATTAATTGCTGAAAGAAATTATCTAGGAATTTCGTTACTACTATGTACAGTCAAATACCAGGTAAATTGCTCGCTTTGCCAATGCTTCCTTTGTTCATGGGAAGTTGTTTGGCGCTGATACCCCACAGTAGTCAGGCACAAAATCGACCATCGCCACTGCCCAACGTCGAACCCATGCAATCAGTGGAATTTTATCAGTATGAGCAAAACTTTCAGCCTTACCAACCGATACAGTCTAACCAGCAGTATAGCCAGACTTTTCAGCGCTATTTAGTAGTTGTTGATAGTACTAATTCCCAAGTACTCCAACGAGTACGTCTGATTGAACCAGAAGCTTATATCCGTCAGTACCAAGGAGGTTCTGTAATTCAGTCAGGCATTTTTAGTCAATTAGCTAATGCTCAAAATCGCGTCAGAGAACTCCAGTCATACGGTATCAACAATGCCCGAATAGTCAACTTTACTGATGGACGACAAATATCCTCGACTGGTTTTGCCACTCCCGGACAGCCCACCCAAAGTAGCCCTCCCAGACAAGAATCTGCCTACTATGCCGTGATTCCTGTGGTTACGGGAGATGTATTTTTAATGGCAGACAATATTAGACGCACAAGTGGACAGTATAACTTTGTACTGGCAAGACAACAACCACTGGGGCCACACGTTGCTGTAGGGCCTTTTCCCACAAGAGCAGATGCAGAAAGATGGAATCAATATCTGCGAGAGTTAGGTTACGGTAACTCCAGGGTTTATTACGGCAGATAAATTTAGTTGTGAGTACTGAGTGAAAAAGCAGGGAGCAGGGGGCAGGGGAGAAAAACCACCCGCAAGGGGCGAGGCTTTAA
>JAKOMP010000215.1 GCA_022241785.1 Cyanocohniella sp. LLY | reverse complement strand
ATTGGTTGTGTTTGAATCCATGATTTTTCACCATGTTCTCAAACGATGATTCAAGTGTTCCAGCAATTGGACAATTGAATGTTTAAGTTTTGAGAGGTTTTCAAACCCCCATTTTCAAGTGTTGACTCATACCCACGTAAAATACCTACACCTGTCAGGCAAGGGAGCAGGGGAGCTATCGCCCACAATTCCACTCGGCTTTAAACCTTATCTTTTGGTAAAAAGCCTACAGAATGAGCTTTAGTTACCCATGACAACATCTTACGGTTAGTTACTCACAGTTAATCTAAACCAAAAATTTACAATCCACTAACCGAGTTATTTCGGAAATAATCGGCAAAACTTCAAGTTTGCTGGATATTGCTATGTAAAACTACCAAAGTTTCAGCCAATTGACTGAGACGGGTTTCTAAATATTGCTTGCGTCCCAAAAGTTGACGTAACTTTTGATGCCGGGCAATGGCCATACTGACAATGGGTAATTGTTCTGGGGGACAAGGACGTGACCAGACTTTACCAGCAGCATCCAAACCACAAAGGCGATAACCAGTAAGGGCAGATTTATAAGACACTTTGCCACTGGTTGTGCAAATTTCTTCTACATAATCCATCAAACGGTCAACTTCCGCATGGCGTAGTGTAGCAGTTCCTCCCTGTTCTGGTTGTTCTGGTTCCTTATCCTTCTCCTTAATATTGGATTCTAGCCAGCCATTAACTATGGGTCCTTCTAAATAAATATCTTGAATTTGCTGCATGATTGTCTGTAGTTCTATCTGCCAACCTGCAACATGTTCTTGAATTTCTTGTAAGATATTCATTGCTAGTGCCGGATTAGCACCGTGGCGATGGCTACTGAAGCTAGGATTTTTGAACTTGGGTAAGCTCGGTGTTTTACCATCTATTTCTTGTGCCGGGAATGTCTGCACAGATTGATGCTGCGGAAATAAATTTTGCTCTAGCCCATACCCACTTTGGTATTCTGTATCCAGTTCAGTTGTCTGTTTCTCAGATGATGTCTGGGTAACTGCTGTAGATTCTGTGGCACCAACACTAATTCTAAAGGAGAAAGACTGCTTGATGGGATCACCGCCTTCAGTGGGGGCAGTACTACGATTCCCTAAATCATGTAAAGTTGCTTCAATCCGCTTTAAACCTGTTTTCATAACAATATCCTGATGTTTGCTGTCCCCAGAGGTGTGGCATGGGGTTGTTGGGATTTATCGCTTTTGCCAATTTTGGCATAAATAATCTGATGATGGTGCTAATTTTATCTCGTTAAATTTATTCGTCTCAACAGTCTCAAGAAGGAACAAGTTTGTAACTGCCCAGGTAGGAAAGTCAGGGAGATTCCCATGAGGGAAGAAAGATGGTAGTGTTCAAACATGAGTCCAGAAGAAAAAGATCAAAAAATAGAGAGACTGGAGCAAGAAAATAAAGCACTGCGGGAACGGATAGCAGAGCTAGAGAGGAGTTTGGGACTAGATAGCAAAACAAGCTCAAAACCACCAGCCAGCGACGGACTCAAAAAGTCAAGTAAAATACGGATAAAAAGTTTAAGAGAAAAAGGAAAGCGGCCATCAGGAGGAC
>JAKOMP010000041.1 GCA_022241785.1 Cyanocohniella sp. LLY | reverse complement strand
AATCTTGGGGTGATAGTATCCTAAAACTACTAGATTGGATGTATGATGCTCTTTCATATTTTCCGAAGAGTATCGGTACCATCGTTAGATGGTTCGGCGAAATAGTCGGCTATTTTGACGGCAGAACTACGAGTGGTACTGTAGAAGGAATTAATAATAAACTTAAGTTAATTAAAAGGCTTGGATATGGCTTTCGTAACTTTAGTAATTTTCGATTACGCAGTTTATTAAACTGGCATTTTACTATTAATTCTCCATAAAAGTAACCGAAGAACCTAAAAATCTTACCTTAGATATTGCACCTAGCCTTGGTGATGAGAAAAGCAGGCATAACGGGGATTTCCCTGGTACCTATTGCCTATTACCTTTGAATTTCCATTATTCCCATATTTGGGCAACGCAACGACCAAATAGCCTGTGTGGCGGAGATACAGGGAATAGGGAATAGGACACAGGAAATGGTGAGTAGCGCAGGCTGCGCCAATAAAAATCAAAGATGAATCCTATATCACCGAATATTTACAGCACCTGACGCGAACAGTGAATTAGATTTGTTTGTGAAAACCGAAAACCCCAAATCGGCTGGTAATTAGTCATAGAAAAATATCTCTGTTGACCAATTACCAATTGCCAATTCTTTAGTGGTAGCACTAACACTGAGCCATCTCAAGCCAGTGTTTCTGGACAATAACCCAGCCCCCGGACGAATTGTTGGCGAAACGCTTCAATTTCTTCTCTTTCTGGGCTACCATGAGAAACTATCGCTACCTGATAGCGACGCATTACGTCCACAGGGCTTTGTCCCGCTTCCAAACTCCAAAGTGCCATTTGCACGCGCATCGGTGGTTCGTAGCTGATTCCTAATTCATTGAGAAAAGCTCGAAAATCGCCATCTTCTTGAGACGAAACTGGACTTTTGAATTTGATTCTCACCACCCAACCATCAATTTGATGAATCACGGTAACGAAGGAGACGGGCATCTGAGGTCTGGCGTGCAGATGTTGAACGACCCTCAGAGTTAGACTGGCATTTGCCAGGTAATACAAGTATTCCATGTTGCTGCTTTGGATCAAAGCCAATCCTACTCCTCTATCTTCGTAGATAGATCGCTATTCCCGGTAGGGTAAAAGCCCCCGTTTTCGTATGGGGAAAATTACCCAATTTTATTAGTGATATTTCCGTGTTACTTAATATAGTCTCCATACCTAATAGTTAAAAAAGGAATTTGAGTATTGCAATTGAGCATTTTTCTGATAAATATCAAACTAAATTGTTAACTCTCATTCAAATTACATGAAGCAACAAATGGCACACGCTAATTTTCAGTCACTTTCTCCCCAAGAGGAAAAAAATGCAAATTTAGACTGTTCATTGGCTGGGTATGATTACACATTACCTAGTGAACTTATTGCCCAAAACCCTGTATTTCCTAGAGATAGCTCGCAGTTATTGGTAGTGAATTCTCCTACTACAGGTCAAGAAACAGCACCCCTACATCATATTTTTCGGGATTTACCAGAACTATTGCGTACTGGTGATTTATTAGTAATAAATAATACTAAGGTTATCCCAGCACGTCTTTATGGCCGTAAATCTACAGGTGCAGAAATAGAGGTGTTGCTTGTGGAAGAACGACAACATAACTGTTGGTTAGCCTTAGTCAAGCCAGGAAAACGCTTCAAACCAGGAACAGAGATTATTTTTGAACCGAGAGGAATGGGGATGAGGAATGCAGAAAATTCTTACCCACTCCCGACTCAACTAACTGCCACAGTCCTAGAAACAGACAAAGCAACCGGAGGGCGTTTATTACAATTTGATGTGCCGGCAGGAAAATCTTTGGTATCGGTGTTAGATGAATTCGGTGAAATACCCCTACCACCTTATATCACGGCATCGACGGCTGCTGATGAACAATATCAAACAGTTTATGCTCAACAACCAGGAGCGATCGCCGCACCTACGGCTGGATTACACTTTACGCCAGAACTATTAGAAAAGTTGCGCGATCGCGGCATCAATCAAGCTTACATTACACTACACGTAGGCGTGGGTACCTTTCGCCCGGTGGAAGTAGAAGACGTGACTAGTCATCAAATGCATGAAGAATGGATTGAAGTTCCTTCGGAAACAGTAGAACAAATCCGCGCCACCAAAGCTGCTGGTGGTCGAATTATTGCTGTGGGGACAACAGCAGTCCGGGCTTTGGAAGGGGCCGCTACATCTGGGGATTTACAACCATTTTGTGGCAAAACCAATTTATTTATTTATCCTGGTTACCAATGGCGGGTAGTAGAAGGTTTAATTACTAATTTTCACCTACCGCGTTCTAGTTTGCTGATGCTGGTCAGCGCCTTGATTGGTAGACAGCGATTGTTAAATCTATACAACGAAGCCATCACCTCTCGATATCGCTTTTATTCTTTTGGTGATGCCATGCTAATTTTGCCAGAAGCTAGAGCTATCAAGAGTTAGAAATTTTTCAGTTTTAACTTTTAATTTTCTGTTTCTTGGTGGGTACTCTGACTTATAAGGATCTATAAAAGTACAGAGTTGCCAGTTATGTATAAACAGCATCAAATTCGCCAGTGGTTATGCTGGTTTTATCCGATGTTCAATGGGCGGCAGCCACATTTAGGACTTCTCTGTGCTGCTTCTACGTTTTTGGTGTTGGCTGCACCGACAATGATCAATTTACCAGCAAGCAAACTGTTGGCACAAACTCCAGTATCTCAGGATTTGGAAGCAGCTAGCTTTTACCAGCAAGGAGTTACACGTTATAACCGGAATGACTTACAGGGTGCAGAATCTGCCTTTCGCCGCGCCTTGCAGCGTGACCCGACTATTGGCATGGCTAGGAATTATCTCGGCAATATTCTGTTGATGCAAAATCGCCTAGATCTAGCAGTGCAAGAATATGGGGAAGCCTTACGAATTAACCCCAATTTGGGTGAAACTTATTACAACCTGGGGTTAGCATTGCACCGACAAGGACAAAAGGAAGCGGCAATTACAGCTTATCGGCAAGCTTTGGTGATCGACCCTACAAGGTCAGCAGCCCAGTATAACTTAGGTTTAGCATTACATGACTTAGGACAATCCCAAGAAGCGATCGCCGCCTACGAGCAGGCAATTAATTTAGATCAAAACAATGCCGATGCCCATTTTAACTTAGCGATCGCCCTGCAATCACAAGGTGAAATCGAACCTGCCATCGCCGCCTATCGGCAAGCCGTGCAACTAAATCCTCAAAATGCCAAAGCCTACAACAATATGGGCAGTCTGAGGGCAATTCAAGGTCAAAATACCGAAGCGATCGCTGTTTATCGGCAAGCTATTCGCAAAAATCCCCAGGATGCTGCAACTTACTATAACTTGGGAGTGACTTTATACAATCAGGGTGATCTACCAAGAGCCAATGCAGTATTGAAACGCGCCCACCAAATATACCAGGAACAAGAAAACCAAGAAGAAGCCCAGAAAATCGACCAATTGATGCAGCAAATAGCCCAAGTGATAGAACAACAGCGTCAAGCTGCTCAAACAGCTACTTCTGCTGAGAAAGCATCTATTACAGGTGATGTTGTAATACCTGATGTAACTTCTGGAGATGTGCCAGTTTCTTTGGAAAAACAGCCGATGATGAAATAGCCAGTAGAGTGTGTTGTCGCCAAGCGCCGCACCATCTTCATCTAATACAGCAACTTAATAAAATAAGAGTTTGTAGTAAGGGCTTTAGCCCTTTAAAACCTGGCAATAGAGCGATAAATCGCTCACTACAAACAAAACTTTATCTAGCCCCAGTTAAGACAGGGGCAGATATTTTTTTGTCAATTAATATTGATAAAATTTATACTTTCGTTTGAGATATTTGGCTCTTGAGTTAATCAATACTTCAATCATGTTCAGTAATATTGCGCTAACTAATGTATAAAAAAATAATTAATCTTGAATTTAAAGACTTAAATTACTTCAAATTATGAATTACCTGCGTAGGGTAGCAATCTTTATTGGGGTAGCAACTACAGTTGCAATAACTCCGGTTGTTGTTCAAGCTCAGACCTGTGCTAATTCCAGTCAAACACCATTGACTAAAAGCAGACTCGATCAAATTGCCGCTAGCCAAGGCATATTGCTATCTCAAGTTGGATTAAAATTTGAACGGTTCGCATTGAATACAATTAGACCAAATAATCCAGTTCCTAAAAACGGAACAAAGTTTAAATCCGATTTAAGGGAAGACATAGCAAAAATACTTCATGTACAACCAGATGGGGTAGTGCCACTTCCAATTGTTACGACCTTTCCTCCATTTTTGAGATCAAATCAGGGATTTAAATGGTTTGTGTATTTCCAGCAATCAAGAACAAGAGTCAGAACCTATGATGAGTGCTGAAGAATTTTTTCAACGGGGGCGTGAGTTTGATGTAAAAGGTAAGGGAAAAGAAGCAATTATTGAATACACAAGAGCAATCGAACTTGATCCTAACTACGTTGAGGCTTATTTTTACCGGGGTAATGCTCTGGCTTTAGAAGGACAACCTCAAAAGGGAATAGAAGATGCTCAGAAGGCTGTAGCTATCTATCAATCGAGAGGAGATTCAGTCAGGGCATCGTTGGTGCAGCATCTAGTAGAAAATACTCAAGAAGGAATGCGAGAAGGTGAATTTTAAAGCCCTGGCGCGCAACTTCTAGTCGCCAGGGCTAGTAGTAAATTAGACTTTACAAACATCCTCCTAGAAAAATTTAGAACAAACTGAAACAATGTTGATATATTTTGTGAGAGATAAAGATATCTCTCTAGACCAGCATAGGGGGCTAGAAACAATAGATGCTAATGTTCTGTTTGTTCTTATTCGAGCATCTGTTGAACAAGTATCACAAGCTTTTAGCAACCTAAGACAGATGAATGTCTGGGAACGCAATATCTATGAGCGTGAGATTGATATCCACAACGAAAGCTTTCTCGTTTTTCAGTTGCGGGGACATCCTTGGAGCTTAATTTATAAGTTCAATTTGCCATCAAACAGAATTTATTTGACAGAAGAAGATGCTCAGAGTATTTCAGAATCACTGGGTACTTCTGCGATTTTTTACGCGGGTAGTGATACTTGTGGCACAATGGAATACCATCTTTATCATCATGGTATCTTACAAGAAAAACTGTCTTTTGAAGAAGAAGTCTCAATTGAATTTCAGTCTCAGCTTCGCCAAATTGAAGCTGGAGACATTAAAAGTGCATACAGATTTACAATGGACTTTATTCGCGAACAAGATGCTTATATTCCCTGCTTGATTGAGGTAGAAGATTTAAAAGTAGGTCAACGCACAAAGCTACATATTGAGGACTTGATGCCTGATGAAGTGGAAAGGATGGATTATCTCGCACAACAATAAACTATAAGTTAATCAAGAGTAACATGCAATGAAATTAGCAAAAAGCGTTGCATATTGGCGGAATAAATTGATATTTTTGACCAAATCTAAAGGTACATTTTTTGCGTCTTTGCGTGAGAAAAAATCATCCCATCAATCAGCAACGCCAAACATTCCTGTCTTAAGATAAATTTTTGTTCGTAGTGAGCGATTTATCGCTTTCTTACAAGGTTTTAAAGAGCTAGAGTTACTTACTACGAACTTTGATTTTATTAAGTCTTACTAGTTATTTTGTAATTTCTTAATCACGTTTACTGAAAGGCAAATCCTGATTAATCGCCGCCATCTCCTGCTGTTCTAGTTGATTGACTTCTCGAATATAGGGGCAAAGAATTTGTTCTAAACGATCATTGTAAAAGCGGTGCAGACTGTGATTAGGCAGAGCCGGAAAACCTCGGCGTTTTTTGTGCCGTCCCCCAGCACCAGGATCAAAGCTTTGGATACCGTGAGCGATCGCCCACTCAATTGGTGCATAATAACAAGCATCAAAATGTAGGCAATCTATCTCTTGAAGACTACCCCAATAGCGCCCATATAAGCGATCGCCTTTATACAAACAAAAGGACATCCCTACAGGTTGACGCTCATCTTGCTCATGATACGCAGCAAAAAATAACACTCGATGACGATAATTATGGTGTAGCTGCTCAAAAAACTGCTTAGTTAAGTATTTGCTACCCCACCAGCCAAATTTATCACAAGTATCCGCATAAAACTGATACATCAAAGGAAATAAAGACTTAGGAATTTCATCACCAGTCAATGGTTGTAGTCGTAAACCAACTTTCTCTACAGCTTTACGTTCCCGCTTGATATTGCGACGTTGATTAGCGTTGAACAATCCTAAGTAATCATCAAAAGTGTTAAACCCGACATTTTCCCAAATGTAGCTGTGGTGCAACCAAGTTGTAAAACCTTGCCGTTCCAGCACTGGACGCCATTGGGGATCGACATACAAAAAATGACACCCAGAAATACGATTTTTCAAGCAAAAAGAATCAATTTCATGCACCATCATTCCTGTAATTTCATCCTCATCTTCCCCCGGAGCAATTAAAAATCGGTAGCCCTCAGCCGGGGTAAATGGGGTCATTCCTAATAATTTAGGATAATATCGGACTCCGATGCGCTCGGCTAACTCTGCCCATTGGTGATCAAAAACAAATTCACCATAACTATGACCTTTTAAATAAAGTGGCGCCGCTGCAATTAGTGTCCTGTCTCGCCACAGTGTCAAGTGATTTGGCAACCAGCCTGTTTTAGCCGTAGCACTCTGGGATATTTCTAGATTATTCAGCCAATCCCATTCTAAAAAAGGCGTATTGAGTGGTATTGCCAAAGCATCCCAGGCAAGTTGGGGTACTTCCGCGATTTTATTGATCCAAACGCTAGAGTAGCGAGGCTTAATTTGTTCCACCATTTTGGGTCTTTTTAGGGGACTGGGGATAAGGGGCAATGGCGATTGGGGAACAATTTTCTTTATTCCCAATGACTAATGACCAATGACTAATAAGATAATCTAATCTGCTAATCGTTGCAGCCGATAGTGCAAAAATACTTCCTGCTCGACTTGGTGAACTTCTAGAAGTTCTAATTGCGGAGCTAATTGAGATAAAAAGCCTGCGCCTTCTACTGGTGTTGGTGCGGCGCTACCACCTAAAATCAGTGGGCATACTGTCAGCCAAAGTTCATCAATTAAATCTAATTCCAGCATAGAAGCTACTAATTCGCCGCCTCCCAAGACCACTAAGCGTGTTATATCTAGACATGCCAGGTGTTGCAAAGCCGCTGACGTGTCAACCTTGCCCGTTGATGTGTCAAAAACTATAATTTTATTAAATTTGGGAGGATAATCATGTGTGGATGTTACCCGCGTTGATTGAAGTGTGTTTTCTCTGGCTTGCCAAAGGCTTGCTCCCTTTGTTGTTGTTAGTAACCAACGTTCGATTGGCTGTTGAAAAAACTTAATTTCCGGATTAAAGTCAGCAGAGTGTGTAATCACTATATGAACCGGCTGTGCGGGCTTGCCTTCCTGCATTCGGCGTTGCAGCAGAATTGGTTGTGATACGGTAAGTGTTGTACCGTAGGCACGAAGAGTGCCAGCACCCATTAAAACGGCATCAGAGGCAGCAATTTGTGCTTGTAGGTGCGCTTTATCAGCCCCTGAGCCAAACCGAGCAGGCGATCGCCTACAATCTGCTATCTTGCCATCTGCACTCATTGCCAAAACTACTGTGGTATGAGGACGGCGTTGCATCATAGGGTTGGTTGGATAGTCTGGATATTTTTCTTGCTAGTGTGTTGATTGCACAAAATCTCTACCTGCAAGCTACTGTTTCCCAATGTCATAACTGGATCTCTATGCAACACAAGTCACTTTCATATCTACTTTATACAAGTTTTGGTATAGCATGTTTTAGCTTATATGTTCAATTTTTCTTACTTTTGGGGATTGACAATCCAAGTTTAATAACTCAGTCAGATGTCTCCTTTAGCTGTTCTGATGGCATATCAGTGCTTTTGTGGTTTACAGATGCGAAGTGAGTTACTAGATGGCTAAGTCCCGTCAATCATCCTTTCGACGTATTTTAGTAACAAGAATTTTGCTTTTATTTGTCCCCGTTTTATTATTGGGACAGATTGTGGCGTTGAATAGAGCCAGGTCTAGCCTGTTGAAAACTGCCCGTCAGAATCTTACAGAAAGCGCTATTTTTAAAGGTGAGAAAATTGCTAATGCAATCACGTCTCTAAGAACTCACTTATTCACGATCAGTCAAACAACAGTTCTTCAGTCAGGTTCTGCCCCCGAAATTCAAGAATACCTCACTGAGTTAGCAAAAGAACTACCAAATCACATTGAATGCTTACAATTAAACCATTTGCAAAGCGACGAGATCATTGCCAGTACCTGTGGCAACAAAGTAATTGCCCCATTGAGTTTACCTTTGAGTAACAAAGTTAATATCCAGAAAATATTACCGCCAAAAGTAGGTACAACTGGTAAAAAAAATACGCTTAATCAACTGCAATTGTTGTTTTCTACCCCAGTCTATTCTCCAAATGGAGAGTTGCAGTATGTTTTGAGTGTTCAATCAACACTGTATAAGCAAACCAGCAATCAACCGGGGTCACTCACAGGCTCCACACTAGTTATTGCTAGAGACGGGACGATTTTAGCCCATCCAGAGCCAGAACAAGTAGGGCGTAATATTCAAGACAACCCAGATGGTTCCGGACTCAAAAGAATAGTTAACCATGCGATCGCGGGCCAAAGTAGTTCGCTCAATTTATCATTGCAAGAAGGGACAGAATTAGTCGCTGGCTATACAGTTATTGCCGATCCTCTGACAGAACAGCAGGGAGAACAATGGGTAATTTTAGCTGTAACCACTGTGGATAATGCTTTGTTTGGTTTAGAAGAAATCAAACTTATCCTCATCGTTTTGACAGTTGGTTTAATTGGTGCAAGTCTGTTGGCATCATTTTATCTAGCGCCTTACCTAGCGAGTCCTGTAGAAAAATTGCGCGACTATGCCCTCAACCTGCACAGCCACCATGCGGCACAACCAGTACCCCAAGACTTCAACATCCGGGAGTTCAATCAACTAGCACAAGCAATAGACCAAATGCTGGAAAGGCTTAAAGCCTGGGCAGAAGAACTAGAAATTGCTTGGAAAGAATCCAAAACTGCTAACCAAGTTAAAAGTCAGTTTTTGGCGACAACTTCACATGAGTTAAGAAACCCACTCAATGGCATTATTAACTGTATACGCGTGGTTCATGAAGGCCTGTGCGATAGCCGAGAAGAAGAAATTGAGTTTCTCAAACGTGCCGATGACACAGCTATTCATTTGCTAGGGATTATTAACGAGCTACTGGATATTTCCAAAATAGAAGCAGGTAAACTCTCAGTAGTTACAGTACCTATTGATCTGCGCCAAGTTCTCCTGGAGGTAATTAATTTACAATCAGTTAATGTTCAACGAAAAGGTTTGCAGTTAAAAACGGACTTGGGTAGTGATCTCATACCCGTGAAGGCCGATGCCGCCAAGTTGAAACAGGTACTTATTAATATTATTGGCAACGCCACTAAATTTACTGACGAGGGCAGCATTACCATTGCCACAGCCATTCAACAAGATAGTGATGAAACATCTCAAGTAATAGTCACCGTTACAGATACAGGTTTAGGCATAGAACCTGCACAACAGCACAAATTATTTCGCCCCTTCGTCATGGTAGATGGTGGCACAACACGCAAAGTTGAAGGTACAGGACTGGGACTAGCGATTTCACGGAATTTAATGGAACTCATGGGAGGTAGCATTACTCTAGAAAGTGCTGGTCTTAACCAAGGTACAACTGTCAAGATTACTTTGCCGCTGATTGATCTTGACCAATTAACTACTCCCACAGAGGAAGAAGATTATCAAAAGTTGGGAGTCTCTACTGGAGATGAGGCGGTAGGGGAAGTTAACTCAGACATGACTCATGAAGAAGACAATCCGCCTAACTCCAACGGGATTAATAAATCTCACCTAGTTGAGTTAGATGAAGAAAAATTGGAACTACCACTTGTTCTCCTACCGCCCCAACCTTCCCTTCCCCTTCTATCCTCGGCAGAAGCATATGCTAACCAAACTACTGAAAAGTAGAAAATTGTCCCCAGACACGAGTTTATTCTAAAAACACAGGTTGTCCGCCCTGGTTTAAAGATGCTGTCAAACCGGAGAGAATTTTTACTAATTCTGTGCCTACCCAGCCAGATGAAATGTTGGCAGGAGTATTCTCAATCATACTGACAATAAAGCGATCGCACACCCGCTGTAAAGGTTCACCAGGTTCTATTGTTAACACCTCTGGCCTTTGATTCACAGGCAAAAATTGGTTTCCCTGATGTTCAAATTCACCATGTAGCAAAGTTAAAGGTGATGAGGGTGACATTTCATCAAAAATCAAGCTACCGTGGCTACCCACAACCACAAGTCGTCGCTGTTTATCAGGGTTGAGCCAGCACAGGTGAATAGATGCTTGAAAGTTATTTGGATATGTCAGTGTTACCCACACTAAGTCTGCTAATCCTGATACAGAGTGTGTAAGTTCCCCACTCCCTATACTTCCCTGCCCTTGCAACCACACAGTACCTGTAGCTTGTACCTTCACTGGTACTTGACCCAGCCAGTTGTTAAAGATGGCAATATCATGAATGGCTAAATCCCATAAAGCATCGACATCTTGCCGGACTGGCCCTAAATGGGTGCGGGTAGCATAACCATAACGCATATCACCTAATTGACCGGCTTGAACTACCGCTTGCCCTTGCTCAACTGCTGGATGAAATAAATAAGTGTGGTCAACCATGAGTATTAAATGCTGCTGCTCTGCCAATTGGCAAAGTTCCAGACATTCTGCTGGGTCTAGAGTTAAGGGTTTTTCTGCCAAAACATGGTATCCCTGCTTGAGAGCATCCTTAATTAAGGCATAGTGGGTTGTAGCTGGAGTGGCAATTACTACTGCTGTTAGTTCTGGTAGTTGCTGTAAAGCTTCCCACTCAGTAGCCAAAAGTATATTTTCATCTAAGTTAAATTGCTGCTTCGCTGCTACCAACCTTTCTGGATGAGGGTCTACTACCGCCACTACACTCGCTTGGGGATGTGCTAAAAAATTCCGTAGTAAATGCACTCCCCAACGCCCAATGCCAATAACAGCAATTTTAATTTGGTTAGTCATTAGTTATTATTCATTAGTTATTAGTCATTGGTACAAACATTACCAACAACTCACAACCGACATTTTACCCAAAGATAAGGTTTTAAGCCGAGTGGAATTGTGGGCGATAGCTCCCTTGCTCCCCTGCCCCCTGCCCCCCTGCTTTTTCACCCATATCTCGGCTGATACGCTGCCTGATGAGTTCAGGAATTTTCCTGATTAGCAATTGCTAAAAAAGCTACTTTGGCTGCTGCTTGTTCAGCGGTTTTAATTGAGCGTCCCTTTCCTTCACCTAATTTATTTTCATGCAGCCAGACTTCAGCTGCAAAACGCTCTTGATTTTGATTAGTTTGATGAACTTCTACAACTCGGTACTCAGGTAAAACTTTAAATTGTGCTTGTGTCCATTCTTGGAGAGCCGCTTTGTAATTAAGTCTAGCGGGATCGAGGCGAATTTCTGTGGCTAGTTTTTGGAAATGATCATCCAACCAAGGGCGAATTAATTCTAAATTATTTGTACTGAGGTAAAGCGCACCTAAAACAGCCTCAAAGGCATCAGCTAGTCGTGATTCTTGACCAACTTTATCACTGGTAGCACTACCTGCGACTAGCAAATATAACTCTAAACCATATTCTCTGGCCAATTGAGCGAGAATGCGATCGCTCACCAACACCGAACGAATTGCTGCAAAATCCCCTACTGGACATTCTGGATATTTTTCCCACAACACAACCGCCGCAGCTAACCGTACCACTGCATCACCCACAAACTCCAACTGTTCATAATTTGCCGAGTCCGAAACAGTGGGATGAGTTAAAGCTAAATCCAACAGTTCCCATTTGATGGGTAATCCTGTTGGTAGACCTAATTTTCTAATTAAACTTTCAAGTTGGCGTTGGCGACGTGGATAAACAAGTGTCATCAAATGAAGATGGGGGAGATGAGGCAGATTATATAACTCTTAGCTTATTTTAACAACTGGCTGGGGACTTTTAAGAGTAAGTTTAATTACAGATTTTAAAGTAAAAATAAAAACATACCATGAAGAAATAACAAAAAAAGCCCAAGTTAGTTTATTTGATGCCCAGCAAGCAACATTAGCTGCTCAAACTGAAATACAGCACTTGAAAAAACATATGAGTCATGAACCAAATGAAACTTCTCAAATTGTTGCAGAGTTAGCACAAATCAAAGAGCAAATTTCTCAATTGCCATCTCAACTTTTGTCAGCGGATTCGCAAACACCAATCTTACAATCTTTATCACATTTACAGTGACAGTTGTCTCAATTAACAGCAGAATTGACTCTTGTATCGCAAGTTTCTGGGAACAATTACAGTAAATTAGAAACCCTATTAGCAAAAAATCAATGGAAGGAAGCTGATCAAGAAACTTACTCCACCATTCTCAAGATATGTGAGCGAGAAAAGGAAGGCTGGTTAGATGATGGAGATATTAAAAAGTGTCCTCGTCATGACATTCATATTATTAACAAGCTATGGGTTAAATATAGTGATGGCAAATTTGGCTTCAGTGTCCAAACAGATATTTGTAAAACAAAAACAGACTCGAAGGAATTAGCCCATAAGATGGGATGGCTAGCAGATATTGCCAATAGTGAGTGGGTTAAATACGAAGAATATATTTTTGGCTTAGATGCTCCTCAAGGACATTTACCATCTACATCTCGGTTAGTGGGTTTAGGTTCTAGAAATGTTAGTGAGTTACCACGCCGACTCAAGATTTTTTGGTCAATGCGTAAGTCCTATAATGAATGAAAATTAGCATGGCCAATATGAGAGCCAGAATTGAAAACACAATACTTTTTCTCCACCATGAAGACTTACCCGAATTTAAAAAGGGGGGTTCTGTAGTCAGAAATTCCTACTTTTGGGCATTACGTTCAATTGCTGGCCGAGCTTCCCGTTATCGTGATTGGGAATATGAACCAGAGGTTTGGTTAGCATTGGCGCGCATGTTGTTGTCGTTCGCTGAATCTGGGTATTTGGGTTATAAAGAAACTTTTTTGGAGTTTCCCCTATCTCAAGGGGAAATTCCGGCTGTTTTACGAGATGTTTCAACTTGGGAATAGCTTGAGAGCTTTTCTATTTCACTTCTTCATACCAAATACCTACTTTTTCAAAAGCAGCATAAGCAGATTTGAGAAACTGCACAACACGCTGTTTACCAAGCACCCCAAATTCTTTATACTCTCGTGCTTCCGCAAAAGTCAGACGATGTTGGTCAATTAGATTTCTTTCTCTATATGACAACTTAGGAAAATCCACCACCTTTATTTTATATTGTGTGACTAAATTCTGAATGGCAGCATCAGAGTCAACATGCTCCCAATCATCGCACAGCCCTAAATTTCTCACCAAAATATGCGGGATTTTTTCGCCGTAGCTATTCACCGACTGTGCAAACAAGTTGAGGCTATCATATCCGCCAGTAGACACAAACCACTTGCAAAAACTCACGCCCTCAGAACTTCCTAGTTCCAGTAACTGATTTCTTTCAATCCAGCTTTTGACGGCGCGATGGGATTGTGCAGCTAAATTGACAATCACTGGCTTAGACATGGCCATTTCAAAGATTTTATCAGCTTTATCGGCGTGCCGTTCATCTTCAGTAAACACAGCATACTGACATATTCCCTTATACACACCTGCTACATCAGGGTTAGACCTATCAGTCTCCACGGGTACAAACGGTATTCTTTTATCCAAACAATATTGAATCATGGTTCTGGTGAGCAGAGACTTCCCTACTCCACCCTTTTCACCATCCACTAAATGAATCGTCGGCATAACAGCTACTCCTAACACTGATTGAAGTCATTTAAAATATCTGCAATTAGCTTAGTGGATGTTTGGAGTTTTACGTTGAGTAACTTTGTTAACTTTTTCAGATATGTGCTTTTTTTAAGGATTCGGGTGTTGGGTATTGGGGGGAAACTTGAGTATTGATCAATTTTTTAGGACTGTTGTGGGTATCAATATATCATCCTGTAGTTTACCAATACCCAGAAAGCCAGCCTCGTCATCGTAGACTCTGGTTACACCCGAAAAATCCAGCGTTAGCGGAATTTTTTGTCCTTGACACCATTTTTGGGCTGTTGTCGCTGGTAATGTCAGCGTGGGTAAATGTTGTAAAGCTGCATCAAGAACACTGGGTTGAAATGTCTCGGCTTGCAATTGTGTTTCTAAATCAGTCAAAGTGAGACTGTCTGTTAAGTTGAAACCACTGCTGTGGGTACGGATTAAAGCGGCGAGAGTTCCACCAGTTTCTAAGATTGCACCTAAATCACGGGCGATCGCTCTAATATATGTACCACTACCACAGGCGATCGCAATATCCAATTCGGGAAAATCTCCTTCCCGCCAATCCAAAATTTCTGTATAAAAAATTTCTACTGTGCGTTTAGGAACTTCTACTGTTTCACCTCTGCGTGCTAAGTCATACAGACGTTTACCATCTACTTGAATTGCACTGTAAATAGGTGGTATTTGCTCAATTTTGCCTTGAAATGGTGCCAAGGCTATTTTCACATCTGCCAAATCCAATTTTGGACAAGGTTGAGAAGTGATAATTTCACCTTGCAAATCATCAGTTGTGGTACGCACACCGAACCGAATTGTGGCTTTATAGGCTTTGTTTTCTGGCAAATATTGTAATAATCTTGTAGCCTTACCCAAAGCAATAGGTAATACACCAGTAGCTGCTGGATCTAATGTTCCTGCATGTCCCACACGTTTGAGGCGCAAGAGTTTCCGCACCCGCGCCACGCAGTCGTGAGATGTCCAGTCAAAGGGTTTGTTTAAGTTGAGAAAGCCTTGCACAGTGATTGGGGAGTTGGGAGTGGGGAGTTGGGAGTGGGGGAAGAAATTTTAAATTACGAATTACGTTCGCGTAGCGTTTCCGATAGCGCAGCGTGGCGTTAGCCATAGGAAATATTACGAATTACGAATTACGAATTACGAATTACGAATTACTTACCATGTTGTTTTGGTAAACTGAATGTGAATGTTGTTCCTTGTCCTACTTTACTGGATAAGGTGATATTGCCACCATGTAACTCTACACAAGCTTTAGCGATCGCCAGTCCTAAACCTGTACCGGGAATGGTGTCTACGTTGCTACCACGACTGAAGGATTGAAATAAGTTTTTTTGATCTGCCATTGGTATACCAATTCCCTCATCTTTGATGTGCAATATTACTTGTGATTCTTTGCCGATGAGGTGAAATTCTACAGTACCGCCTGCAGGGGAGTATTTAATGGCATTGGAGATTAAATTTATAAAAATTTGCTGTAACAGTCCGCGATCGCCCCAAAATCCTTTAACATTGCCAGTAATTTTAAATACTATTTCGTGACTTTCACTTACTGCTTCTCGTTCTTGGTCTATGAGGTCAGAAAAAAATTGCAGTAAATCCAGCGGCATTGGTTTAAACTTGGCTTTGTCTAGTTCAAATTGGTTGACTAACAGCATATTATCTACAAGCTTGGACATATACCTGGCTTTCTGTTCAATGATGGATTGAAATCTTTTTTGTTTACCATCATCTAGCTGTTGACCATGTTTTACCAAAGTTGATGCAGCAGCCAAAATTGAAGTTAACGGTGTTCGACATTCATGGGAAACCGTAGCAATGATTTGAGATTTAAATATATTGAGTTGCTTTTCTTTTTTTAGTGCTGCTTGAGTTTGGGCTAATAATTCAGCTTGTTGAATTGCGATCGCCAGTTGCACTGAAACCTCATACAGCATCTGTGCATCATGAGTATGCCATTGTGGTTCCTCTGTATTATGAGAGGCTATTAACAAGCCCCACAAATGAGGATTAGGGTCACCGTTATAACTTATATTAATCGGAACTACTAAATTGGCTTCGGTATTAAATTTTTCTTTCAGGCTAATATAATTACTTAATCCCAGCTCATAAACGTCAGGCGTTGGGGATTGAGAATTGGGTACTGGGTAATTGTTCACTCCTACATTCTGCACCCGATACTCCTGTTTCTTCTGCCCTGCTTCCGCCGCTATCAGGTCTACATCTTCCCCACTCCCTAAAAAAACTGAGGAAGCGACAATTTTACTGCCTTCGTCTGGAGCAAATTTATATACCATCACGCGATCGCACTTGAGAAGTTGCTGTACTTCTGCTACAGCGGTATTTAAGATTTGCTCTAGGTTCAGAGACTGGCGGATTCGCAGCGCTGTCATGGCAATTAGGCGCTGTCGTTCTTGAATATTACTTAGTTGGGCTTGTAAATACGACTGTTTAATGGCATTACGGACTGCTATTTGTAATACATCCGATGTCACGTGTTGCTTAACCAAATAATCCAAAGCCCCCTGTTTCATGGCTTGTACAGCCACCTCTTCATCACCACGCCCTGTTAACATAATCACAGGAACAGCGGTTGCAAATATTTCATGCTTGAGCTGGTCGAAAAATTCTAAACCACTCATATCAGGTAGGCAAAAATCAAGCAGAATCACATCACAGCGAAATTCTTGGCACAAAGCCAATCCATCTTCTGCACAGTCTGCCTCCAAAATCTGGTAAGAATGGTGCGGATCTTTGAGAAGATATCGGCGATAAATTTTCCGATCTGCGGCACAATCATCAATGATTAGTAGCGTCCACGTGTCCAACATAAAATTTATGAGGATCAGAGAGCCATGTAGATCCCTTTTATCCAGATTGTGTTCTGTTGCATAATTCTAAAAATAATATAAAATAAATCTAAATAAAATCTAATTTCTTAATTAATTATAAAGCTATACTGAAGATAATGACGCAAATCAACCGCAGGAAGACAAAAAGACACAACGATTCCCAGAGGAAAACGTCTGTGTGTCCTCTCAGCCTTCCCGGCAATGCGTTTTTCCCTAATGCCCCATCAAAAGAGAACCCACAAATTCATCCCGGCGCGGCGGAGTATTAGTTTCCAGCCAGTAGTCAATGAATGCCCGCATTGTCTTTTTGAGTTCCTGAGCATCCATCGGCTTTACCAAATATCCATTTGCGCCCTTTTGGTAGCATAATTCAATATCCTTGGGGTTCGAGGATGTGGTAAAAACAACAATGGGTATTTCTTTTAAACTCCTATCTTGCTTCAGTCGCTCTAAAACGTCACGACCATCAATGCCTGGTAAATTGAGATCGAGCAAGATCACAGAGGGTCTTATAACTACTTGAGAGTGGCAATCACTCTTGTGTTGATACAGCAGTTCTAAAACCTCATCCCCATTGGTACAGCGATGGATAGGATTCTGGACAGCCATCCGCCGCATCAGGCGTTGCAGCATCCGAAAATCTTCATTGCTGTCCTCAACAACGAGCAGAGGCTCATGAAGTTTTGTTGTCATTACTTATTGGCTAAACGTAACAAAACGAAACATTTTTGTACATATTTTAACAGAATGCGGCAATAAGTCTCTCACTATAGCTGAAAGCTTGAGGGTTAGATGAATTATAAGATATAACTCTTGTAGTGCGGGCAGCGTATGGCTACGCCACGCAAGCTATCGACTGAGCGCTCACGCCGTAAAGCCCTGAAGGGCATAGCTGCGCTTACCGCGTAGCGTCCCGCAGGGAAGTCTTGCCTGCACCGGACGGCCGAGACGCCCATCCTACAAGATAAATTTAACGTGGATTCGACGGAACCTAACCCCAACCCCTTCCCCTTCCCTACAAGGGAAGGGGCAAAAAATATCTCACATGGTACGAAATAATCAGCTTTTTAAGCCTCTGACGCCACTTGCTACAAGTCGGCATAGCCGCCCAACGCAGTGGCTCCTCCTTGCAGGGGAGAGGTTTGGAGAGGGGTCATTTCCAGCTTATCGAACTCACGTTAAATTTAATGCAACATTTTAGCCTTGCGACGCCAGTAGCGTGGGTTAAACAAGTGGGATGTCTAACGACAAGCCGCAAAGCATCTACGTACCTGGAAAAATGACAGCAGATAACCAGCTATTTTTGCAGCGCCTGTTGAAAAGTCTTGATGGCATCAACATGATTCACCATATTAATGCAGCGTAACAACAAATCCAAATCGATCCCTTTGACTTCTTCACTACTAGACACCCTTTCATAGTGAAGTGCGTTGCCTTCTGAGCGCAGGTGATAAACTTCTAAGACACCATCTTCCCAGAACCACAATTCCGGAATCTTTAGCCGCTTGTATGCTTCTAGTTTATTAATACCACCACTAGTAAACACTACCTCAATAGCCAGGTCAGGACGCACTCGACCAGGGGCAAGTTTGTAGGATTCATCTGCTTCTCGCTTAACAGCACCCGCTTCACTTTCCAAGGTCATGGAGCCAGTTGGAGTAAAATCAAACCCTGCAACGAGCAGGTAAAGTTCAACCAGCGCGGCAATTCTTTTCTTAACGGTTTCGTGGGGTTCTCCTGGCATTCTGCGAATCTCCAAAACACCATCCAAGAAAGATAGCCGATACCCTGGACGGTCTAACAACTGCTCAACGGCTTTGAATTCTCTCCAAGTCAGTCCCTCAAACAAAAGGGGTAATTCTTTTGGAGGTGTAGCGATCGCGGCTGGTGTCATGTGAGTCTCCAGTCTGTTTCCAGATGAGAACTAATTGTTCATTTTAACTTTTTTTGGGAATAAACCTCGATTCGCATCATACAAGGGCGATGGCAGTTTCTCAATTAATTCAGTGTAAAATAGAATGCCGAGCCAACACCCAAGGTAGAGTCAACCCATATTTGACCATCGTGTAGCTCAACAATTTTTTTGACAATTGCTAGTCCTGCACCTGCACCCCCACCGTATTTTTCTTGGGAATGAAGGCGCTTAAATAGTCGAAAAATTGTTTCTAGGTGATGTTCGGGAATCCCAATACCGTTATCCCGGACATAAAAGACGAGGGGATGTTCATCTGTATCTAGATAGCTAATCTCCACCCATTGGTCTGGCTTCTCGTTGTATTTAAAGGCATTGCCAATGAGATTACTGAAGATTTCATTTACAAGAACTCGATCACACTGAATTGTTGGTAAAGGTCGGGGAATGCGAATCTCTATAAACTGCGTTTCTTGGCGACTAGCACGAAAGACATCAATCACATGGTTAATTAATTCATTCAAGTCGGTTCCTTGACGGTGTAGTTGTACTTGTCCTAACTGGGAGAGGCGCAAAAGAGCATTAATCAGCGTTTCCATCCGCACAGACAAAGTTACCACCGTCTCTAAGCACTCTATCCCTTCATCATCTAGTACTTGGTTATAGTCTTCTAACAGCACCGTTGAGAAGTTATAGATACCCCGCAAAGGTTCCTTGAGGTCGTGGGACGCAGCGTAAGCAAAGGAAGCTAATTCTTGATTACTGCGCTCTAACTCTAAGTTGATTTTGGCTAATTCATCGGCTTTAGAGAGTACAATACCAACGATGGCATTCCGCAGAGCGATCGCACTATCAAGTTCACATGGTTGCCAAGGTAAGGAAGTTAAACGCACAGTTTCTTGCCATGCTGCAAAAGATTTGCGCGGACAAAGGGTAACACTACCATCAGCCTCAACTTTCAGCGAGTCGTTGGGGTTTCCTGCCCAGTTTACCGTTTGGATGACTTCAGGGCGAAACCACAGAATATAGTAGCGGCGGACTTTAGAAATTCGCAATAGCAGTAAGCCACTTGCAGCATCTTTAAATGCAGTCGCCTCTGGGTAAAGTTGCGGCAGAGAATCGCTAGCAAACAGGTTATCGTTTACTTGGGTATCTGCCCATTCAATTAATGCCCGCACCTGATGAATATTTGGTGTTGTCCCCACCAAGGTAATTTCATTATCCAGACAAACTGCTGCGCCAGAAGCACTGACTAAATCCAATAAGCGGATTTCTGGTTTAATCAGGGCATCAATAAAATTATCTGCTTGGGAAATAGATTCTAACAACTCCGACTGGAGCAATTTCAGCTTTACCTTATAGTCCCATTCCGAATGACTGATTTTGTGTGCTAACTCCGAAGAGGCAATTTGTCCCAAAAATTCGCACATCTTTTGCACTTCGTAAGGCAGATACTTGAGAGTTTGATGATGACAAGAGATTAATCCCCAAAGCTGCTGATTTTGAATCAGGGAAATTACCAACAGCGACGTTACGCCCATATTTTGATGATATTCCGCACAACAAGCATCAAAACTTCGGAGCGTAGAGTAGCTTAAATCAAGAGGGGGATGTTTCTGGGGAAGTAGCTGGATGGGTTGAGCATTGATATCAGGGATGAATCTGAGCCAACAGCGCTGGTATAATTCCCTAGCTGGTGCAGGAATATCTGTAGCTGGATAGTGGAGTCCTAAATATGGTGGTAAGTCTTCACATTTAACTTCAGCAACTACAGAACCTGCTCCTTGTTGGTCAAATTGATAGACCATTACACGGTCAAATTCAGTAATATTACTAATTTTTTCGGCTACTAAATGCAAAAATTCCGTCAAATTTGATGTCTTTTGCATTTGAGCGATCGCTTCACCAGTTAAAGCCTGAAACTCTAAGAAACTCAACTCTGATGCAGTATCTTTAGGTTCTAGTTCTAGAATCACACAGTCTTCAGTACGGTGAGTAATACCGTAAAAGTATCGCTCACAGTTTAAAGTATTAATAGTTACTTCTATAGCTTTGACACTACCAACTTTTTTCCCCAAACACTGCTTGACAGCTGCAACCTGTTTAGCGTTAAGCAAGTAACTCAAAGGTTGTCCTAGCAAATCATCTACATCTTTGCCCAAATATTCTTGGGTGTTATTGCTGACTTGCTGAATCTCTAGCTGGTTATTGAGTGCTACGAGTACGCCATGAGGTTGAATAGAGCCAGGTATGTGAATGGGTAGGCGATGGTGATTAGTCAAATATCTAATTTGGGCAAAGTTATCTTCAGACTGGCTCATAAATCAACCGACATAAAGCTGATTTTTTGCAAAATGCAAATAAATTTCACATTTCTTAAGATTATATAGTGAATTTGTGATTGTTAAGATTTTTATGCTAAAAGCAGCCTGAGTGTTTTCTGGAGTTGGGCTACAGCGTCCCTGTTTGTTTTTCACTGGTAGAGTGTGTTATGGACTTTAGTTCTACAACACACGCTACTTGTTAAGGATTTGGGGTGTATTCCTAGATAAAAATCGTTACCCGCAGCATGGCGACACCCACATCTAACATCCAGAAGCCAAAATTAACTATGGGGTTGGGAAACTTGGGTTTTAAGGAGTCACGATTTAGGGCTTGGGCTAACTCAGTTTGGCTGAAAGACTGGACAATACTCAAACCGAGAGATTCACTAGAAATAGTGTTGGTATAAGCGGCGTTGAGATAGGGGAGATATTGTGATTTGTTGGCAACATGTGTTTGAAAGAAAGGTAAACTCAAAACATTCATGTAGTAACGTGCTTGGGAAGCATCCCCAACGACATCGCTGGGTAATGGGACTTGCTGGCTAGCTGGGTTACCATCACCAATTGTGGAAAAATGAGTTCCACCCAAAAGCATTACAAGATATTTGTGGGAATTGGTCAACCAAGAGAAAGGTTGAATTTGTTCGTAGACAGCTGGTGCGACAGTATCGTCACTACTACCGACAATCATCACGGGAATTTTAACTTGGCTTAAACCCGCTTCCCCAAAAATTGAACTAGTGATGGGGTTCACTGCGATCGCAGCTTTGATTCTGTCATCCTGCAAGTTATACTCTGGGCTGGACTTGCCATTTAATGCCAAAGCACTACATTGGAAGTGTAAAGACATATTCCAGGTTTTGTGTAGGACTTCTGGCTGACAGTCTTTTGCTAACTGTTCAAAGTTAATTTTCGCCCCAGCCAAAGCTAAAGCTGTGTAGCCACCTAAAGAGTGGCCGAATATTCCCACTTGTTGCAGATTTAACCGACCATGAAACCGTGCATCAGACTGGTTAATTGTCTCCAGTTGATTTAACACATATTTCACATCTAAGGGTCGGTGTTGAAATTCCTCTGGTTCTATAACTTCGCTGGCTTGTTTATTCAAAGATGATTGCAATTGTTTAGCATCGCTACCCGGATGATTAGGCACCACTACAGCCAATCCGTGGGAAGCTAGATGTGTAGCTAAATATTCAAAGTTGCTACTATCTGTACCCAAACCATGAGAAATGACGATGACAGGTGTGGGACTCTGGACATCAGGAATGTAAACATCAGTCAACAATAGCCGATGGCGTGTAGAGTCGAACAACCTCAGTGTGTGTTTTCGGGACTGGAACTGTCCCTGTCCACGTAAATCTGCTAGTTGTAAGAAATTTAAGGGTTTGGGGATGCTAGCAGCTTCTATATTAGACTTTTGGGTAACTGCGGCGATGGCCTGATTACTTTCTTTAACTACTTTCTCCAGTTCCCCAGCTATGGCGAAACTGCGCCTTAAATCAATGCGGATGCTGCTATGGGGGTATTTCCGCAACAGATTTAATAGTGTTAAACCTTCCGGTTCCCCAGCGGCGGAAATCAATGCTGACCTTAAGGCATAAAATCCGCGTTGCGGTTGTTGACGAGATTCGGGTTTAATTACTTTTGCTAACCGATGTAGCAACAATTCTCCTTGGGGTGTATGGAGAAATTGTGAAACGACTACGGGGCTTACTTTTACAGGTGTGAGTAAAATTCTCTGTAATTCTTGAAACTGTTTTGGTGACAGATATTGCTGATAAATTGCTAATTCATCTTCAATGACACCATTTTTGGCATAATTTGCTAAAGCACGAACTGAAATTGATATTTCTAGGGCAGAAAAAGATGTGTAAATTCGCTCCGCTGCCATCATAGAAGCATTCATAGCAAATGTTGGCAGCAGCATTGAAAGAACCAGCAAGAGCGAATTTTTTCTCAGGGTGCTTGTCAAATTATCAAACAAACTATTCATCGCTCAACTGTTTCGGTGATGTTGTTTCACTAGGCGTTGGCTTTGGTAGTTACTGAGACACCCTGGAAGTTAAACTAATATTATTTGCCTTCGTCTGATGAATTGTGATTGAGTTTTTCTTTTGATAACAAGGTGAAAATTTAAATGTGGTGATAACACATAGGTAGAGCAAAAATTCACCTAGTAAAAGATTGACTCCACTGGCTTGCACTCATTATGAAATCATAACAAATAAAAAATTACCTCACCTCAGTATTTATCATGTAAATTCGCTGTTAATTATCAGTTTTAATCCAGGCGATCGCTACTGAAATACATACCACTAATCACCCACTGAATATGCCAATTAAGCTGAGGTTATCTGCAAAAATTTCAACAGGTGTAATTACTGAAGAAAATCAAGTTATCAGAGGACAAAAATATGCCTACACTAACTATTTAAGCGTCTCTATGGTTTGATGAACGACAACAATCTCATAAGTAATCAAGGTATTTAAAGCACAAAATAGTCAAACAAATGCCTATAAAATATGCCAATTGATAATGCTTCACAGTTGAGCAAATGGCATGAATAATAAAGCACATTCACCATAAAAAATCAGCATAATATTCATGGAATATCCTCTTTGTAATAATTGCTTTTGTGCTGTTGCACCTCAGACAATCAAAGAACTACCAAAAATATAGAGGAGCCCGGTTTGATTCCTAAAATTATTTGCGTAGGCTGGGAGTAGGGAGTAGGGAGTGGGGAGTGGGGAGTAGAAAAGAAGATTTTTTGAGTATACAGAGTTTTTTCAGTACTTAAATAGGAGTCCTATATTTACCTGGGGCTGTAATTAAATTTGTGTTGAACACAAAAAATGCGGCTTGATGAATTGAACCTCGTATGACTAGAAGTCACGAGTGTGCGGCTTGCAGAAATCAAAAATATATTTTCTTAAGACTTTTAATTAAATATGCTGGGTTCAGCATGGGAAAATTGGGGCGATGGCCAATCACACAATCCATTCCGAAGCGCGCTCACCTAAATCTAAAGGAATACTCACAGCTTTGCCCAGTCTAGGGCGATCGCGTGTTTGTTGAATAAATGTTTGTACTTGTACAGCGCCGCCTAAAGCCTGAAGATAGTTAGCCACACTGTCAAGATGCTCTTGGTACTCGGCCTCACTCAAAGGAAAAGAAGCTTGCTCCAGATACTTCCACATGACTTGGAGAAATATCTTACCCTGTGTACGTCGAAACTGAACATCGTACGAGTAGCCCCACTTGTCCAGCAATAGTTGACGTAATTCCAGTCCTGTCATAGATTTCCTCAATTAGATTTTACATTTAGTTATGATGTTACGTTCCGTAACTCAAGTATGATAGGGATATAAAGAAATGTAATGCTAACAGAAGAGATGCTACAAATATCTTGGAATAAAGAGTTTTAGCATCGTTGTAGGCGTTGGCATTTCCACCCAAACAGGAGTTGCTCAAGTACTGGTACTCTTGTAAGAATGCTTAACAAAATACACACAGAGCGCGTAGATTATGGCTCAATTTTCTGAATCAATGGACGTTCCCGATATGGGGCGTCGTCAGTTCATGAATCTGCTCACTTTTGGCACTGTCACAGGTGTGGCTCTGGGAGCATTGTATCCCGTAGTCAAGTATTTTATTCCACCAGCTAGTGGTGGCGCTGGTGGCGGTACAACAGCAAAAGATGAGCTAGGCAACGATGTCACCCTCAGCAAATTTCTAGACACCCATAATGTAGGCGATCGCACCCTAGTTCAAGGACTCAAGGGCGACCCCACATATGTTGTGGTAGAAAGCAAAGAAGCAATTGGCGATTACGGCATTAATGCCATCTGCACCCACTTGGGTTGTGTTGTGCCTTGGAATGTGGCTGAGAACAAGTTTAAATGTCCTTGTCACGGTTCCCAATACGATGCCACTGGTAAAGTAGTCAGAGGCCCTGCACCACTGTCGTTGGCTCTCGCACACGCCAAAACAGAAGATGACAAAATCGTCTTGACCCCTTGGACTGAAACCGACTTCCGCACTGGCGAAGAACCTTGGTGGTCATAACACAGTGCTGATTGCTGAGTCAAAACATGGCTCTTGACCAATGACCAATGACCACTTAATCAGAGAATCGTTGTCCTTATTGAGATGAGAAATGCCTGTACAACAGCGAGGTTAACTCGCACAGCTAGAGCAATTACCAAAACATTGCTCATAGCGATCGCTACCTTGACATTTTACTTCACTAGCGATCTAGCTCTTCCCCAAACCGCTGCGGCTTATCCGTTTTGGGCCCAACAAACCTATCCTGAAACCCCCCGCGAACCGACCGGGCGGATTGTTTGCGCTAACTGTCACCTAGCCGCCAAACCAGCAGAAGTGGAAGTTCCCCAATCAGTGTTACCTGATACCGTATTTAAAGCGGTGGTGAAAATTCCCTATGATACTAGCGTGCAGCAGGTAGGTGCTGATGGTTCTAAAGTTGGCTTGAACGTTGGCGCTGTGTTAATGTTACCGGAAGGTTTCAAAATTGCGCCGGCAGATCGCATTTCTGAAGAACTCAAAGAAGAAGTCGGCGATGTTTACTTCCAACCCTACAGCGAAGAAAAAGACAATGTACTTCTGGTTGGGCCCATACCCGGTGAACAGTATCAAGAAATTGTCTTCCCAGTTCTTTCTCCCAACCCCGCAACCGATAAAAATATTCACTTCGGTAAATATTCAGTCCACTTAGGTGCTAACCGGGGGCGTGGACAGGTTTATCCTACTGGCGAAAAGAGCAATAATACCGTTTACAATGCTTCCGCTACTGGCACAATTAGCAAAATTGCCAAAGAGGAAGATGAATATGGCAACGCCAAATATCTAGTGAACATTCAAACAGACTCCGGTGAAACCACTGTTGAGACGATTCCCCCAGGGCCAGAATTGATTGTTTCTGAAGGTCAATCTGTAACTGCTGGTGATGCTTTGACTAATAATCCCAACGTTGGTGGATTTGGTCAACAAGATGCAGAAATCGTATTGCAAGATGCTTCTAGAGTCCAATGGTTGATTGCTTTCATTGCTCTGGTAATGTTAGCTCAAGTTATGCTTGTGCTGAAGAAAAAGCAGGTAGAAAAAGTCCAAGCTGCTGAACTTAATTTCTAAAATCTTTGCTAAATCAATACATGTGAAGACAGGTTTTTACCTGTCTTTTTTTATTTTAAGAAATCTGTTTCTAGGAACTTGTAGTTGCAACTGATAATCTTTGACTTTACAGCTTCTGAGAAATTATGCTAGCTATTCAATTTCACAATAGATTTTTCCTTATATTAGTACTTGCGATAACTTCCATCTTGGGATGTACCAAGGTTAACTCAAATATTCCTGGTAATGATTCAGCAATTGCCCAGAGTTCGCCGAAGCCAGCGCCCCAAGAAATAGTTTCAGCCGGGGAAGTACGCGCTTTACCGGGCAAGTTGGATACAATACCTGTATTTAATAGCAACAGCCCAGAATGGATCAAAACCGAGGGCATTTTGCTTTCTACATTTCCTAATAACGGGAAAAAAGTACCCGCAGCACACCTTAATTTTCCTTTTCAGGGACGCTTTGACTTATTTGCCCACCACTACACCCATACTCCCAAGGATTTACAAACGCTTTACCTGGGTGTAATTATGCATAATCCTGGTAAAAAATCTGTAACAGTGGATGTGTTACAGGCAGCAAGTTACTTAATGGAGGATGCTCCCTTTGTGACCTTACCTACTTATGTAGAAAATAATGATGGGAAAGCGTACTCAGGGCCAGGGAATCGCGCTGTGAGTGATGTACTTCGAGGTATTCGCCAAGCTGATTTTCCCGCAAAACTGGTAATTCCCCCCGGAACAAGCCGAATGTTACTCAATCATCCTATACCTGTGCGACATTTAGAAAAGCCTATCAATGGTCGCTCTAGCTTGTTGCGCCTACGGAGTAATGGCAAAGTTTATGCAGCTAGTTTGGCAACATTTGCTAAGAAAAATCCTGATGGTAGCGATCGCGCCCCTACTCTTAGAGAATGGCAAGCATTATTGGATACTGGCAATTTCGCCGGGCCAAGAGATAAAATCCCCACTCCTCCAGATGCCACCAGTGGACAATTAATTTATGGACGTGTAGCTGGTGTCTCCCAAGGTTCTCAGTGGCAAGCAAAGCTGGTAGATGATCCTCAAGCCAGTTATTTAACAATTCCTCAGCCGGGCAAAGGTATTTCCTATACCTTAGATACACTGCGGAGTGGTCGATTGGGTACTGAACAAATCCAAACGGCGAAAATGCTGGTACGTTATGCCGATACAGCATATGAGGCGCATGGTAATTATGGGGTGGAATATAATCTCAATTTGCCCCTAAAGAACAATACTAACCAAACCCAGAAAGTGGCGCTTACCTTAGAAACACCGTTAAAAGAAGATAAATTATCTCAAGGTGGAGTACGTTTCCGCAAACCATCCCTGGATTTTCCGTTTTTCCGAGGTACAGTCAAATTGCGCTATGTCGATGATCAGGGGCAAAAAAAGACACGCTACGTGCATTTATGGCACAGAACCGGTCAAGTTTTAGAACCATTGTTGCAAGTTACACTACCACCCTCATCTCAGCGTCATGTACAGTTAGATTTAATTTATCCCCCAGATTCGACACCGCCCCAAGTAGTGA
This sequence comes from Cyanocohniella sp. LLY, assembly GCA_022241785.1. GTDB lineage: Bacteria > Cyanobacteriota > Cyanobacteriia > Cyanobacteriales > Nostocaceae > Cyanocohniella. Next base: position 22,606 of record JAKOMP010000041.1, on the reverse strand, counting down.
CTGTGAGAACTCTCTTAGGGAGTGGGGAGTAGGGCATAGGGAATGGGTGAGAAAAATATCTCAACTACTTCCCGCCATAGAAAAAGGCAATTTCTTTTTCTTTTAGAGGTGCAAAGCCGGCTTCTATAAGCAACTTATCAAGTTCTGGTTGAGGAATGTGTTTAGCCCCAATTCGCACAATGCGCGATCGCATGGTATTTGATACGCCACTGCGTTGTCTATTGGCCTCTAATGCCATGACTTTGCTATAGAGTTCTAGCTTTGCAGGCGGAATGGTAGAACCATCAAAATCAATTCCCTGGGCGATCGCTTCATCAATAGCATCGGCACCTGTAGTTGCGGGATTTACTTGGTTAGTTTCAGCAGACATGGCAATTTGTTCTCAAAGCTATCAGGTAGATTCTACCAGTCTTACCGTCACCAAAAAATGCTTAGTGGGGGGAGAAAAAGTGGAAATCTATTACAATCTCGTAAAGCCACAACAGATATTTAGAAAATGACAAACATCGAATTTTTCATTCTACAGTTACTTAGACGTTAATATACGCAATCACCCCATACTGTATTGCACTGAAGCATGAACAGCTATAGTTGGCTCTCGAAGCGGCTATAAACAATTCGGGTAGGATACCAGGAAGAAAACCAGTATGAATCTTGCATAACTTTGTAAGAATTACTGGTGTCTGTCAATTCAAACTGAACTAAGGCCAAATTATTGACTCCCACCACTTCCCGTCCCTCTTGAAACCAAGGAGATTTCCAGAAAATTAGCTGCTGTAACCATTGCCATTTTTCGTTTTTGGCGGTTTGTCGAGGAGTCCTAAGCCATGAAAGATTAGTGCCAAAGTTAGGAGTCTGAATGTTTTGCCGAGGAATCCATTCCAGCTCACAATTCCAATCTGGTTTCATTCGGGCACGGTGGGATTTTTTAGCTCTTTGTTCTACCATATCCGGTGGATTGAGCCATCCTATCCAATGTCGTACCTTTTCGGGCAAGAGCCAGTGTTTCAGTCGTGTATGCAGTATACGAGTAATAGGCTCTTCGTTCTTCATTGCACTAGAAGTTAACTGCACTAAAACTGATGGGTTGGCAAAATCTGGAGAAGTACTGACAAAAGATAAACGAACAGCTGAACTGTAGTGAATATCTCCAGATAGAACTACTATTTTTTGGCGTTGCTCAAATAAAGTTGTGAGAAATTTCGCCAATGCTTTGGAGTTAATATTCCAGGCATCTCCAACATCCGTGGCAAACACTTGATCGCGTTGCAACTGCCAATTGTGAATTTTATCAATTATTTTTAAACCAAACACATTTGTCGGTGCAATTACCATTGTGGCTTGAACCTCAGGTGTTTGTTGTAAAGGTAATGAAAGTTGGCGCTCAAAGGTTTGTGGGCATAACAGCATTGGTGGTGCTATGGGTTTTTGTTCAGCAGGGTAGCCTCGCCATGTGCGTGTATCTAAAACAATCACTTCATGGCAATTGCTGCGTACCGTATAGTGCCAAGTAATTGCCTTTGGATGTCGATCTAGGACTAATACTGAACCATCTGGGAGAAACTCAGGTAAGCCAGTGTGGGCATTATTGGGTGGCATTCCCACATAACGAGCGATCGCCTCGTAAGCCGCAGTATCTGTTCCTTGGGAAGCAGACCAGTCATGAGCCGCTACTAATAGTTTTTCACCGAATTGATCGGCTTCAAATTGCCAAGGTGTATTGCCCCATGCTTGAGAAACTGCATAAGCTAACAGCGCATTTTGTACAGCTCGTTGACCCAAGGGTTGTCCCAGTACCCGCAAACACCAAGCTTGGTTGAGGTTCCAGTCATCACTGACATCATGGTCATCAAAGATGCTATACATGGGGATATTTGCCAGGGCACGGCGGACTTTCCCAAGAGTATGAATAAATTGCCGTAGATTTTGAACTTGCCGATCCCACTGGCGAGTCGCTTTGCGAGTTCTCATCATTTCCCGTCCCTGAGGAAAAACATTTGGCCAGCACACTGGAGACCAAATTAACAAGTAAGATGCATAATATTCACCCAAGCTCAGAAGGTGACTAACGACCTTAGCGCGTTTATTGTCTAATCCTGCGGTGAAGCCACCTTGGTGAGTTACCACATCAGCCCGATGTCCAGGAGGTAATTGCTTGGGTATGTAATAAGCAACATCTCCAGGCTTGTTTTGCGTGACTGGTAGCCGTTCTTCCCAACCCAACAACGCGTCACCAAGCATACTGGAAACCCACAATAGCGGCTCCGCGACATCATCTCCATAAATTTGGTCGCCAGTCAAAAACAATTGATGGGGGCGTTGTCGAGGCTGGTTGGCAGTTTCTTCAATCAGGCAATCTAAAATGGGTAGTGTATCAAACCCATGTCCGTGGGGTTTGCGACAGGAACCATGCACAATTCGCAAATCTTGGAGATTACTAGGCGGTAAGACAAAAGTTGGTTTTTGATGGGCAAAATAGCTGATGTTAACGCTAGGAAAGCGGTTTGAACATAAGGCTTGCTGTAATGTTTGCTGAGTTTGGTCAGTCTGGTCAATGAACTGGAGATCGTAAGCGTAGATGCGATCGCTTCTGAGGCGGTACATATTTAAAGAACGAGCTGTTACGGCAACAATATGCAGCGATTGGCCAAGGGCAATGGTAGAACGTCTTCCCTGGAATAGAGAATTTCCTAAAACTGTACCGTTATTTGTGGTGTCGTAAACTGTGAGTTCTACCTGATAAGCCTGTTTGAGCGCAATCCAGACCGTAACTGATTCAGGTTCTGTATGTTGTAACATTGGCCCTGCTAAAATTAGGGGCATGTCGTGTAAATACTCGTCCTCAGATTGATAGTTCATTCTCAACTGCACAAACTGTTAAATAAATAAAAGTATACTTTCAAGGCTTATCTCAGGCTTATGTCCAATAAACCGAGGTCGAACTTCCCTGTTTTTACCTTTTCTAGGTAGCGATAGCGCTGTTTCTTGGATGCCTAAAGGGCTTTTGTCAGTTCGCTCACTATCCGCGTCACTTACTGTTACAAGTTTTTCGCACCTCACAAAATCGCTTTGCTCCCATATGACTCATCGAATTTTAATTTGCACCTTTTTAGCATTGACAGGGGGGTTATTTGGTGGTTACATCGGTGGACAGACCACATCGATGCTGCATAACCAGAAATGTCAAAACCATTCTTGGGGTTTAAAGGTCATGTGTCAGGTTTTGGTGACGCCAGGAGCAGCATGGCAAGGTAGCACAACCGGAATCTGGTTGGGTACAGTTTTAGGAGCATTTGTTGGCGGTTCGATCACCCGTCTAGAGCGTTGATTGACTGGTTAGAAAAACTGCTCTGAATATCTGTTAAATTGTTGATTTTGGCACTAAAGGGTAGGCAATGTATGGGGTACGAGTTTCCAAAGCTGGCTGAACTTTATCAAAATGCGCTTCTCAATGACGTACTGCCATTTTGGGAAAAATACTCTATAGACTGGGAGCAAGGCGGCTATTTTACTTGCCTTGATCGTCAGGGACAGGTTTACGACACAGACAAATTTATTTGGTTGCAAAATCGCCAAATTTGGACTTTTTCTATGTTGTACAACCAGCTAGAAAAACGGGAAACCTGGTTGAATATTGCCAAAAATGGGGCTGATTTTCTGGCCAAACATGGCAGAGATGCCGATGGCAATTGGTACTTTGCCCTTAATCGTGCCGGTCAGCCACTAGTTCAGCCTTACAATATCTTTTCTGACTGTTTTGCGGCGATGGCATTTAGTCAATATGCCCTGGCTTCTGGAGAAGATTGGGCCAAGGATGTGGCCATGCAAGCTTACAACAACGTTTTACGCCGTAAGGATAATCCCAAGGGTAAATATAATAAAACTTATCCTGGAACACGCCCGATGAAATCCTTGGCTGTGCCGATGATTTTAGCCAACCTCACTTTAGAAATGTCATGGTTGCTACCCAGCGAAACCCTAGACAGTGTTCTGACTAGCACTGTTGAGGAAGTCATGACGGATTTTCTCCATCAGGAACGGGGGCTGATGTACGAAAATGTAGCCCTAGATGGTTCCCACATTGATTGTTTTGAGGGACGATTAATTAATCCTGGTCATGGTATTGAAGCCATGTGGTTCATCATGGATATTGCCAGTCGCCAAAACGACACTCATACTATTAACCAAGCCGTTGATGTAGTACTAAATATCCTCAATTTTGCCTGGGATAGCGACTATGGCGGCTTGTATTACTTTATGGATGCAAATGGTCATCCCCCACAGCAACTAGAATGGGATCAAAAACTCTGGTGGGTTCACTTAGAGTCTTTGGTAGCATTAGCAATGGGCGATCGCTTGACAGGGCGTGAGGCTTGTAGGGAATGGTATCAAAAAATGCACGATTATACCTGGGCACACTTTGCTGATCCAGAATGCGGTGAGTGGTTTGGCTATCTCAATCGTCGTGGTGAAGTCCTATTAAACCTTAAAGGTGGGAAATGGAAAGGCTGTTTCCATGTACCCCGTGCATTGTATCTTTGCTGGCAACAATTTACCGCGTTGAGTTGAATACTACGAACTACGAATTAACTAATTGAATTAGTGATGGGAATTTCTATCCAAAATTCACAGCCTTGACCTGGTTCAGAAAGACACTTAATTTGACCACCATGTTTTTCCACAATAATTTGATAGCTAATAGATAAACCTAACCCAGTACCTTTACCTGGTTGCTTGGTGGTAAAGAAAGGTTCAAAAATGCGCGATCGCAGGTTTTCTGGAATGCCACCACCATTGTCAACAATCCGAATTAAAACAGTATTGGGTCTGATTACTTGTGTACTAATACAAATTCGCGGTTTGTCAGTTAATTGTGCTTTGATTATTGACTCCTCTAAAGCATCAATAGCATTATTAATTATATTCATGAATACCTGATTCATCTGGGCTGCATAGCATAAGACTTGAGGTAAATCGCCATATTCTTTAACTATTTCAATAGCAACAGCATCATCTTGTGCTTGCAGACGATTTTGTAAAATTAATAGAGTGCTATCAATGCCTTCATGAAGGTCAATAGGCTTCATGCCTGATTCGTCAATTCTCGAAAAACTGCGTAAAGACAAAACTAATTGAGAAATCCGCTCTGCCCCCATCATCATAGATTTGAGAATTTTAGGCAAGTCATCAGCAATGAAATCTAAATCTAATTCTGCTGATTGCTGTTGAATTATGCCTGCGGCTTTGGGATACCTTTTTTGGTAAAAATGCAGCAATTTAAACAAATTTTCAGTATGTTCATTCACATAAGTAATATTCCCGTAAATAAAGCTAATGGGATTATTAATTTCATGGGCTACGCCAGCAACTAATTGACCTAAACCTGCCATCTTTTCACTTTGAATCAACTGGCTTTGAGTTTGTTGTAATTCTTTGAGAGTTTGGGCAATTTCTTCTTTTTGCTGTTGAGTCTGTTCTAGTAATTCTGCTTGCTGAATTCCCACGCCTAATTGAGTACCAATCTGTACTAGCAAATCTATCTCATCTTCTTGCCAGTCACGAGGTTTGAAGTTGTGATATGCTGCTAATAATCCCCAGAGTTTCTCGCCTTGAAAAATTGGTACAATCATCAATGCCCTAGCTAAAAGTGGCGTAATTAGGGGAATATGACTGAGATTATCATTGATATGATCAATATCGGGAATAACCAACATTTTTCCATCAGCAAAGTCTGACCCTTGGGTTGATTGCAAATAGTCATCTGCAATCATGGGTAAAAGTTCTTGCACTGATGTCAAAGTAGAAGCTAATGATTCAGCTACAAATTCACCACTCCAATCTGAATTAAAGCGATAGATTGTCACTCGATCAACTTCTAATAGCCGTTGGACTTCTTGAGTAGTAGCTTTAAAGATAGTATCAATATCCAGCGACTGACGAATTTTTTCCACCGTTGCTGCTAAGGTCTTTTCTCGTTGCGCTGCTTTACGTTCTCGTTCGGCAGCTTTAGCCAGTTTTTCAGCTTGCATTTGCACCTGTTGTAATGACTCAGCTTGCCGTAAAGCTACCCCCAGTTGTACACCCACTTGTGCCAACAAATTAATGTCCTCATTTTGCCAATAACGGGGCCGGGAGTTTTGATAAGCTACTAGCAATCCCCATAATTTTTCGCCCTGAGAAATAGGGACAAAAACTTCATTACGCGGATACTTTACTGCTTGGGTTTCTGGTAAAAGAATACGTTCTGTCACAGGCTGGGGCTTAACTATTGGTATCCAACCATCAACTATAGAATCAGCGACAAACTCGCCACTCCAGTCAGGGTAAAAACGATAAATTGCTACTCGTTCTACTTCTAATAACCGCAGGACTTCTTGAGTAGTGGTTTTAAAAATGGTGTCAATATCTAAAGATTGCCGAATTTTTTCGACAGTGTTCGCCAATCCTCGTTGCCTTTCCGCAGCTTTACTCAGTTCTGCTGCTTGAATATGCATTTTTTGTAAAAATTCCGCTTGCTGCAAAGCTACACCGAGTTGAGTCCCAACTTGAGTGAGCAAATAAACCTCATCTTCTTGCCAATCACGGCTGCCGGTGTTTTGATATACAGCTAATAAACCCCACAGCTTTTGACCGTGGTAAATAGCCATGATTACATAAGCTTTTGCCTGATAACTCTCTAAAACTTCAATGTAACAGTCGCTAAAACCTGCATTGTAAATATCATTACAAATACGATAAACTTCACCTCTAGTAAAGTGACCACCTTTTGTATCTTGTAGGTAAGTATCTACAACTGGAGTTTGAGCTAAATGTTTGACACTACATTCACTAACATTTTCACGTAATTTTGGATGCTGTAATTGCTCATCCATGAGGGAACACCAGCCCTCTCCCACAGAGTCAAAGACGAATTCACCACTCCAATCTGGATGGAAACGATAAATAGCTACACGATCAACATTCAATAACTGCCTTAGTTCTGCGGTACTTGTGTAAAAAATGCTTTCCAAGTCAAGGGTTTGACGAATTTTCTCTATGGTTATGGCTATGGTTTTCTGCCATTCTGCTGCTTTTTCTCGGGCTTTTGCTTCTGCTAGTTGTGCCGATTGGTTTTTTACCTGTTCTAAGTAATCGGCTTGCTGCAAAGCCACACCCAAATGTTCAGCGATGAGTTGCACAAACTCAATCTCTGATGTGTTCCATTGTCGAGGGCCACTACACTGATGAATACATAACAATCCCCATAAATCTTTACCCTTCATCAAAGGCGAAGCTATGTTGGCACGTACTTGGAATGCTTCTAGCATTTGGATATGGCAATCACTGACATCCGCCTCATAGATGTCAGCCATAACTTTAATTCGACCTTGCTGATACAGTCCCGCAAACTCCGCCGCAAAGCAATGGTCACGCAGTTTGGCCGTTAATGCCGAACTCCATTCTTCTCCCACATCTTCATAGATAAATTCCCCTTCCCATCCCAACTCAGGATAAAAACAAAATACCCCTACTCGGTCAGTATTTAAAAGCTGGCGTAATTCCGTAACTGTAGTTTTAAATATGACATTTATATCCAGAGATTCACGAATGCGGGCAATTACTCCAGATAAAGCTTTTTGTTTCTCGCTTTGATACAGAGAGAATGTCTCATCGGGCCGATTTTGTGGTGATTCTGAATCCGGTTGTATGGGTTTTATGGTAGGAGAGTTTTCCATTCCCAGTGCGAGTTTAAATAGCGAGGGTCTTCTATCTTAGAATGCCCCTAATCACTGGAAATTTAACATTCGGTCATATTTTACTCACAGAACAATGTAGGGACATGATAATATCACATCCCTACAAAAACATTGTGCAAGTTTTAGTAAATTATCGCCGTTTAGGAGAGCTGCGTCGGATTTCGCGTTTTTCATCTTCTCGGCGACGGCGATCGCGCCAATCTGCCAGCGTTAAATAACCAACACCACCAGTAACTGCTAATAGCAGCACTAGAGCAAATAAAGCCAAAATACCTAGAAATGGACTTTCCACGATTTCCCTATAGTCCGTTACGTCCCCAAACTACCATTGAAATTGACCAAGTAAACACAACCAATAGTGATACCCAACCCAGTGTCAAAATCATAGTCTTACTTTCTCAATCATTACAAAACATCTCTAATACCCATCATACTGGGAAAAGGCAGTTGATTCTTAAAAAGAGGCGCTTAGGCTAGAGACTAGTTTTTTGCATCTCACCCATTAACCAAAGCAAACGAAACTTCAGATATGCAATTGATGGCAGAACGTATAGAATCTCTTAAGGCGGGAATAACTGCGGGTTTTTCTCTGTGCCTTGCTTTTGTAATTACAAGTTTGGCTAACACTCTGCTACTGGCAAAGTATTTTCCGTTACTTGCAAGTCTGCATCAGGATATTGATTGGTACTGGTGGCTGAGTGGGGGAATTGCTGGATTTTCTGGTTTACTCTTTGGTGTTACCTACCGCTATATAATTCGCACAGATGAAAATTCTCACCTCAAATCTGGTGGTGTTCTGGCTTTTGGCCTGGTGCGGGGATTAACTCAGATTGAAGTTGGAGGAAGTTCGGTTAGTACAGTGTTACCTAATGTAGTGCTAGCTGGAGAAAGTGTGTTGTGGTTTGCAATGGGGGCGATCGCTCTCGATACAGCTATCCAAGTCGGCTGGGTTAAACCTTTTGCATCGGGAAACTCAAGTTGAATCAAAGCAGTGATTAAGCGTGTATATGAGAAAAGTTACACTGAAAATAATCACAACTTCGCCAGCAAAAACCTCATGTCCACACCTAATCCTCTGAAAACCCCTTCTTTTCTCCAGCAGTTACAGTGGGTGGCTGATCCTGTAGGGTATATGGAGAAAGCAGCCCAACAATATCCTGACATTTTCACGGCTCATTTCGTCGGTTTTGGTAACAAGTTGGTATTTGTCAACCATCCCCAGGCGGTGCAAGAAATTTTAACCAACGATCGCAAGCAGTTTTTTGCTGCTGGGAAAGAGAATAAAATTTTGCAACCTTTATTAGGTGATTATTCGATGATTATGCTGGATGGCGATCGCCACAGAAAACGGCGACAACTAGCAATGCCATCTTTTCATGGCGATCGGATGCGAAGTTATGGTGAAATCATCAGTAATATTACGCAAGAAGTCTGGAGTCAGTTACCAACAAATAAATCTTTTACTGCTCGTAATGTCACCCAAGATATCACCTTACAAGTCATGTTACAAGCAGTTTTCGGCGTATACCAAGGAGAACGCAGCCAACAACTAAAGAAACAACTAGAGCGGATGGCAGATGTGTTTCGCTCACCATTAAGTTCTAGTTTGCTCTTTTTTTCGTCTCTGCAAAAAGATTTAGGCGCTTGGAGTCCCTGGGGCAAGTTTATCAGGGATAGACAGCAACTGGATCAGTTAATATATGCTGAAATTTCGGAACGCCGCCAACAGAACCTAGAAAATAGCATTGATATCCTTTCCTTGCTGATGTCAGCACAAGATGAAGCTGGTAACTCCATGACAGATCAGGAGTTACGTGATGAATTGATGACTCTGTTGTTTGCTGGATATGAAACCACTGCTACAGCAATGGCTTGGGCATTATATTGGATTCACAAAAAACCTGAAGTCCGAGAAAAACTGCTGCAAGAACTGGATACCCTTGGTGATTCACCAGATCCCATGAGTATTTTCCGGTTGCCTTATCTGACGGCTGTTTGTAATGAAACTTTGCGGATTTATCCCGTGGCTATGTTGACTTTTCCCAGAATAGTCCAAGAACCTGTGGAACTTTTGGGTCATTCTCTAGATACTGGTACGATCTTAGTTGGCTCTATGTATCTTATTCACCAGCGTGAAGATTTATATCCAGAACCAAAGCAATTTAGACCAGAGCGTTTTCTAGAACGTCAATTTTCTCCTTATGAATTTATCCCCTTTGGTGGCGGTGTGCGTCGCTGTGTGGGCGAGGCTTTGGCAGCGTTTGAATTGAAGCTAGTATTGGCAACAATCCTCTCATCCTATGAACTGGCATTGACTGATAATCAACCAGAAGTACCCCGCCGTAGAGGTGTTACCCTTGCACCAGGTCGTGGTGTCAATATGGTCATTACAGGTAAGCGATCTCCTTGCAGTAGTGAATCGCTATCGCGTGGAAAATCTCCACTGAATGTGGCAACAAATTAGACTCACAAAAGTGGCAAATAACTCATTGGTAATATATTAAAATCTAATTGCGTATAGGGTAGGTCGAAAATCCTTCTCTTGTGCGCTGTCTTTTTACTCAGCACTCAGCATTTTCGATATGGAATCCCTAACCTCTCGTATGCAGGCGGTGCAGTCGCCCATTATTCCTGTGGTTGGGGAATTGATTAAAAATTCTCCCGGCACTATTTCTTTAGGACAGGGTGTGGTTTCATATAGCCCACCTCCTGAAGTGTTAGAACTTTTACCTAAGTTTCTCGCGGAACCAACTAATAATTTATACAAAGCAGTTGAGGGTATTCCCCCTTTATTGGCGGCACTGGCGGAAAAGTTGCAAACCTTCAACGGCATTGCTATTGATGAAAATAACTGTATTGTAGTAACTGCGGGCAGCAATATGGCGTTTATGAATGCCATTCTGGCGATCACTTCCCCAGGTGACGAAATTATCCTAAATACACCTTATTATTTCAATCATGAAATGGCCATCGCCATCGCTGGTTGTCATGCAGTATTGGTAGCAACAGACGAAAATTACCAACTGCGTCCACAGGCGATCGCTCAAGCAATTACACCGAAAACACGGGCGGTAGTCACAATTTCACCAAATAATCCCACTGGGGTTGTTTATTCACAAGCAGCGTTGCAGCAGGTAAATCAAATTTGTGGTACTCATGGCATTTACCATATTAGCGATGAAGCCTATGAATACTTTACCTACAACGGGGTAAAACACATTTCTCCTGGTGCTTTTAGTGCTGGTAGAGATTACACAATTTCTCTTTACAGTCTTTCTAAAGCTTATGGTTTTGCCAGTTGGCGCATTGGTTATATGGTGATTCCTCAACACCTGCTAGTTGCTGTAAAAAAAATCCAGGATACGATTTTGATTTGTCCACCAGTTGTGTCCCAGTATGCAGCCTTAGGTGCATTGCAAGCTAAACCGGAGTATTTGCAGAAAAATATTGGTGCGTTGGCACAGCCGGCACTTCGACAAAGCTCAGTGACCGCTGTAGGCATCGCTCAAGTACGAGAAATAGTCATAGATGCACTCAATAGCCTACAAGGTATATGTAGCATTGCTGCGGCCAATGGCGCTTTCTATTTTTTCCTCAAAGTTCATACCCAGATGGATGCTTTTGAATTAGTTAAAAGATTGATTCAGGAACATCAAGTAGCAGTCATTCCTGGTACAACCTTTGGGATGAAAGACGGATGTTATCTGCGGGTTGCTTATGGTGCGTTGCAAGAAGATACTGCTAAAGAAGGTATAGAAAGATTAGTGCAAGGTTTACACAGGATAGTGAATATTTAATCGAATAATAACTCGCGGCTAGAGTTGGCAGCATCGCCTCATTGATTGCTGTTGATCGTATCCTGCTGCTTGGAATAGCTTGATTACATCTTGTGGCAAATCTGGTACATAACAGGCTATCAGATGAATTTAGAAACTTTTACGGTATTTCATGAGTCGGATGTTTCAACTTATACAAAAATCCATAAATGTTTTACTCCACTCAGGGTATTCCCGGTTTACCTGATTTGACACATCCTACAGAGCTAATTCAGTTTGGCTCTCAGGTACTGCAAGCTTCATTGTTATTGGTATTTTTGGTCATAGCTTTAGGTATAGCGATCGCTCTTGTAAGTTTTTCTCTGCGTCGCTATCAATCGGAACAGGTATTTTTCGTTGGTGAGTGGTCTATTCGTTACTCCCAAATTTTGAGGGGATTGCAGCATTTAACTGTAGTATTGGTGCTGTTAGTGGTAGGCTTCTTTCTCTGTTCCACTCTGAGCAATCGATATCACCACTGGGAACAAGCAAAGGTAGCTCAAGTAGCTCAAAGTGTTGCTGGTGAAAAGTTAGAGCAAATTGCCCCCCGACTCCGCTATGTGACACAACAACCCTTCACGTATACAACCCAAGTTGATGGCAAAATTATCAAGGTAACTGATACACAAGAGGTTAGTCGCTATCTGGCACTATCTGGATCACAAATTCAGGTAAAGCTTGAGCAAAACACAGATGTTCAAGGACGCAGCAACATTTATCGTGCTGATTACACAGCGGATTATAAAATTATTAACAGACTAAAAGATATTAATAATTTCTTCTTTGAAGCACCACCACCCAACGGTTACTCATTACTTTCTAACTATAAAGTTGAGCGTGATCAGATACGATTAGAAGCCAATAATCCAGGGGAATATAGCTTTCCTTTCAGCTTACAACCAGGAGCGGAAACTAATTTTCGCGTTACCTATCAGGCAGAAGGAGGATCACGCTGGGTATATGACAGCGCTGGACAGTTACTCTCTAACTTCCGCCTGACAGCAATTGCCAACTTTGCCTCTGCTGATTTTGCCAGTGGGATTGTTCCTAATGAGACGAAAGTTGATAGACGCAGCACGGAATTTATTTGGAAATTTGATGATAATGTAGCAGTGAGAAACCCATTTGGTGTGTTTACCAACACAAACCCCATTCACGACATTGGGATTATTCCCCGGCTGTTATTATTAGCACCAGCGATATTTTTGTGGTGGATCTTGTTGCTGTACTGGTCATTACCAATGAGTATCAAAAATGTAGCGATCGCATCTGGTATTTTCTTTGCTTGTCTGCTGACTTTGACTTATCTCAGCCGTTTCATAAATGCACAGTTAGCTTGGGCAATGATTTCCCTAGTATTATTAGCGCTGACATGGGGTTTAGGTTACAACCGCAATGCTTCTCTTGCTGCCATTATTTGCACCATAGCTGGAGCAGTATTGCCAGTTTTCGGATTATTAGTACCATTCAGTGGTTTGACTCTCAGTGTTGCAGGCTTGCTGTCAGTTATTTGGTTAGCAGTGCGTCACTGGTATGGGTGGTATAGTTTACAGCTAGAAGATACAGTACATTGACATCTGCGATCGCTTTAGAAATTTGAAAGTAAGTTTTATAGGTTGTGTAGTTCTGCAACACATCCACAATGAACCCTTCTTCAATTGCTTGGCGCATGGAATACAGATGAAAGGGTTCGGGTTGACCTTGGCATTTGAATAAACTTTGGTTCTACAGCCAAGCCATGAATATCTGAAAGCCTTCGCCATGCTGTAGAAATATAAAAAAGTTGTACAATTTCAGGACTTGTAAACCCTGTGTTTACGTTGGCATTTACCTAAAGCTGAAAAAATAAAGTTGTACAATTTCCACATTCTTCCTCATGTTGACAAATAAAAAAGTTATACAATTTCTCAAAGTCTTGCCTTATAAGCTTTTCAGATAGTTTATTTCCATTTAAATCATTGGCTGAAAAAACGTCCCTAAGCATTCATAACACGCTTGTAGCAATTACTGAGAGAGTTTAAGAAGTAAAGCTCAACTTTAGCTTGCGTCTACTCTCGTCTTCCTCTAGCTATAAAAAATTTCTTGAAGGCGATCGCAATATTTATCCTCAAGAGTTATGTTCCAATTTTGTTAATTAATTTGCAACTTTTTTATAGTATGCGAAGAGTAGACTTCATCATTCTGAAGGCCACTAAGTGGAGGAAAGAATCTCGATTTTCTACTCAATATTACCCGCAGCTAAAATTTGTTCAACTGTCAGCATAATTTGCGGAAAAGTCGCAGACACAATTTTCTGATTTCCGGTAAATTCTTGTTATTCGTACAATCCTTCTGACAACAATAAAATTGTAATTTTTGACTCTATTGGGTCTACAATCCAATACTCAGGAATCTCCAACGCCGCATATTCAGAACGTTTATAGCGATAATCGCGCTTCACTGAATCAGGACTGACCACTTCTACTACTAATATCGGTGCAGACTGACAAACAGCCGATTCATCAAGGAATTCTATCACCTGTTCAGCTGTTACAACATAAACATCAGCCAATCTTGACTTTCGCCATCCTGTTCTTACCCCCGCCTCTCTAAAGCATAGCCAAGGTAAACTCAAGCGCTTGATTTCTGTGTCAAATGCCAGTTCAATGAATTTAGAAATCAGCAAATGTCTAAAAGTTGGTGGATTCATAAGTTCTAGTTTTCCATCCACCAGTTCATAACGGTTATCAGTACCATCGTCATAAGCAAGATATTCTTCAAAAGAGTATAGACGCTCTGTAGTTTTCTGTGTCATGGCGTAAACTCTAATAAAAGGTATTTATTGAGGTAGTCTTCAAAAGATCATGAGGAATTGCACATTGGCTGGTAGTAGCGTTTAAATGGGTATACAACTTTTTTCTTGTTGTACAACTTTATTATGTTTTTACAACAGCTACTACCTCTATTAATAGCCTATTCCACCGTTACAGACTTAGCCAAATTCCTAGGTTGGTCAACATCCAAACCGCGACGGGCAGCGATATGATAAGCCAGCAGTTGCAAAGGAATTACAGTCAGAATTGGTGAGAGTAATTCATTTATTTCCGCAACGGGGAGTAAATCATTAAAGATTTCTGCTGCTTCGCCATCTTCGACTGGTGTCACGCCAATTAATCGGGAATCTCTGGCTTTGGCTTCTTGAGCATTAGAAATCACCTTTTCATACACACCACCAGGAACCGCGATCGCAACTACTGGCACTTTGGCATCTAATAAAGCAATGGGGCCATGTTTCATTTCCCCGGCTGGATAACCTTCAGCATGAATATAGCTGATTTCTTTTAATTTCAAAGCCCCTTCTAAAGCAATAGGGAAGTTAATTCCTCTACCTAAAAAGATAAAGTCTTTAGTTTCTGCAAAGTCATGGGCTAATTGTTCAGTTAAACTCTCCTGGCTTTGCAATGTTGCTTCAATTTGTTGGGGAATTAGCCGCAAAGCATCAATAATTTCTGCTAATTTCTCTGGCGCTAACGTTTGACGACGAGCCGCTAAATCTAGCGCTAACGCGTAAAAAGCCATTAATTGAGCAATAAAAGTTTTCGTTGCTGCTACCCCAATTTCAATTCCCGCTAAGGTGTTGATGATATGGGGAACCATTAATCCTAGACTGCTTTCTGGGCGGTTGGTAATGCCTAAGAGTCGCGCTTGATATTTAGCTTCTTTCCCTTGGCGACGTTCTTTTTCCATACCTAAAGCTGCTAAGGTATCAGCCGTTTCGCCTGATTGGGTAACTCCAATCACTAAGGTATTTGGTGTTAAGGGTGAGGGTGCATAGCGATACTCAGAGGCATAGTGTACCTGAGTGGAAATTCCTGCTAGTTGTTCAATTAAGTATTTTCCCACTAATGCTGCGTGCCAACTGGTACCACAGGCAACTATTTGAATTTGTGCTAAATCTGTGTAAAATTCAGCAGGTAAGCCCAGTTTAATGGGTGAAATAGATTCAGTAGTATCAGTATTAAAATAAGCTTCTAAACTAGCTCTTACCACCCCCGGTTGCTCATAAATTTCTTTGAGCATGAAGTGTTTGAATCCCTGCTTCTCTACCATTGTGGGACTCAAAGTCAGCATTCGGATCTGTTTTTTCAATCTGTCGCCAGCAAAGTTGTAAATCTCAGCTCCCAAGGGAGTAAGACGGGCAATTTCGCCATTTTCTAGCGGTAAAACTGCACGGGTATAAGCCACAATTGCTGGGGTATCCGAGGCGCAAAAGAACTCCCCTTGACCAAAGCCAATGACTAGAGGTGCTTGTTGGCGAACTGCAATTAATTCATCTGGGTAGTCAGCAGAAATAACTGCGATCGCAAATGCTCCCTTAAGATAATTAACAGCTTGGCGCACTGCCTCAAAAAAGGGGGATGGGGAGGTGGGAAGGTGGGGCGATGGGGGATGCTTTAAAAATTCAGCTATAAGATGGGGAATTACTTCTGTATCGGTCTCTGAAACAAACTTGTGTCCTTTTTGTTTGAGTTCTTCGCGTAACTCGCGGTAGTTTTCGATAATGCCATTTTGTACCACTGCCACGCGCATGGCCATATCCATGTGGGGATGGGCATTGTGTTCTTCCGGTTTACCATGAGTTGCCCACCGAGTATGGCCAATCCCAATTTGAGCAGGGGTGGCTATTTGTTCAATTTTAGAACGCAGGTTATGCAGTTTGCCTTTGGCGCGGACACAGTTTACTTCGCCTTCCCAGACTGTGGCAATACCAGCGGAATCATACCCGCGATACTCCAGTTTTTCTAACCCAGCCAATAAGATATCTGTTGCCGCTTGCGTGCCTATATACCCAACTATTCCACACATTGCTCACACCACTTTGGTTACAGGATGATTAAATCTAGTATAGTTGTCCCGAAAATAGCCGCGGCTTGTCAAAAAAAAAGGAGCGCATTGCTCCCTATGCTACTAGGTATAATTATGCTTTTTAATAAAATTTTGTAGGGTGAGAAAATCCCACCCTACAATCCTCAAGGAGCTTACTTTGAGGACAGTAGATTGTCAACCAAATGAGAAATTAAAAGAAATTCCTCAGTAAGCTAGACCCATGCTGCGAGTTGTTTCAGCACCAAGATAAACTCGGATGCTCAAAAAGTCAGTGGGGCAAGCAGTTTCGCAACGCTTACAACCCACGCAGTCTTCTGTACGAGGTGAAGAGGCAATTTGAGCGGCTTTACAGCCATCCCAAGGAACCATCTCCAACACGTCTGTAGGGCAAGCGCGAACGCACTGGGTGCAGCCAATGCATGTATCGTAGATTTTTACGGTATGAGACATTGAAAAAAAGGCTCCTTCCGAGTGTTCTTCTCTGCGAAAGAATCATAATCAACGCATAGTTTACCGCAGTGGCTTATGCGCCGTAAGTAAAAGGCTACATAACTTTAAACAATGTAATAGGCACTTGGGCAAATTCTGTTTTGCGAAAATTCTCTCTTGCCTTATAAATCAGCAACATTGGCATACTGTGTTTACCTCACAGACTCCGGTAACTGAATTTTTTTTATGTAAAGATATATGAAATATCCATGTGTGGAGTGTGTCACTAGTTCCCATCCATAAAACCTGAAAATTAGCATTCATCATAGAGTCTGATAGCCCAACAAAAATTTTGAATTTCTTTTGTTGCAAATTCAGTAAATAGAGTATAGGATAGTAAAGTTGCACCCAAGGGCGGGTGGCGAAATTGGTAGACGCACCACACTCAAAATGTGGCGGCCTTGCGGTCATAGGAGTTCGATTCTCCTCCTGCCCACTTTTTAAAAGTATAAGATGATTTTAAATACATTGTGCATATTAAGGGGGATATAAGAATATGCAACTCAAAAGATGGGAATCTCCCCGTAGAGAAGGGAGAAATGATAAAGGCAGAGGTGGTTCAGCCAGCCAGAAAACGACAACTCAAAAAGCAAAGGTAGATGCTGCGACAACAACTAAAAGAATCGAACAAAATAAATAACAGCAAAAATAATCGCCAGGGGGAAGAAAAAATCTTCTCCCTTTTTTTTACCCATTTTTTACACAAAACTCACAAATTCCCTAGCTTTTTGGTGAGAAATCCCTCGTATCTCGGCTGTGTCTCAACCATTTTTTTAGCTACACCAGATTGCATTCAGCAAAATTTGGCTCATTTTTCATAAGTTATGCCCATAGCAAGAGGTCAAGTCCTTCACTAAAGATTCTTTTAAATATATTTTTTGTATCATTTTTTACATTTTAACCATATTCTCAATATTTTTTGAGAGCATTTTCACTAAATAGCCATATAACGTTTTATTTGGGGTGGGATTACCGAAATTATTTAAAATAAATATCATTTGTCTTTCCGAGTAAACCCTTTTAAATCGAACTGCCAATTCTCTATCTAGACGTTTTTAGATTCGTCCCAAAAGCGGAAAGCTTTATGAATAAAGTATTGTTACTTAAATATGAGTTTTCGCAAATCCGGGAAAACTCTAATAAAGCGGTTGAAAATTTGGTGGTTATACTACCTATATTTTGGTAGCATAATGAAAATTAATATTTTCTAATCAATAAGATTACGTAAAAAAATCTGATATGATTGTGAAGATTCCGTAAATTAACCCATGCGAAAATATAAAATAAATATAAAGTTTGCCCTCTAGTATGTAAAAAGTGTGAACTTGCACAGTAAGCTGATATACGTTTACCGAAAGTTCCATAATTGTAGGTAAACAGTAAAATTACTGATAAAACAGTTTAATATTTATGTGTTTACGTTTGAGGATGTTATAAAGCTAAAAAAGAATCGAGGAAACTTGTTTGATTGATTTCTCGATTTTAGGACTACCTTAGGTAATGTCTAGTTTTTATTCTTGACACGAGGAGTGGTTTATGGTAGGAGAAAGTTTTCTGCCTACTCAAAAGGTGCTTGATTTCCCTATTACTGCCTTGCGCTTTGATGATCAGATACAAACAATCGTGAAGTGGGCGATCGCTCGTGAGAGCAAAGCTGTATGTGTAGCAAATGTACACATGCTGATGGAAGCTCACTGGCACCCAGAATTTGCTAATGTATTACACAACGCAGATCTAGTGACACCTGATGGTATGCCATTAGTGTGGATGATGCGACAAATGGGAGCGCATTACCAAGATCGTGTAGCAGGAATGGATCTTTTTGTGGCATTGTGTGAAAAAGCACAATCAGAAAATGTCAGTGTTTTTTTTGTAGGTTCACAAACCGAAATTCTTTCTAGGATGAGAGAACGTCTTGATGAGGAATTTCCTAAGCTGAAAATAGCAGCAATGGAACCTTTACCTTTTCGTCCTTTGACTGAGACGGAAGACGAAGCTTTAATCAATAAAATTAACTCTAGTGGTGCTGGAGTAGTATTTGTATCCCTAGGGTGTCCTAAGCAAGAAAATTGGATATCTCAGCATCAGGATAAAATTCAGGCAGTGATGATTGGCATAGGCGGCGTTTTCCCTGTTTATGCCGGAATACAAAAGCGGGCACCACGCTTAGTTAGGGATCTAGGGTTGGAATGGCTTTATCGCTGGATTCAAGAGCCGCGCCGACTTTGGCGTCGTTATGGTACAACAATTCCGCCCTTTATTTGGTTAGCAACTAAACAATTACTTTCATCAAGTCGTTTTGCTGGGGTTTTCTTGGGTACTGGTGACTGATATTTAATTCCAAATAGAACAAAAATATTCGCCCTGAGTGGATATTGCACCTTGATAAACACAAATATCAAGCAATATTTTTTGGCAAAAATTGTAAAAAATGTTGGGAAATAATTACTAGAATTTGTGTAAAGCTTTTCTCCAATTATGCAGTAATTTAGCTCTTGTTTGTAATTATGCTTTCCATAGCATAATCTCCCGACTCACTCTAAACTGATTTTTTGAATGAGTTTTGTATGGTTGAATGAATCTCAGATAACAGATAAAATCTAGCTTGGATGCATGAAAAAGCTTTCTTCTCGTGACAAGCAAGAGCATTACTTCCGCACTACTCATCTCAAGGAAGATTTGAAAGGTCGTTCCGTTAGAGGTGGTGCAATTACTATGTTTGCCCAAGTTTTTAAATTTGGTTTGAACTTAGTATCGAATGTGGTTTTAGCTCGATTGTTGACACCCCCGGATTACGGCTTGGTAGGGATGGTGACTGCTGTAACTGGTTTTGTCACCATATTTAGAGATTTGGGGCTGTCAATGGCGACTGTCCAAAAAGAAGAAATTAATCATCAGCAAGTTAGTACTTTGTTTTGGGTAAACATACTTATCAGTATTGTAACGACGATTATTACCGTAGCGATCGCACCTGTAATTGCCCAATTTTATAGTGAACCCCGCCTTACATGGATTACCATTGCACTAGCAGGTGGATTTATCATCAGTGGGTTAGGTGTTCAACACCAGGCCTTACTCAATCGTCAGATGCAATACAAAGTATTGATGACTAGAGATGTCATCTCCATGCTTGCTGGTATTGTTAGTGCGATCGTTGCAGCCTGGTACGGTTTAGGCTACTGGGCATTGGTGATATTACCATTGGTAACAGCATTTGTCGGTACTGCCGGACTTTGGATGGCATGTAATTGGCGTCCAGGTTTACCTGCCAGAAAAGCCGGAGTCCGTTCCATGCTAGTTTTTGGTAGTAATCTAACTGGCTTTAACATGGTCAATTATTTTGCCCGTAACCTAGATAATGTTATGATTGGGCGAGTTTGGGGCGCACAACAACTGGGCTTATATGCTAAAGCTTATCAGTTGCTACTCCTGCCACTCCAACAGATAAATGCACCTGTTACAGCTGTAGCTATACCTACTTTAAGTAGATTAGTAGATTCTCCAGAGCGTTATCGACAGGCGTACCTGCGAATACTGGAAAAGCTAACTATCCTTACTACACCTTTAATTGTCTTTCTCATTGCAACTTCTGACTGGATAATATTATTGCTTTTAGGAGAGCAATGGAGTGAAGCTAGTCCCATTTTTTCTCTTCTGGGTATTATCGCTTTAACTCAGCCAGTTTCTAGTACGACAGGTTGGCTTTTCATTACTCAAGGACGCACCAACCACATGTTCCAGTGGGGTGTAGTTGGTAGTACGTTGTCAGTCGTGTCTATTATTGCTGGTTTACCTTGGGGAGCAACTGGTGTAGCAGCATCCTATTCAATCTCTGGATTATTGATTCGCACACCCATCCTGTTTTGGTATGTGGGACGGGCTGGCTCAGTTAAAGCCATAGATATATATCGTACAATGGCACCATCTACCATTGCATCTCTGTGTTCTTTACTAGTAATTGTGGCAGTGCGTCAATATATTGAAATTCAAAATCCGTTAATAGGTATTCTTCTCGGTTTCAGTATTACCTTAGGAATAACTTTGTTGATTCTTATGATATTACCAACAGGAAGGCGGAGCTTGAGAGATTTTAAAGAACTGGCTAGCTATTTATCTAATAAATAAATAAATGTAGACACAGAGTAGTAAATATAATAAATCAAGTAAGATTGTATGAAAATACTTATAACTAATACTGTTGCCTTAAATGGTGGAGATGCAGCAATTCTTTTATCAATAGTCGATATACTCTGTAGAGAATTTGGTGATGATACAGAATTTATTATTTATGACAGTAAACCTGATATTGCAAGTAGATACTATCCTCAATTAACGTGGCGTAAATTAATTTTTTTACGTATTACAGAACTAAATAGCATTAAATCTCTAGAACAAATATTAATAAAACAAATTTGGTATAAAATCAGTAGTTTTTGGTATTTAAAAATTAAACCTTTTTTATTTTATTTGGCAGCATGGTGCCAAGTGAATCGGTTAAAGTTTATTAGTAAAATAGTTTTGAACAAAGAAGAATTACAAGATTTATACAATTATAGTTCAGCAGATTTAATTGTCAGTACTGGTGGAACTTATTTAGTTGAAAATTACCCACTAAATCCTAGAATTTTTGATTACCAAATTTCACTTTTAATGAAGCGGCCCTTAATATTTTATACACAATCATTAGGCCCATTTTTAAATCCAAAAATTCGCAATCAATTGAGAAATATATTTAATCAATCTCTATTAATTTTACTGCGAGATGATTTATCATTCAGATATTTGGAAGAAATAGGTGTCGATAAAAATAAAGTACATGTCAGTTCTGATATAGTTTTTTCATTTAAAAGCCAAAGAGAACCTTTAAGAAAAGAAATATTTAGTAGTTATCCAAAAAACTCTCCATTAAAAATAGCAATATCAGTACGATACTGGAACAAATTTAAAACAATTTCTATAGAGCTAGGGATGAATAATTTTCGTTCAGCAATGTGTGCTGTTACTAAGTACCTAGTTGAACAACATAATGCGGAAATTATATATTTGTCAACCTGTCAAGGTATACCGGAATATTGGACAGATGATTCAAAGTTTGCAACAGAAATTTATAATCTTCTGCCAGATAGTATCCAAAAAAAAGTTACTGTAAATAATAATTTTCACCACCCTCAAAATCTTGTAGAAATGCTCACAAGTTATGACTTGGTAATAGGTACAAGAATGCACATGTGCATCTTATCTCTAGCAGCAGGAATTCCTGTATTTCCGATTGCTTATGAATTTAAAACAAAAGAATTATTTTCGCGATTGGGTATGAGTGAATGGGTACAGGATATAGAAACAATCAATCAAATGTCTTTAATAAATTCAATTGAAAAATTTTTAAATAGCTTGCCTCAACTTAAACATGACCTAATGCTAGAAGTAGAAAAAGAAAAAGAGCGTGCTGTAAGATCAAGTTTTTTAGTAAGAGAAAGCTTGGAAAAATGGCAACAAAAATATTTATAAACAAAATTTTCCCAATTAGCGCTCATACCTTACCTATATTAATATTAGACCTCTTGCAGAATTGATTTTGTGTTATGATAGCTAGCTTTTAAAATCTTAATGGGGTGAGATAACTAAAAAGATTGATGCCTGAGGTATTTGTAGCGATAGTTGTAATCGCGGAACGTCTGACAGAAAAAACATCACCAAAAA
>JAKOMP010000040.1 GCA_022241785.1 Cyanocohniella sp. LLY | reverse complement strand
GGAGTTAAGACTATTTGGCGTGGATTGCGACGATTACATGATATCGCTGCTACTTGGAAATTAGTCCAGCAAACCCATTAGCCAAATCAACAAAATCCCCAAGGGTATGTCAACAACAATCCATCTCCCCCCACCCTACATATTTTTCTCGCTCTGTCAACCCCAGCTAGGAATTATCAACGTGAAATTACTCCTATAAATGGCTTTCGGCTTTGTTAAGAAAGATGTGACTAATGGATAGAAGGGGCAAAAAATATCTCATTTAGTACGAAATAATCAGCTTGTTACTCCCCTCTCCGCGTCGGAGAGGGGTTGGGGGAGAGGTCAAAAAAGACTTATCGAACTCCTAAGAAAACGCAATTTTCTTTCGCCCTTCCCTCAGGTGCGCCTCCGTTGGAGACTCACGTTAATTTAGCTATTTAACTTTCGTTGATTCACACATTAATATTGAAAGCAGTAATAATCATGTGCCAACCTCTTTTTAAATAATGCCTATTTTGTATGACTATAGAACGAGTCCCACAAGTACACTATCCTAAAGCTGAGATTGGACGCAGAGGAATGGCACTAGGACTGGATTTTCTGGGTGCTTGGTTAATCAGTTCTATCTTGGGTGGTGATCAACTCGGCATCCAGTTTGTGCAAATTTTAGTTTTTCTTTTTTGCTGGGTGATTTTTCGGGTGGTGATAGTTTACAACAATCAAGGGCAAAGTATCGGGCGTTGGGCCTTTGATTTGAAGATTCTCGAAGTCAACGATGGACAAATATCAGGCAGAATTCCTACCTTGCGATCGCTACTCCAGCGAGAGGCTATAATTGGCTTTGGTGCGCTTTTGGTGTCAATTGCCTTAAGCAACATCAGAGCTAACCCCACAGCTATACTGCTATTACTTCCCCTGGCTATTGACTGTGGCGCTGCTTTATCTAATACCCAAATGCGGCAAGCTTTGCATGACCGCTATGCGGGAACTTTTATCGTTTCTTCGCGTCGCGGCTATTCGCTAGATATAAAAATTAAGCGATTAGTTGATAAATTGGTGCGTAGTGTGAGAAGATAGTAATTTGTGTTAATTCTCCTCAGGCTTTACTGTTTGTAAGATTATGGCTAAGAGTAAAGGTGTCCGCATAATAGTGACACTAGAATGTACTGAGTGTCGTACTAACCCAGACAAGCGTTCTCCTGGTGTATCACGTTATACCACCAGAAAGA
The DNA here is from genome assembly GCA_022241785.1 of Cyanocohniella sp. LLY. GTDB lineage: Bacteria > Cyanobacteriota > Cyanobacteriia > Cyanobacteriales > Nostocaceae > Cyanocohniella. The sequence continues at coordinate 49,217 of JAKOMP010000040.1, read as the reverse complement.
ACCGTCGCAACACGACAAACCGTTTGGAACTGAAAAAGTTCTGTACCCATTGCAACAAACACACTGTTCACAAGGAAATTAAGTAAGGATGAGTTATTATCGTCGTCGCCTGTCTCCCATTAAGCCAGGAGAGCCTATAGATTATAAAGATGTTGATTTGTTGCGTAAGTTTATCACCGAGCGGGGTAAAATATTACCACGTCGGATTACTGGGCTTACATGTAAGCAACAAAGAGAATTGACATTAGCCATTAAACGTGCGCGGATTGTGGCTTTATTGCCATTTATCAATGCGGAAGCTTAAAAAAGTCATGAGTTATGAGTGATGAGTTATGAATCAAAACTCTTAACTCAGAACTTCCAGTATTTAAATTGTTCACCAAAATAATTGCGAGAGTTGTGGATAAGGGGACGCTAGTTGAATTTAGGGTTCAAGGCGATCGCCGTCTGGGTGTAGTAGATCGCCCGGACGGCAAAACCCGCTGGTTGGTGGTAGATGAACGCAGTCAATCCCACAGCCTCGCGCCTAGACAAATTACTTATACAGTTAACGGACAAACCTACAAGCAATCTGACATTGCCAGTTTTCAGGAGCAGGTTAAACCTTATTTAGATCCCTCTAGTCTAGAAGTAGCTTGGGAATTGCTGGTTGAAGATGGCGAAACAGTCACACCAGCCCAAATGGCAAACCTGCTGTTTTCAGAATCAGATGCAGCGCCGTGTTATGCCGCCCATTGCTTGTTGTCAGAAGACAAGCTCTATTTCAAACAAAAAAGTGAAGCTTATGAACCGCGAACAGCGGCCCAGGTGGCAGAACGCAAACACCAAATAGAAGTAGAGGGGCTCAAAGCTAGGGGACAGCAGGAATTTTTGGCTCGTGTAGAACAAGCACTCCAAAGTGAAGCCGTAGATTGGCAGCGCCACGATCGCCAGCGATTAGAAGCACTGGAAAAATACGCCTCACTACTAGCAGATATCATCCGCATGGGAGTTAGTTATGACAACCTGGCCCGAGCCTATCCTCCACCAGCACCAGTTTTAGAAACTATGAATATGCTGGGGCGTCCCGCAACTCCCCAAGGAGCCTTTCAACTATTAATAGACTTGGGTTGGTGGGATACCCATGAAAACTTGTTCCTGCGTCGTTCTGGAATTTCGGTTCAGTTTCCTCACAAGGTATTAGAAGTGGCGCAACAGCGTTTGGATTTTCCCCCAACTGATTCAGATACAAATCGCCTAGATTTGTCTCACCTGAAGGTCTATACAATTGATGATGAGAGTACGACAGAAATTGACGATGGTTTAAGTTGGGAATTACTTCCAGATGGGCGAGAACAACTGTGGGTACATATTGCAGATCCCACCCGGTGGTTAGTACCAGAAGATGAGTTAGATTTAGAAGCGAGAAAGCGGGGAAGTACAGTTTATTTGCCCACGGGAATGATTCCCATGTTCCCAGAGATATTAGCTACAGGCCCCATGAGTTTGGTGCAGGGAAGGGTTTGTTGCGCCTTAAGCTTCGGGGTGATTTTAGATGAAACCGGGGCTGTAGAAGATTACTGCATTCATCCCAGTTTGATTAAACCAACTTATCGCCTCACCTACGAAGATGTCGATGAGATGTTGGAATTAGGCGTAGAAGCAGAACCAGAAATTGAGGCGATCGCTAACTGGGCCAAGCGTCGTAAATCTTGGCGATATAATCAAGGAGCCATCAGCATCAATATGCCAGAGGCGATGATCAAAGTCAAAGGCGACGAAATTGACATTGATATTTTAGATGATTCCTCATCGCGGCAATTGGTAGCAGAAATGATGATTTTAGCCGGCGAAGTAGCTGCCCGTTATGGTCAAGCTCATAACATACCTTTGCCCTTTCGTGGTCAACCACAGCCAGAATTACCCCCGGAGGAAGAATTAATCTTACTACCCGCAGGATTTGTCCGCGCCTGCGCCATGCGTCGTTGTATGCCCAAGAGTGAAATGAGTATCACACCCTTGCGCCATGCTGGTTTGGGTTTAAATACATACACTCAAGCAACTTCACCGATTCGTCGTTATAGTGACTTACTCACTCACTTTCAGTTAAAAGCCCACTTACGGGGTGAAGCTCCGCCCTTCTCAGCCGAACAACTCAAAGAAGTGATGATGACAGTCACCTCTACCACCCAAGAAGTGACAATGGTTGAACGGCAAACTAATAGATATTATGCTTTAGAATATTTGCGTCGGCATCCAGATCAAGTTTGGTCTGTAACAGTCTTAATGTGGTTGAGAGAAGACAGCAACTTGGCACTAATTTTGTTAGAAGATTTGGGTTTACAATTGCCGATGTTTTTTAAACGTACGGTCACTTTAGGCGAACAAATTTTAGTGAAAGTTAGTCACTCTGATCCACAAAAAGATATGATTCAGTTCCAGGAAATCATTTATCAAGAAAGCTATCAGTCAGCATCAAATTAGTTATTGGGTGGGGATTAATTATAGTAACCCTTAACAACGCTAACCTTGTCAATCAAACTGAGAAATTACAACCTCTTGATCAGGAAAACGAGCAACGATTGTCAAACTTCCGCCAAGAGATTTGATATATCGTGAGAGTGTAGATATCTGAATATCCTCCTGATGCTCAATTTTGGAAAGTGCCGATTGTACCACTCCCATATTCTTCGCCACATCGCTTTGAGTATGTCCAAGGGATTCTCTCAATTCAGAAAGTGTTAATTTTAGCAACGCTAGATTTGCTTGCATTTCACTTTCTGCTTGTTGTTCAGGTGTCATTTTTTTGCGAATTTCATCAAATGGCTTTGTCTTCATAGAAATCCGTCTGTTTTTAATTCCTCTAAATGTTCGTCATATAACTTATCTGCTTTTGGTAAATTTTCCTCATACCAGCGATCATCTCCTCCCTTGTTTCCTCCTAGAAGAAGAATGGCGACTCTCCTGGGATCAAATGCATAGATGATTCGGTACGGTTCTCCTTTATGTTGCAACCTCAATTCTCTCATATGGGAATGACGTGAGCCATTGATTTTTGAACTGTAAGGAAAAGGAAGTTCTGGCCCCCGCACCTCAAGTAGTCGCACAACTGTATCAATTGCAACCTGAGTGCTTTCGTTTAACTCCAGCCACCATACTTCAAATTCATTTGTGAATTCTACCTCCCAAGTCATTATTACTTTTTTAACGGAAATATCACCTTTAACTCATATTATGGCAGTATATGAGCGGGAAAAATGAAAAATAAAAACGATCGCCTCCAGCAAAATTTCCACAGCAAGCGATCGCCTATTTCAATTAACTAGCGATCGCCTCAGTTTTTTCCTCAGCTTTTTTCTCTACCAATACATAAGGTGTTTCTGTGCCTTGTGCTAAATACTCAGCTAACTGACTTTCAATTTCATCGCGCACAATTTGGCGATACTCTAGAAAATGCTCGTTGTGAGCGCAAGCAGAAAGGTAATGTTCGGCAACACCTGGGTTACGCTTGATCATGCTAAACAAATGATGCCAGAACTTCCACCGAGTTTCTCGTTTAATACCTTGTCGCCAAATTACAATTAGTAGTGCTTTGACAACTACCCATTCTGGCATTTTAGCTGGCGCTTTCCAAGTTGGCGCACCCATCATCAAGAAACAGCGATAGGTGCGGTCTAAGTACTTAACGGGGTCATACAAAGCACAAAATGCTTCAATATATTCTCTAGCAATATCTTCTAGAGGACGGGTAGCAATGAAATTCATCAATGTTGACTGGTTAATGTTCCCGTCTTGATTTTCTCGCAGTCGTCCTTCTTTTTTCAGTCGATGCCACAGCGCTGTATTGGGTAGTGCTTGTAACATAGCAAAAGTTGTAGAAGGAATAGCTGCTTGTTCCGCAAACCTGACAATGCGATCGCCTGCACCTGCTTTTTCCCCATCGAACCCAATAATAAACCCAGCCATCGGCCGTAACCCGGCTTTGATAATGCTTTGCACAGCATCAGCTAGAGAACTGCGAGTATTTTGAAACTTCTTGGTTAACTGTAAACTTTCCTCATCTGGTGTTTCAATTCCCAAGAACACCGCCGCAAAACCAGACTCTACCATCAATTCCATCATTTCTGGATCTTGTGCTAAGTCAATAGAGGCCTCAGTATCAAAGCGGAAGGGATATTGATGTTCTGCCATCCAGACTTTTAACTCTTTCAGCAACAATTTCACATTTCGCTTGTTACCGATAAAGTTGTCATCCACCATAAACACACCACGCCGCCAACCCAACTCGTAGAGACAATCTAACTCTGCCAACAGTTGTGCTGGGGTTTTGGTACGTGGCTTCCTACCATAGAGAACAATAATGTCACAAAATTCGCATTGGAAAGGACATCCACGCGAAAACTGCACCGACATCATGTCATAGGCATTCAATTCTAGTAAATCAAAACGGGGAATAGGTGTATTTGTCACATCTGGTTTTTCTGTGGCGCGGAAAGTACCAGAAGTTTCACCCCGTTGAATTGCCTCAATAAACATGGGCAGGGTGATTTCCCCTTCATCTAAAATCAGAAAATCTGCACCGACATTTTGCACTTCGTGAGGTACAGAAGTCGGATAAGGTCCACCCACAGCGACTAACTTACCACGTTGTTTTGCCTCTTGAATTTGCCCCAATAAATCTTGCTTCTGGACAATCATGGCGGAGAGAATGACTACATCTGCCCATGCCCATTCTTCTTCAGACACTGGGCGGATATTGCGATCAACTAGCTTGAACTCCCATTCTTGGGGCAAAATTGCTGCCACCGTCACCAAACCCAAAGGAGGTAACAAAACCTTGCGATCAACTAATTCCAAGATTTTTTCATAAGACCAAAAGGTTTTGGGAAATATCGGATATACCAGTAACACTCGCATGTAGTATTTATCCTCACACTGTGATTGTTATCCCACTCTAACGAAAATCAAGATTTATTGACTTTTTGGGAAATATGTTCTATTCGACTTAGTTTAGCATTTTCAAGTTTCCCTAATTCCCATGCCCAATAGCTCTGACTTATGAGCATAAATTCTATATATATAGTCTGTAATACATAGGATTTAGGAAAATACTTACGTCTAACTAAGGATGTAATAACTGATTTTCTGATGTTAAAGTTTGAATATTGCCCGAATTCGTCAAATCATAATCACAAAATGTCGATTATGGCAATATTGTGTCAGGAGTGAACTGTGAATAATATTTTTTTTGTCTACAAGACGTTACGTGTTAGCGGAGCTTTCGCTTTAGCGATACCCAGTTTAACTGCATTTGCAGTTTTGTTTACTGGTTTATCATCTGTAGCTCAAGCAGCCGAAGAGGTAGATTCTCAGCAGTTAAGTGAGACTTCCGTAGCTGTAAATGATCTCAACCAGTTGGATACAGAACTAACTCAAATAGATTTTGACTCCACTTTTGTAGTGGCTAATCAAGCAGCAGTATTAGATGGTAATGCATCACCGCAGTTTCCTAACGCTGCTATCCAGGAAATCGCTAGTAGTTCACTTGCACCAGTACCCGGTACAGTGTCAACGTCATCAGCCAGCCTCACACCGGAATCAGAATTGACTTTTTCACCTGCTGGTTCTCAAGTAGCACAAGCAGATATCAATTTTGGTAGACCAACTCGTGGTGGCAGAAGCTATGTTGGTGTTGCTGGTAACCTGGGTTTAGGTGGCGGTGACTCGGCTTTAGGTGATGGTAACTTTGCAGCCGTTAGTAAAATTGGACTGACAAACACCTTTTCCATTAGACCATCAGCTGTGTTTGGGAACAACACCACAATTCTGGTTCCCTTAACCTATGACTTTTCCTTACAGTCAGCAGATCCATTTGCTGAACCTTTAGCGATCGCACCTTACGTGGGAGTAGGTGCAGCAATTAAGACTGGTAGCAACTCCAGAACAGCCTTATTGGTATCTGGTGGTATTGACTTTCCTCTAACTCCTAGATTTACAGCCACAGCTTCTGTAAATGCTGGCTTTTTTAGACAAACTGATGTCGGTTTATTGTTAGGGATTGGTTACAATTTCACTGGCTTCTAATGACATAATATGAAAATAAAGGGCGAAAGTATTTTTTACTTTTGCCTTTTGCCAATTTAGGAGCTTATATTCACAGATAAACGTATAAAAGTGAAACAACGCTTTGCTGGGAGAAGCTTTGAGTTTTTTTAGCAACTATTTTATTTATGTTATTGAGAATAAAATTTTAATGAAAACCCAGAATTTATACACCATAAAATATATATGAATCAACCTGAAGAAATATCAAGTAGTTTTCCAAAAATTGAGTTAGAAAAGCAAAAAGAAGTAGAACGGATACGTGATGTCAATCTACTGCTGACAAGTTTAATTACTAGAGAAGAAACTACAGTTAAGCTCATATTAGATTGTCTTTATGATGTAGGTTCAATTAATCTGATTAATCACAGATTTCGTTCTCAGACTCTTAATAGAACCCTAAAACTCATTTCTTACACATCCAAACCAGTCTTTAGAATTCTGGCTTGGCGCTGGTTAAAAAAAAATTGTCCTCAATTAATTACTAACTGGCTACAAAGTAAAGTTACCTTCAAAAGTACAACCATACCGAACACACCAAAAACACAACTGGTTAGAGAAAATCTAGACCCAAGCCTCAACTATCTGGCGCCACCCCAGTATCAGCTTCAGGAAGTGAAACATTTGCGCTACCAGGTAAAATTGCTCACTGGGATTTTGGCGGGAATAGTTGCTGTGTTTGGTGGTGGCTTTGTTTGGTTGGGTTATTCGCTAGAGCGATCGCACATGCAAAGAATTGTCGAACTCCAAACCCAAGTAAAAACCCTAGAGGCTAGCGTTAATCAGCCCTAATGCTAACAAGCTGTCAAAAGGCTGAAATATGTTAGCCCACTTTTGTAGGCTAACGTACTTATCTTTTCAGGCTTCCAGGCTGAGGAAGTTTTTATTTAGGACTAACTTTGTCAATCACATTAATTTTGCCATCTGCCTCTACAGTCCAAACATCGTAGACACCGACAACATCACCATTGGCATCAACATCAACGTTGCCACTGGCCCCTTGGTAGTTAATGTCTTGACCTTCTCGCAACAACTTCAGACCCTCGCAGACATCAGTAACTTCTGTCCCAGGTGCATTAGCAACTTCACGAATATTATTAGAGATACCAGCACCTGTGTTTTCCTTAGCAGCTTGTCCTGCTAGTACCAACAAAGCCGCAGCATCCCAAGCTTGGGGAGCATATTCCCCTGGAGAACCGCCTTTTTTCTCTTGCCACAGTTTGTTAAAGGCTGCTAATGCTTGACCATCGGAACCGGGTACTGTCCCTAACGATCCTGCCAAAAGAAATCTCCCATCACTGCCTCTACCCACTTGTTCGGGAAAGGTGGGTGATTTAACCCCATCTGTCAGCAGAATTTGTACACCGTCAGTTAAACCCTGCTGATAGGCAGTTTTCAGGAGGAGGCTACCTGTTTCAGCGTAGAGAACGGCCACTACGGCATCTGGTTTGCCGGCAAAAGCAGCGGCAGCTTCGGTGTCAAATGTTTGGGCTTTGGGGTCATAGCGAACAGGCTTGTTTTTATTAACTACAGTTCCACCCAATTGTTCAAAAGCCTGTACAAATGCTCTTTCAAACCCAACTCCATAGTCATTATTAATTACAACTGTAGAAACTCGCTTGAAACCTCTTTTATTAGCTAGTTGAGCTAGGGCTAATGCCTGGTAGGTATCTGGAGGAGCAGTGCGCGCCCAAAAGCCCTTAAAATCACCTTTTTGAGCTTTTTCAGTAAAAACGGGACTTGTACTACCAGGAGAAACCAACATGACTTGATTAGGTACGGCAACCGAGACAGCAGCAGTAGACACGCTACTAGCAAAGGAACCAACTACACCAGCTACTTTATCGAGAGTTGCCAGTTTAGTCATCCCAGCCGCACCCGCTCTAGGGTCGGTTTGATCATCTACTTCTACTAGGGTGACTGGTTGCCCATTGACACCTCCGCAAGCGTTAACAGTCTCGACGAGCAAAGGTACTGAACCCACCATTTGCTGTCCGATGGAAGCCAGGTCACCGGTTGTTGGTAGTAATGTACCAATTTTTAGTCCTTGAGTACTACTTGCTGTGGTATTAGCACCCGTGGTAGCTGTGTTTTCAGGGTTATTAGCATTTTCGCAAGCTCCCACTAAAAGTCCGGTTGCTAGAGTAGCTATACTTAACCCTAAGGCAGTAATAATTCTTGGCATAATTTACTTTCACTCCTCAGATATTTAGGAGCCTAAAAGTAAGATTCAAACTAGGTTTTTAAGTTAGCCCGATCTTAACAGACTCCGAATGCTAAATAATAGCATCCACCTTAGGGAGTAAAACTTATTACCAACACATCAATATTTTTTTGTGTGTTTATAATTTTAGTTTTTCAAAACGGAGAGGGAGGGATTCGAACCCTCGGTACGGAGTTACCTGCCGTACAACAGATTAGCAATCTGTCGCTTTCGACCACTCAGCCACCTCTCCAGGTGGTTCACAAATATGAATGGTAGCAGATTTTTTTTGCTGGGTCAAGAAAATAATTACTAATTCGTAATTCGTAATTTCTAATTGATGAATGAAGATGAAATTTAATCTATGTTTCAGCTATCCCGGAATTGATTTCTGGGGTTTTAACTACGAATTACGAATTATCTCAATTACGAATTATTTAAAGCACTTGCGATCGCATCCACGCCATTGGCAGAGAACGTAATTTTTGCCACTGGGGTACGTAGGCGCGTCGAGTGAACACGTCGTAATCGTTTTGTTCAATTATGGTTAAAATTCGACTGTAATGCATGAGAGCAGCCCAGACAGGCCAACGGGCATCAGCGGAAAGATAAGTAATACCCCTTTCAGCTTTAGTATAAAATTGCCTTGCTCGATCTATTTGAAATCGCATCAGGGCGCGCCAGCGGTCATCAACTACACCCTTAAACAAATCTTCCTCGGTGTAATTAAATCGCGCTAAATCCTCTAGAGGGATATAAATTCGCCCGCGTCGTGCGTCTTCTCCCACATCTCTGAGGATATTGGTAAGTTGCTTGGCAATTCCTAAGGCAATTTCTTCGTCAATAGGAACATAGGGCTGTTGTTCATGGTTCCAGGGGGCTGTATTTCGGGTAGCATCCAACCCCATGACTGAAGTTGACATCAAGCCTACAGTACCAGCGACGCGATAACAGTAGATGTATAAATCGTCAAAGGTTTCATAGCGACTGCGATATAAGTCCATTTGCTGACCAGCAATCATATCCCGAAAGGGCTGAATGTCTACGGGAAAGCGTTGGACAGTATCCGCCAAAGCCACATCATAATTTTCAACCGGGCGTCCAGCAAAAATTGATTCTAGCTGCTGTTCCCATAAATCTAGGGTTTCTGGCGTAGTCATGGCAGATGCGGGGCCATCTACCAGTTCATCTGTACGGCGACACCAAGCGTAAATCGCCCAAATAGCAGGACGTTTTTCTTTGCTCAGGAGCAAAGTGCTAAGGTAAAAAGTCGCGGAATACTTGGCTATGAGTTGCCGACAAAGTTTGTAGGACTCGTCTACAGAGACCAGCGTTTTCATGCGCGGGGGGGAATCAGGCAGTTGCAGCATTCGTTGCGGGCGGTCGGGTTGGCGTTTGCAGGTTGGAGGCATTTGCTACCGGCAGTGCTTCTGAGATCGCCTGCGCTGTTAGCTTACCAGAAAGTACGGCACCTTCCATACTGGCTAAGTAGCGTTGCATGGTGTAATCCCCAGTCAGATAGAAGTTGGCTATGGGGGTTGTCTGTGAAGGACGGTACTGTTGACGACCAGGGGTCGCTTTGTAAACTGAACGCGGCGTTTTCACCACATGAGATTTCAGCAGTTTGGCTGGGTTGTCTCCCCCAAAATGGTCAGGGAAGAGTTTTTCCAACTCGCTAATCGTGGCGGTAACAATTTCCTCATCTGATTTGGTAATCCAGTCTTTTGCCGGAGCTAAAACTAATTCCAGCATAGAACGGTCGGGATCAGCATATCCACGACAAGCATTACTCATATCAGCATAAACGCTGAGGAGGGGCGATCGCGAAAAAAGTAGATGATCAATTTCTGTGAGTTTGCGATCAAACCACAAATGCAGGTTAATCACTGGTACGCCTTCTAAGCCTTCTAGCTTCTGGAAAAATTCCATTTGCTGCCAAGGTTCTGGTAGCATCACCTTGAAAGGATCAACTGGCATCGCCGATACATACAAATCAGCTGTGAAAATTTCGTCTGCGGCTCCGTTTAATCCTCTGAGCAAAAAGCCTCTGACTGTACCATCAGGGTTCAGCAAAATTTCTTTTAAGGGCGCGTTAAGACGCACTTCACCACCACGTTCGGTAATGTAATCTACTATAGGTTGACACAATCGCTCTGTGGGAGAACCATCCAGAAACGCCATTTTTGAGCCATTTTTTTCCTGGAGAAAGCGATTCAGGGCTGTCAGGAGAATGGTCGCCGAAATTTCATCTGGGCCAATGAAGTTCAATGACTTGCACATGGCAATAAAAACTTCATCATTGACCCGTTCGGGGATGTTTTGTTTACGCAACCACTCTGTCCAGGAATATTTGTCCATGTCCTCGACATACTTTTGCCCCTGAACCATTGCGGGAATTAGCCCTAGTCCAAATTTAATTTTTTCGGGCCAAGTCAGCATGTCGTTGTTTCTCAGAATTGCCACGACACCATTTAAGGGTGCTGGCAAATCCGGAAAATCAAACCTGCTATAAGTACCTGGTGCATCGGGTTGGTTGAAGATCATTGAGTGTTCTTTCCACTGCAATCGGTCTTCAATGTCCAATTCTTTGAATAGCTGCAACATATTAGGATATGCGCCAAAAAAGATGTGCAGACCCGTTTCGTACCAGTCTCCATCAGCATCTTGCCACGCCGCCACTTTGCCACCCAATACATCCCGGCGTTCCAAGACAATGGGAGTGTGACCTGCGTCTGTGAGATATTTCGCGCAGGATAACCCTGCTAAACCAGCACCCGCGATCGCGACTCGCATTTAAACTTACTGCCTTTAAATAATTTCTTTATCGTTTTGTCGTTCTCATTATACGTTGCAATCTGTTACATTTGGCAGTCATTGTGCGATCGCTTCTATAAAAACTTCTCTCAACAGGAATTTTACCGAGTTTTCCAGGTAAGCCCAGAGGGACAGCAAGCAAGTCAATGATTCGTGATTTGTATACTAACTTTTTATCCGTAGCCTCAAATATCCTGGAGGTATACGTTAATTTATGTAATTTACTTGGTAAAATTTTATATAAATTTTTATTTAGTGCTGGTATACAGAGTTTTTATTGCTATCAATGTATTGAACGTGCAGTTTACAATTATCTGATTTCCTATGCAAACACCTACTACACAGAATTGGTCTAATTCTGATGGAACTATTGTGCCTATATTAGAAAATATTACGCCTCTAATTCTCACTTATAATGAAGCAGCTAATATTGGACGTACCCTTGAGCATCTGACTTGGGCAAAACAAATTATCGTTATTGATAGCTATAGTACCGATACGACTCTAGAAATTCTTAACTCCTATTCACAAGTCCAAGTATTTCAACGTAAATTCGATACCCACGGTCAACAATGGAACTATGGCTTAGAGCAAGTTTCATCCCTCTGGGTACTTTCTCTAGATGCAGATTATATAGTTCCGGATGAGTTGATATCGGAAATAGCCGCTTTACCTGTCGATGGAGAAATTGATGGCTACTTTGCCAAGTTTAAGTACTGTGTGTTTGGCAAACCTGTTCGTAACACCAGAATACTCCCTCCCCGTCAAGTTTTGTTTCAAAAAAGCAAAGCCACTTATATTGATGATGGACATACACAAGTTTTACAACTAACTGGTAAATCCGCTGTACTTTCCGCTTGTCTTTACCACGATGATCGCAAACCGTTGAGTCGTTGGTTATGGTCACAAGAACGCTATACAGTGCTTGAAGCCAAGAAAATACTAGAAACTCCCATCAACGAACTCGATTGGGCTGATCGTATCCGCAGACGCAAAATCTTGGCACCTTGGATGATTTTTCTCTATTGCTTGATTATCGAAGGCTGGATTTTTGATGGTTGGCGTGGTTGGTATTACGTATTTCAGCGTGTTTTGGCAGAAACTATCCTGGCAATTCGCATGATTGAGGCGGAGAAATTAAATCATCAGTGATGCAGCGAACATACCCCGTTTAGTCAAATCATGCTGGTTTAATTGATGATCAATCCATGCGAGTGGCAACACACATCAAAGACAATGCAGCCTCTGGGGAGTTAGGATTTATACCTGATAATGTCTGAGCTAGACGATACTTCCAAAATGGCTTACCGTAATTACCCTTTAATGCTTCTGCACCTACTATGTGGTTATGGGGGTAAACCTTAACTGCAAACCCCATAGGTTCTAGCATTTCATAAAACATCTCTGATGTGACACCATCACACGCTCTGTGATGTACTTCTGTTGCCAAACCCCAGGATTGCTCCTCTGCGGTGGTATGTCCCCCTCGTTTCATATACTGATAGATGGGCAAACGTAATTTCCATAATAGGGAACCTAACCCTTTGAACTCATAAGCACTTTTTTGGGGATCGTGATCTGTAATTAACAGCCCACCAGGACGGACCAATTTAGCTGCTTCTTGCAGAACTTTTGCCATATCATCACAATGATGCAAGCAGGCATTAAGCAGCACAATATCAGCAAAACCAGAAATAAAAGGTAGATTTTGAGCATCTGCTAGGACTGTTGTATATCCGAGTTGGCGAGCCATTTTTAAGGCGCCGAGAGAAACATCTACGCCTAGTAAAAACTGCGGTTCACCACAAAACTCTTTGAGAGAGGCATACACGTTACCAGGCCCGCAACCGATATCTACCACTACTTTGCCTTGCCAACTACCAATCACGGCTTGCCACAGTTCTACAAACTTTTCATCTCTGTGACAGGCTTTAAAATAATTTAATCCCCATTCTGGATGCCCAAAGTAGTAGCTGTTGGCTTGGATAGCTGGGGAGGGGTTTAAAATCTGGCAAATAATAATATCTTCATCCCATCTATCAATTTTGCTTGGTTGAGCAAAATACTGAGAACAGGTTGTATTTATTTTTCTTAACATTTCTTACAATGTTTAAGCGTGTATTTACTTAATTTTTTGTAGATATCACGAAATATAACAGATTAAACTTGATATTAGTTATTATCTATTTAAAAATCACAACAAGCTTATGTAAATTTATTGTTGACAATTAGAAAATCAGCAGATAGCAATTAAATTTAATTGCTGATAGCTTGGGTGTTGTAGCCCTATTTACTTGCGTAGCTAGGGAATGGGAAATAGTCAAACAGGGATAAATGTTTACTGAGTTTTGTAAGCGCAGGCTACGCCAACAAAAATTAAATAGAAACACTATAAATTAATCATAAAATACACATATGATTAATTTGTTTGGGAAGAAAAACTGCCTAATGTAATGATTGTAATTTACATAATATTTAGTAATGCCATTTTTTTTAAAACTTCATATAATAGAGTAGTATTTTTTACAATATCCGGAATCAATTAATATAAATGCTAGACAAAACTTCGAGGCGTTATTATGCCGAACAAATTTTAAATAAGCTCGAACAGTGTAAATCGGCTTTAAAAAAAGAATTTGCTATTGATAACCGAATCAATACGTGTTATTTAGATGATTTGTTAAATACAGATGATGTATTGAAAATCTATAATGCATTTCCCTCAAAAGAAAATTTATTGCAGTTGAAAGACTTGAGAGAATATAAATATGTTGGCATACAATTAGATAAATACAATCCTATTTTAGAAGAAATTGTCTATGCTTTTCAGGATGCCAGGGTAGTTAAACTGATTGCTGAAATAACTGGATTTGCAGAATTGATGCCGGATGAATACCTTTATGCTGGTGGCGTTAGCCTCATGGAATATGGTTGTTTTTTAAATCCTCATCTGGACAATTCCCATGATAAAGATATTCAGAACTATCGGGTGTTAAATTTACTGTATTATGTAACTCCCAATTGGCAAGAAAGTTATGGCGGTAACCTAGAACTTTGGGATCAAAATTTAAAGCAGCCGTGTAGAACTATTCACAGTAAATTTAATCGGCTGGTGATGATGATTACGAATAAAACATCTTGGCATTCCGTTAGCCCAATTAATCATCATGGCCAACGCTGTTGTGTGTCTAACTACTACTTTTCGCCAAAACCTGCTGATGCACAGAAGTATTATCATGTAACTTCCTTTCGAGGTCGCCCAGAGCAGAATTTGAGAGATATAGTTTTGAGAGGAGACGCTAGCTTACGAAATATAGTGCGTAAAATTTTCAAACATAGAATTAAAAAGCCTCATTATTATAGAAAATAAAGTATTAAACTACGTTTTTGATATTAGTTACTCAATATATTTGATTCAAATAGCTATGACTATGTTTACCAGTTTCCGTCTCATCTCAATTTGATTTTTTGGTGCATCCACGTAAATAAAGATGAGGACTTCTGAAATAAGCACACAGGAGTAGAACTTACGCACTTGCTACGAAAATCAAGGCTTTGAGATTGCTACTCTGCGAGAAGCCGCTCCGCGTCTACCCTACGGTCGCAATGACGAAAATACGTGGTTGTTTACGTAAGTCCTGAGGAGTTTTGAATCAGTGGTTGGCGATGTAGCAGTCAATAGTATCATCTTGGATAATATTTACTTTAGATACATCGGTAGGAGCATCAAAGCTTAAGCCTCTACAGCCGATTCATAACCTTGTCAAGATTTTTAGATTTTTTAATTGGTATAAAAGTGTAGGATAAAGCTTATTTCCTTTAGGTTGAAAATCTAAGTGTTTGTTACACAACCGTAGGTAAAGCATTATGGCAGCATCTCAACAGCTAGCAAACTTTGGACATCACTTAATAGTTGGTGTTTCTGGGACAAAATTAAGCGATGACGATAAACGCACCCTGAGTGAACTAAAACCAGTCGGGGTGATATTTTTTGCGAAAAATTTTTTGGATGGAACCCCTTATGATGTTTGGCTAGAAAACTTCAAGGATCTAAACGACCAAATTAGACAATATGCTGAACGTGATTCAATGTTCATCACGTTAGACCATGAAGGGGGACGTGTGGTGCGGACACCACTCCCAATTACCCGCTTTCCCTATGCCTCGCTGTTGCGATCGCACGCCCGTGAAGTAGCCAAAGCCACAGCTATAGAGTTGAAATCACTAGGTGTAAACTTATCTTGGGCACCAGTAGCAGATATTTTTTCTCATCCACAAAATCCGATTATCGGGCCGCGTGCGTTTGGTAGCACTCCCGAAACGGCTGCACATGGTGCGCTTGAATACTATCGGGGACTGCAAGAATCAGGGATTTTGGGTTGTGCTAAACATTTCCCTGGACATGGAGACACTAGTAAAGATTCTCATATTGAATTACCAATACTCGATCTCTCCTTAGAAGACCTACGAATTCGTGAATTAATACCGTTTAAAGTGCTGATTGAGGAACAAATTCCTTTAATCATGACAGCGCACATTTTGTTTCCCAAGATAGATCCTAATGTACCAGCTACATTATCCCAGGCTATCCTCAAGCGCATACTGCGGGAAGAACTGGGCTTTGAAGGGGTAGTGGTATCGGACGACTTGGATATGAAAGCTGTCTCCGATATGTTTATCGAAAGTGGGACTGTAGCCAAAGCTTTTCATGCTGGCTGTGACTTGTTTATTGTCTCGCGTAATATCAATTCATTATCTATTGAACGTACCTATCACATGGCTGAAGATTTTGCCGATTCTTTGAGTCAAGGTAGCCTGGATGAATCAGTAGTCACAGCCGCTAAAGGCAGAATTGAGAAACTATTGGCAGTCAGCCCCCAGTATATTATCCATCCTTTGGATAAAAAGACATTACTAGAACATGCCGAACTAGCGATCGCTTGTTGTTACTAAGGGACTAGTACCGCTGCCTTGGAAGTCAAAAGGAGCCAGTGCGTTGGGCGGGTTCCCCGACTTGTAGCAACTGGCGTTCAAAAGTCAAAAGTCAAAAAGCTTATCAAACAGGCTGTTTGACGATTTCATATGGTATGCCTATTTACGCCGTGCTGTACTAGGGACTGGAGAGATTTTTACCAATGCCTCATGAGCATTAAGGCAAAAATCGATCTAAAGCAGCTTTTAACTGTTCTATTTCAGCTTCCATATTGCCCTCTTGCGCTGCTCTAGCGATACACTCACTTAAATGTTCATCTAAAACGATTCTCGCTACTTTATCCAAAGCGCCTCGCACAGCCGCAATTTGTAATAAAACATCAGGACAGGGACTATTCTGCTGCACCATTGTCTTAATGCCACGAATATGTCCTTCTATGCGTGACAACCGATTGACAATTCGCCGCAAAGATTCTTCACTATGAACGTGTGGATGAGTTGACTTTCCATGCCCATGAGTATGATCTGTATGTTCGTGGTCTGTATCTTGATGGGAAATATTTTTGGCTTTTGGGGATGCAGACAAGGATTCTTTAGCTAATCGGTTTGATCCGTTCATGGGTTGCCCAAGCACTGGTAGTACTAAGATCCTAGCCTAGAGGATAATTGGTTGTAAGAAAACTATTTCTTCGACAATAGTGTTAACAGGGTGAAACCCGAACCTGGAAAGGGCTAATCTCCATAATAGCTATTGTGTTAAATATTCCATTAATTTTAATTACAGGTGGCTCATTTGTAAAAATAAATGTAAATGGATTTTTCACGACTAAATAACCAATAGGCTGCTAAATTAGCTGGTAATTATGAGATT
Source organism: Cyanocohniella sp. LLY (assembly GCA_022241785.1). Taxonomy (GTDB): domain Bacteria; phylum Cyanobacteriota; class Cyanobacteriia; order Cyanobacteriales; family Nostocaceae; genus Cyanocohniella. Next base: position 32,316 of record JAKOMP010000040.1, on the reverse strand, counting down.
TTTCAAACTACGCCATTCTCTACGTCAACTTACCTCCCAGGCATTAGCCATAATTCTAGGGGTGACACTAACTGTTAGTACCTTATGGGTATTACCTGCCCAAGCAGAACTTGCACCCAATGTGGGATCTGCTACGGATGCATCAGAACTGATTACTTCAGGACAATCGCCAGCAAATGCTGCTATTGGTAGTACTAGCTTTGTGACAGCAGCTGTGAACCGTGTCGGCAAGGCAGTGGTACGTATTGATACCGAGCGTACCATTACTCGGCGCATAGACCCGTTTATGGAAGACCCATTTTTTCGGCGGTTTTTTGGAGAAGGTTTTTCTCAACAATTACCGCCTGAACAGTTGCGTGGTCTAGGTTCTGGTTTTATTATCGACAAAAGTGGTTTGGTTCTGACTAATGCCCATGTAGTCGATAAAGCTGATAAGGTGACAGTCCGTCTTAAAGATGGCCGCACCTATGAAGGAAAGGTTCAAGGCATTGATGAAGTGACCGATTTAGCAGTCGTGAAGATTAACGCTGGTAATGATTTACCTGTGGCAGCGTTGGGTTCTTCTGATAATGTACAAGTGGGAGACTGGGCGATCGCAGTGGGTAATCCTTTAGGATTTGATAATACCGTGACTTTGGGAATTGTCAGTACCCTCAAACGTTCTAGCGCCCAAGTCGGGATTGCTGACAAACGGTTAGATTTCATTCAAACCGACGCGGCCATTAACCCTGGTAACTCCGGCGGGCCACTGTTGAATGAACGCGGTGAAGTCATTGGTATTAATACAGCCATTCGTCCTGACGCTATGGGTATTGGCTTTGCGATTCCCATTGATAAAGCTAAAGCGATCGCAGCTCAACTGCAACGTGATGGTAGAGTTGTTCATCCCTATTTGGGTGTGCAAATGCTCACTTTAACACCCGATTTAGCACAGCAGAATAATACTGATCCCAACTCTCCTATGCAAATCCCAGAAATTAACGGTGTTGTGGTGATCCGAGTTGTACCCAATTCTCCTGCTGCGACTGCGGGTATCCGACGTGGGGATGTGATTGTGCAAGTTGATAAAGAAACTGTCACCAGCGCTGAACAATTACAGAACTTAGTAGAAAATAGTCGTCTGGGTCAGGCTTTACAAGTGAAAGTGCAACGTGGTAACCAGACACAAATGTTGTCAATTCGCACGGCTGAGTTGCGAGATGCTGCTTAGTGATTGTTTTTAGTTAAGTGTGGGGATACGTCTTGGCGTATCCCTAAATTTACGTGAGTTCGACGGAACCTAACCCCAACCCCTTCCCTACGAGGGAAGGGGCAAAAAATCTACAGTTTGGTACGAAAAAATAGTGTTTTTAAGCCTCTAACCGCGTCGGGGAGAGGAATGGAAGCGGGGTTTTTTAAAGCCATCGAACTCACGTTAAATTTTTGTAGATTTGAGATGGTAATGACTCCAAAAGCCACTAATGCTATATAGAAGATTTGGCCGCACAGAATTACAAATGCCAGTGTTTTCCTGCGGCGGTATGAGATACCAGTTCAAATGGCAAGATGTTTCACAGTCGGAAATTCCTGCTGACAATCAGGCTAATCTCGAAGCGACTATTCGCCGGGCTAGGTCGGTGGGGATTAATCACATTGAAACTGCCCGTGGCTATGGTACTTCGGAAATACAGTTAGGGAAAATATTGCCCAAATTCCCCCGCAACGAACTAATTGTACAGACAAAAGTTAACCCGGTTGCAGATGCTAAAAAATTTCGCCAGACATTTGAACAATCACTGCAAAATCTCCAGTTAGATTATGTTGATTTATTAGGGTTACACGGCATTAATCATCCTGAATCTTTCGATAATAGTATGCGTCCCGGTGGCTGTTTAGAAGTAGCAAAACAGTTACAAGCCGAGGGAAAAGTCAGATTTATTGGCTTTTCCACCCACGGATCTAAAGATGTGATTATCCAGGCAATTAATACTAACAAATTCGATTATGTCAACCTGCATTGGTACTACATTAATCAATGGAATTGGCAAGCAATTCAAGCAGCTACCCGTCATGATATGGGGGTATTTATTATTAGTCCCTCCGATAAAGGCGGAAAACTATATGATCCACCGCAAAAGTTAGTTAATCTTTGCGCCCCTTTAAGTCCAATGGTGTTTAATGACTTATTTTGTTTAAGTCATCCCGAAGTACACACCTTGAGTTTGGGTGCAGCTAGACCCCAAGACTTTGATGAACACCTAAAAACTTTAGAATTGCTAGACCGGGCAGGGGAAATCTTACCACCAATTTTGCAGAGATTAGAACAAGAGGCGATCGCTACCTTAGGAGAAGACTGGGTAAAAACTTGGGAAACCAACTTACCCAACTTTGCCGAAACACCAGGAGAAATAAATATACCCGTAATTTTGTGGTTATTGAACTTAGCGATCGCCTACGATTTGGTAGACTATGCCAAAATGCGCTACAACCTGTTGGGTAACGGCAGTCATTGGTTTCCTGGTAATAAAGCAGACCGCTTAGAGGAATTAGACCTGAGTAAATCTCTCAGCAAGAGTCCCCACGCCCATAAAATTCCCCAAATGTTAGCCAAAGCCCATGAGATGTTAGCAGGTGCTGAGGTTAAGCGGTTATCGAGGACTTAGTGGCTAGGGGCTAGGGGCTAGGGGCTAGGGGCTAGGGGCTAGAGAAATATATACAGCGTTTTGCAAATAAATGAAATACAGACTTACATATTGTAAATCTTGTAGGGTAGGCATACTTCTCTACGAGACGCTACGCGGTAAGCGCAGCTATGCCCTTCAGGGCTTTACAACAAGTGATACAGTGAGCCTGCCGAACTGCTCAGTACAAGTCTTGCCTGCCATTATGTACCTCATCAACCCTCCTCATCCCTTCTTACGTCCTCAACTAACATCGGCATGACCAGTACTTTGTCAACACGGTTACCATCCATATCCATGACCTCAACCCGCATACCGTGCCATTCAAAATAATCGGCGGATATAGGGATGCGACCAAGATTGGTGATGACGAAGCCGCCTAGGGTTTGATAGCTACCTCTTTCTTCGATTTCCCATTCTTCGAGATGAAAAAGTTCATAAAATTCATCTATGGATAGCATCCCATCCAACAGCCAGGAACCGTCTTCTCGTTGGATAATTTGTGGTTCTTCTTCTTCTGGGCCTTCCGGAACATCACCGACGATTTCGCTCATGATGTCGTTGAGGGTGACTACTCCTTGAATGACACCATATTCATCTACTACCAAGGCCATGTGGGTGACGGTTTGTTTGAACAACTCCAAAACTTTCAACCCACGGGTACTTTCTGGCACAAATACAGGTTGCCGCAATCCTACTATTAAGTCCAGGGGTTGATTGCGTAAACTCCGGGCTAATAAGTCGGTGACGGGGATTACACCTAGTACATTGTCGAGTCCGCCCTGACAGATTGGATACCGAGAATAACCATTTTCAACCATCTTTTGGCGGTTTTCTTCGGGAGAGTCTTCTAGGTCTAACCAGACAATATCAGGACGGGGTGTCATCAAGGAACTGACATGGCGATCGCCTAAACGAAAAACTCGCTCTACCATATCTTGTTCCGCTTCCTCAAAGGTTCCCGCCTCTGTGCCTTGCTCGATTAAGATTTTAATTTCCTCTTCGGTGACTTGTGGTTCCAGCGATGGTGTAATGCCCAATACTCGCAGTATCATATCTGTAGAAGCACTGAGGAGATACACTGCGGGTGAAGCAAAGGTAGCTACAGCTTTCATGGGAATAGCCACAAACGCCGCAATTCTTTCTGGGTTATTTAATGCCAACCGTTTTGGTACTAGTTCACCAATAATCAGTGACAAATAGGTGATGATGAGAACTACTATCCCGAAAGCAATGGGTTCACTATAAGGTACAAAGAAGGGAATGAACCGTATATATATTGCTAGTCGAGTGGCAATTGTTGCTCCTCCAAACGCACCAGTGAGGATACCGATGAGGGTAATTCCTATTTGAATTGTAGATAAAAAATGATTTGGCGATTCGGCTAGTTTCAATGCTGCCCGTGCCTTGGCATCCCCTTGATTAGCCATCTGTTGTAGTCTGACTTTACGCGCCGAAACAATTGCCATCTCAGACATAGAAAACAGGCCATTGGCAATAATTAGCACTAAAAGGATGGAAATTTCAAAAGTAATGGAGGACATGTTGTAGAATTGCCGCTTATCAGAGCGAACGTGGCTCACCTTTTAGTATCTAGTAGATTCGCAGCCAGAGGCTAGGGGCTAGAGACTAGAAGCTAGTATTTTTTTATTCAGCCGAACTATCAAGCATTTTTCAAGTCACCAAATCATGAAAAAATCTATTCCTTCTCTAGTCCCTAGCCCTTAGCCCCTAGTAGTTAAATATTATTCTTCCACATAAATAATAAGAGGGCTGTTAACACTTTTAAAATAGTGAACATACACTGACTCTAGATTTTCTTATCTTTAACGACTTCCTCCTGTAGTAAAACTTATGGCATTTTCTTCTATTGTGCGTGCATTGGCGCGATCGCCACTCAGCACTGAATTACTTTCCAAGCTAAATCGCCAACAAGAATTGCGTTTAAATGGCATTTCCCGATTACCCAAGGGGCTTGTAACTTCGGCATTGGCGCAAAATTCAGGCAAGAATTTGTTGGTAGTTTGCGCCACCCTGGAGGAAGCGGGACGCGCTTATGCTCAGTTGGAGGTGATGGGATGGAAAACAGTACATTTTTACCCCACCTCCGAAGCTTCTCCTTATGAACCTTTTGACCCCGAAACTGAAATGACTTGGGGACAGATGCAGGTGTTAGCAGATTTAGTACAGGTAAGAGAACAGGAAGCAGGGGAAAAAGAAACAACTACTCCCCGCATCACCCCTAACCGCATAGCAGTTGTCGCCACAGCGGGGGCCTTACAACCCCATTTACCACCGCCAGCAACTTTTACACCCTTCTGTCTGACTGTGAAGCGGGGAATGGAATTTGATTTAGATACTTTCGGTGAAAAAATTACCACTTTGGGATATGAACGAGTCCCACTGGTGGAAACAGAAGGACAATGGAGTCGGCGCGGTGATATTGTCGATGTCTTTCCTGTTTCTTCGGAAATGCCAGTCAGACTGGAGTGGTTTGGTGACGAAATTGAAAAAATTCGTGAATTTGATGCCGCAACTCAACGTTCTGCTCTTGACAAAATTGACCAGCTAATATTAACTCCCACTAGCTTTGCGCCTATTGTTTTGCAAGAAATTACAAATAATGGCGGATTACAACACCTTACTGCTGATTCAAACTCTGACTCAGAACTTAGCACCGACAACTCAGCACTATTAGAAGGTAGTCGGCGCTTTTTGGGGTTAGCCTTTGAGCAACCAGCTTCACTTTTAGATTACTTGCCAGAAAACATTTTAATTGCTGTTGATGAGCCAGAACAGTGTCATGCTCATAGCGATCGCTGGGTGGAAAATGCCGAGGAACAATGGGGAGTGGGGAATTCGGGGTCCCCTCTGGGGATAAGGGGTAATAGGGAGTGGGGAGTAGGGAATGTAACATTGCCAAAAATTCATCGGTCGTTTGATGAGTGTCTGGCGGATGTGAATAAATTTCCCACTGTATATTTATCAGAACTGGCGGAAGAAAACAGCGGCATAAATCTGGCTAGTCGGTCGTTACCTGTGACACCACATCAATTTGGTAAACTAGCCGAAACACTGAGACAAGAGCGCGATCGCAACTTTTCCATTTGGCTGATTTCTGCCCAGCCTTCTCGTTCTGTATCTCTACTGCAAGAACACGATTGTCCGGCGCAGTTTATCCCCAATCCCCGCGACTACCAAGCAATTGACAAGCTACAAATTAACCATATACCTATAGCTTTGAAATATTCCGGGCTGGCGGAACTCGAAGGTTTTATTCTGCCTACATATCGCTTGGTAATCGTCACCGACCGGGAATTTTATGGACAGCATTCCCTAGCCACACCAGGCTATATCCGCAAGCGTCGCCAAGCCAGTTCTAAGCAAGTAGACCCCAACAAGCTACGTCAGGGTGATTTTGTAGTTCACAAAAGTCATGGTATTGGTAAATTTGTCAAGCTAGAAAGCTTAACGATTAATCACGAAACCCGTGATTACATCGTGGTGCAGTATGCTGACGGTATCCTGAGAGTGGCCGCAGATCAAGTTGGTTCTTTATCCCGGTTTCGCCGCACAGGTGATAAAGCCCCAGAACTGCACAAGATGACTGGTAAGGCTTGGGAAAATACCAAGAACCGCGTTCGCAAAGCCATCAAAAAATTAGCAGTGGATTTGCTGAAACTGTATGCAGCCAGGTCGAAACAAGAAGGTTATACCTATCCTCAAGATATGCCTTGGCAAGAGGAAATGGAAGATTCGTTTCCTTACCAAGCAACCACAGATCAGCTAAAAGCAGTGCAAGATGTCAAACGCGACATGGAAAGCGATCGCCCGATGGATCGTTTAGTATGTGGTGATGTGGGTTTCGGGAAAACAGAAGTAGCAATTCGCGCCATTTTTAAAGCTGTCACCGCCGGAAAACAAGTCGCACTGCTAGCACCTACTACCATTCTCACCCAGCAACACTACCACACCCTCAAAGAACGCTTTGCCCCTTACCCGGTGAATGTCGGTTTACTTAATCGTTTCCGCAGTGCTGAAGAACGCCGCAATATTCAAAAACGACTCGCCACCGGGGAATTAGATATTGTCGTCGGGACACACCAACTTTTAGGTAAAGGTGTAACCTTCAACGATTTAGGACTGTTGGTGGTGGATGAAGAACAGCGATTTGGGGTGAACCAAAAGGAGAAAATTAAAAGCCTGAAAACTCAAGTTGATGTGCTGACACTTTCGGCTACTCCCATTCCCCGTACCTTATATATGTCTTTATCAGGGATTCGGGAAATGAGTTTAATTACCACACCACCCCCAACTAGAAGACCGATTAAAACGCATTTAGCACCCCTAAACCCGGAAATTGTCCGCAGTGCTATTCGTCAAGAATTAGACCGGGGAGGACAAGTATTTTATGTAGTTCCACGAGTGGAAGGAATTGAAGAACTGACAGCTAATTTACGAGAAATGATACCGGGGGCTAGGTTTGCGATCGCTCACGGTCAAATGGATGAAAGCGAGTTAGAATCTACCATGCTGACTTTCAGTAATGGTGATGCGGATATTCTTGTTTGCACGACGATTATTGAATCTGGTTTAGATATTCCCCGGGTCAACACCATCTTAATCGAAGACGCTCATCGATTTGGTTTATCGCAACTATACCAATTAAGAGGACGGGTGGGACGTGCAGGGATACAAGCCCATGCATGGTTATTTTATCCCAAACAACGGGCATTATCGGATGCCGCACGGCAAAGACTGCGGGCAATTCAGGAATTTACTCAACTTGGTTCCGGCTATCAACTAGCTATGCGCGACATGGAAATTCGGGGTGTGGGTAACTTGCTAGGTGCAGAACAATCCGGTCAAATGGAAGCTATCGGCTTTGATTTGTATATGGAAATGCTAGAAGAAGCCATTAGAGAAATTCGCGGTCAAGAAATACCCAAAGTTGATGATACCCAAATTGACCTCAACCTCACAGCCTTTATTCCCGCAGATTACATTCCCGATGTCGATCAAAAGATGAGTGCTTACCGTGCAGTAGCGGCGGCGAAGTCTTCAGAAGAACTAAAAATGATTGCGGCGGAGTGGGGCGATCGCTATGGTACTTTACCTGTGCCAGCCAATCAACTTTTACGAGTTATGGAACTCAAACAACTGGCGAAAAAATTAGGATTTAGCCGCATTAAACCAGAAAATAAACAGCACATTGTTTTAGAAACGCCAATGGAAGAACCTGCTTGGAATCTATTAGCAGGTAACTTACCAGAACATCTAAAAACGCGTTTTATATATTCTCCTGGTAAAGTCACAGTGCGGGGTTTAGCAGTTTTGAAAGCTGACCAACAATTGCAAAGTTTAATTGATGCTTTTAATAAAATGCAAGGTGCTGTTGCTGAGGCGGTTGTTGTGTGAATAGTTCATAATTTAGGAATAAGTACATAAATTTTACACTCTACTCACAAATTCGGAGGATGAATAGTTATGGCTGCAATTACTATCGATATTCCAGATAGCCAATTAGAAAAGCTAGAAGAACTAGCGAGATTACATGGCATTTCTCTTGAAGCTTTACTGAGTGCTAATATCGAGAAATGGTTAAGTGAGCAAAAAAGCGACTTCACCAATGCAGCTAATTATGTGCTGAAAAAAAATGCTGAACTTTACCGACGTTTGACATGATGCGTTATTTGTCATTAGCCGAGGTATTGGATTTACATCAACAACTTATTGAGCAGTCAGGAGGGTCAATAGGTATCCGTGATTTAGGTAATTTGGAATCTGCACTTACTCAACCCGGCATGACATTTGGCGGTGAAGATTTGTATGCAACCGTCATTGATAAAGCTGTTGCTTTAGGTTTTTCAATTATCATGAATCATCCGTTTATTGATGGTAATAAGCGCACAGGTCACGCTGCAATGGAAATTTTTCTGATCCTGAATGGTATGGAAATTAGTGCTTCTGTTGATGAGCAAGAGCAAGTTATTTTGGCAGTAGCATCAGGTGATTTAGGGCGCGAGGATTTTGGTGAATGGTTGCGGCAGCATACTAAAAGCTAAAATTGTAGGTAAAGATGGTACTAAAAATTTACGCATTCCTCTGTTAGTTAACAAAATAATTTTCTTTATATTGTCCAAGTTAATACCAATGAATAACTAAAACCAAAGCTAAATAGGAGAGTAAAAGTGAATATTAATCTTAATTTGCCACCAGAGCTAGAAAATGAGCTTTATAATGAAGCTTCTCAAATCAACCTAACTCTTTCTGAATACATTCTTCGTCTTCTCTCTGTAAGACAGATTCCCGCAAATCAACCCAAGACAGGAGCCGAACTTGTAGCCTATTGGCAGAATGAAGGTATCATCAATTCAAGACCCGATATTACAGATAGCCAAGCCTACGCTCGCCAGTTACGCCACGAAGCTGAAACCCGTGAGAGAGCATAGGTAACGTTAATGTATTTGCTAGATACAGACATTTTAATTGATATTCAACGGGGTCATTCTCCCTCAATAAATTGGTTTGCCAGCTTATCAGAGTTGCCTAGTGTGCCTGGTTTTGTGGTTATGGAATTAATTCAGGATTCTCAAAACCAGCAAAAGTTGCGTAATGCCTTAAAACTGGTTTCACCCCTACCTGTAGTATGGCCGACTGAGGCTGATTTAAATCGCGCCTTGTCAGATTTTACAACATACCATTTATCAGACAGTTTAGGGTTGTTAGATGCTGTGATTGCTGCTTGTGCTGTTGGCAGAAGTGCGACACTTTGTACATTCAATATCAAACATTACCGTGTTATTCCTGGTTTAGTTATGGAACAACCATACACACGCTAATAATGACAAAGTTTGCACTAACTTTACTCTAATTGTGCAACTTTATCCATCAAAGCAACAAACTGTTTCACAGTATTGCCATGCCCACCATGCAACCACAACCGAGTCCGAGGAAAACAACCTCGAGGAGCTTTTATTGAGAAATCAAGTTTTGCATCTGGTAATAGCTTCTTGTCATCACTACGCCAGCCCACCAAACACCCAAATTTATTCCATACCTGCGAGTCTGTCAAGGGTTCCACCTTTTTAGGTAATAGTCTAAAGCATGGTTTCTCTGGTTCCCGAATCTTCTGCCATAGTTGCCATTGAATTCTCAGTCCAAACTTTTCATCACCATATTCCATCCAGAGTTGATCAATACTATTAAGTAAATCTAAAGGAAGCTGTTTAATTTTTGGAGATGTTAGAGGATTATTTTGGTTGTCTTTCAAAATAATTCTTTTAGTTTGCTCATCGGCCTCCTGCAATTTCTGTTTTGATAGCAATATCTCTAACTTCTCCAGTTCACTACTATCATCAACATCAGGCTGATTTAGCAGAATTAATTTAGATGCGCCCTCTAATGATGAAACTTGAGAGCTTGGGTTATTACCAGTTATTCCCCAAATCAATTGAGCTAGAGGTTCAGGATCTCTTAGTCGAAAATCAACTCACATTCGCTCACTAAGGAAAAGAGGTAGCTCTGGCTTTTCAGATGCATCAGTCAGCAGCACTGGAATTAGAGGTTTATCATTATTTGCAAATACCTGTAAAAATGCCCTAAGCTCTTGCTGTTGCCAAGGGCCAAGCCCATTACTACCAACAAAAACTGCTGCTGACTCAATTTGAGAAATTTGCTGTTCCAAAACTTGCTGCCAACGGACTCCAGGACGCAACTCCCACTCATCAAACCACGGACGTATACCCTGCTTTTTCAAACACTCAGCAATACTTCGTACTTGGGGTTTATCTTGGCTATTATGGCAGAGAAAGACATTAAATTGAGGCTGATTCATTGTTGTTGCTACAAATTATACTCAACTAAAGAGTATAGCAACATTCTAATTTTCCCAATTCAAGCTAAATTCATCAATAATTGGTATTACTCACTACGGGCATAAGTCCAAACATCGTCTAATTCTTTACAGCCGTAGTGCCGTAAAACTCCACGCCCACCCAGTAATTGCCCAAATTCATATTTATCCATTTGCGCTAGTTCTCGTGCTTTGCCAAATGATAGGATATCTTGTGCATAGAGAGCGATCGCTAATTCTTGCAGCAACTCCTGCTCAATACGCTGTTCAGGTAAACGAATGGCTTGCACAATGGAATCAGAAATCGAAATCTGTAGTCCCATCTTCTTTAGTTTGGTTCACAATTGATCTATTACTATCATGCTATACCAAGTAGTATGAAAATTCTGGTGTTGTAGTGAAGGTTACTAGCCGCCCCTAAACACCCTCAAATTTTATAATAATTAGTGCGCTATTAGTGCGCTATTAGTGCGATCGCCTGGGTAAGTGCTTGAGTTGTCCCAAATCTCACACCAAAAATACAAATCAATCAAGAGCAAGGAAGTTGAAGGTTTTTGCTCATAACTGATTTATAAAGTTATTTAATATAATATATGCATACTGATAGGAATATATAATATTAGTTTTTTTTAACCATTGCTCACAGGAAAAAACCCGGTTTTTAGTCTAAATTAGACTGTCCAGAGGACATATATAAATCAACCGGGTTTCAAACCTTAATTGCGGAAACGTCTTTTACTTTGTTTGTGCTTCGCAACTTCTTTGCGCTTGCGCTTTTCTAGCGGCGTTTCAAAGTGGCGATGCTTTCTCATGTCTGGAAAAATCCCCGCTTTGGAAACTTCTCGCTTAAATCGACGTAAGGCTGACTCAATTGCTTCGTTTTCGCCCACTATTATTTGAGTCATGTTCCCTCCTACTAACTTGACTTAATTGATGGCTCTTCAGTGGAAGACACCCAGTTTACTAGAATACAAAAAAAGGCAGACATCTGGTCTGGCCTTAAGACTCTAGATACAACTTTTTGTTGCAAAGCTTAGTAGCGATTGCGGGAACCGCCACCGCCGTATCCTCCACGGTTACCACCACCAGAGGAACCTCTGTCTTCTCTGGGTTTAGCTTTATTGACTTTTAAAGCGCGACCCATCCACTCAGCACCATCAAGAGCTTCAATAGCTGCTGTTTCTTCAGCTTCTGCGCCCATTTCGACAAAAGCAAAGCCTCTCGGACGACCTGTTTCGCGGTCAGTAGGTAGCTGAACGCGCTTTACAGAACCGTATTCTGCAAAAACGCCTCTAAGATCATCATCTGTAACTTCGTACGAGAGGTTACCTACATAAATTGACATCGAGTATCTCCAAAACCATCACTGTGTAGAGATTTAAATTTCGGAGAAAGTCTGTAAATACTAAAAGGGAAAAACCTGTCAATACTAAAAACAAACACTGTCACCGAATTAATTCTCAATATCTAAGATGACATATAATTCAACGATTTGTACACAGTCAATAGTTAACAGATAGTTAACCCTTGCCAAAGCCTGATGGGGCGAGGGGTTCAGCATCAGCATTATTTTGACAAATTTACTGCTCATCGGTGCTTATTTGTGGTTCAATTCATAAAATTGACTTTTGCAAGGTGATGAAAAAACCCAGAGCATGGCTATTGACTGTGCTATTTGCTGCTATGGTCTTGATCTCGCTGATTTTGGGTCATAGCCATCCCCTACAGGCTTCTTCCGTAGGCAAAGCATCGTTGACGATGATGACTTCGCCAGATTATCCCCCTTATGAGTTTTATGACACTCAGGGGGGTAAACGCGAGATTGTGGGCTTTGATATTGATATTGCTAATACTCTGGCTAAGGAACTGGGTTTCAGTCTCAAGATTATGGAGTCCGATTTTAATGGCTTAATTCCTGCACTCCAGTCAAATCGGGCAGATTTTGTCATGGCTGGGATGACTCCTACTCCAGAACGTAAAAAAAATATAGATTTCTCAATAATTTATTACGAAGCCAAAGATACAATTGTCGCTCTCAAGGGTAGTAAGCTTACACAGCCACAAGACCTTGCAGGTAAAAGGGTTGGGGTACAACTGGGAACTATCCAAGAGCAAAACGCTCAGAAAATTTCCGCCAAGGTGACGGGTATTCAGCTCAAGCAACTCAATAGAGTACCGGAAGTAGTTCAGGAAATTAAAGCTGGGCGCATTGATGCGGCAATTGTTGAGGATACTGTAGCTCAAGGATTTGCCCAAGCTAATCCAGATTTAGAGTTTAATGTGATTCCTTCTGAAGAAGCAAGTGGCTCGGCGATCGCCTTTCCTCAAGGTTCTCCTTTGGTGGAACCCTTTAATCGCGTTTTACAACAAATGCAAGATAGTGGGGAACTAGAAAAGCTAGCAGCTAAGTGGTTTTCCCAAACTCCCACTGATACTGTATCCCCGACTTCTCCCCCAGGTAGATTAAATCTAGATTTTCGGAGAATCCTCCCAGATATCCCCTTTATTCTTCAGGGTATCCCTCTAACTTTGTTATTCACACTCTTGTCTGTATTTTTGGGGTTGATTTGGGGTACTGTACTTTCTTTATTAAAGATTACTGGCATCAAAGTACTGTCCTGGATTGCTAATGCCTATACTTCGGTATTTCGCGGTACACCTCTGTTGTTACAGTTGGCATTGGTTTACTACGCCACACCCCAGCTGACAGGTTATGATATTTCGGCATTAGAAGCTGGAGTACTGACCTTTACGCTCAACTCTGGGGCTTATATGTCGGAAACTATCCGGGGGGGTATTCAAGCGGTAGATAAAGGTCAAACTGAGGCGGCTATGTCTATGGGTGTTTCCTACTGGTTGATGATGTGGGATGTCATTTTGCCTCAGGCTTTGAAAAATATTTTACCGGCATTGGTCAATGAAACCATTGGTTTGCTCAAAGATTCGGCTTTGGTGTCTACCATTGGTGTGGTGGAAATATTACGCAGCGCCCAAATTGTCGGTGCTAATAGATATATTTACTTTGAACCTTTGCTGTTTGCTGGTTTGATTTATTACGTTCTGGTGATGGGAATGACCTTTGGTGCATCGAGTTTAGAAAGGAGATTGCGGCGCAGTGAGTAATGCCATAATTCGCACGGAATCATTGTGTAAGTCTTTTGGCCAACTCCATGTCCTCAAAGATATTTCCACGGAGATTTACCCAGGGGAAGTTGTGTCTATTTTAGGGCCTTCTGGTTCTGGTAAGTCTACTTTTTTGCGCTGTATGAATTTGCTAGAACGCCCCACCAAAGGCAAAATTTACTTTCATAAACAAGAAATCACTCATCCCAAAGTCAATATTGCTGATATCCGCCAACGGTTGGGGATGGTGTTTCAACACTTTAATTTGTTTCCCCACATGACGGTGCTGCAAAATGTCACCTATGCACCGATGAAGGTGAAAAAGGTAGATAAGCAGTTAGCACAAGCAAAAGGGTTGGAGTTGTTAACGAAAGTGGGGCTACAAGAAAAAGCTCATGTTTACCCAGCCAAACTATCGGGAGGACAAAAACAGCGAGTAGCGATCGCCCGCGCGTTGGCCATGGAACCAGAGATGATATTATTTGATGAACCTACTTCGGCTTTAGATCCAGAAATGGTCAAGGATGTGCTGGAAGTGATGAAAGCTTTAGCCCAAACGGGAATCACAATGGCAATTGTGACTCATGAAATGGGGTTTGCTAGAGAAGTTGCTAGCCGGATTATGTTCCTCGACCAAGGTAGGTTAGCTGAAGATAGTATTCCTAGTGAGTTTTTTACTCATCCTCGGTGCGATCGCGCCCAGCAATTCTTAGAAAAAATGTTGTAGCTATGTTGACTTACAATGACGCACCATGTTCACACCATTGTAATTAAATTGTCACATTGACTAGATATGCTCTAATTATTAAGCAAACATTTAGTTTGCTCCTCATATCATACCATGGACCTGTTGCTGTTACACAGTAATGGGGCTTTTTCATTGTCAGTTGGGGATAAAAACTCATGTGATAGTTAAATCCGTTGCGTAGTAATACTTTCAGAATTTTGTCAAGATATCAAGTTACTATTTATCTATCTTCAGGGGGAATTAATGTCCTGGTGATTAATACTAAATAAGTAGCTATTCCGATCACCTGACGAACTTAACATTAATCTCCTGTTGCGAAAAATGGCAATAGGAGATTTTTTACCTAAAAAATTAACTCATGTCATGTAAGGTGGGCTTTTTCCACCAAAATCAGATATTGTATGCAAAGCTGATCTTTTCTGTATTTTAAAAATCCAATTAAAATGGGTACCTCTGCCTGAGATATTAAATTTAATACAGGCGTATTTGTATTTGATACCCCAGGCAATAAAATCTAACTTTGTTCTTGGGCGACTTGTCCTATTTGCCCCATTAACTTCTCTTTATCACGTCTGCGTTTTTTGGCATAAAGCTGAATAGTCATTGCCATAAAAATAATCAAGGCAAAAATGCCCCAAGCTGTAATATCTGTAGGTAAATTATTTTTAAATACAGCTAGTAAAACAATTACTACCAACATGACGGTAGGTGCTTCATTTAAGGCTCTTAGCTGTTGACCACTCCAGCGACATTCATCTGCGGCTAATTGTTTCATTAGACGACTACAGTAATGATGATAACCAATTAAGAGAGCAACAAATAACAGTTTAACGTGTATCCAACTCTGTTTTAAGACTTCTGGTTCAGTACTTAATAAGCCTATAGCCATTGCCACCGTTACCAACATCCCTGGAGTAGTGATGATATTGTAGAGGCGCTTCTCCATAATTTGATACTGATTTTTCAGTATCGTTCTTGCTGGTTCTGGTTCTTGGTTAGCTTCCACATGATAAATAAACAAACGTACCAGGTAGAATAACCCTGCAAACCAAACTACAATTCCTACAATATGAAATGCTTTAAACCAGGAATAAGCCATTAACCCAAATCTCCATCAGTGTGGTTTTGATACCTTTTTAGTTGTAATAAAAAAGTTTACAAATGCCGTCTTAAATATTATTATAAACCCGGCACAAAACCATATTTTCTTAACCTTAACCATATTTAAAGTTAAAGAAACACAAATAATTTATCGGTGTTTCTCTGCTTTTATGTATGGCTTCTTGTTTATAATATCGATTTTTGCCAGATTTATATACGCATTAGCTTGCTGTGCGGCGCACAAATGGCAACAGGTCTTCTAAAATCGTTTTGTGGTAATGTTCTTGAGGATAATGCCCCACGTTATTAAGTTTTATTAATTCGGCATCAGGTACAGAATTGGCAAACTTTTCGGCTACGTCTATAGGTAACCAAGGATCAATCATACCCCACTGAATGAGAATTGGCTGTTGCCATTGTTGAAAGCCAGATTCAATTTCTGCCATTGCTGAGTCAAGTTGCAAATTGCGAATTGTTGCCAGAAGACTTCGCCCTGTAACAGAGGCTTTCAAAAACGGTTTGCGATAAACATCCAAATCTTTATCTTCAATGCGGTAGCGACTACCACCTTCTAGGGTTCGATCCACTAGTAAGGGGTCTTGAGTTATCATTTCACCTGCCAAGGGCAAACCCATTTGTTTAATTTTCCAAGGTAATTTGGCAGTGGTGGAAATTGGTGTATTTAAGATAGCGATGTTGGCAATTTGTTCAGGGTGGCGCAAGGCATATTGTAAGCCTACAGAACCTAAAAATCCTTGGACAACTAAGGAAAAACGCTCTATTTCTAACGCGTTGATAAATTTTTCTAAGGCAGTAATAAATGTATCAGGTGTGTAGGCAAAATCGCGTTTTTCTGGTTTTCCCGAAAAGCCATAACCAATCCAATCGGGTGCGATCGCTCTTGTTCCCTGACTAGCTAATGCAGGCATAATATTACGCCAACTGTAACTCTGGGATACTAAACCGTGTAGTAATACTACAGGCAGCAAATCTGTTCTGCCAATAGGTTCAGACTCCCGATAAAACCATTCTAGAGAATCTACTGTGATTTTATGTTCTGTTAAAGACACGCTATTTTCCTATGGATTCTTCTTATCCCAGCTTTCAAAGCCAAAATTATCAAAGGCTATGTTTTATATCATTAAAAATTATCATCTCACGAATTGCGTCTGCTGTTGCGGGTGCTAGTAAAACCCCGTTGCGGTAGTGTCCGGTAGCTAACAAAACGTTATTAAAGCCTGGTAGTTTGTCAATGACTGGCGCAGGGCGATTTTCTGGACGGGGACGTAAACCCGACCAAGTGCGGATAATGGTTGCTGTGGCTAAATTTGGACAAAAGGCGATCGCTTGCTGCCAAACTTGATTTAATAATTCTTGGTTAGGTGGAATTTCATCACTATTACCGGGGAACTCCACTGTTGCACCCACCCAGTAATTACCATTCCCCACAGGGACAATATGCACATCATTACCAGTCACCACCGGCTGAAAGTCGGGATTGCCTAATGGTTGTTCTAGGCGTACTTGTATAGCTTGTCCCAGAACTGGACGAATATTAATTGTTTGGTTTGTTAGTAATGTCGAACCCAATCCCGCAGACACAACAATCCAATCAGCAAAAATTTTGCCTGCTGTCGTTTCTATATGAGCTGGTTCGATACTTGAAACGTTCACACCAAATTTAAAAGTTACCCCGTTGTGTTGGGCTGCTTCAACTAAAGCTAATGTCAACGTAGTTGGATTCAGTTGTCGGTCTTGGGGAGAATAGACAGCACCCGTAATTTGGGCGTTATCGACTTGGGGACAAAAAGTTTTGAGTTTAGCTGTGTCCCAAATTTCTAATTTCCAGCCTTGGGAATGGCGAATAGCTGCCAAATTTTCCCACCCGTCAACATTTTCATCTTCCCCGAATAGACTGAGAATACCTTGACGGTTAAAAGGAATTTGACGATTAGTAATCGCCTCTAATTCAGGGATTAAGGTTTCGTAGCGTTGGATGCTGGTTTGTCGTCGCTGCCAAGCCCTGCCTTTGATTTTATGGCTAATGACACCCATTAACACCCCCAGTGCTGCACCTGTAGAAGCTTGGGCGGGTGGTTGACGGTCAATTACAGTAATTTTGAGGTTCTGGACTTGGCTAAGTTCATAGGCGATCGCAGCTCCTACGACACCACAACCGATAATGACTATATGCATTTCTTTTTGAGACTAGGGGTTAGAGGCTAGAGGCTAGAGGCTAGGGGAATATACTTTATATATGATGATGATCAAGTTTATTCTCCCTCATCCCCTTAATCTATTTAAAATCCCCTGTCACTGGGAAAAATTCTTGCTTTTCAAAGCCAAACATATTAGCTACCAACAAGTTGGGAAAACTTTGAATTTTTTGGTTATGGGTTTGTACGGCTTGGTTGTAGCGCATCCGTTCCACAGCTAGGCGATTTTCTGTACCCGTTAACTCATACTGAAGATTGGTAAATAACTGACTAGATTGCAATTGAGGATTAGCAGTTGCATATTTACTAAAACTATCAATTGCTTGATTGACTTGTGTTGTAGCCTCTGCTTTTTCTGCGGGAGTATCTGCTTGTAAATAAGTTTGACGCGATCGCTCCAATAAAGCAACTAACTCTTGTTCTTGTGTGGCATATGCTTGGGTGATATTTACCAGATTGGGTATCAAATCAGCACGTCGCTGGAGTTGGTTTTCTACTTGCGCCCAGGCTGCATCTACTCTATTACTACTGCTTTGCATGGAGTTGTAAGTCCAACCAGTCCAAACAGCGAATGCTGCAACTACACCTGCACCAATGATGAGTAATCTTTGACGAAGATGTGCTAATTGCCTTTGTGCGGCTTGTTGTTGCTGGTGTTTTGCTTGGACATCTTGAATTGCTTGCTGAATAAACTCCACAGGAATATCAACTTCTTGTCCAGCTGCAATTAAGTCAGATGTCGAGTAACTTTGAGTGTGATCAGCATAGTAGCGGGAGGCTAACTCCAACACCTCTGGGGCAATTTCTTCGGGAATTCTCTGTTGTGGATTGTTCATAGCATTTACCAACTCCCGCCGCTACCACCGCCGCCGCTACTACCACCGCCAAAACCACCGCCACCGCTACTACCACCACCAAAACTACCACCACCAAAGCTACCACCGCCAAAGCTACCACTGCCAAGACTACCATTGCTATCACTACCCCTAGTGCGTCTGGGAGGTAAAGGTGGGGGAGGAGGTGGGGGAGGCAAGCGGGGAATTTTTTCTTCTTTTTCGTGGTAATAAGTACAACTATGGCATTTATCGACAATCAGTCGTTTTCCTGAACGATATTGCGTGGGTTGTTGAATTGTTGTTTCAGTGTGAATAACAGTCAATTCTTGACAATGTGGGCACTTTCTAAATCCAGATGAATCGCTTTCTAGGGCAACCAAATGAAATCCTTTAGCAGTTGGCTGCTGGCTGCAATGAAGACACTGCCAACCTTGAAAATCGACACTACCTATATTTTGTGCCACTTTCTCTACTCTATTGAGATGTGGGTCAACTTTGGTTGCGTCTATTTTTGCCATCGGCTGTTGGCAATTAGCACACAAAAAACTGTAATTACCTTTTTGTTTACGTGTATGCCCTTCTGGTTGCAGCAAAATTTTCTGAGGGCGTTTAAAAAGATAAACAGCAGTGCCTATTCCTATGGCAAATAATCCACCCCCAGCTACCAAAGGTAATGCTCCCCATGAGTTCGGGTTATCCGCAGTAACTTCCGTTGTGGGTAGAGTACTGACCTGATCCGGATCAGCTGTTAGAACAACTACTAGCGCTTTCGTTCCCGCCAGCGTCCCACCCTCAAAATCTCCTTGTTTAAATCGCGGGATAATTTGGGTATCGATAATATTACCGACTTTGGCATCAGGTAAAATCGCCTCAACACCATAACCAGTCTCGATTTCTACCCGGCGATCGCCTACTGAAATTAAGAACAATACACCATTATCTTGTCCTTTTTTACCAATTCCCCAATAGTTGAATAATTCAGTAGCAAATTCCTTGGGAGAAGCTGCTGGGGCAGTTTGTGGTACTGTGACCACAGCCATTTCCGTACCATTTTTCGCCTCTAAATCAGCAATCATCTGATTAATTTGGGCTTCTGTCTCATCGCTGAGAATACCTGCCATATCAGTTACCCAATCACCAGACCTCTGTTGGGGATTAGGAACTTCTTTAACCGTCAAAGCCATGCTAGACAGGGGCAAACTCAATATAGCTGAGGAAAATATACCGAGCCAAAAAATGCGTTTTGGTTGAAGTAAATTAAATTTCATTGCTTTTGCCTCTAACAGACAAACGTCTGTAAACTAAGCAGGAAATATCTTCTCTAGCTTCTAGTCCCTAGCCCCTAACTTCTCTTTTCACAACTTATCTAGAGGTAGAGAGAAAAACTGCAAAAAAGCTTCCCTCTACCCATGTTAACTTGTACTTAACTTGCCTCTGCCTCAGCACTTATACTAGGAAGCAGTTGAAAAAACTTGTTAATGTCTGTAACAGCGGCTTGGTAGTTACTCAAGGCAAGTTGAGTATTACCTTTACCAGCAGCTTGATCGATTTTAACCAGGTGATCCAGCAAATCTCGTGTAATTTGACGTGCTGTAGGTTGGTCATTGGGCAGTAGGTTAGGAGCAACATAACTCATACTCAACCTAGCTTCTGCCATAGGCCCGTGGATAAAATTACTTACATCAATCCAATCCTTTTTGTAGATTAGGGTTTTCAGTTCGTCTGCGCGATCGCGCACAGTTTGAATTGCCGGAACGTATTCCTGTATTCTCTCCAGTTGAACTGCGGTGTAAGTTGGAGGTGCAACTGCGACGCTAGGGCCACCACAACTGATGAGGAATGTGGCTAATAATACTAGAATCAATGAAAAAATTGAGCGTTGACGCGCCATAAACTGAACTTAATGTGTTTTGAGTGTGCCAATGAATAGTGTCACTCTAGTAGTTTCAGTTTGGCGCTGTCAACTGCCTAAATAGCAATCTTACGGGATGTGCAGCTACTCTCATCCTGACTAATTTGATGGGACAAGCTGATGCTTTTCATTGTCTAACTGTTGACCCAACATTTTCCTCTTACCGATTCGTTATGTATCCTACTCAGGATTCCTGCTTTGGTGCCATAAATTTTCACGGACCAACACACTCTTGTGAAAGGAAAGCGTGTTACCACAGACATACTAAATAAAGGCAATTTGATTTTATTGTAGTCATATTCGTATGCAAAAGGCTCTATTCGCACTGGATTGAGATTTTTTTAACCTTTTGGGGAAAACTAAATATAGAGGCTATCAAAATTGAGTGGTAGTAACATGGCTTTAGCAAGTATTTTTATTTGCTATTTTAGTAACAAAACTTACAGCTATTCAAAAACCATAGTTGAGCAAGGTTATTGAGAAACCTTAGGACTCATGCTAAATGGCAAGCAGCAGTATTTTAGTAAGTGACTATTTGGAAAGCTTATTAATATTAATTGAAATAAATAATATTTCTTATTTAAAAACATGAAAGTTCTGTATCATACATAAATAAAATTTTTAACGATTGCCGACTTAGATAAATTTTATCATAACTAATTCTGATTTAGAGAAATATAAAGAACAGAAAAACTATTTTCTTTAAGTGTAGACAATAAATATAAAAAAAGCTTTTATAGTCTATAAAGGTTCCTTTATTTTAAACGTTTAAAGCTTTATATCAAAATTTTAAAAAATTCTACTTTTCTCCAACTTATTGAATTCACAGAAACCATACCCAATATTAAATTATCATTTAAACTATCCATAATTGCACCATGAAAATGCATCTACCTTATAAACCCAAATTGGGAGCCTCTCAAGTAATAGCCATAACAGTTATATTAACGATATTATTATTTATGCCTCAAATTTGGCTGAATTGGCAAGCTTATGGCAATTTTAATAATATTATCAATCATGAATTTCAGCTACAAATATTGAGTGATAAAATTACGTATTTTGATGAAGTCTTAACTATGTCTGCTCGCATGAATGCTGCTACAGGAAATTCAGATTGGGAGCAACGCTACCGTCAATTTGAACCTCAACTTGAGGATGCTATTAAAGAATCAATTAAATTAGCTCCCGCAGCATATCAAAACAAAGATACCAAAAAAATTGATGCCGCTAATCAAATACTAGTTGCATTAGAATATCAATCTTTTGATTTAGTTAAAAATAATCAAAAAAATGCAGCACAGATTTTATTATCTAGCCAAGATTATGAACGCCAAAAACAAATTTATGCTGATGGTGTGGCTAAAAGAAATCATAATATTTTACTTGCTTTGCAGTATAAATTGAGTGAATACCGCCAAAGAGTGCTTTGGGCATTTTTAATATCTATCATAAGTTTAATCATTCTCATTCCCGCATGGTTTTTAGTATTAACTTTATTACAAAAATATTTAACATCTAAAAAAATATCTCAAATTGCTTTGGCAGAAGCTAATTCTACCTTAGAAAAACAAGTTGCCACAAGGACAGAAAGATTAAATCAAAAAAATATTGAATTACAACAAACACTACAAGAATTACAAAACGCTCAAGTCCAACTTATTCAAAGTGAAAAAATGTCTTCACTAGGGCAGTTAGTGGCTGGCGTTGCTCATGAAATTAATAACCCAGTTAATTTTATTTATGGCAACTTAATGCACTTTAAAGAATATATTCAACAATTAATTAATTTAATTAATCTATATCAAAAAGAAGGCTTTTATCATCCCAAGATCGCTAATTTTATTGATGAAATAGATTTTAACTTTGTTATTGATGATATGCCAAAACTTTTAGCTTCAATGGAAATTGGGGCTGAACGTATTCGTGAAATTGTGCTGACCTTACGCAACTTTTCACGTCTTGATGAAGCAGAAATGAAAGCTGTTAATATCCATGAAGGAATCAATAGTACATTATTAATTTTACAGCATAATCTTAAAGGCAGCAATAGTTATCAAGAAATACAAATTTTTAAATATTATGGTAATTTGCCTTTAGTTGAATGTTATGCAGGCAAATTAAACCAAGTATTTATGAATATTTTAAGTAACGCTATAGATGCTTTACGTCACAAAGAAATGGAATATTTAAAATCAGGAAATAAAAATTATAATAATTCTATTACTATTCATACTAAAGTTAAAAATGAAGACTATGTAATTATTAGTATCAAAGATAATGCTTCAGGAATAACAGAAAAAGTAAAAAGTAGAATATTTGATCCTTTTTTCACTACCAAACCAGTGGGTAAAGGTACTGGGCTGGGATTATCTATTAGTTACCAAATTATAGTAGATAAGCATAAAGGAATGATTCAGGTTAACTCAAATTTAGGTGAGGGTACTGAATTTGTAATTACTCTTCCCGTAAAAACAAAACCTTTTAAGATTTCGTCAGACAAATTTAGCATACTAGATTAGATACTGAATAAGCATGAATATCCTCTAGCAATCCGATGTAATCAGCCAAAAAGCTTGATTTATCTTAAAAGCAAAGCGGTTTCCCGCAGGGTACCGCCAAGAAGGCCTGCAAAGGCTGTAGAACATCAAGAATTCGTAGAGAGGGTGTGCGTAAATCCTAATCTCTTGTAAAGATGGAGATGACACTATGGATTATATGCACTAAGTTAGATAATTTATTGTTTGGATTTGCCTAAATTTTAATAAACTAAATTTTACAATAAATTATTAGTTGAAAACCAAAAATTACAATAAATTTACGATAAAACATAGACAACATATTAAAAAATAGTTATTAATAAATTAATTGTGTTTTTAAGTTTTAAAATATTTTTTGAGACTTATACTATATAAATAAATGACTTTTAATTTATCTGAAAATTTTCAGCCTCCTATAGCTCATCTTCAGCTAAAAGATGTGTATTCAGCTGTATTTGGTACACAAGAAACAAAAATACCTTTTTTTATTTGGTTATTAGAAAATCCTGAAAGTCCGTTATCTTTACCTGGAAAAATTTGCCTTCGTCATCATGATTATATTCATATACTCTTAGGGCGAGGAATTTCATTTCGAGATGAAGCTTTTGTAATTGGATTTACTATAGGTAATGATTTAGAGATTAAAAAAATACATTTATGGATATACAAATTTTTTGCTAGATTTATTTATCCCCATCCTTATAAATTTCATGAATTAGATTTACTAATTTTTGATTTAGGTTTTCAATACGGTAAAAAACTTAAAGTTAAATGTATTAATAAGATTGATTTTGAACTTTACAAAAATGAATCAATAAATTATTTAAGAAAATTATTTGGTATTAACTTAGAAGAAATTAAGTTAATCCAACAATTTGAATCATGGTTATTAACTGAGTTTTCAAATAGCGATGTTTTTTCAGTAAATAAAGTACATAACATGGTAAAATGAGAAAATAATAGCCAATTTTTTATAAAAAATCATCTACTAGTTAAAAATGGTGCGGCTAGACATCAATCCGATGATTTGGGGGCGCATACCTATCAGCAGCGACCTCACAATAGAGGATTTACACTATATAATTCCGCTAGTAATGGGTAAAGCAAGATTTCATCATTTAGCGCAGTCACTGGATGTTTTCAAAAAAAATTAAGTATAATTACCCAAGATAATCCTTCTCAATCCCAAAAAACTTCATCAGCAGTTGTGGGCAATCATAATTGTGAGGAAAGCGTAATTTTAAATTTGCTAAATCTAAAAGGTCTTGATAAGGTGAAACACCAATAGGATAAGCTTTCTGGCGGTTTTTCTGTCGTCCAATACCCCATAGATCGGCAAAATATAGGAGTGTTTTTCTGTGAATGCAGCTGAACAAGCAACAAACCTTGAACTCGCCAGCAAGATTGCTACGGTAGTGAATTTGTTTAAACTCGAGTTTCCCGATGCTAAATCGGATCTCAAACCTTGGAAGGATGACCCAGAGACCAGGGAGTTAGTAGATCCAGATTCCATAGATATCGGGTTTCACTTTCCTGGGATCAGCAAATCTTGGCGTAGTCGCAGTATCTTGATTCAAATCCGCTTTCATCAAGACCCCATCAGTCACTCACGTCGTGCTATTGGTTTGGAAGTCGCCGGGTTTGACCATCGAGGTGAGGCGTGGCGACTATCTACAGTGGAAAACTGGAGTTTTGTAGGTATTTCTTCACCTGCGCCACAAGTGGGTGATCAACTCAAACAAGTTTGCCGACACATTTTAGAGGTGTTTAATCAACCAAGTGATTAATCTTGGTTATCTACCTTTAGTTCATCAATATTCCACAAAGTTCTACCTAAGGCAGAAAACTTGACGGGAGTAATGCGATCGCGCACTGCCTGAAACGAGATAGGATTCACTAGACAAAATATCGGCCGCGGCTTTAGGCGCTACGGTTTTAAATTGGGTAATCTGACAACCCTTAATCATGAAAAGACAAGCTGTTACCAAGACAAATGCCAGGTTTAGGGGTTGCAAAAAAGCACCAATTATCTTTAATTTTCTGTCTTACAGCTACCATCAACACAATAAGCTGATTGATATGTACTTGTACGCTTGCCGAACACATTATAGCGGTTGTCGCGGATTTGTTCATAAAAGCGATCGCCTACCCATTTCATCCCAGGTAACGCCCGATAAGCTTCTATGAATAGACCTCCCAATGGCAATAGCCGCCCAATTTCCTCAGCAGCATCACTTCCTTGCCAACGTCTTTGGGGTGCATCAGCATCAATTAAAATCATCCCCTGTTCGCAATCTTGAGATGTTATTCCCCACTGTGCCAGTGTTTGTTCATCTTGCATGGGGGCATAGCGAAGAATTTTTCCTTGATCTAAATTTTCTAGCAACTGGACTAAGGTGACGCAGAGATTGCAATTCCCGTCATAGATAAAGTAGTAATTCATGTAAATAAGGGAGTAGGGAGTAGGGAGTGGGGAGTAGGGAGAAGAAGTAGGGGGTAGGGGAGCCACTGCGGTGGACGGGTTCCCTGGCATAAAGGAGCCAGCAGCATGGTGAGGCAGTCCGGTCTACAGCCCTTCGGGCATCCTTCGGCGGGGGGTTTCCCCCATGAGGAACTGCCGAAAGGGTTTCCCGACTTGTAGACGCCCTCTGGGCGGCTTCCCGCAGGGTACGGACTGGCGTCAAGTGGCGTTGCAGGGTGCAGGAGGAAGTTCTTGCAATAGTATCGAAATCTTTCCCCCATTCCCCACTCACCACTCACCACTCCCCTAAATTAAGCGCGCGCAATCCCTTCTTGACGGGCGGCTTGTTGTACGGCACCAGCGACGGCTGTGACAACGCGCTGATCAAAAACTGAAGGAATAATATGTTCTCGATTCAAGTCTGAAGGTTTGACTAAGGAAGCGATCGCACTGGCTGCTTCCAAATACATGGTAGTAGTAATTGTCTGGGCGCGACAATCTAAGGCTCCACGAAACACTCCTGGAAACGCCAGGACGTTGTTAATTTGGTTGGGGTAGTCACTACGACCCGTGGCCATGACAGCGACAATGTTACTGACTAATTCTGGCTGAATTTCGGGAATGGGATTAGCCATTGCAAACACAATGGGGTCTTTGGCCATTGACTGTACCATTTCTGGGGTTAAAACTCCCGGTGCGCTAACGCCGATAAACACGTCTGCGCCTTGCATTGCACCTCCTAGAGTACCCTGTGCTTTCACGGCAAATTCCTGCTTTTCTGCGGTCAAATCGGTGCGACTGCTGGAGATGATGCCTTTGGAATCACACATCCAAATTTTTTCAGCCCCAGCCTTGCGAAGTAATCGGGCGATCGCCACTCCCGCAGCCCCAGCACCATTAATCACAATGCGGATTTCGGTAATAGATTTATGTACTAACTTTAAGGCGTTAAATAACGCTGCCAAGGTGACAATGGCTGTACCATGTTGGTCGTCATGAAAAACTGGGATATCTAATTCCTGACGCAACCTTTTTTCAATTTCAAAGCAACGAGGGGCGGCAATATCTTCTAAATTCACACCACCAAACACCGGTGCGAGATTTTTGACTGTCCGCACAATTTCATCTGTATCTTGGGTATCCAAACAGATGGGGAAAGCATCTAAACCGGCAAATTCTTTGAAGAGCATGGCTTTACCTTCCATGACTGGTAAAGCAGCAGACGGGCCGAGATTTCCCAAACCTAAAACAGCGCTACCATCTGTAACAATAGCTACAGTATTTTGTTTAATAGTTAAATTGTAAACTTCCTCTGGGTCTTGGGCGATGGCGGTACAAATGCGACCAACTCCCGGTGTGTAGGCCATTGCTAAATCAGATACACTCTTGAGGGGGATTCGGCTAGCAATGCTAATTTTGCCACCGCGATGCAAATTAAAAGTGCGATCGTAGACACTGAGGACTTTAATATCTGGTAATGCTTTGACTGCTTGGACAATTGTTTCTGCATGTTCAGTACTAGCAGCATCTACAGTGATATCGCGGGTAGATTCATGGCGGGTTTGCTCGATTAAATCAATTTGTCCGAGATTACCACCACTAGTTGCGATCGCCTGGGTAATTGATGCTAACATCCCCACACGATTGGGAATTTGTAAGCGCAGAGTCAAACTAAAACTAGAATTGGGAGTTAGCTGTGCCATTGTGATTTTTGATTTTAAGTTTTAGATTTTATTTCAAATCTGTAAGCAGTGAAGCCCCGTCCACGATCACTCATGTATTTTGAGTAAGTATTTCGTCAAACGGGATGATTTTCTGCTACTAAGTGATTAGGTTCTGGTATTCATACCACTCAAGATACCTGCACCAATTGAAAACAGAATGATTGCCCAAATCACGTATGTTGGAATTGACTTGAGTAGACCAATTCCCAACAGAAGATAAATTAAAGCTGTCAGTAATAAAGCCAGACCAATAGAAACACCAAAAATGTACAATAATCTTCTCATTTCGGGGTTAGGGGACTGTTTCACAAATATTATCCCTTGCTCATGGGTATGAGTCATTACAGAATTACGCCACTCATTTTTACATATTGAGATGCTTTGATAATTTATATCTGTTCGCAAATGGGAAAAAGTAATATTTTTGGAGGTTCCTAGAACAAGCTGGGAATCAAGACTTTTCACCCCCAATCGCCAATGGTGATGAGTTTTAGTACCAGTCATTTAGCTATAAAACTTGACATTCTAAAGTTTCTTGCTATCTATGTAGACAAGCAATGTAATACAGCTTTAAATTTAAACACCATAACTTAAGTATAAAATTTATCCAAATTTAAACTACAACGTTTCCAAATAGCTCAATAATTCTGCCATTTCTTGCTCACTGGGTTGAAATTTGGGCATTGGCGGAGTGTCGCCACTAATAACTTGATGAATCAGCTTATATCGTGACTTGCGCTTGGAGACATTTTGCAAACTAGGGCCAACTAGCCCATCTGCTTCCAGTCCATGACAACCAGCGCAGTTAATTTGAAAAATCGCGTGTCCTTGAACTGGGTCTCCTTTGAGGGAAAGAACATTCTTCACATAAGGATCAGCAGCTCTAACCATTTGAACACCAAAAATGCCCAAAGGGGCTGCTAGCAGTATCACCAGAGCCAACAAGGCGATCCACTGTGTCCGAGTTTCTGGTTTGGTAATCTGATTATCCAAAAGGGTTGCCGTAGAAGTAGAGTTTACTCAAAGTTTTTCATGTTCCTACACATAGCTTAAAAGTTCTTGATGGTGTCTGCAAGCACAAATGATAATTTTTTTATAATCATTTGTTGCCCAAAAACACTGTAGGGCGAGGGATTCATCCGCAATTTGGTAAAATCAAAACTAGTAACGAATATTGAATAATTGCAAACAGGAGATTTAAAGTGGTTGAACCCCTGCTCTCAGGTATTGTTCTTGGTCTGATTGTTGTTACCCTTGCTGGGCTGTTTTACGCTGCTTATAAGCAATACAAGCGCCCTAACGAGTTGGGGGGTTAATAACTAGTGGGGCGTAAAGCCCATGCTTCGTTAGAGGAAGATGAGGAGTTTCTGAAGAATTACTCGTGACTCATCTTCCTCATCCCCCAATTCCAGATGCCTTGTTCATTTGTGAAATCTAGAGCATAGCGTTGTCAAGGAAGGTTGGGAGGGGTCAACCTCGTAATAAAAACTGGGAATTGATGTTTCAACGTATACTTTCGGCTTCATTTCCCTCCTCGATAACTCTGTAGAAAGTCAGTGCAGTGTTACCATAAACCTTTTGGCGGCAAATCTCCCAAGTGGGTATGACGGTCGGTGTCCAACCTTGGGGATTGTGTTCTACGGCTATTTCACCATTGACTGCTAACAAATTATGATGAGCGATCGCCTCTAACACTGGCTGATACAATTCACTAGCATAAGGTGGATCAAAGTAAATTCTGTCAAACTGCTGGCCTGATAGGTTTTTTAACTGCTGAATGACATCTCCCCGCCAGAGTTTCCATTGTTGTTCGTCATGCGCTACCTGCTGCCAGTTTTGTTGAATAATGGCACAGGCTCGACTAGATTTTTCTATTCCTACTACTACACTGGCTCCTCTGCACAACGCTTCTGCACCCATTGAACCGGTACCAGTACACACATCTAGCCAGCGACAACCGACAATTCTTCCTTGCCAAATGTTGAACACTGCTTCTCTTACCCGCGCACTGGTGGGTCTAGTAGCTTGCCCTGGTAAAGTTTTTATCTGGCGATTCCCGTAAATTCTCAATGTCATTGATTATTAGACCTCTTGCATAAATATTTTTTTGTCTCGCGCAAAGGCGCAAAGACGCAAAGAAAGAGGCGCAAATAAGGACTTTTGCAAGAAGTATATTAGTCATCGGTCAACAGTCATTGGAAAAACCATGACAAAGGACAAATAACAAACGACAAAATTTCAAGTTAAAAGTTGGATTATGCAGCAATTTTTTCGCGGACTTGGGCAACAAAATTAGACAGGATTTGCAATCCAATATTAGACGATTTTTCCGGGTGGAATTGCACTGCTGTCAGGTTTTCCCTAGCAATGGCAGCTGTGATAGTTTGAGTACCGTGGGTAACAGTTGCTGCACGAACTTGGGGGTCAGTTGGGTCAACATAATAAGAATGCACAAAATATACCCAAGGATTGGCTGGCAAATGCTCCCATAAAAGGCTTTTTGGTTGCGTCATTTCTAGTTGATTCCATCCCATGTGGGGAATAGTAATGCCTGGTTCTGGACGAAAGCGGCGCACTTTTCCGGGGATAATTCCCAGTCCTGGTTGAGTTCCTTCGGCACTGGATTCAAATAAAATTTGTAATCCCAAACAGATACCTAAGAATGGTTTACCAGAGGCGATGACATCTTTAATGGGTTGTTCTAAATCACGCGATCGCAAATGTTGGACTGCGGGATCAAATGCCCCTACTCCTGGCAATACTACAGCATCTGCCAGCGCTAAATCTTTAGCAGAATGAGTAATCTTAGGAGTTGCTCCAGCTTTTTCTAAACCTTTGCAGACTGAGTGCAAATTTCCCATATCGTAATCTACGACTGCAATGACTGGCATTAACCGGCTCCTTGTAAATTTATTATGGAGGGTGTTTCTATTTTAAATAATATTTCCTATGGCGAAAAGAATACTATTAACTTCTTTTGAGATTTGGTTGAGTGATCAACAGTCAAATTCTTCGGATGATTTATTACTGGAAGTGCTAAAAGTTGACTTGCTCCCTCATGATTTGAAATTTTTGCGGCGCTTACCTGTGGATGTTGATCTGGCTAGTTTGCAGGTAATTCAAAAAATCTCTGAACTTCAACCCGATTACATTATTTGTTACGGTATGGCTGCTAGTAGGACAAAACTCAGTCTGGAAGCCGTTGCTAGCTGCAAAGAAAGTGTTTTGCATCCAGTTGTTGAATTGGAAAAATTAGTAACAGGAGCAACAGCAATTGAGATTAGTTACGACTGCGGTAAATTTGTTTGTGAAGGTCTTTACTATTCCGTTTTGAACTACTTGTGTCAAAATCAACTTGCAACACCATGTATTTTTGTCCATGTTCCCGTGTTAAATTCAGAAAATTTGCCAGGCATTTTGGCAGACTTCTTATTAATTATTAACAATCTGGCACTTTCATAAAGTCGTCAGCGTCTCTATGGGGAAGCATTTTTCTAAGTATTATGTTGTCATTGTTACTTGGTTTTACACTCGCTCAATCAACACCAGCTACGCCACCCCCCGAAGAAGTGGTACAAACTCAACAAGTGCGTCCTTTACCGGGACAACTGGATACTGTGCCTGTTTTTAACAGCAATAGTCCAGAATTGGTCTTAAAAGAAGGAATTTTACTTTCAACTTTTCCCGCAGATGGTAAAAAAGTACCAGAGGCCCATTTAAATTATCCGTTTCGGGGGCGATTTGATGTTTTTGCCCACCATGTTGCTAGGGCGGAACCACCGGAGGATTTAAGGTCGCTGCATATAGGAATTATGCTGCATAACCCTGGGTCGGAAGCGGTGACGGTGGATATTTTGCAAGGGGCGAGTTATTTAAGTCAACCAGATGCACCATTTATTCAACTACCAGCTCAAAGTCGGAATATCTTAGGTAATATTTTTGCGGGGCCAGGCGATCGCGCTGTGTCTGATGTATTGCGGGGACGGCGACAAGCATCTTTTCCAGCCCAAATTGTTATTCCTCCAGGGCAAAGTCAGATGTTATTAAATTTACCTATACCTGTAAGAGAACTGACACCGCCTTTAAATGGTCGCTCTACTTTGATGCGGTTGCGGAGTAGTGGTACAGTCTATGCGGCTAGTATGGCTTTATTTGCCCGGCAAAATGCGGATGGGAGTGAACGCGCACCGAGTTTAGAAGAGTGGCAAAATTTACTGCAAACTGGTGAATTATCCACTCCACGGGATCGAGTTCCTACACCCTTGGACTCTAATCAACCAAGAATTTATGGACGTGTAGCCGGAGTCGCTCAAGGTTCTCAGTGGAGATCCTTTGTGGTGGATAGTCCCCAGGCTAGGTATTTAACCATTCCCCAGGCCGGACAAGCATTTTCTTACCCTCTAAGTAGCTTGCATGGTGGTACTTTAGGAACGAATCAAATCCAAAGTGCTAATATGTTGGTACGTTATCCCGATACCGCCTATCGCGCTCATGGCAACTATGGCATTCAATATAGTATTAAGTTGCCTTTGCACAACACAACACAAAATGCTCAAAAAGTTAGTGTATCTGTGCAAACACCAATCAAAGAAGATAATTTGACGAAACAGGGATTGCGCTTTTTTACCACAACAGCACCGCAAGTATTTTTCCGGGGGTCAGTGCGGGTACGTTACCGAGATGATCAAGGTCGTCCTCAAACTCAATTGACTCATTTAGTTCAAAGGAGAGGTCAACAGGGGGAACCCTTGGTTTTACTGAATATGAAACCAGGCGATCGCAGATTAGTAGAGGTAGACTTTATCTATCCTCCAGATGCAACACCACCGCAGGTGTTAACTGTATCTACTCAATAGTGAGTCAACCCCTGTGATAAAAATGCCCACAGGCTGACAAACTGTGGGTTTAACTACATTTATAATTATATTTTTGCCCCTCTCTGCGTCGGCTATCCATTAGTCACATCTTTCTTAACAAAGCCGAAAGCCATTTATAGGAGTAATTTCACGTTGATAATTCCTAGCTGGGGTTGACAGAGCGAGAAAAATATGTAGGGTGGGGGGAGATGGATTGTTGTTGACATACCCTTGGGGATTTTGTTGATTTGGCTAATGGGTTTGCTGGACTAATTTCCAAGTAG
>JAKOMP010000039.1 GCA_022241785.1 Cyanocohniella sp. LLY | reverse complement strand
CTGGTGTACTTATCTCCTTATTCTCCTGATTTTTCACCGATTGAAAACTGTTGGTCGAAGGTGAAAGAGTTTTTGCGATCGCAAGCTGCTAGAACATATCAACAGTTAGACGAGGCCATTACAAATGCTCTGAATGCAGTAACTAAAAAAGACATTATTGGATGGTTTACCCACTGCTGTTACTATATTGCACCCAACTGAGAACCGCTATATATGTCTGACAATCGAGTTAATAGAGAACAAAAAACAGCTATTGTCAAAAGAGCAAATGGATGCTGTGAGTATTGTAAAAGTCAAATAAAATTTGCTATTCAAGCCTTTTCTGTAGAACATATCTTACCTAGAAGCCGAGGTAGGACAACTATGTTAGATAACTTGGCTTTATCTTGCCAAGGTTGTAATAATCATAAGTATAACAAAACAGAAGGAAGAGATAATATAAGCGGGACTATTGCATCTTTATACAATCCACGTCAACAAAAATGGAATGAGCATTTCGCTGGGAATGAAGACTTTACTCTTGTGATTAGGTTAACTCCAACAGGACGTACTACAGTAGAAACTCTGCAACTAAATCGAAATGGTGTAGTTAATTTGCGTCGTGTATTGTATGCGATGGGAGAACACCCTCCGGCTGAGTTAAATAATTAGATATTATAAATTTTCACAACTGCCGAATAGCAACTTCTAAACCTTCACAAACACCTGTGAGAAAGTCCAAATCTAAAGTAGCGATCGCATCACTGGGTTTATGATAATGAGGATTCCTTAAAAACGCCGTATCTGTCACCATAATTGCTGGATAACCCAAATCCCAAAACGGCGCATGATCACTTTGTCTGGTTTGGGGAACTATCAAACCGCGATTTGGTGCCGGTAACCATTGACTGGATACACCAGCCTGACGAATGCTCCGACTCATCCCAATTAAGTCACGGATGGTGCGTAAGTTGCCAATCAACGCAATAAAATCGCCTTGAGGCGGATAAAAGCGTTCTAGAGGAGATGGATAGCGCTGAGAACCAGGCGTAAAATCACGATACCCTAACATTTCCAAAGACATCATCAAGCGTAGTGGTTGCTGTTGTTCATGCAATAAGGCTGCATATTCGGCACTACCCAGCAAGCCATATTCTTCCATATCAAAAGCAACCATCCGTAAAGGATATTTACCTGGTTCAGCAGCAAATTTTCTGGCTAATTCCAACAATACGGCCACACCTGTAGCATTATCATCCGCCCCTGGTGTTCCGGGAACAGCATCATAGTGAGCTGCAATTAAAATGGGAGGTAAATTATTCTTTTTTGATTCACTTTGGCACGGTAAATCGAGAATGACATTTTTACAGGTTTTGCTGCCTACGTGAAAGGTGTGGAAATCCACACTTCCCCATTGAGAAAATTCTTGGCGGATGTATTCTTGGACAAAAAAATGACCTGCCGTCGCTAAGTAGGGATCACGTTCTCGTGCTATCTCCCGCAGATGATTTTGTAATCGCTCTTTTAAAATCAAATGTTTAAAATAGTCGCCATATCAACTTTTTGAATCGATAAAAAGGTAAAAGCAACTTTTATGAGGGTGGATTTCCCAACTTGAAGCCACGATAAAGCCCTGTGTTGAGGCGATAAGATTTGCGGCTGCTTGGACATACTCAGCATCGTCAATGTTATCCTAGTCTTGCAACTAGCTCCTCAAGCTTAAACTTTTCTACTTCTTACCTTAATGATGATTATCATACCATTGAGGTGTTTTCATCCGATAGCAAACAGCTAGAGGTAGTCCGGCATAATCAAATTAAAAGTACAAGACACGCTAGGAGAAGAGTAACGCATGGGCAAGGTAGTCGGCATCGACTTGGGTACAACCAACTCAGTAGTCGCCGTAATGGAGGGTGGCAAGCCGGTGGTGATTGCCAATGCAGAAGGAATGCGAACAACCCCCTCCGTTGTCGGCTTCAGCAAAGAGGGCGAAAAGGTGGTTGGCCAAATGGCAAGACGGCAAACCGTCCTCAACCCACAAAACACATTTTTTGCCGTTAAACGCTTTATTGGGCGGCAGTATAGTGAACTGAGTCCGGAATCTAAGCGTGTACCTTATACTATCCGCAAAAACGAATTAGGTAATATTTCTATTCCCTGTCCCCGACTGAAAAAGAATTTCGCCCCAGAAGAAATTTCGGCCATGGTGCTGAAAAAACTGGCTGATGATGCCAGTACATATCTAGGAGAACCAGTTACAGGGGTAGTAATTACAGTTCCTGCTTATTTTAATGATTCTCAACGACAGGCCACCCGCGATGCTGGCAGAATTGCCGGTTTAGAAGTGTTGAGGATTCTTAATGAACCTACAGCCGCATCTTTGGCTTATGGATTAGATCGGGGTACAACCGAAACTATCCTCGTATTTGACTTGGGTGGTGGCACCTTTGACGTGTCGATTTTAGAAGTAGGCGATGGCATATTTGAAGTTAAAGCTACTAGTGGAGATACACAACTAGGCGGTAATGACTTTGACAAACAAATAGTAGATTGGTTAGCAGAGCAATTTCTGGAAACTGAAGGTGTAGACTTAAGACGCGATCGCCAAGCGTTACAACGTCTGATGGAAGCTGCGGAAAAAGCCAAAATAGAACTTTCGGCAGTTAGCGTCACCGATATTAATTTACCCTTCATCACCGCTACTGAAGACGGCCCCAAACACCTAGAAACTCGCCTCACTCGCGCCCAATTTGAAGGTTTGTGTCTTGATTTAATTGGACGTATACGCACACCAGTCAAACGCGCCCTAAAAGATGCTGGACTTTCAGCAATGGACATTGAAGAGGTGGTACTAGTTGGTGGTTCCACACGGATGCCCATCGTTAAGCAGTTAGTGCGCGACTTAATCGGTATAGAACCCAACGAAAACGTCAACCCTGATGAAGTAGTAGCTGTGGGTGCAGCCATTCAAGCAGGTATTCTCGCAGGTGAACTCAAAGATGTGCTGCTATTGGATGTCACACCCCTATCTTTAGGTTTAGAAACCATCGGCGGCGTGATGAAAAAACTCATTCCCCGCAACACTACCATCCCAGTGCGTCGTTCAGACATTTTTTCCACGTCAGAAAATAACCAAAACACTGTGGAAATTCACGTAGTCCAAGGTGAACGGGAAATGGCAGCAAATAATAAGTCATTGGGGCGTTTTAAGCTCTATGGCATTCCCCCAGCACCCCGAGGTATACCCCAAGTACAGGTATCGTTTGATATCGATGCCAACGGAATTTTGCAGGTAACAGCCCTCGATAGAACCACAGGTAGAGAGCAAAGCATCACAATTCAAGGCGCTTCCACCCTGAGTGAATCAGAAGTGAATCGGATGATTCAAGATGCTCAAAAATACGCCGATGTTGACCGAGAACGCAAAGAAAGAGTAGAAAAACGCACTCGTTCTGAGGCTTTGATTTTACAAGCAGAACGACAACTCAGAGAAGTAGCACTGGAATTTGGAATGCAGTTTGCCCGCAACCGCCGCCAGCGCATTGATAGTATTTGCCGGGAACTGCGTGACAGCCTCAAAGAAGACGACGATCGCGGCATAGATCAAGCCTACGCCGATTTACAAGATGCACTGTACGAACTAAACCGAGAAGTCCGCGAGTATTACGCTGAGGACGAAGACGAAGACCTGTTTGGCACAATTCGGGACATTTTTACAGGAGGAGACAAGGAACGCGATCGGGATTTTTCCCGTGATACATATCGAGAACGTGATTCCTATAGTAGGGATTATTACGGCAAAGACTCCGGCAGAGATTACGATCAGGACTACGGTAGAGATAGCCGTCCCCCAGCCTACGATAACCGTTCTCCAGCCTACGATAGCCGTCCCCCAGCCTACGACAAACGTTCCGCTCGCAAACCCTCTCGCCCCAGCTACCAGGATAACTGGGATGAAGATGACGATGATTGGTTGTAATCATTAGTTACTCCCCAGTCCCCAATCCCTAGTACAAAGCGGCATAAATAGGGATACCCTTTCAAAAAGTGCAAATGTCCAAAATAAAAGCCTTTTGACTTTTGACTTTTGACTTTTAACTTCCGCGCAGCGGCCCCAGTCCCCAATCTAAAATTTCAAGTTAAATAACCGAGCTATGCAAAATTTGCAGAATTTTCGCGACTACTACGAAATTCTAGGAGTACAGAAAGATGCTTCCGGTGAAGAAATTAAAAAGGTTTATCGGCGGTTAGCAAGACAATATCACCCTGATCTTAATCCCGGAAATAAAGCAGCCGAAGAAAAATTTAAAGATATTGGTGAAGCGTACGAAGTCCTGTCTGATGTCGCCAGACGATCGCAGTATGACCAATTTAGCCGCTACTGGAAACAAAAAGGTTTTACTAGTAACAAGGCACCCAAGACTAAAAGCTGGTCTGGGGCTGGTGCATCCAATCGCAATAACACTCAGGAAGTAGACCCCAGCGAATTTTCCGACTTTGAGAGCTTTATTAATCAAGTTGTTGGTGTAGGCGGCGGTCGCAAAGACAGCAGGAATGGGGGTAGTAGCACCAAAAGCGATCCGTTTCGTTCCCCTAAAAGCCGAGTTGAATATACAGTACCAAAAAGCCCACCACGCACTCCGCGCCGAGATATTGAAGCCAGATTAACCTTACCCTTAGAAAAAGCTTATCAAGGCGGTAACGAACGCATTCGCTTAGAAGACGGGCGATCGCTAGAAGTAACTATGCCAGCCGGAATGGTTACAGGTCAAACTATCCGTTTGCGAAACCAAGGTATTGGCGGCGGTGACTTGTACTTAAAAATTACCGTTGAGCCACATTCTTTATTTAAACTAGACGGTTTTAATATCCTCTGCCAAGTTCCAGTTACCCCTTGTGAAGCCGTCTTAGGAGGACAAGTAGAAGCACCAACTTTAGATGGCCCAGTCAAAATGACAATTCCACCAGGAGTAAGGTCTGGTCAAAGACTGCGTTTAGCCAATAAAGGTTACCCAAGCGAAAACGATAAACGTGGCGATCAATTAGTAGAAATCCAAATACTTACCCCTAAAAACATCAGCCCCGAAGAACAGGAACTTTACGAAAAATTGCGGGAAATAGAAACCTTTAAACCCCGCGCTGATTTGTTGCGTTAAATAAAGCAGAGTTTATCTGAATATCTTCAGGTGGTATTGAACCCGTAAACCGCAGCAGATGTTGTCCTGGAATCCCTCGGACTTGAAATTTGGCTAGTGATTGGGCAAACTCTAATACCTGCCATTGTAAGTGCTGCGGCATAGCTCTTAATTGCTCGATTACTTCGTCGAGGATAGATATGTGAGTCATATTTTCTGAACTCGCTTCATGCTTATTTTAGCCTCAGTTACAATAGCCTATGTAAGTAAGTGAATTGAATTAAAGATATGATGGGTTGGCGTAGCGTAATCCATGCTGGTCAAGGATTTAATGCTTTCAGGACTTACGTAACCAACCACGTATTTTCGTCATTGCGACCGTAGGGTAAAGCCCTAACGGGCATGGCTGCGCTTACCGCGTAGCGTGCCGGAGGCTCTAGCAATCTCAAAGCATTGATTTTCTTAGCGAGTGCGTAAGTCATAGCTTTATTAAGAGAATTACACATCTTACAAAAAATGAAGCATTTCTACTTAATTTATTTTTTATTACTTTTCTTTTTTCATTTTTAGATATACGAATTTTTTTAACTACTTATAGATAATTTTTTCTAACTATTTGTTAAATGCTTTTTTAATAAAAAAATCCTTTGACACTAGGATTACAATTTCAATTTAAAAATAATGATAGAAGAGGGGGGTGAACGAAGTAATATTCACCCTGCATAAGTTTAATGAGATGAGAAAAATCTTGTTTTTAGCTGCAAATCCTAGCCAGACAGCACGGCTAGATTTGGCTCGAGAAGTGCGTGAAATTGAAGACGCTTTGAGGAGGTCGAAAAATCGGGATAATTTTATCCTAGAGCAAAGGTGGGCAGTTCGTCCTAAAGACCTTCGTCGAGCTTTGTTAGAGTGTCAACCAGACATAATACATTTCTCTGGACATGGTGCTGGAAAGCACGGATTAATTCTGGAAGATGACACAGGAAAAGAACAGCTAGTGTCAGGAGATGCATTAGCTGGATTGTTTGGTTTGTTTTCTAAACCTAGAGAATGTGTGGTTCTTAATGCCTGCTATTCCAGTTCTCAAGCAGCAGCAATTGCCCAAAATGTAGATTACGTGGTTGGCATGGATAATTCTATTGACGACAACGCTGCGATCGCTTTTGCTGTTGGTTTTTATGACGGTTTAGCAGGATATCACCCAGCCCTTTTTAAGGGTTCACCCATAGAGTTTGCCTTTAACATGGCTCGGAATGCATTGCATGATTTACCTATTCCCAATTACCACATTCCACAACTGGAAAAGAATAGAAAAATAATTGATGAAGAATGGAAAATTCTTCATGGCTATATACAAGCTACAAATTATAGACATGGTGCTATTCGATTTCCACTAAAATCTAAGGCGAGTCAAGTTGAAAAAGTAGTTCTGCAAGAATTGTCAATTCTTCGTGCTTATGTAGCTGCCAAAGCTTCAAAAGATCAACCTATTCGCTTTTATTCTCAAGTTAATTAGGAGCGTTGATGTACACTATATGGATTCTTCCCAACGCTTATGAGAACTTCAATAATTTACCTCCTCCTGCTCGAATATATATTGAGGAGGTGATTTTGTCCTTAGCAACAATACCTATACCCTCCAATGCTCAACAAATATTAGATACCGACGGATGGTATATAACTGTTGATTCATATCACATAATTTACGAAGTTCAACATACATCAAGAACAATTCTGATTTTGGATATCATCCGGCGGGTTAACTAGTAAATTAACTAAACTGATCACAAAATCAGACATCATACTAAACCCTGGGATTCCTCTGCGTATTTATTTTGGTAAATTAGTGTCTATAAAAATCAATAAAAATAATTGCAAAGCTTATCTTGACTATTATTGAAAATTTATTATCTTCATCCCTTAGAAAATAGTAAAAAATATTTATACATCAGTGGCTTAAGACTTATTCAAAAAAATTATTTGTCACCCACGGTGGTGTATGAGGTTTACAATATGAGAAAAAACTCCACTGCAAAGTAGCTCAAACAGCCGTGAATCAAAATGGGGCAATGTCACAACGCAGTGAACCCACCTATTACTCCCTGCTAGGACTACATCCTTCAGCATCAGTAATAGAAATTCGTCGTGCTTATCGGGAACTGAGCAAACGCTATCACCCCGATACTACAGACTTGTCTGCTGCCTTAGCCACTACTAAATTTCAGCAAATCAACGAAGCCTACGCCACCCTTAGCAGTCCAGAACGGCGACAAAGTTATGACTTGAAAATTGGCTATTCCCGGTTTACAGTGATTCAACCACCCCCGGACTTGAACCATCCTGTTTCCCGGTCGTACAATTGGTCAAAATCAGCTTATCTAGACGCAAGCGATCGCCCCCTATCATCTGGTGAAATTTTTGCTTTATTTATTTTGGTATTAACCTTTGTCGGTTGTCTACTGCTGGCGATCGCCATTGGTTTCACACGTGGTGACGCGGCTTTCCAAAGGCAAACACAAGCAACGCCCACAGTTAACCAGCAAGTTAGCCACCTATCACCACCCACAGTCCCCTGGGAAAGTAGAAATTTTCCCGCAAAAAATACTTAATCTCAAATTCTTATGTCTATAATTTCATCTGATACTCCCCTATATAGTCATCCCCTACCACAAATTGAGCAGTGGTTAAAAGACCAAGGTTGTCAACAAGACGAAACACAACTACATTGTTGGCGGATACAGCGACCTACTTGGCAAGCCGAACTATGGCTAGATATTGAGCAACTTGTAGTCCGATACATCCAAGCAGGGGAAAATGGACAAGATATTCAACGCTCATTTAAATATTCCCTCAGTCGCGAAGATATAGAACAAGCCGTATTCTCTGGCCCGTGATGGGGGAGATGGGGAGATGGGGAGATGAAAAACAAAGATTTTGGTACTAATGCGAAGTCTTTCCCCCCTGCCCCCTGCCCCCCTGCTTCTTCTAAACCTTCCCAAATCTCCGTTCCCGTTGCTGGTAGGCACACAATGCGCGGTGAAACTCAACACGATCAAAATCTGGCCAAAGCGTATCGGTGATATAAATTTCCCCATAAGCCATTTGCCAAAGCAGGAAATTAGAAAGACGCATTTCGCCACTGGTACGGATTAATAAATCAGGGTCAGTAATTCCGGCTGTGTACAAATGACGCTCAAACAACTGTTCATCGATTTCATCAGGTCTGAGGATACCTTGTTGCACTTTTTCGGCGATCGCCCGACAAGCTTGTAATATTTCTTGCCGTCCGCCATAATTAGTCGCCACAGTAAAGCGAATGGCTCGATTATTCTTAGTTTCTGCCATTGAACGGGAAATTTCTGCTTGGAGTGATCGCGGTAAAGCATCCAAATTGCCTACAAACTGAATTTGCACATTCTCCTCGATCATTTCTCGCAGTTCTTGACGCAAAACTTTTTGGAACAAAGTCATCAAGAAATCGACTTCTTCCTGGGGCCTTTTCCAATTTTCCGTGGAAAACGCATAAGCTGTGAGTGCTTGAATTCCCCAATCTTGACAACAGCGCAGCAACTCCTTGAGGGCATCTACTCCTCGCTTATGTCCCATGATTCTCGGTAGACCTTGACTTTTAGCCCATCGACCATTGCCATCCATAATCACTGCAACGTGCTGTGGTAGCAGTTCTCGTTTCAAATCCGGGGGTAAATATTGCAGTTCAGTTTGTTGTGCTGTCATTTTTTATTTCGAGAAGCGGTCGATGGTAATCCGAGTAAACGTGAAACCAATATTAATGCCTTGCCGCCCATTTGACGACCCAAACTGAATAAACCAGGAGCAACAGCCTCCCGATCTACAGTGGTCGATAATCGAGCTTCTAATGACTCTTTAAGTGTCCTAATCGTCAGTGGTCTATTTAAGATTCCCCTTTCCGCTAAGGAAATAGAACC
Source organism: Cyanocohniella sp. LLY (assembly GCA_022241785.1). Taxonomy (GTDB): domain Bacteria; phylum Cyanobacteriota; class Cyanobacteriia; order Cyanobacteriales; family Nostocaceae; genus Cyanocohniella. The sequence goes on along the minus strand of JAKOMP010000039.1, from coordinate 43,021 downwards.
TGTTTCTTCTGATACAACGACACAGATGCAATTTTCGACCCGCTCAGTAATTCCCATAGCCGCCCGATGGCGTGTTCCCAGCTGGCGCGAGGCTGTGCGTCCCGAAAGTGGTAAAATTATACCTGATGAGACAATACGTGAGCCACGAACTAACGTCGCTCCATCATGCAATAAAGTTTTTGGCTGAAAAATTGTTTGTATTAGTTCTTTAGAAACTTCAGCATTCAGCTTGACTCCAGGTACAGAAAAATCCCGTTCGTCAATCGGGCCACTTGTTTCCAAAATCAACAAAGCTCCTATTCGGTTTTTCGACAGTTCTTTAACCGCATCCACAATTTCATCAATTACACTATCAGACTTCGGGATGGTTAAAGTGGATGGTTTAAATAGCTGCTGGAATTCACCACGCCCCACTTGCTCTAAAAAGCGGCGAAACTCTGACTGGAGAGCAACTGCCATCGCTACAGCACAGCCAATCACTAACTTTTCTAGAACAAAATTTAATAGTGGTAGACCCAATCTACCACTGAGTGCTGAGGCTAGCATCAATATAATAAATCCCCGCACCATCCACAGTGTCCGGCGCTCACTAATAATCACTAGTATCATATACGTCAGTGCCAGCACTAACATGATATCCAGAGTCCCAAGCAGCAAGGACTGTGACCATCCCAGGTTTGTCAGCCATTGCTTCCACCAATCTCTCATGACATCTGGATTACTCTTTGTTCTGCCTCAATAATCTGTCATTATCTGTGTCATTTTCATGCACCAAAGGTTAGCACTTTGGTTGGAAGCGAATGATTAGTCATCAGCCAATAGTGATGATTTATTAGCTAGTGGCTAATCATACGTCAACTCGACAAAGATTTTTCTTCTCTAACCCCACTATAAGTGAGAACACTTAACACTCCCATTTTCCCATCGTTGTGAGATGAGAGAAACAACAAGGTTACAGACTATTTAAGTCTTTTTCATTGTGGTCAAGCGGTTTGCAGCAGGGTCAAATAAAATTTGTCGAACTCACATTCGTATCACTTCCAATTTTCCACCTTTGAGATGTTTATTTTTGCACGTTGAGTCTTTCTGGTAGACAATCTTGTCGAATCAAGTCCTGATAAGTTTCGCGGCGCAGTATTAAATTGGCCTCGCCATTCGCCACGACAACGGCTGCTGGCCGAGGTAAGCGATTATAGTTAGAAGCCATACTGTAATTGTAAGCACCTGTTCCCATAATTACGAGAATATCCCCGGATTCAGTTTGTGGCAGTTGGGCATTTTTAATGATAATATCCCCTGATTCACAATGCTTACCGGCAATTGTGACTGTTTCTGTACAAGGAGCCGACATTTTGTTGGCAACTACCGACCGATACACTGACTGATAAGTAATTGGGCGGGGATTATCAGACATACCACCGTCAACTGAAACGTAGGTACGAATTTCTGGGACAACTTTCGATGATCCAATAGTATAGGCGGTGACGCACGCTGTGGCAATGAGCGATCGCCCTGGTTCACACAACAATTTCGGCAAAGGTAAATTCTGGGCTGCACAAGCTTCCTGAATAACTTCACAAATTGCCTTCACCCATTCTTCAATGCTTGGGGGATCATCCGATTCGGTATATCTAATCCCTAAACCACCACCGACATTTAATTCTGTGATCGCTAAACCATAATTTGCCGCTTTCTGTAACCACTGCACCATGACAGCAGCTAAATCCCGATGGGGCTGGCGTTCAAAAATTTGCGAACCAATATGAGCATGTAACCCTACGCAGTTTAATCCAGGCTGCTGACTAACAAAGGTAAATACCTCATCTAAGTCATTGGGATCAAAGCCAAACTTACTATCTAAATGCCCCGTGCGAATGTATTCGTGGGTATGGCATTCAATCCCCGGTGTTAACCGCAGCATTATCCGGATGGGGGATGCTTTTTCGGCGATTTCTACTAAGGTACGTAGTTCTTGCCAATTATCAACAACAATAGTCACATTGGACTGGATTGCGAAAGTTAGTTCTTCACGAGATTTGTTATTACCGTGGAGATAGAGTTTATCAGGGCTAACTCCTGCACTTAAAGCTGTGTAGAGTTCACCGCCAGATACAATATCTATGCCTAATCCTTCCGATGCGGCGATGGCACAAACTGCAAGACAATTCCAAGCTTTTGAAGCATAGAGTACCTGAGATTCACCCTGGTAATATTGCTTAAAAGTGTCCCGGTATTGCTGACAAGCTAAACGCAGGGTTTCTTCATCTAAAATATACAAAGGTGAGCCAAACTGCTGAACTAGAGTTGTGACATCACACCCACCAATTTCCAGGATGTCTTGACTATTAACTTTGGCAGTCGAAGGCAAAAGTTCCTGGTTAGGCGAAAAATTCACATTGTTTTGGGCGTTTGTGCTGCGCCTTTGAGGTAAATACTGACTACCAGCATGTTGAACCCCAGTGGGGTGAGTCGATACCATAGCTATTATGAATTGTCCTTGCTCAAAATTACGGGCATGAGTAAGTCTCCCGATTCTCAGTTTACCGAAAATAGGGCGGGAACATAAAAAGCTAAGTGACTAACCCGATCTATCTATCTCCCCTCCTCCCCAACTCCCTATCAATAGTGATCTCATTAGACTTAAAACTTAAATCACTGACTGTAGACGATCTCAGTGCCATCCTAGAATTAGACCAAGCTTGTTTTGGTGGTTTGTGGACTCTAGAAGGTTACCAACGCGAATTAGACAGTCCTAACAGTGAGTTATTAGGTTTATTTTCCCCTCTCTCTCAGTCAACACTGCTGGGAATGGGTTGCTTTTGGTCGATTTTAGAAGAAGCACACATTACAATTTTGGCCATTCATCCCCAATATCACCGTCAAGGCTTAGGGCAGGCTTTACTATATTCTCTACTGAAAACAGCTAGCGATCACGGTTTGGAACGAGCTACCCTCGAAGTCCGCGCTTCTAATGTAGAAGCCATATCTTTATATCAAAAATTTGGCTTCAAAACCGCAGGGCGACGGCGACGCTATTACCAAGATAACGGTGAAGATGCCCTGGTACTATGGCTATCAGATTTACAGCATCCCCAATTTATAGCCACTTTGGACAACTGGCAAACCATTGTCAGCGATCGCTTGAGTAAATCTTCTTGGCAGATACTGTAGTCATTGGTCATTAAATGTGCTAATTACAGTTTGCTCAGAGACTGCCAAAATCCCCAATTCTCTAGTCACCATCACATTAATGCGAAAAATTTCAGTTTTCACTTGCTCATTATTATTAAAATAACTAATAGTTTTTGCTTTTAACTTTTACAAAAAATATGAATTGATAAAAAAATTGACAATGGCACTATAAGGATGCTAACAATTAATATTTGTGATTGGTTAAGTGAATACTTATCCAATAGTGGTCTGCTGCATAGTAGTCAACCCCAAAAACACTGGTAAACTCAAGCCCCTCAGTATAGCAGCCACACAAAAAGTAAGAAATATTAAGTAACTGCACCATCACCTTGGGTGATATTTCTGGGAAGCCTATAATCTTTATACAGGCATCCAAACTCTAAGCCTGTGCTAAAATCAGCATACCGGCACGACGCAGGTGATGGGAAAAATGCCATGTTTGAACGCTTCACAGAAAAAGCCATTAAGGTAATCATGCTGGCCCAAGAAGAGGCCCGCCGCTTAGGTCACAACTTTGTCGGAACCGAACAGATCCTCCTGGGTCTGATTGGGGAAGGTACAGGAGTTGCGGCCAAAGTGTTGAAATCAATGGGTGTCAACCTTAAAGACGCCCGCATTGAGGTAGAAAAAATCATAGGCCGGGGTTCGGGCTTTGTCGCCGTGGAAATTCCGTTTACGCCACGGGCAAAGCGTGTTCTAGAACTATCCTTAGAAGAAGCGCGCCAATTAGGGCATAACTACATTGGCACCGAGCATCTGCTGTTGGGCCTGATCCGGGAAGGGGAAGGTGTAGCAGCCAGGGTGTTAGAAAACCTCGGGGTGGATCTATCTAAGGTACGAACCCAAGTCATCCGGATGCTGGGAGAAACAGCAGAGGTTTCAGCCACTGGACAATCGGGACGCACCAAAACTCCAACCTTGGATGAATTTGGCTCGAACCTGACCCAAATGGCAACGGACAACAAGCTAGACCCAGTTGTCGGACGCGCCAAAGAAATTGAGCGGGTGATCCAAATTTTGGGTCGCCGGACTAAAAATAATCCAGTATTAATTGGTGAACCAGGGGTTGGTAAAACAGCGATCGCTGAAGGTTTAGCATCGCGTATTGCCAACAAAGATATCCCCGATATCCTGGAAGATAAACGCGTAGTCACTCTAGATATAGGCTTGCTGGTAGCAGGAACCAAGTACCGGGGTGAATTTGAAGAACGCCTTAAGAAAATCATGGATGAAATCCGCTCTGCGGGTAATGTCATTCTGGTGATTGACGAGGTACACACCCTGATTGGTGCAGGTGCAGCGGAAGGAGCCATTGACGCAGCAAATATCCTCAAGCCAGCTTTGGCCAGAGGCGAATTGCAGTGTATTGGCGCTACAACGTTGGACGAATACCGTAAGCACATCGAACGAGATGCAGCCTTAGAGCGACGCTTCCAGCCAGTAATGGTTGGTGAACCATCAGTGGATGAAACCATTGAAATCTTGCATGGGTTGCGCGAACGCTACGAGCAACACCACAAGTTGAAAATCTCCGATGAGGCTCTTGTCGCAGCGGCCAAACTATCTGACCGTTACATCAGCGATCGCTACCTTCCTGACAAAGCCATCGATTTAATTGATGAAGCTGGTTCGAGGGTACGTTTGATTAACTCCCAATTGCCACCCGCAGCTAAAGAGTTAGACAAAGAACTACGGCAAATCTTAAAAGAAAAAGACGACGCTGTACGCGGACAAGACTTTGACAAAGCCGGCGAACTGCGCGATCGGGAAATGGAAATCAAAGCCGAAATCCGGGCGATCGCTCAAAGCAAAACCAACGCTTCTGGTACTGAAGGTGAAGAACCTGTAGTAGATGAAGAGGACATTGCTCACATTGTTGCTTCCTGGACGGGCGTACCGGTGAACAAACTCACCGAATCGGAATCCGAAAAGCTGCTGCACATGGAAGACACCTTGCATCAGCGGCTAATTGGTCAAGAAGATGCGGTAAAAGCAGTTTCACGGGCAATTCGTCGGGCGCGTGTTGGTTTGAAGAATCCCAATCGACCCATTGCTAGTTTTGTCTTCTCTGGGCCGACAGGTGTAGGTAAAACCGAGTTAGCGAAGTCTTTGGCATCTTACTTCTTCGGTTCCGAGGAAGCAATGATCCGTTTGGATATGTCGGAGTACATGGAACGCCACACAGTTAGTAAACTGATTGGTTCGCCTCCTGGTTATGTTGGATATAACGAAGGCGGTCAATTAACTGAAGCTGTACGGCGACGTCCTTATACTGTGGTGCTATTCGACGAAATCGAAAAAGCTCACCCCGATGTGTTCAATATGCTGCTGCAAATTTTGGAAGATGGTCGATTGACCGATGCCAAAGGTCGCACAGTGGACTTCAAGAACACCTTGCTGATTTTGACTTCCAACATTGGTTCTAAGGTAATTGAGAAAGGCGGCGGCGGTATCGGCTTTGAGTTCGCTGATGATGCTACTGAAACTCAATACAACCGGATTCGCTCTTTGGTGAACGAAGAACTGAAGCAATACTTCCGTCCAGAGTTCCTCAACCGACTAGATGAGATTATCGTCTTCCGTCAGTTGAGTAAGCCAGAGGTGACACAAATTGCCGAAATCATGCTCAAGGAAGTATTTGGTCGTCTAACTGAAAAGGGTATCACTTTAGAGGTTAGCGATCGCTTCAAGGATCGCTTGATTGAGGAAGGTTACAGTCCTAGCTACGGTGCAAGGCCATTACGTCGAGCGATTATGCGCTTGTTAGAAGATAGTCTGGCGGAAGAGATTCTGTCTGGACGCATTAAAGATGGCGATACAGCCTTAGTTGATGTTGATGAAAATGGCATTGTCCAAGTCAGTTCTCAACAGCGTCGGGAATTAATGCCTCAAGGCGCTGAGTAAGATTTAAGATTTGGGGTTTAATTCTCAAATAATAAATACATAAACGGTAGGGTGATAAATTGCTCTACCGTTTTTTTCAGGTAATAGGGAAATCCTCTAGCCTCGTTGTAGGTTCTTGCTTGTAAGTATCTAAGGCCAAGGTGATTCTAGATAAAACAACTTTATCAGTTTCTTGGGCGATCGCCTGTTGCAAAGCAGCCTGAGCCTGGGGTGTAGCAATTTCTTGCAGAGATACTACAGCCGCGTAACGTAGTCCCCAATCCTCAGGTGTCAGCAACGCCCAAATTAGCTTTTCTTCAGTACGACGAATCATGTCTGCATTTTGAGAAGTACTACCAATTAGCCCTATTCCTCGCGTAGCAATGCGGCGGACGTTTCCTTGACAGTGGTTGGCTACTGTTGTTCCTACAACCTCAGCTAACAAATCAAAGGCTCGTTCATCGCCAATTTGAGCTAATGCTTGAATAATATAAGCCTGGAATCCTTGGTCGGTAGAATGCTCATAAGCGGCTATTAAAGGGTTTACACTTGCATGTGCTAATTGTACCAATGCCACAACCGCAGCCGCACCCACCGAGGGATGATGATGGCTTAACGCTGGAATTAAAATATTGACAATTGCCGTTTCTTGTGTATGACTGCTACCGAGGGAATTAATGAGTGCGATCGCTTGTTGAGGAGTTGAGGCGTTATTTAATTGTGCAATCAAGGACTCGATATTATGAGAGTTTAATATATTCATCATTATTTAAATTCACAGTTGGATTAATAAATCATCAATTGCTTGAAAAACTAACTTCGATGTTTCCTGTGTAGAAGTCTTACTATCCAACAATGCTTCTAAAATCCGTTTTAAATTTAATAACTTTAAACTGTTAGGAACCTGAGCCGCCAAAATCGCCTGTATAGCTTGCTGGTGTCCCACTGCACCCAAATCAAAAACAGCCGCCCAGCGTAAATACATATTCTCATGGTTGAGATTTTGGATAATGCGTTCCATATACTGGGGCTGCTGAGTTAAAAGATACATATATCGAGCCGCAGCACATTGTACCCGTTCCGAAGGATGTTGCAGAAATTGTTCAATCTCAGGACGAGCCGACCAAACTTTTAACGTTGCTAGTGCTTCAATTAAAGCTTCATAAGGCTGTTCTGAATCAGATTGTAAAAGACCCAGTAACGGAGTCACAGCTTTTTGGTCACCAATGGCAGCCAATGATGCGATCGCCGCTTCTCGCAGACGCACATCTGTATCACATTCTAAGGCTGCAATTAACGCTGGTACAGCTTGGGGATTTTTCAATTGCCCTAAAGCCCGCGCCGCTTGACGACGCAGAGGATATCCCCCAGCAGGAATGCGATATTTTTCATCAAATAGGGCTTCACACAGCGCTGTACAACCAGCTTGCACCTGATGTTTCCCTAACCACCAAGCAGCATAATAACGAATTTGATTGTCGTCACCAGACAATGCAGCGATGGCCGTTTCTGGAGACAGAATTGGTTCAGTCATGGAGAGTGGAGATTGGGGGGACAAGGGGATTGGGGGACAAGGTGAGACAGCGCTGCATCACCCCGTCACCCCATATATTCCTAAACGGGCGAAATTTTAGTAATCTTACCGCCGCGCTTGTGAATATCTTGGTATGTGGCAGAAAGTCGCTCGTAAGGTACGGTGTAAACTTGTCTACTACGACGGACTGCTACATTTGTATTTTGTCCACCTGCGATCGCTTCAATGATGAACATCCGACTATCTCCCCGGAGTGAAGAACTAACTAATGTCGGTGCCAATGATGCAAATTTAGCAGTTGCTGAGGTTGGTGGCAAAATCCCGTTAGCCAAATTCAAGGAAATTTTCGACCGTAAGCGAGAATTTTTGCCGCCCATTTGCGCGTTATCACTGTTACCACGACCGCGATACAGCTCGAATATGCGATTAAATCCTACAGTCTTCATTCCCGGAATTGATTGAAATCCCCGGTAATAAGGTACAACAGAAGTACCAAAACTATTTTCGTATTCTGGGCTGTAAATGTAGGACTCAATATCAGCATCGTAACCACGAGCAGCATACATATCTACGTGGTAAGCAATTTCTGATTGATCGTAGGGCGCACGTCCCAGTAAGTGCTTGTAGTTCAATTCAATGAAACGCACTTGGGAGTTTTTGTAAAAAAAGCTTTCTTTGTAAAATTCAGATTTTGCTAAAATCTCGACAAATTGCTGCACACCAATTCTACCGTTGCGTAATAAAGCTTCGGCACTGGTAAACTTTTGGCTAGCATAAATTCCTTGACGACCAAAAATTTGGTCATAGGCAGCCCGAAATACTAGTTGTAACTCTTGTTCAGTCCAATTGGGACGCAGTTCAACTTTTTTGCCTATCTCATCTCTAATTCCTAGCCGTTCTGCGACTGAAATACTCATTTTGCCAATCGTTCCTTTGCAAATTTAGTTTGTAACAGGACTTACGTAACCAACCACGTATTTTCGTCATTGCGACCGTAGGGAAGCAATCTCAAAGCTTTGATTTTCGTAGCGAGTGCGTAAGTCCTATGTAAATAAATTTGGGTCTTTGGCAGTAGATAAATATGACAATTAAGAAGATAAATAGCCAATAATCAGATAATTCATAGTAGCCATTCGGCTATAGCTACTAAAAAATCTTGATTTCGCTAATCTACTTATTTGCCTCTGAATCTATTTCCCAAGACCCAAAAGTGTTTTCTTAGCTCAATGCGTTAATTGCATAATTGAGATAGGTGTTGGCTTCACCAGCAACATCACCATTTAGCCCATGATTGTCACGCACAAATTCCAGGGCTGCTACGTACCAACTAGGAGATAAACCCAAGGCACTGTTGAGTTCGCTCAAGCCAGCAACTACATATTCATCTAAAGGGCCAGTACCGCCAACTACACAACAGTAACTGATGGTGCGGAGGTAGTGGTCAATATCTCTTACACACTTGGATTTGCCTTCTGGAGTGGAGGCGTATTGAGGCCCATTCATTTGGGTGGTGTAAGGGAATTTTTTATAAACATGATTTGCTGCTGCTTCTGCCCATTTTTTGCCGTTATTAGAAAAAGCTTTAGCAGCTTCCAAACCTGCACCGGCACGGTTGAAACGACCAAAAACCGCTTGCATTTCGGTGTTACTTAGGTAAGAACCGCGAATATCAGCAGTAGCGATCGCTTCAGTCAAAGGTGTTTTCATGATTCTCTTAATCTCCGGATTTCTTAACTAAACTACTAACAATCAGCTGGAAAAATTACAGGCAAAATATGTTTATTAAACGACAGCAGAAGCAGCACGATCAAAATAGCTAGCTACTTCAGACATAAGTTGGCTACAATCTCCTTTGGTAATTCCATTGGCATCGTTAGCTATATTAATTGCTGCTTCTTTCATTTTTTCAATGCCTGAAGCTACAGCATCACCAGGAGTGCCCAAAGCTTGATAGGTTTCACATAGACCATTCAAGCAACGATCATCCATAACACTGGCATCACCTGCTAATACTGAATAGGTGACATAACGCAGAATAAATCCTAAATCACGCAGACAAGCAGCCTGATTGCGGTTATGGAAGCAAGCACCACCAGCATTAAATATTTGAGGACGTTCAGCAACTAGCGCACGATAAGCATTAGATACTATCGAAGAAGCATTACTAGTAAGTCTATTGACCACATCTAAACGTTTATTACTATCAGCAATAATTGCGGATAATCCATTAATTTCATCACCACTGAGGTAAGAACCTTTTCTATCAGCTTGTTCAACTACTTTGGAAAAAGCATCAAGCATTTTAAATTTCTCCTCAAAATTATTGCAGTTTGTGATCTAGGTCAAATGCAATTAATTATTCAAGACAAACATCCAATACAAAATATGGCAAAAACTCCACATACAATATGGAAAATATGCCTTGTCTATAGCGAATAATTACGGGCAAAATTACAGATTTTTGCTCGATTTCTAATTGCTTTTAAAACCTTGTTCGTATTTTATATATCGCTTGAGTCGGTTTTTTACAAAGTTTTGTAAAATAGTGTTAAAGCATACATATTTGGGGAAAACTTCTTATCCCATAAAGCTTATAAGCATTTTCCTTCACCAATATATTTACAATCAAATATTTTCCTTAACATTACTTTATATATTCTCATTTTCATTTATAGGTTTCGTATCAAATACAGCTTATATCTGGTTATTTACTGGCAATAAATCTCTGTAACCAAGTAACTCTGAAAATTTATTTCCCAAAAAATGTGATTTATGTAACAAAATGATATTTTTATTGATTAAATAAAAATAATTATCATTCTGATGTCAAATAGCTATAAAAATTTCTTAATACCCACCTAAAATCCTGTTCATCAACATTTCATGGACAATTACTGCTATTTATGGCAATTATCATGCAAAATCTATGCGTAATGTTTTGTAAACTTAAGTAAAGAAAACTTTGAAAAAAATTTTTTAAATTTTGATTTCTGCTAGCCGCACACTCGTGACAGAGTCATTCCTGAGGCGCTCCATATTCTGGATTTTGTTAAAATTAGCGGATAACAAAAACCAAGCTAAACTGAACCACGACAACTAACACCTCGACTACGCTCGGTGTTAGCCCTGAGCGGAGCCGAAGGGCTAAAGCTATTAGGTTCTGCTAGAAAATAGATATAGGACTTACACACTCGCCACGAAAATTAAGGCTTTGAGATTGCTTCCCTACGGTCGCAATGACGGAAATACGTGGTTGGTTACGTAAGTCCTGAGATACTTTTGTATCCCTCCTTTACCTTTATTGTCGCTTCCAGCGTAGATATGGATGGCATACGAGAGCCAGTTATGGGTTAATTGATATATGGTAAAAACTAGATATGAGTTTCTAAAGCTTTAATTGAATTTTATTCACTAAATCATTAAAAGGTTGCCAGTTATCTTCCTGAGCGATAGATTCCCAAATTGATTCTATCACTGGTCTTAACAAAACTGTTTGAGGATTTTGTTTAGCTAGAGTTTGGGCAATTATGTCCATTTGCTCAGGGTTAAAATCATTCAAAATTTTGTGATAAAGTACACACCAGTTATCAAAAACATTTGACGTACCTGATTCTGGTGCAATGTGGGAATTATTCAGTACCAGTCCTGGCTCATCGCGCCATTTCGGTGAAAAAGTCCGCGCCATTTCCGAGAAAAACTGATGATAACCAACTTGGCTATCTTGTAAAAATTGCATAGTTAATTTTAAAAGCTCATCGGCTTCTGGAAATTCTAATTGCTCAAAACCTAATTTCTTCAACATCAATGAGCGATATTCAGCCAGATAATACTTATTAAATCTGCCTAACGCTACTTCCATTTCTGCTTTATCAATAACTGCCTTTAATGGTTCTTGCAACAGTTGTAAATTTAATTGGCAAATACTTGGTTGATGACTATAACAGTAACGACTATAGTAGTCAAAATAAGCAGCTGTAAAATATGGATCATAAGTAGGAATAAAAGCATAAGGCCCATAATCAAAGCTTTCCCCAGTAATTGACATATTGTCAGTATTGAGAACAGCGTGACAAAAACCAGCCGCCATCCATTGGGCTACTAGTTCTGCTACTCGTTGGACTAATTCAGCATAAAATAAAATATATTGATCCGGTTTTCCAATTAAATGGCGATAATAATATTCAATTACATGGTCTAAAAGTTTTTGAATTAAATCTGGTCTTTGGAAATAATGCAAGCGCTCAAAAGTTCCAAAGCGAATATGGGAACTATTCACCCTGACCATAACAGACGAACGTGTAGGTGAAGGTTCATCACCCCGCCACAAAGATAAGCCAGTTTCAATCATTGTCAAACAACGGGAAGTCTTTACCCCCAACTGATGCAATGCTTCTGCTGCTAAAACTTCTCGCAACCCACCTTTGAGTGTCAACATTCCGTCGCCACCACGAGAGTAGGGTGTTCTACCAGAACCTTTGGTGCCAAAGTCGTACAACTCGCCATCGGTAGCGCGTACTTGTCCATAGAGAAAACCCCGGCCATCACCTAAGTTAGGATTATATTCACCAAATTGGTAGCCATGATAGCGCAGTGCCAACAATGGCTTGCGTCCCTGAAATTTGCCAAATGCGTTAATGAAATCTGCATCTGTCACTGCTTTGGCATTTAGTCCTAAAAGGGGTAATAGTGAGTCGTTGCGCCACCGGAGGATATGTTGAGGAAAATCTGCCGCTACTACCTCGTCATAGTAATCATTACCTAAAGATTCCACAGATGGTTCATAGTTGAGGCTCAGAAACGGATTGAGAGAATTTTCGTTGTCGGGAGTGTCAGTCAGATTCATTACAGGCAAAGTTAATTTATCTCCCTTTCATCCTACCGCTGCCAGGATGTCAATGTGAATTACCTCCTGATGCTGATGCACAACTGCAATTTTTGGGTTCTAATTAATGTGCTTGTATGGGATACATCGGGGTAAAGTCACATTCATAAATTTACAATAATATTTATCATATGCATTTAGCTATGTATCATCATCTCTAGCTTTATTTTTGAGGATACATGAGCTATTGCTTATATTAGTTATCTAATATTTAATTAATAACTCTACCCTAACTCTGTTAATTTAAAGTTTGGGTGGTTCTCTATAATCTCTCTTAGAGCTAACAGATGGATGCGGAACACTGGACTTATCCACTACAACGGGCACTACCTATGAATGCCCGTGCCTTGCTGTTAATTAATCGTCATGCGCGTCAAGGACACAAAGGTGTATCCGAAGCAATTGATTGTCTGAAAAAATTAGGTTTTGATTTAGTTGAAGAGTCTACAGAAGATTCTCAACATATTTCTGAAGTCATAGTTCGCTATCAACATGAAGTTGATGTAGTCATTGTGGGCGGTGGCGATGGTACACTCAATGCCGTAGTAGATGCTTTAGTTGATACTCAACTGCCCTTAGGAATTTTACCTTTAGGCACTGCCAATGACCTGGCAAGAACTTTAGGCATTCCTGATTCCTTAAGTGAAGCTTGTAAAGTTATTGCTTATGGAGAACAGCGACACATCGACTTGGGTTGGGTCAACGGCAAGCACTTTTTCAATGTTGCCAGTTTGGGGTTGAGTGTGAAAATTACCCAGCGACTTACCAAAGAAGTTAAACGCCAATGGGGTATCTTTGCTTATGCAGTCACGGCATTGCGAGTGATTTGGGAAGCTAAACCTTTTAGTGCAGAAATTCAAGTTAATGGTGAATCATTGCGTGTGAAAACGGTGCAAATTGCTGTAGGTAATGGTCGCTATTACGGTGGGGGTATGGCAGTAGTTCATGATGCGACTATCGATGATCAAAGACTAGATCTTTATAGTATCGAGATAGAACATTGGTGGCAAATTATTCCTTTATTGCCTGCAATGCGAGAAGGAAAACATATTCATTCGCCGGATGTACGCACTATCCATGCACAAGAAATTCAGGTTAATACTCGTAAACCATATCCTGTGAACACCGATGGTGAAATTACAACTTATACCCCTGTCCAATTTAGAGTTATTCCCCAGGCTATAGCGGTATTAGTCCCGCCAGTTGAAATAATTGGATCAGGAAACTGAGAATTATTCACCCAAAAGTCATAAATTTACATATATATGCGGTAAATATGAATTTGATTCTCTAGAATAGTTGTGATGGCATTAGTATAGTTGAGGAAAACTGCGTATTTTGGCCAATCACATCAAATCACGCCAAATGCATGTGAGATTTTCTCAAGAAATTAAATTCTTATTGCAACGTTTGGCTGAACACCCCTTGACTATAGGTGATATTCTGGCAGAAACCTCAGAACGTGGTTTTAGCTTAGTTATTACATTATTAGTTTTACCTTTTTTGTTTCCCACGCCGCCAGGATTAACAGGGCCGTTTGGTGCTGCTTGTTTGATATTATCAGTACAAATGGCATTAGGCAGGCGATCGCCTTGGCTACCTAAAAGAATTGCTAACTACCAATTTCCGCGTGCTGTTACTGAATTACTTTTACAAAATCTCCGGCGCTTAACTAAAATAGTCGAAAAAATAGCCCGTCCTCGCCTTTTAAAAATAGCCCGTCATCCTTTGACTTGGCAAATCAATGGGTTATGTATTTCTTGGTTGGCTATATTACTGATGTCACCAATTCCTTTTACCAATCCCTTCCCCACTATAGGGATTTTATTTTTGGCAATTGCCACTATTGAAGCTGACGGTTTATTAATTTGTGTTAGTTACTTAATTACTGTTTTAATTACTTTATTATTTGTGTTTATTGGTTATGGACTGTGGATGGCTCCTGGTTTGCTGCCATCTATATTTAGGTAAGTTTTACGGAGATTCTTCTCTTAAATTATTAATAAAATCTATGATTTTTGTGACAAAGTTGTTGTCAACAAAAGAAGATATGTATGATTGTTGTGGGATTTTAAATTATGGCAAGAAATATGAATATTTAAAACTTGATACTGTTGAAAAAAGCAAATTATAGTAGATACTTTGAGTAATAAAATATGCTGGCAAACAGCAACAATTGATACAAGTTAAATTTTCCGGAATATCATCTTCATTACAACTTTAAAAATTATTTCCAGCGACAATGGGTGCAGAAAAAGAATACTAAAAATTTGCGCTCGGAGACGAATAAAATAATGGTAGCGATGTCTACGACCGGCAATGCCCACCCAGAGAACGTACAGCATCGACTGACAATACAGACTGTAGAAATTGCCCCTAACACAACGGCGATTCGCTCTCTTGACTGGGATCGCGATCGCTTCGATATCGAATTCGGACTGCAAAACGGTACGACTTACAATTCCTATTTAATTAGGGGCGAGCAAACAGTTTTAATTGATACTTCTCACCAGAAGTTTCGTCAGCTGTATTTAGACACACTCAAAAGTATTGTCAACCCCAAGACAATTGATTACATAATTGTTAGCCACACAGAACCAGACCATAGCGGCTTAGTGGAAGATGTGTTGCAGTTAGCACCTAGAGCTACTGTATTGGCCTCGAAAATTGCCCTACAATTCTTAGAAGGTTTAGTACACGAGCCATTTTCCAAGCGGATTGTCAAAAGTGGCGATCGCATCGACATTGGCAAAGGACACGAAATCGAATTCGTGAGTGCGCCTAACCTGCACTGGCCAGATACCATCTTTAGCTATGACCGCAAAACCCAAACCATTTTCACCTGTGATGCTTTTGGGATGCACTTCTGTGACGATCGCACCTTTGATGAAGACTTAGAAGCGATCGAAGCCGACTTTAGATTTTACTATGACTGTCTCATGGGGCCCAATGCGCGTTCTTTGTTGAACGCCATGAAGAGAATGGGCGATCTCGGAAAAATTAACATAATCGCTAACGGTCACGGGCCTCTACTACACCATCATCTAGATGTACTCACCGAGTGCTACCACAGTTGGAGCCAAAGACAAGCCAAAACAGAAACCACCGTCGGCTTGTTTTATGTTTCCGAATATGGATACGGCGATCAACTCGGTATGGCTATCGCTGAAGGTATCCAAAAAACAGGGGTAGGTATAGAAGTCATTGACCTCAGCACCGCCGAACCCCAAGAAATTCAAGAACTAGCAGGGAGAGCCACCGGCGTAATTATTGGGATGCCCCCATCTGCTGCTATCGCGGCCCAAGCTGGTATCAGTTCATTGTTATCAGTCGTTAAAGACAAGCAACTAGTAGGCTTATTTGAATGTTACGGCGGCGATGATGAACCCATAGACACCCTGCGGCGGAAATTCATCGACTTGGGTGTTAAAGAAGCCTTCCCCGCAATTCGCATTAAAGAAGTTCCCACCGCCAGCACATTCCAACTGTGCCAAGAAGCAGGTACAGACTTGGGACAATTGCTGATGCGCGAACGTAACATCAAGCAAATCAAGTCCCTTGATGTCAACCTGGAAAAAGCCTTGGGGCGGATTAGCAACGGGCTATACATTGTCACCACCCAAAAAGGTGATGTTAAAAGCGCCATGTTAGCTTCCTGGGTAGCCCAAGCAAGTCTGCAACCATTAGGATTTACAATTGCTGTGGCCAAAGACCGCGCCATTGATTCTTTAATGCAAGTAGGCGATCGCTTCGTCCTCAATGTCTTAGAAGAAGGCAATTATCAAGAACTGAAAAAGCAATTTCTCAAGCGCTTACATCCCGGCGCTGACAGATTTACCGGAGTCAAAACCCAAACCGCCAAAAACGGTTCCCCCATCCTCACAGAGGCTCTAGCATACATGGAATGTGAAGTCCAAAGCAGCATGGAGTGTAGCGACCACTGGCTTTTATACTGCACCGTTGATGAAGGTCGAGTTTCCAAAGCCGATGGACTCACAGCAGTACGTCATCGCAAAGTAGGTAACTACTACTAAGGGGAATAGTGAGTAGGGAGAAAGGAATTACGAATTAGTAAAATCCTCCTCATCTCCCCCATCTCCCCCATCTCCCTCATCCCCCTCATCAACGCATCTTCCACACATGAGCTTCCTGAATCGCTTCATTCAATCTGCTAAAAACTGGGCAACATCTACCCGGTTTTTCCATTTTTTCTCCACACTTGGCCAAAAATCTATGAGCAATTCCAAACCCCGTGACGTACAAGTTCTCCCCATCGCTACAAATACAAAATTCATTAGAGCGCGTAGTTGGTCACGTCTGCGGTTTGAAATTGAATATGCATTAGAAAGAGGTACTACCTCTAATTGCTATTTAATCGAAGGTGATAAAACCGCAATTATTGACCCACCTGCTGAAACCTTCACGGAAATTTATTTAGAGGCTTTCCAGCAGACCATCAACTTGAAAAAGTTGGATTATGTAATTTTGGGTCATTTTAGCCCCAATCGCGTACATACTCTCAAGAAACTTTTAGAGTTAGCACCACAGGTAACTTTTGTTTGTTCTCTTCCTGGTGCAGCTAATTTGCGTAATGCTTTTCCAGATGACGCACTGCAAATTTTAGTCATGCGGGGGAAAGAAACTTTAGATTTAGGTAAGGGTCACGTTTTAAAATTCTTCCCCATTCCCAGTCCCCGTTGGCCAGAAGGACTTTGTACCTACGACCAGCAAACCCAAATTCTCTACACAGATAAGTTATTCGGCTCTCATATCTGTGGTGATGATGTGTTTGATGACAATTGGGAAGTATTGAAAGAAGACCAGCGCTACTACTACAACTGTCTGATGGCTCCCCAAGCTACCCATGTAGAAGCAGCTTTGGAAAAAATCTCCGATTTGCAGGTGAGAATGTATGCGGTAGGTCATGGGCCTTTGGTGCGTACAGGTTTAATCGAACTTACCAAAGCTTACGGAGAATGGAGCCGCTCTCAAAAGGATCGGGAGATATCTGTAGCGCTACTTTATGCCTCAGCGTATGGAAATACAGCCATCTTGGCCCAGGCGATGGCTTTGGGATTGACTAAAGGTGGGGTTGCAGTGCAATCAATTAACTGTGAATTTGCTACCCCTGATGACATTCGTACTGCTGTGGAACAGTCAGATGGCTTTGTCATTGGTTCTCCCACCATCGGTGGTCATGCACCGACTCCCATTCATACTGCTTTGGGTATTGTGCTGACAGTTGGTGATAGCAGTAAACTCGCAGGTGTTTTCGGTTCTTACGGCTGGAGTGGCGAAGCATTTGATTTAATTGAAGGTAAACTGCGGGATGCTGGCTATCGTTTTGGGTTTGATACCCTCAAAGTCAAGTTTAAACCTGATGATGTCATGCTCAAGTTCTGTGAAGAGGTTGGCACAGACTTTGCTCAAACCTTGAGAAAAGCTAAAAAAGTTCGCCTACCTCAACAATCTGCTACTCCTATGGAACAAGCTGTAGGTCGGATTGTGGGTTCAGTTTGCGTAGTTTCAGCTAAACAAGGTGATGTATCTACGGGGATGCTTGGTGCGTGGGTATCTCAAGCCACATTTAACCCGCCTGGGTTGACAGTTGCGATCGCCAAAGACCGAGCCATAGAATCTTTGATGTATCCAGGTGGTAAATTTGCCCTGAATGTCTTGGAGGAAGGCAATCATCTAGAGTATGTGAAGCATTTCCGTAAGAGTTTTGTGCCTGGAGAAGATAGATTTGCCAACTTTAGCACCACAGTTGCAGACAACGGCTGTACTATTCTCACTGATGCAATAGCATATGTTGAATGTTCAGTCAATCAACGTATGGAATGTGGTGATCACTGGGTAGTTTACGCAACTGTTGACAACGGTAAATTAATCAACCCTGATGCTGTTACTGCCATCAACCACCGTAAAACAGGCACTCATTATTAGAGGGTCAATTGATATTAATTGGCAGTTATCTTTCTGATTTTTTATTACCCTGCTCCGTATAGGGATGAAAACTTGGAGGCTCTGCCTTTCATTATGAGGCAGAGCCTCAATCAATGCATTCCCAGCGGAGAATCTAGGAAAGAGAAAAAGCGGGGTTTAGCAGGTAGACTTAGTTACCTAAAGAGTATGCGCGTATTTTAAAACACACCCTAGTCCTCTTGAGAGGACTTTTGCTATAAGTTATGATGTTTTATCTCATCAGGCGGTTTTTAACACTGGTACAAGATCTCAGTTAAACCTGATTGTCAAGATTTTTTATAGACTCTAGAAGATAAGCAAGCTATAACTACAATAGTATTTTTAACTAGGAACTTTTAGCATTATACTCAGTCTAGCAAATCTGGCAGAAATATTTAGGTAAAATTCCGCAATTGCCACCAAGACAACTGAATATGGATCATGTCATCTTTAACTAGGAAATAAGTATCTGGCAGTTCTCACACAACATGCCAACTACTCTGCCGTAACGCTTTTATATATTTTGTTCCTCCTATGTCCGCACAAAACAACAAGATTAAATTTCCTTTTTGGCAGTATCTCAACCAACCCTTGTTTAGCCGCGATTCTAAATTAGAATTGAATCCCCGTCGCTTCGCCTATAGCTGGCGAATTGGGCTTCTAGAACGATGCTTGAATAAAGAGTGTGATGCCAAAGGGCCTCAACAGTATTAATCCATTTTGCGGGTTATAGATGACAGGAACACTACTCTAGGTGCATATCATGTAAATGTATGTCCCGTGTTTCTAATGATGTGAGGTAGTGTTGAAACCATTGGCTGGCTAATCGTGCTACTTCTTCCAGGGCGCCAGGCTCACCAAATTGGTGAGTTGCTCCTGGGATAATCTCAAGTTTCTTGTTTTTTGCGGGCATTTGTGCTATTGCATCCTCGTTCATGGCAATTATGGGAAGGTCGTTCCCACCAACAATGAGTAAGGTTGGGGTTTGGATATCAGACAGTGCTTCACTAACTAAATCTGTTTGCCCACTGCGCGCCACAATTGCTTTGATTGCCAACGGACGTATTGTGGCTGCTAAAAATGCTGCACCGCCGCCAGTATCTGTACCAAAATAGCCGATATTGAGATGGTGGGTTATGGGGCTTTGTAATAGCCAATCTGTGACAGCAACCAAGCGTGTGGCTAAAAACCTAATATCACAATGGAAATGTTTGGTACGTTGGTCTATTGCCTCTTCTTCTGGGGTTAGCAGGTCAATCAATATAGTTGCCAATCTTCCCTCTTGACGCATTAGATGAGCCAGATTATGGTTACGAGTACTGTCTCGACTAATTTCTGTACCATGAGCAAATAGTATAATCCCTTTAGCGGTGTCAGGTATAACTAGTTCTCCTTTGAGCCTGGCATTTCCTAATTCCAAAGTAACTATTTGCTTATTAATATTAAATAATGGTTTGTGATTCATAATTCTCTACCTAGGGGCTATTTTTGCTGCGCGGAAGTCAAAAGTGAGGCAGTCCGGTCTTAGGGAGCAAGTAGCGTGGTTTTCCCCAAGAGGAACCGCCGTAAATAGCTGCGCTTGTCGCCCTGAGTCTGCCAAAGGCATCATCCCGAAAGGATTAAAACTCAAAAAGCTAATTCTATAGGCTTTGGTTTTTCATTCATTATATGCAAGTTAAATTTGTATGAGCTGAGTAGGTAGGGAATAGGAGGATGAATGAGGGATAATAAAAAATGAGCATTATTTGAGCATGAAAATTAAAGTATAAAATACTACTAATAACAGATGCTTAAAC
This sequence comes from Cyanocohniella sp. LLY, assembly GCA_022241785.1. Classification (GTDB taxonomy): domain Bacteria; phylum Cyanobacteriota; class Cyanobacteriia; order Cyanobacteriales; family Nostocaceae; genus Cyanocohniella. Next base: position 22,770 of record JAKOMP010000039.1, on the reverse strand, counting down.
ACAAGAAATAATACTTTTAAACATTGTTTGAGAATTTATGTAAGCAAAATGGCTGAAGGTGTTGATTTTGAGAAATTTAGCGGTTCACTGCATAAATCCTGACTGTCAACGTCCTTATCCTCAGCCTTGGGGAAACAAGTTTTGTAACAGTTGTGGCGCATTGCTACATCTGTTAGATCGTTATATCCCTGTCCAACCCTTGGGTTCGGGAGGGTTCGCCCAAATTTATACGGTTTGGGATGAAAAAACTCAAACGGAAAAAGTATTGAAAGTTTTGGTGGAACATACACCAAAAGCATTAGAGTTGTTTACACAAGAAGCAGCAGTTTTGAGGGACTTGCAGCATCCGGGTGTTCCTAGAGTCGAATCGGATGGTTATTTTCAGGTAAATTTGCCCGGTGTCAAACCACATCCATTAGCTTGTCTGGTAATGGAAAAAATTAACGGGCCAACTCTAGAAGAGATACTAAAACAGTATCCTCAAGGATGTCCAGAGAATTTGGTGTTAACCTGGTTTATTCAAACTGTAAAGATTCTACAGGAACTGCACAAACGCCAGATTATTCACCGGGATATCAAACCTTCTAATTTGATGTTGCGGACTTTTTCGTCAACTGTACCCTTAACTCCAGGCGCGACTAAGGGAGAACTGGTACTGATAGATTTTGGTGGGGTAAAGCAATTTAATGCCGCAATGCTACGTCGAGAGTCTAGTTCAACTAGGTTATATTCTTCTGGCTACAGCCCACCAGAACAAATGTCTGGTAGTAATGTGGGGCCAGCCGTTGATTTTTATGCCCTCGGCCGGACGATGATTGAATTACTCACAGGCCAATATCCACCGGAGTTGGAAGATCCCCACACTGGGGTTTTGCGTTGGCGAAATCAGGTGAACGTTAATCCACAACTGGCAGATTTACTAGATGAGATGGTACAGGAGGATGTGCGATCGCGTCCAGCTAATGCAGCAATTATTCAAAAACGTTTGACTAAAATTACCCGCAAATCTTTGCACCCAGGGTTATTTTCCCAACTCAAACACTCTGTTGAGCAAGCCGTCACTCAAGTTGGTAGCCAATTTACACGTCTAATCCAAGCTATTGAGCAAGCATTAGACAATTTCACCCAAGCTATAGGTAAAACAGTTGTTTTTATTGCTAAGGCAATTCTTAAAGTCTTACAAGCTTGTCTGGCAACACTTTGGGCTATGCTGCTAACTGGTATTGGCGCTTGTGTAGGTACGATTATTGGTTTTATTGTGGCGTATCGCACAATCTTAGGTGATCAAGTTTCCGAATATATTTTTAGTCAGCTACCCGAATTAGTTACCAATACTCAAACTGTCGTCGCCTCAGAGATTATGGTATTTGCCGCCGCAGGTTTAGGAACTGCATGGGGACTGACGGTATCAGGGTGTTTTGGTCAGCGGCGAAGGTTTTTAGTAGCGTCGCTCATGGGCATGATTAGTTATGGGTTGAGCTGGTTGATTTTGCAATTAGTTTCATCAAAAGATAGTAGCGAAGGTCTGTTGGGAGTAATTTTAGTTGCCGTTTCCTTGTTGACTTTGAGTATCGGCTTTCGCAGCCATCATCTAGTTCATGCTGTAGTTGCAGCCCTTGGTACTGCGATTATTTTTGCAATTTTCATCGTTTTGGGATTTCCCACTACTGTCTTACAATTTTCTAGCCAGTCCCTTTGGTCAGCATTATCCCCACCAATTGTATTTTTTAGTTTGGTGGCTATCTTCATGAGCTTTTGGCTAGGGGTGAGTTATTACCTAATTGTTCCAGGATTAAGGTTTTTGGGGTGGCGGTGAAAAAGCAGGGGGCAGGGGGCAGGGAGCAGGGAGCAAGGGGGAGAGATTGGGAAGGAGCTTGTACTCTGCCCCAATGAGATCGAGAAGATTCCCTAGTCCCTAGCCTCTAGCCTCTAGCCTCTAGCCTCTAGCCCCAAAAACAAGATCCCCCTAGCTGCTTTTTGCTTTTCAACTAGGGGGATCACATATGTGGTAGTCTATAAATGATTCTGTATAGTTCCTTACGCTATTGATTGTAGATCCTAGATTTCAGTTTGTGTAGTCTTATAACTAGAATTTATAGGATTTTCATAGCATCTTCATCAGCACTTCATCACCTGTTAATTACTGAAAATTTCGTAAATATTTCGTATATATTTGTGTATTGTATTAAGTATTGGATCACTGATCAACTTGAAAATATACGTAAAAATATGAATTTAAAGATTGTTGCTGGCATTGCTGTGTTGGCTTGTTTGGGCCTGGTAGACGCAGCTGTAGCATTTAATCAGCAAGACCTGGAGAATCTAAAGGCGACTGGTGCTTGTCCCAGGTGTAATTTAATGGGCGCTGATTTAACTCGTGTGAATCTGGTAAGGGCAAATCTGCGAGAAGCTAACTTGATGGGTGCTATTTTATTTGAAGCAAATCTGGCCAATGCAGATCTAACTGGTGCCAATTTAGAAGGTGCGATTTTAAATTCTGCGAACCTCTCTGGTGCTTCCTTGACGGGTAGCAATTTAAAATCAGCATCATTGGAAAATGCTGACTTGTCTGCGGCTGGTTTTATTAGCGCTAATTTAGAAGCAGCTAACTTAAGAGGTTCTAGAATTCAGTTCACAAATTTTAGAGGCGCACATTTCCAACTAACAACTCTAGCTAATGGAGTCGTCACTTCTGATAAGTCTTATGACTGGTCTTTAGATCGGGCGACTGTTAGCCAATGTACCAGGTTCCGAACTGCAAATGTTCCTGGTTCAACTTGCTATAACTCAGATGTCGCACCGGCTCAATCTTCCGTCCAGCAATAAGTCAAAAGAGGCAGGGGAGCAGGGGAGCCACTGCGGTCTTGGGGTCTCCCCAGGTGGAGCAAGTGGCGTAGCAGGGAGCAAGGGGGAGAGACTGGAGAGATTAGGAAGTACCTTGTACTCTGCCCCAGTCAAGCGCCCTAGTACAGCTTGGCGTAAATAAACAGACCAGTTGAAATCAATGAAAAGCCTATAAAATAAGCTTTTTGACTTCCGCCTTGCGGTACTTGCCTCTGGCTGTAGAGTAAAAGCATTTTGTTTTTAAACACTTCTTTATCATGGGAACAAAGCCCATAAGATAAAATTGAGTAATGCTAACCCATATTAAAGACTTAGCCACAAAATTAGCACCCCGTTTAATTGAAATCCGCCGCCACATTCATGCTCACCCAGAACTCAGCGGTCAAGAATACCAAACGTCTGCCTTTGTTGCTGGTGTTTTGTCTTCTAGTGGTCTGCATGTAGAAGAAGGAATTGGTAAAACTGGGGTCATTGGAACATTGCAAAGCACCGGTACAGATGAGCGTATATTGGCAATTCGGACAGATATGGATGCTTTGCCAATTCAAGAACGTACAGGGTTGGAATATGCCTCTCGTTCAGAAGGTGTGATGCACGCTTGCGGTCATGATGTTCATACCACTGTGGGATTAGGCACAGCAATGGTACTTTCCCAAATGGCAGAAGAGTTAGGTGGGAAGGTGCGGTTTTTATTTCAGCCAGCCGAGGAAATTGCTCAAGGGGCAAACTGGATGGTCAAAGATGGGGCCATGGAAAACGTCTCTGGTGTCTTAGGCATTCATGTTTTCCCTTCTATACCCGCAGGTTCTATTGGTGTGCGGTATGGGGCATTGACGGCAGCTGCTGATGATTTAGAGATTATCATTATCGGTGAATCTGGGCATGGGGCGCGTCCTCATGAAGCAATTGATGCGATTTGGATTGCTTCGCAAGTAATCACGGGATTACAACAAGCCATTAGCCGCACACAGAATCCTTTACGTCCTGTGGTGTTGAGCATAGGCAAAATTAGTGGTGGTAGAGCGCCAAATATAATTGCTGATCAAGTACAGTTGTTAGGAACCGTGCGATCGCTCCACCCAGAAACCCGCACTCAACTCCCCAACTGGATTGAAAACATTGTGGCTAATGTGTGTCATTCTTACGGGGCGCGTTATCAAGTTAATTATCGCCAAGGCGTACCCAGTGTGCAAAATGATTATGCCCTGACGCAATTATTACAATCATCTGCCGAAGAAGCTTGGAGTAGCGATCGCGTCCAAGTCTTACCTGAACCTTCCCTGGGTGCGGAAGACTTTTCTGTGTATTTAGAACACGCCCCTGGTTCCATGTTTCGTCTGGGTGTAGGCTACAAAGATAGAATTATTAATCACCCCCTACACCATCCGGAATTTGAAGTCGATGAGTCTGCTATTATCACTGGCGTTGTGACGATGGCTTATGCTGCTTACAAATATTACTTGTGAACATAGGCTGGCACGAAAACAGGCCATCGCCCGATATCAATCAAAAGCGATCGCCTGTTGTTTTAGGAATTAATTCCTATTCCTCATTCCTTACTTTCACCTGACAATTGTGAGAAGCGGAGTATACTAAGCGTTCGCTCCAGTCTTACTACCGCCCATTTTTTGTTGAATTTTGCTCTTAGCAGCTTTAAATTCTGTCGCCAGTTGCTCAGTTTGGTTAGAACTTAAGTTGTTGCGAATCGCCGCAAACATTGTACTTTCTTCTTGACGAATATGGTCGCCAACACTATCCATTAATTGTCTGACTCTATCTTTGAATTCAGGTGCAGAAGGGTCAATAGCGCGGATTTGATCCAACATCACCTTCATTTCGGCTTGTTCGTCATAAAGCTCTTGGGTATCGTTGTCACCATAGAAGGAACGCACTCTTGGGTACACAACTTCCTCTTCAGCTTCCGAGTGAGCAGTTAGGTCTTTGTAGATTTGACCAAAGTACTCTTGGATCTTTTGGGAATCGTTGCTTTGCAGCAATTCTGTAAACAGAATATTTACCTTGTTGTGATCCATGCGAAGCACATCTTGGATATTCATATCTTTTTTGTCACTGGTTTGAGTCACAGCACTACCTACTGCACCGCTAAATGCGGCAACAGCATCTTGAACTCGTGCCCAAATTCCTTGATCTGCGTCTTGTCCAGTGAGTTCACGAACACCCAGAACTTCTAATACACCTTTGAGTTGCTCTTGGTGAGCGCGATTTTCAAAGTTCACAGTATTTAAAGGCCCAATTGCTGCCATCACGTCAGCACCAACTTTTTGAGCAGCTTTGTGGATTGTAATCCCAGACATTGCTTGTTGATGCTTTAACAGTTCATGCTGGAATACTTTTTCATAGAAACTCAATTCAGAGCCTTGCATTACTTGACGAATTGTCTTGAGCATTTCTTGAACTGTTTTGTTAGGCTCTTGTTGGATGCCGTATTGAACTATTACAGTTTCAAGAACGCCTTGATTTTTTTGGTCATCTTCAAGCATCTTCCGGAAGCGATCTGTGATTTCACCATCGGTTGATTCTCTTAAAAACAGTTGCTCGTTTTCAATGATCAACTGTTGAACCAATTTTATATCTGCCAATTTTTTAGCAATAGCATTACGCTTTGTATCATCTAAAGTAGATACCATGCTTCAGTTCTCCTCGGAAAAAGTGTTCGGATCGTTACTTGTTTTAGGTTGTCATATTAGTTAGTGATATTTCATCTTTCTTTTGAGCGATCGCCTTGGTAACTCTGGATAGAAAAACAGAGCTTTTTCGCTATTTTTCTACTTTTATACTTCTAGACAGATAAATTTATAATCTGTACTCCACCTCTAGGTAGATAAAAAAAATAGCATAGTTCTATAAATTTACTCAAAGGATATTTGCATATAAAAAACAAATATTTTATTAGCAAGTTAAAGCTGATATTTAATAGATTGCTTTCACTAAAAAATAGGATCATCAATAATGGAAACTACAGGCGCAGAATCAACTTCCACACCATTTCCAAATATTCCCCCAATTATTGAAAGTGACGACAGAGAATATCTTGATACTGGTGTACCCAGCACAGTAGCCATCGCCGGACATCCTTTACACCCCCTAACAGTGATGTTTCCTATTGCCTTTTTAGCTGGTGCCTTAGGTAGTGATGTGGGCTATTGGTTAACCAATGATTTTTTCTGGGCTAGGGCATCGCTCTGGTTAATTGGCTTGGGATTATTAGGGGGTATCGTTGCTGCCATAACTGGCATGAGTGACTTCTTGAGAATTGAACGTGTCCGCAAGCGCACCGCAGGGTGGACACACATGATTCTTAACGTGGCAATTCTGTTATTGACAGCCCTCAACTTCATCTTGCGTCTGGGTAATGCCGATGCTCGAATATTACCTTGGGGATTATTGATTTCGTTGGTTGTCGGGACATTGACTAGCGTTTCCGGTTGGTTTGGGGCTGAACTTTCCTATCGACACAAAATTGGTGTTGTGGGTGCCGGTAGCAGAAGATATCCGTAAATTAATTCCCTGCCCATTTAAATGGGCGGGGATACTCATCTTCTTCGTTTCAATTCCTAGCAACCACTAAACACTCATTTGGCGCCTTAGCAAGCATCTCGTTAAAGGCCGGAGTATAGCGCCCATCTTCATCGACAATCCGCCGCAGAGTATATTCTCCCACATTAGAAATTCCACCAAACCAAGAGTTTTTGCGATACCAAGTATCTCCATTGTCAGAGTTTTCGGCTCGACACAGTGTAGCGTCAATGATCCACTCAGGAATCCGCACTCCTAATACCCAGGGTATGACTTGCGATCGCAGCAAAGTTTCATCTTCAAATTGGAGTTGGTACTTTAATTGCGTCAACTGAACGGAAGACAGTAATAACCATCCTAAAATTGAGCGATGAAAAGTCCACTGCAACGGCGCAAACACGGGTAACATTAAACTTAGCTGTTGTGTGTCCCATTCTAAGTTGTACATTGTGATGCAATCATCTGGAAGCGGGTTACCATCCAGAAAGAAAACACCCTTCAAGACAGTTGGTAAGTTTGTTTGTTGAATCGGAATCATCCAGGTGGCAATATTATCTAGTTGCCTGTTCTCAATTGAGCCAATCATCATTTTTGAGCAAAGCCTTGTAGTACTAAATCATTGGGAGTAACCGCAGTTACTCTTTCAAAATTCCACTTGACTTCTGTGATTGATTCCCATTGATATTTTTGGAAAAGATACAAACAAAAAACTTTAATTAAGCCAACGGATAATGAGCGTCCAGGACAAATTCGCTCATGCTCTTGACCATTCCAAGATAAGATATCTGAAAAATCCCGATTCACATCAAAACTATCAGGATTTTCATATCTTGTAGCATCACGATTAGCGGTGAAAATAGAACCAAGTAACCGAGTACCTTTTTGAAATGGACATCGCTGTTCACCAATTTCAACTTCACCTGACTCAGTAGTAAGTTGACTAACAAATCGCACAGGTGGATAAAGACGAGCCGTTTCTAGAATTACTTTATTCAGCAGAGGTAAGTGTTCTAGTGCGGATGTATTCAACGTTTCTTGATGATTCCAAACAGCATTAATTTCTGATATTACGTCATTTCTTAATGCATTATCTTGGCAGAAAACACCAATTACAGATCCTAAAAGCGCACTTGTACCAGCTGTGCCAGCAATATGAATCATATCGAATATACTATTAGCAATTTGATGAGCATTCAATTGATATTGGCTACCAATTTCTAGATAAGATGCCCATAGTGGAGATTGTTGATACTTCTCAATTAAACGCCGACGATGGCGAATTCTGGGTGCTGTAATGATGGCCAGTAAATATCTGCTGACAAAATTAGGCAAGGATGCGAGAGCCAGATTTTGAATATAAGTATTCGATGCTGTGATTTCTGCTTCAGATAATGAAATTTCCCACACAAGTTGATGCAAAATAGACAGTATCATCTTGGGTAAGTCATTGCCGATATGGACTTCACCTTTTTGGGCAGCTACTAATAAACTTTGATTTACTAGATCACCGATGACATTTATTTTGGCAGATGGCTCTGGCAAAGCTTGTTGAAAAACAGCACGAATTCCTGTATGTTCATTGCCGTTCATTCCCAAACTCAGGGGATTATTTAGCAAGTAGCTAGGAGCTAACATTCTAATTATGCCTAAATCATTTCCCCGTAATTGTGGCTCAACGTGCATGAGTTCTTTTACTTGGGAATGAGAAGAATGCATAATCGCCTGATCTACAGCAAAATATTTGTCTCCAATATGTTCCTTGCGAATATAGAGAAAGTCTTTCCATTGCTGGAGTATGAGCAAAGCTTCTCTGTAGTAGGCAATTAGGCGAAACAGCCTGCCCAGGGTAGTATCATAACCCACTTTATCAAGACGGCGAGAAAGCCGGATTTGGCGATCGTGAGCTTGAAGTATTTTGGAAGTTTCCATAGTTTCTGACTTGTGAGTAGGTGATGGGGGAGATGAGCGGGATCAGGAGGCTAAGGAAAAAGCATGTAGTCACAGTCCAAAACATGTGCCCCTATACACTGCCTTTCTAGGCGTAGGTTGGGTTAAGCACAGCGCAACCCAACACCCAAAGACCTTGGTATTGTTGGGTTTCACTACGTTCTAACGCCACTTTGCTCAAGTCGGGAAACCCGCCCATGCAAATGGCTCCCCAACCTACATTTATTTTTCTCTCTCCAGAGTGATAGAAAAGGGCTATACACGGACTCTCTAGCCTCTAGCCCCTCAGATATTAATGCTTTGAGGAATTTTAGACGGGAGTAAATATTCATAAGGTGGGCGGTGTAAATTGCGTTCCTTGATGGTGGCTTCTACCTGTTGAAGATGACTCTGAAATTTCTCTAACAAGGGTTTTATCTGCGGATCTGTGAAGTGTTGTTGCGGATACTCACCAAGCTTGTTGTGATATACAGAACCCAGTAAAGTCAGTACATTTAATTGCCGTTGGGCTTGTCCTAGAGGCGGAAGCAAATTCAGATAGTCTTGTTCACTGACGTTGCCTTTGAGAGTGGTAGCTGGCAAATAACCCGCTAAGGGTATGCCTGGGTAACTCATCCAATCTTTCTGGGGGAAATTTACCGCAGCGTGTTGGGCACTACTGGTGAAAATAATTAAAGTCACGGCGTTAATTAGGTAAGCCCGTGTCTTGATTCCTCCATCTTCGCCAAAGTCAATTACACGTCCGCCATCGTCAGCTTGCGCTTCGGCTGCCCATGCTTGCAGGGCTGTATCATTTTGAATATCTTGATCTGTCTTGTAGTAAAGGCTGAGATAATTTGATACCCATTGATGGATGGCATCCCAAACTAGTAATGCATCATCTCGGTAAGGATAAACAGGTAATAAGTTGGGATCTTCTACACCACGCTGTTTCAATTGTTGCGGTAACATGGCTTGATTGAAAGCATAGGTTTGTAACCCACGCACTGCTAATACCCGTGAGTTATCCACTGTTGATGCAAGTAATCTATCAACACCACCACCAGGAGCGATGAGAACTCGTTGGGCGGCATCGTTAATTGCTAAAGTGCCTTCAAAATGGGGACGTAGTAATAAATTTAAGGGATGGCTAGAAGATAACTGCCGATGGGTTGTCATGACAAAAGGCCCAACAAACAAATGTGTTCTCCCCAGGTGACTAACAGCTTCATGAAAGTTGCCATCTGCGATGTAGACGACGGTTTTAGCAAATAACCAAGCATATTCACCAGAATTGGGGGTAATAATTGGGTAATCAGTTCCGGGCGTTTGGCCACACTGAATGGCTATAGGGCGCAGTAAACGATTAGAGTCAGATCCTTTGGGTAATGCAAACAGCGCCAGAGGTGCATAGATATATTTTTGTGGGCCGGGAAATGTACCGTTGATCGCACCATCTAAAATTTTATAATCGGCTAGATAGAGTCTTCCTTCTTCTCCTGCCGTTGCCAATGAATCCTCATTACCCATGACGGCTTGGTAATGTTCTTCTTGGACAGGGAAGTTATCACCTGGAGTATTTACCCGCTTGATTACTAGGGGATTGTAGCCACCTACTTGCATATATGCAAAAACTTCATCTTGCTGAAAAGTTTGAGCGATCGCTTGTGGCTTCATGATCGGAAATATCTTTTCGTAATCCTGAAGATTGCTTACATGTCCTGTAGGATGTCCTTTATATAGCAGGGCTGTGACTCGATCTAAAGAATCTTGAAATATCTTGAGTCCGTTTTCGCGGATCATGGAAAAAAACAGATCATCGAGTTCCCGAAAATCTTTAGATAGTCCGAGAATCAAAACCTTCGGAATAATTGGCAGTAGTTGAGTAATAATACTAATCTTGACGGGTATTGCCCCTTTAATTAAGGCTTCTAAAATAAACCATTTCACATCATCACGAACCGATTGGGAACCGCGATTCCCCCGATTGGTAATGATAGTATTCACGACAATCTCCTTTAGTACTTGGGCTAACAAATAAATCCACTGATTCGAGAACAATTCTGCACCAGGAAGCTGATCCACCATTGCTAGAGGTGGAATATGAGTATAGTTATATTGATATTGTTTCTTAGCTACTTCCAGATCTTGAGTGATGGGTAGACTGATAGACTTATCCAATGATGAATCCGTCATAAACACTCCTCGCTTGTAGTGGTTTGACAATACTTTAAAAGTTAATTTAAAAAACCTCCTGTAATTTTTTTTATTAATGAGATTGATCAGCTGTAATTTTCGTGTTTTCAATAATTGAGTGCTACACAGGATTATCGCAAGTAAGTTTAGACTTGCGGTTTTTTTAAAAGAAATCTTAGGAAGTTCTAATATTTAGGGAGGAACACAATCCTTCTCCCCCATTCCCCATTCCCCATTCCCTGCTATATCATGGCTTGTATGCATTCCCAGCAACATAAAATTGGGTGAACCGAGCGTAGAACTATGGATAAGCAACCGATACAAGTAATTGGAGGTGGATTAGCTGGGACAGAAGCAGCTTGGCAAATAGCCCAGGCTGGAGTGCCGGTGATTCTACATGAAATGCGCCCCAAACGCTTTAGCCCAGCTCATCATACAGAACATCTGGCAGAATTAGTCTGTAGTAATTCCTTTGGGGCAATGGCGAGCGATCGTGCTACAGGATTGTTGCATGAAGAACTACGCCAACTGGGTTCTATAGTCATCTCCAAAGCCGATGAACACGCCGTTCCGGCTGGTGGGGCGCTAGCTGTAGACAGAGGACAATTTAGCCAAGACTTGACGGAAACCCTATCTAGTCATCCTTTAGTTGAATTTCGGCGCGGTGAAGTTCCAGCTATTCCTGAAGGTATTGTGGTGTTAGCAACCGGGCCTTTAACCAGTCCTGATTTAGCCGCAGACTTGCACCGTTTGACGGGGATGGAATACCTCAGCTTTTTTGATGCAGCTAGTCCCATCGTCGTCGGTGAATCAATTAACCATGACATTGCTTTTATGGCATCGCGCTATGACAAAGGTGAAGCTGCTTACCTCAACTGTCCGATGAACAAGGAACAATATCTGCGGTTTTGGCAAGAACTACGTCAAGCGGAACAAACTGAATTAAAAGACTTTGAACGAGAAACAGCGAAATTTTTTGAAGCTTGTTTACCCATTGAAGAACAAGCGCACCGGGGAGAAGACACCATGCGCTACGGCCCCCTAAAACCCGTGGGATTGTCTGATAGTCGCACAGGGGAACGGCCTTATGCTGTGGTGCAGCTACGCCAAGAAGATAAAGCCGGTCAACTGTGGAATATGGTAGGATTCCAAACTAACTTGCGCTGGGGTGAACAAAAGCGAGTCTTCCGCCTCATTCCTGGTTTAGAAAATGCGGAATTTGTGCGTTTGGGAGTGATGCACCGCAATACTTTTATTAATGCACCCCAATTAATGTACTCGACCTTACAATTTAAACAACGTCCCACTGTGTTTGCCGCTGGACAGTTGATTGGTACTGAAGGTTACACCGCCGCCGCCGCAGATGGTTGGTTAGCGGGAACCAATGCTGCGCGGTTAGCTTTGGGTAAGGAATTATTAACAGCACCAGTAAATACCATGATGGGGGCGTTATTAGAATTTATTAGTTCGGCTTCACCCAAGCATTTCCAACCAATGCCACCAAATTTTGGCATTTTGCCGGATTTAGGCGTGAAAATCAAAAGTAAGCCAGAGCGTTATGGACGTTACCGCGATCGCTCTTTGGCTGATTTGGCAAGTTGGAAAACTCAGTTTTAACCTGTTAGGATTTTCTCAGTTTTGGGAATAATGCTGTTGATGCCTGCAATTGTTTGGCTGAATCAACAGCATGAGATCGCTATTTATCCCTCTAACAAGATTTTTTTGGTTACGTCTTGCATTTTGCTGTATTTTATGCATATTACTAGCACTGCCAGTATCTGCAACGACAGCACCATCAGTTGATATTCTGCGACAGCAACAGCAACAAATTAAACAAGAGCGTGAAAAAACCATACAGCAGCGCGATCGCTTGACTAATTTGCAAGAAGCCGCTGAAGAACGACTGACTGGTATCAACCAAAACTTGCAAACTACAAATAGTCATATTCAAGACAGTGAATTACGCTTACGACAAGCGACAGAAAACCTCCAGCAGTTAGAAGCTGATTTAGTTGTCGCGGAAAATTCTTATGCAGAACGCCAAGCAGCAACAGTAGCCAGATTGCGATATCTTCAGCGATCGCCTGCTTCTCAAGGATGGGCTGTGTTATTACAAAGCCAAAATATCAGCGACTTTATCAGTCGGCGGCGGCAATTAAAGTTAGTGTATCAGGCAGACCAGAAGATTTTGGCGAAACTCAATGAACAAGCAAACGAAATCCAGCAACAAAAAATGGCAGTAGAACAGCAAAAGAATGAAATTGCTTTAATTCGCCAGCAGTTGCTAGCACAAAAAACTAATTATCAAACTCAGGCAGAATCACAATCAGAACTAATCGAACGCCTGAATAGCGATCGCCTGGCGTTGGAAACTGCACAAAACCAGCTAGATCGAGATTCCCTGAACTTAGAAGTTTTAATTCAACAAAAAGTAGCCGCAGCCCAAGCTAAAGCCAATAGCCGCACCAATATCCTCATTCGGGGAACGGGAATACTCACTTATCCCAGCGATGCCCGCACTAGCAGCGCCTTTGGTTGGCGGACACATCCAATTTTGGGATATCGTCGCTTTCACTCAGGATTAGATTTTGCCGCTAGTCATGGCAGTAGAATCCGCGCCGCCGATTCCGGAACCGTAATTTTTGCCGGGTGGTATGGCGGTTATGGCAGAACGGTAATTATTGACCACGGTCAAGGCATGACTACCCTATATGCCCATGCCAGCGAATTATTTGTGAATGACGGGCAAACTGTACAAAGAGGGCAAGCGATCGCGGCTGTGGGTTCCACAGGCTTATCTACTGGGCCCCATCTGCATTTTGAAGTGCGTCGTCATGGTTCCCCCGTCAACCCTGCCGATTTTCTCTAAAACGTGCTATCATTGGCCAGTATTAGGGCGCGTGGCTCAGTGGATAGAGCAACAGATTCCGGTTCTGTGGGTCGGGGGTTCAAATCCCTCCGCGCTCGTTTTTTGTCGTTTGCCAAATTATATGACTGCGTTGACAGATTAATGTCCGTGTTGCCAAACAAATTCTATATCATTACAACGCCCTGCCATACCTAAAGTATGGCAGAACTCTTATTTTATAGGGTAACTAATCAGTTTCAATATTAGAGCTAAAATCAAGCTCTTCAAACAAAGGATCTGTTGCTCTATCCTTTCAACCCACCTAAAAAGTGTTTGCTATGAACACTGGAAAAATTCCAAAACTCAATAAAGCTTTTAATGTACTAGGACAGACCCATTGACAGCGAAAGTCGTAGTGACTTTCAACCCACCTCTCGCTGGGAGGGGTGTTGAAACTCATAGGATGATTCGCTGTGGTCTTTCGGCACCTTTCAACCCACCTCTCACTGGGAGGGGTGTTGAAACCCTGTGCTCCCAACCCTTGATTTGCCAACAGTTCTGAATGCATTTTTGGCAAGTCTCCCAAAATCGCCTGTCTGTTAACACTTAAAAAAGTAAATTAACTGACACCATAAAAGGTACAAGCCTTAATCAATAAGCGATTTGAAGTTTTGGCAGATCCCCAGGGAAATTGACCCCGCTTCGATTCGCCAAAAAATAATTAAGGTGGGTTCCTCCTTGCTCAGAGGTGATTCAGTAGCCACCACTGCGGTAAACCCGCACCTCTATTACTGGGGGCGCACCTTATTCCTATCCGCAAGGGACAGCAGCATCAAGGTGGGCAGCTACCAGGGTCAGAAAGCAAGACTGTTTAACAGCAGTCAAACTAACCCAAATTTACACAGCACAGAGGCTTCTAACAAGCATGAACTGTGCGGCGCAAGTTTACTGAACTCTATAATGTGCAGTTGTTGACTTCCAATACCATCGATCCGGTTAATAAGGTGTGTATCACGACTATTCAGCGTCTTTATTCGATGCTGCGGGGAGAAGCTGAATTTGAGGCAGAAAATGAGGAAGCATCACAGTTCGATGGCGAAGAGGAAAACCAGCAACCCAAGGATGTGGTTTATAACTCGAAAATTCCCATTGAAACCTTTGATTTCATTATCACCGATGAATGTCACCGCTCGATTTACAACGTGTGGCGGCAAGTTTTGGAATATTTTGATGCTTTCATTATCGGACTGACGGCAACGCCTTCTCTGCAAACCTTTGGCTTTTTTGATCAGAATTTGGTAATGGAGTATTCTCACGAACGGGCGGTAGCTGATGGGGTGAATGTGGGGTATGAGGTTTATCGTATTCGCACGCAAATTACAGAACAGGGTAGCAATATCCAAGCAGGATTTTACATTGATAGACGCGATCGCCAAACTCGTGCGATACGTTGGCAGCGTTTGGATGAAGATGTAAGCTATGCGGAAAGGGAGTTGGATCGTTCTGTTGTGGCGATGGATCAAATTCGCACGGTGATTCGCACTTTTAAACAGCGATTATTTACCGACATATTCCCTGGTAGAACTGAAGTTCCCAAAACCCTGTTTTTTGCCAAAGATGACTCCCACGCTGAAGATATTGTGCGAATTGTCCCCCAAGAATTTGGCAAGGGGAATGAGTTTTGTAAAAAGATTACCTATCGCACCACTGGGGAGAAAGCAGAAGATTTAATCGCCAGTTTCCGCAACTCCTATAATCCCCGCATTGCTGTCACCGTCGATAGGATTTCCACCGGAACGGATATCAAACCACTGGAATGCTTGCTATTTATGCGGGATGTAAAATCGCGGATTTATTTTGAGCAGATGAAAGGACGGGGAACCCGCACAATTAATCCAACTGATTTTCAGGGAGTGACACCGGATGCTCAAGTGAAGGAACAATTCGTGATTGTGGATGCGGTGGAGGTGTGCGAGTCGGATAAAACTGATTCTCGACCTTTGGAGCGCAAACGCAGTGTACCTTTTGATAAATTAGTGCAAGCAGTGGCATTGGATCAGCGAGATGAAGACACGCTGATGTCTTTGGCGGGACTGACAACTTGTGGATGGTATAAAATAGAACTTGACTAATAAGCTTGATCAGCCTATTATGGCTATTTCAATTATGGGTAACAAAGTAGTTACTTTAATCGCTGATCACCCATTTAGTAATAGCTATAAACTACCACTCTCAAGAAGTAACCCCACAAATGGATAATCAAGAGTTTGAAATTTTACCTGAAATTTTATATATTCATAAAATAGACCACAGGAATAACAGCCCTGAAAAATCACAGTGGACTATAACTGAAGATGACGAAAGGAATTGTTTTCAATTTTCTTTATCATCTGATTGGAATAAACAACCTCATTCCAGTTGGAGTTTATACTTAAAAAACAATACAGCCCAATATATTGGAAATTCAGCTAAAAAAGAACCTATTTTTTGCCAGCTTTTTATTGCTAAATTTGTAGATAGTAATAAAAATAGTAAATGGCATGGATATCCTGCAAATCCTAGTGGACAAAAACCACAAGACATTCCTCCGGAATATGTATTAAATGATTGGTTACAAAAAGAATATCTTCGCCGTCCCCTTATCAGGAAAATTGCTAAAGGTCAAAAATGCAGTCTTTAAACCTCAAACCTTTTACTATCACCATACCAGGTGAATATTATGATAGCCAAATTTATGATGCAAGGCTATATCTTTGGAGAAGTGATGGTTCTATCCTAACATTAGATTGGGAACAATTAATAGAAAATATTACTGTTCCTGAAAGTTTGAATATTGCATTACAATTTGCACTTCAATATGGAGATAATCTGTATGATAATTTACTATTGCAAGATGCAGATATCAGAGAATTAATCATAGAAAAATTTAAAAAATTAGCTAATATTCCCATTGAGATTTCCTCATCTACTTTAAATAAATGTAAGATGGGCGAACAAGATAATTTATTACCTTTTCCCCATGCTGATAGCGCCGTACATTATAAAACTGTCTACGTTGGAAGTCAAAGTGGAGTTTCATCATCTAGTTGTACTAATTTTAGTAGAAAACGTTTATCAAACACCCATATAAAAAAAATATGTGATCTACCTGTCGTTAGCCTTTCGGCATCTAATAGGACATTAGCACTTGCTGGTGGAAGTGAGGGATTATTTGATTATTATTTAAACCAAAATTATTCTGAGAAACATCCTGAACCTAGACGTATTACTGAACAACATTCAAATTTTGTACGTTGGTTATATCCTAGTATTTTCAGTTCATCATATTTTAACCAAGGATTATTTGCGGAGTTTAAACTTATTAAAAAACGCAAATCTAAAGATACGTCAAATACTAAACAAAATCAAGAGAATCTAATCAATTTACCTTTAATATTTGAGGATGAGACAGACAAAAAGAGAGGTTCAATAGCTTCCATAGAAAGAGACGAAAATGAAAATACTAATAGAGAATTTACAAAGTTAGTTTCAGCTAAGGAAATTTTTATAAATACTCTGAATACTGAATCGGCGGTTTTTACATGGGGTACATACGATAAAATTTGCTTAGTTAAGGAAAAGTCTATAGACTTAGTTAAATCATCACCGAAGGCAAAATATGAACGAGAAAAATTTATAAGTCTTGGTTCTGTAGATTTTCAAAAATCATTAGGTGATATTGTGAGTGCAGATAGTTCCTTTTTTGGAATAATTTTAGAACAAGAAGATGGGTTATTAGTTATGACTAGTTCACTAGATTATATATATTTACCTGGTGAACCTGTAAATTGGAGAGTTTTTCCAAAATCTAGAAATTATATCAATCAACTGCATGTAATTTATGAAGATAACCTTTGTATTCATTCATTCAACCACGATTTTTTTGTAAATCAAGAAGATAAAAAAATAGGTATCAGCTTTGGAGCTAAATAACGAGTTTATATATTGAAATTAGATGATTAAACGACTATTCCCCGTCCCCAATCATCTCCGCGAACAACTCCCTATTCTCACGGAAGACAAAAAGCAACTCCTCCAACAGCAAATCATCACCCAAGATTCCCCAGGAACAATTCTGCGGGACTTTCAAACCATCCTAGAAGTTCTCCAACCTGACGGCGTTGAAGTAAGCAGCACTTATCACCAATTCTCCCTCAAATACCTCCAGCAACTCAATTCCCGCTTGAGTTACCCCATTGAAACTAACCTCAAGCGTCCCCAACAAAAATCCTACCCTTACATTTACGGGTTATACTTCGTCCTTCGCACCTCTGGACTGTCTCAAGTTATCACCCAAGGCAAAAAAACCAAATTAGTATTAGACAAACAACTCCTCAAAATTTGGCAAGGCTTCAACCCAACAGAACAATATTTCACACTTTTAGAATCCTGGTTAATTTGGGGAGAAAGCGAAGTCTTAGGCGAATTTAGAGATCCATACGGACTGTTATTTCGCTGCTTGCAATTTTGGCGAGAAATTCCAGATGAAGGCTTAACCTTTAAAAGTTACTCAGAACAAGATAAATTAGTCTATTACCCAGGCTTGCACAGTCTGAGCCTGTTTCATTTATTTGGCTTCCTCGAACTCACCCCAGGAAAACCCGAACCTGCTAAAGGATGGCGGATCGCTGCTGTAAAACGCCGTTCTTGGGGAGATGCAATGATAGCTTTAATCTCCGAAATTTATGATGAAATTGAACCAGAACAAGAAGACGCGGAAATTACGCTTAACTTCCACATCGCCTTTGAAAAATTAAACCCATCACTCCAAACCTACTTTCCTGAATGGGAACAAACCTTAGTCATGCCAAAGGAGAGTTTACCGAGGCAATATATACTTTTAAAGTCACCCTGCTGGATGCTTGGCGACGCATAGCCATTCCTAGCAACTTCAATCTCGATCAAGTCGCCGCAGCAGTTGTTCAAGCATTTGATTTTGACTTTGAGCACCTCTACCGATTCATTTACAAAGATCATTTAGGGCGTACTTTTGAATTTTCCCATCCCTTTGTTGATATTCCCCCAAACACCAGCGATTTTCGCTTGGGTGAATTACCACTAAAAACAGGAAATCATCTGCAACTTATCTTTGATTTACTGGATGAGTGGGAGTTTGATTTACAGCTAGAAAAAATTGAGCCTGCTAATGCCAAAATGAAACAGCCCAAAATTCTTGAGTTTCATGGTGAAGCACCAGTACAGTATGGCGAAGTTAGTAAGTAAAAAGCGTCCAAAGGTTGATTTATTTGTTGAAAATAAATGGCTCTTCCGTAGGTGTTATGCTAAACTTCAAACTAAAATTAGAAATTTCCCTTTAAAATCAAGGGTTTCAGACAGTTATAACCTAGGTTTTATCGCAAAAGCTCAAACGTCAAGGTAAAAAGCTGTATTTCTTGCCCAGTAAGGGATATGAGCTAATTTATAGACGTTTTTAGCATAGCAAGTACAGAAGAGCCAAAAGCTTTAAATATTGATCCTAAAAAACGCTATATATCTGCAATTGAACTTGCAGATGCACTAGGTAAAGTGGCAATTCCTTTAAATTGGAACACCGAAATATCTGACAATGGAGAGATTATTTGGAAAGCTAGTAAAGGACAAGGAAAACCAGATTTAATAGTTGAATTAGTCAAAGACGGAACAAACTCATGGAATGTAAATGTTTTTACCGACAATCAAGGTAATCTAAGAAGAAAATCACAACACTGTAATAAAGGTCTTACTCTTTCTGATGCTCAAACTCACTTAGAGACAACCTTTGTTGCTTTGGTGTAAAGACAATATAATGCCCTTCAATATGCCAATTTTGAGGAGGCATTTTTTTTGATGCTTCTGAAATTCTTTGGTCAAAGCAATGACTACAATATGGATTTTCTGACCATGATAAGTGAGAAATGTTCATCATGTCTCTGCCACAGTATTTACATTTCCTAACTTGCTCAAGCATCAAATTTCTCACCTCCTGCTACAAACTCTAATTCAGTAGTTTAAACATTTACACTTCTTTAGAACATTTGTACTATTCCGTTATCATATTACTAAAAGCTTTCCTTTATAGTACCTCTAATGAGATATCGTAAAGAACTAATTTCTATCTATGATTAAGATTCTATGGGTGAGTCATCTGAGCAATTTAAGCTCATAAGCAATTAGGGCTACACCCCTTTCTGGGACTCAGCCATCTCTCCAAACGAGACAAAACACCTGTGACACCAGTCATCGACCCATAACGCCGGAACTTTGAACCTAGCCCCACAATTAGGACATTCTGAAAGCAAGCTTAACTTGTGGCGATCGCACCCCTGTGTTACCTTCAACTGCCATTCAATCTGGTGACAAGGGGACTCAACATAACAAGCAGCACAAAGCCGAATTGGTTCAAGGTTCATCCACACCCCAGCAGGTGGTAACATCTGCACTAACCTATCGGCATCAACTCCCACAACCTTAGCCAATGCCTCTAACTGCTGGCGAGACGGTGGGGGATTAAACCGAAACTTTTCCCATCGAGCAATCGCACCGCCAAGTCCTGCTGCCTTACCTAATCCAGCAGGAGTTAAATCATTTGCTCGTCGAAAGCGTCCTAAAAAGTGACTCAAACTTTCTCCGTCTAAAGGTTCTATTTGAAACAACCAAGGTTGAATCTCTGGGACTTCCATTATTTGTACTCTGCTGCTACTTCCTTCAGGGTTTCCAAATCAATCTTTGCTAATCCTTTCTTTAATGCCCGGATTGCTGACTCCCTGAGAATCATATCCAGCAAACCAATGTAACCTCCTGTTGCCTCACCCAAAGTCCTCAGCATTGTTTTACTGGAAAGATTAGAAGCAACTGGCAGTTTTAAAACTTGTTTTTCCCAAATCTCCACAGTTCGCTTAAAATCATCTGCTGAAAACTTACCAAACCGATGACAGGCACGAAAACGGTTATATACTTGCTCATCTCGCTTGATTACAGCGTCTAACCTGTCAGTACCCACCAAAATCACCGCAATTTCCAACTTGTCAAAAATATCCCGCACTTCAGCAAACGTTTTGGGTTTCAAGCGATCAGCCTCATCAATGATCAGCATTTCTACTCCACACCCTTTAAGAACCCGCAGCGTTCTATCTCTAATCTCTGCAACCGTTCCCTTCGTCATTTGATATTTCAAATACTCAATAATTGCTGCAAATAACTCCTTAGCACTACACTCTTGAGGTATTTGGATATAAGCAACAGGCACAGTAGGGGGTTTTCCCGGTTCTTGTTTAGGTTTATGCCGGAGTCTGTAGGCATCACAACCCATCGTTTTACCTGTTCTTGACTCTCCCAAAACCCTACCAGATTGCCGTGATTGCCTCTTTCCATCCAACCAGTCATGGAGTATTTTTACTTGTTCCAGGGGGATAAAATTCTTGCGATTCAATCGTTGAATTTCTGCTTGTATTTTTTCATCATTGACCGGAATATCACCTAATTGTTGGGCAACTGCTTGAGCTTGTTGTGAAGTCATTTTCTACCACCCGTAATCTTCACGCATTTGTTCGTAATCAAAGACTTCTGGCATCTGGTATTCTGACTCACTGTCCGTAGATGCCACTTCTATTTCCTCTTCCGTTTCAATTGGCAACGGCTGTTTAGCCTTTTGAACAAAAGCCTGTTCTGCTTTTTGGCGTTCCTTCTTAGTTTTCTTGTTGTTTACGAAAGTTTCGCGATCGCGTACCTCTGCCAACATTGAGCGATTGCTAATCATCTTCCCTGCTTGCCGAATCTTGCGACTACTAGCTTTAGCCTCATCCAAAGATAATTGCTCAGGATTTGGAGACTGAGCAAATGCCCTAGCTAAAAACTCTTCTTTATTACCCGAATGGCGATAAACCAACAAAGTTGTAATGTCTTTGGGGTCATAGCGCAGTACAATGCTTTCACCTGCATAACCTGCCAAATTTTCTCCCCGATACGTCAGATTTTCAAATTGCAGATATCCACCTCTATAAATGGAGCGTCGAGTTTGCTTCATCAGGCAAATACGTAACTCCTCTTCTGAAATTACATTAGGAGAAGCAATTAACCCCGCTTCCCACCGTTGATAGCGGGTTTGATCACCCAGACGCGCATCAAGACGCTGATTGTATTTGTCCACGATGTAGCGCACAAACCGATGTTCCAACTCCCGTAAAGTCAGACAAGCCTCTTTCTCAGCTTGCTCAGGTCGTTCCTGCACGTTTGACCCTGTGTATCCTGGCAAAGTAGAAAATAAATCAGTATTAAAAGTGCCAAAAGGACGCTCAACAATACCACCTTCACTGGGGCGATCGCGTAAATGACAAACAAACCCCAACTGCACACCTATCTGTTGCAAATGGTTTGAGCGAAAATCTTTACCGCCATCAGTATAAAAATGTTCTGGCTTACCATAAATTCCCCATTCTTCATGGAGTCCATATTCTAAGCCGTACTGCTTAGGCAAAATTGCATGACGCAGTGCTAATGCTACTACCTGAGAACTCGGAGCATCAAACCCTAAGTTTATCCCCATAATGCAACGGGAGTAAGTATCTACAACTGTTGTCAGCCAAGGACGACCCAAAATTTCACCATGCTGATCTACCAGTAATAGGTCTACACGAGTATGGTCACACTGCCAAACATGGTTGCTGTATTCTACTGATAAGTCTTTGCCGTCACGGGTTTTAACTGATAATCGAGAACCATGCCAACCTCGACTTCTAACACTTGCTTTTTGTTCTTGCTCCTCAATAATTGGTTGTAGAACCCGATACACAGTCCTATAACTGGGATACTTCTGTTGCCCTAATTCACTTGCTCTTGCTTGTACTCTGATTGCAGGTAGCGAAGGGCAAACACTTAAAGAAGTAATTAGCAAGTATCCTTCGTTAAAGTTGTACGATCCATTTCCTAGTGCGGTATGGTGGCAAACTTTTTTTGATAAAGGTAGTTTGGATTTACAAGAACTCAATCAATCACTTGCTAGCAGTATATATTTTCAAGACGAAAATACACCCAAATGGATGAAATTATGGCATTTTCATCATCTTAGTGATGACGAATTCGTTATTTTGCTCCATGAGGTTGAAACGCAATACCTTAATATAGATACAGCGTTTTCTGACCCTGGAATTTTCAAGCATGTAACAGGGCTATTCCTTCATTTTTCTGGTTCTTCGGTTACTTTTATGGAGAATTAATAGTAAAATGCCAGTTTAATAAACTGCGTAATCGAAAATTACTAAAGTTACGAAAGCCATATCCAAGCCTTTTAATTAACTTAAGTTTATTATTAATTCCTTCTACAGTACCACTCGTAGTTCTGCCGTCAAAATAGCCGACTATTTCGCCGAACCATCTAACGATGGTACCGATACTCTTCGGAAAAA
>JAKOMP010000038.1 GCA_022241785.1 Cyanocohniella sp. LLY | reverse complement strand
GTCCACCTGGTTTGGCTTCTGGAATCAGGTCACTGAGAAATTCATATTGGGCGCGGGTCAGGTTGCTGGGGTATGCTTTACTCATGTTACTCTCTCGGTGCTGTCTATTATCTATTCACAGCTTATACTGAGAGAGCTTTTTTACATCCTTTCCGACTTTTCAAACATCCTCTCAGTCTTTGACCTGGGAACGTGTCTAGTAACAAGTGGTGAAGGGACATCCACTGCTAAAATTTGTCAGCATTTTCTCAAATTTAAAATTAGGAGCAGATAGAAAATAAAAAAGCAAATATATTAAATTTTATGGTAAAAAAAGCTATAAAAATGCTAAAAAATACTAATTTATGCGAGTAATTTAACAACTTATTAAATATTTATTTAACGCTATATTGTTTGCTAACAAAGAGAGTTTCAAACCCTGACTTTTTCAATGAATCGGGTATATTTTATTGGTAAATTATTTAATAGTGCTGTGATTAATTGAATAAAATAATTAATTTTTTTAAAATAATACATACATAATAATTTAGATTTATTTATATGCTTGTGCTTTATCTAGAGTTACCCCAAAAAAGTAACTTTTACAACTCCAATAAAATTATTACTTTGCGAAAATAATATTTAAGCTCAATAAAAAGCACCAGCATTTTTAGCAGAATGAAAATATTTACAAGACTTTCTCTCAGGAAATTCTTAATTATGATAAACCTGGCATTTAGCTAATAAATCCCAGAATTTTTTAGTTTTATTTACTTAGAATCAAGGAAAATTTTCGATAGCAGTAGTTATTTTTAGGCAAGGTTGATGAAAAGCGATACACCAGAAGAGTTAAACTCAGATAAAGAGATTGAACGCTTAATAGACGAAGTGATGTCCTCAACCCTACCTAACTTAACTGATGATCAGTACCGCACAAAGATGCAGCGGCGTAAAGAAGTGCAGGATCGCCGGATAGCTGAGGCTGTACCAGAAAAAGGGTTAATTATTGTCAATACTGGTAACGGTAAAGGTAAAACCACCGCCGCCTTGGGAATGGTGTTGCGATCGCTCGGTCATGGCTATAAAGTAGCGATCATCCAATTCATCAAAGGAGCCTGGGAACCATCAGAGAAAAGGGTTTTCAGCCTTTGGGAAGACCAGCTAGAATTTCATGCTATGGGCGAAGGCTTCACCTGGGAAACTCAAGACCGCGATCGCGACCTCGACAAAGCCAGCGCTGCTTGGGAAAAATCATTAGAATACATCCGCAACCCAGACTTTCAACTGGTGCTTTTGGATGAAATAAATATTGCCTTAAAAATGGCTTATTTACAAATAGACGAAGTTTTAGCAGGTTTAGCAGAGAAACCACCAAGCAAACACGTAATTCTCACAGGTAGAGGCGCACCACCGGCATTAATCGAGCGAGCAGATTTAGTCACCGAAATGACTTTGATTAAACATCCTTTCCGGGATCAAGGTGTGAAAGCGCAAGCCGGGATTGAGTATTAAATGATGAAACTGGGAACATTCATCTTTATTTGACTAGCTGATTATCAACACCTGTGGCAAATTCAGTACACATTTGCAAAATGCGTCTGTCGTTATTACTAATGGACTTTAGTTGATGATAGTCTTGCAGTGCTACTGAGTGAGCATAAGTAATCATTTGATCATCACTAAAGTCAGGTACTTGTAGTTGGTTAGCTGTTGCTACTTGATTTGAGCCAACTTCTCCAGGGGAACCAGTCACAGTCATTGCCAATTCTCCTGATTGGCCGATTTTTCCTTGGAAGCAGCTAAACTCAGACTGGGGCATATATAAAGCACCTGTCACCCTACCCTGACGCTGCTGAAATATGACATATCCTTGACCAAGTTGGTTGGCTCTGGGTGATTGACCATAGAGATAAATTCCATCTTGTGTGGGAAAATTAGCTCTAGAACTAGCTCCAGTTGTGTTTACAGCCACTTGCTTATCAACTAAATCAGGAGCTTGAGGTGTGGTTTTGACGCTCTTTGATAAGTTAGCAGAAGATACTAGTTTGTAGCGTCCTTGAGAGCGAACAGATGATTGATTAGCAGAAGTATTTGAGGTCGTAGTTTGTGGAATATTTTCTTGATGCTGAGTATCTACAGCAATTCTTCGCAGTAAACTTCTTTGTTCTCTAACTTGTCTAAGGCGAGGTAAAACAGAAGCTTGACTATGATTTGCAGCTAAGGCTGTAGATGCATATGCTGTTTGTGTTTGGTTTCTCAGCAATGGTTTAGTCTGTACACCCACAACGCCAATTGTCAGTAGTAAGCCAAGAATGGGAAGTCTCAACTGGCGCGCGGGTAAAAATTTAGCAATGTTGTTAAGCACCCGATTTCTCCTGTAAAAAAAACTAACTATTTCCTCTACGACTTACTTAAACAATAGCCAATTATTGATTATTCAAGGCTCCATCAAAGGTTTGATATGTCTTAATATTTTTTAGAAGTGAAAATTTCCGGAAAACGAATTTTTTATTTAATTTTTAGCTGTAATTGCACAGTACTCTCATTTACACAATTGCAGCTTCACCCAAAAGATTCATCCGATTGGAGGATGATTATAAAAATACTCGTACGCTGCTATTATTTTTTTGATTTTACATTTTTCCAAAAACATCAATCCGTTTGCTGTGAACATCAACAGCTACAACGGCAAGTTTCTCGATTACGAAAAAGTGTAAATGTTTTTTAGTGAGAGGTTAGGGGCTAGGGGTTAGAGGCTAGAAGCTAGAAGAAAATGCTTTATTCACCAATCCCTACCTAAAAAAAATCGCCCCCTGAATCCAGGAGGCGCGTCAGCGAAAGCTATCTGCTTTTAGCTAGCAACGTACTCTTTGATATTGGCGCG
The DNA here is from genome assembly GCA_022241785.1 of Cyanocohniella sp. LLY. Lineage (GTDB taxonomy): Bacteria > Cyanobacteriota > Cyanobacteriia > Cyanobacteriales > Nostocaceae > Cyanocohniella. The sequence continues at coordinate 49,550 of JAKOMP010000038.1, read as the reverse complement.
GCGACGGCGCAAATGAGCAAGAGCTTGATGTTCTAGCTGGCGGACGCGCTCACGACTGAGATTTAGGCGTTCACCGACTTTCGCTAACGACATTTCGTTACCATCTTCTAAACCGAAGCGCAGGGCTAAAACTTCTCGCTGTTGAGGGGTTAGTTCTGCCAGCATGTTATTTAAGTCTTGGCGCAAGAATTCTTGAGTGGTGTAATACTCTGGTGATGGGCCGTCATCTTCCAGCATTTCTTGCAACTCGGTATCTTGGTTATCGCCAACTTTGACATCTAATGAGACTGGTTGACGAGCCATATTCAGATACTCACGAATCTGAGTCGGCTCTAACTCTAGTTCTTTGGCAATTTCCGCCGGATTAGGCGATCGCCCTAACTTTTGAGCTAGTTCTCGTTGTACTTTTTTGATTTTGTTGAGTTTCTCGGTAATGTGAATTGGTAAGCGAATGGTTCGGCCTTGTTGGGCGATCGCTCTAGTAATTGCTTGGCGAATCCACCAGTAAGCATAGGTTGAAAACTTATAACCCCTGGTGGGATCAAACTTCTCTACACCCCGCTCCAATCCTAGAGTTCCTTCTTGGATCAAATCCAAAAACTCCATATTGCGCTTCTGGTATTTCTTGGCAATGGCAACGACCAAGCGCAGATTCGCTTCAATCATTTTTTGTTTAGCTCGTTTACCTTGAGCTACAACTTGCTTGACCTCGGTTTCCGATTGGTCAACATGGGCAGCCCACTCTGGTAAACTAGGCTCATAATCTAGCTTCTTGGCCAACGCTTCTTTTGCGTCTAGAAGCGTCATCATTTGTTGTACTTGCTTACCAAAGATAATCTCTTCTTCACGAGTTAGCAGTGGCACACGACCGATTTCGCGCAGATAGGTTCGCACCATATCGGCCGTGAATTTTGTATTGAGGTTTTCAGTTTGGGTGTTAACAGTAGGCATTGGTGCGTTGTCCTCTACTCCGTAAACACAACGGATTTTGTATAACTAAATCGAGTCGGGAAAGGTAGTACACAGATCACGGAACATCGGGCGCTACCAAAACAAGCCAATTCATGCGTCATGTATGAAATATCAAGAAGATGTATCCCTGATATGAGTTCCTCTACCTTTCCTAAATCTTTGAATCTCTTAGAAGCACGCTGGTTTATTTGCGAGAATTCTTTTTTATCCTCAGTTGCTTGCTGCAACTGTAAAATCTGAAGTCGGTATGAGTTCTACTTACCTTATAGTAAAACAAATCTGGTAGATAGTAAAGTAACTTAGTCAAATCTTACAATTATAGTGCAAAACCGTTTTGTTAAAAAAAGAATTGAATTTCCTTGAGAGCGTTGAATATATCTATGGTGACGCTAAAAAGCCCTCCTCTGTTGCCTACAAGTAGCCGGATAACCGTACTTTGTTGCTGGTGAACAGGGAGGGATGTTACGAAATTTTAAAATTTGGGATGTAATTCGTTGAAATTAAACTTTAAATATATTCATAGCTTGTATTGAGTGTTGCTAGTCGAGTTTTTCAGGGCTAAAGCCCTGAATACAAGCTTTTACGGCACAATCAACACTGGGCAAGGGGAAAGATTAATTACACGGGTGGTGACGCTATCAGTTGCGCCCTCTTCGGTTAAACCTAAGCCTCGACAGCCCATAATAATTAAATCTGCCCCAATTTCGTCAGCAACATCGCAAATGGTAAAAGCTGGTTTGCCTTGCTTTTCGATAATCTCGGCAGGAATGCCTTGCCCAGAAAATAAAGATCGGGCATTTTCCAGCAATTTGGCTACAACCTCTGACGACACCATAGGGTCTGCACTTGGTGTGTCTGGAGAAGGTTCTTCCACCACAGACAGCAGCACCAAGCGACTGCCGTACTTCTGGACAACATTGGTAACTACGTCAGCAGCTTCCCGCGCTTCCCGACTTTGATCTATTGGAAATAGTACTGTCTTAAACATCTCTCTCACCTAGGCCCCCCTGACTCCGGTAAAATCTGGATGGTTCTACTTTCAAAACAATAACAAAAAGGCAATCAGGAGGGTCTATCTGTGTCCAAAAAAACTTTAGCAAATTTATCTGCAAGTGATATTTCTGGGAAACGGGCTTTAGTACGGGTTGATTTTAATGTGCCTGTGGATGACCAAGGTAACATCACAGACGATACTCGGATTCGTGCCGCGTTACCTACCATCAAAGATTTGATGCAGAAGGGAGCTAAGGTAATTTTAGCAAGCCATTTTGGTCGTCCCAAGGGTGTGGATGACAAGTTGCGTTTGACCCCTGTTGCCAAGCGTCTCTCGGAATTGCTAGGTCAAGAAGTCGTGAAAACTGATGACTGTATCGGTGATGCCGTTGCTGCCAAAGTTGGGTCTTTACAAAATGGACAAGTTCTGTTGTTAGAAAATGTCCGCTTTTACAAAGAAGAAGAAAAAAACGACCCAGAATTTGCGAAAAAACTGGCAGCTAATGCTGATTTTTATGTAAATGATGCTTTTGGGACTGCACACCGCGCCCATGCTTCCACCGAAGGTGTAACTCACTACTTGAGTCCTTCTGTAGGTGGATATTTGATCGAGAAGGAATTGCAGTACTTACAAAGTGCAATTGAAAATCCCCAACGTCCTTTGGCGGCGATTATTGGTGGTTCCAAAGTTTCCAGCAAAATTGGCGTAATCGAAACCCTACTAGAGAAGTGCGACAAGCTGATCATCGGCGGTGGCATGATTTTCACCTTCTACAAAGCCCGTGGTTTGAGTGTTGGTAAATCTCTGGTAGAAGAAGACAAGCTAGAACTAGCCAAGACTTTGGAAGCTAAAGCTAAAGAACGTGGCGTGGCTTTACTGTTACCCACAGACATTGTATCGGCAGATAAGTTTGCTCCCGATGCCAACGCTACAACTGTCAGCATTGAAAATATTCCAGCTGATGGCATGGGTTTGGATATTGGCCCTGACTCCATAAAAGTCTTTCAAGAAGCTTTGGCTGATTGCAAAACCGTGATTTGGAACGGGCCGATGGGTGTATTTGAGTTTGATAAATTTGCCGCAGGTACAGAAGCGATCGCCCATACTTTGGCAGAAATTAGCAAAACTGGTACAACCACAATTATCGGTGGTGGTGACTCAGTAGCGGCTGTGGAAAAAGTTGGTTTAGCTGACCAAATGAGCCACATTTCTACTGGCGGTGGCGCTAGCTTGGAGTTGCTTGAAGGTAAGACTTTGCCTGGAATTGCAGCTTTAGACGAAGCGTAATTAGTTAAGGGACTTCCAAGTAAAAAAGTATTCCAAAATTTTTTGTAGAGCAGGCATACTTCGACAAGCTCAGTACAAGTCTTGCTTGGCTTATATTAAGGGCGGGCAGGATGCACCCTACAAGATGGGATAATTTAATTTTTGGAATTCCCTAACAGTTAACAGTGAGCAGTATTCAACTTTGATGGCTGTTCGCTGTTAGCTGTCATACAAAGTACCGTCTTGGTGTGTAAATATGGTATGTCCATTAGTACCACGTTTAGCAATTAAATAATTGTCTGGATAATAAACTTGATCGTCGGCAGTTCTATCGCCAATTTCTAAATAAATCACCACTTCATGGGAGCGATTTACTAATTGGTGTCCATCTTCCTCACCTGCTGGGAAACCTGCCATCATTCCCGGTATGAGGATTTGCGCCCCCGTGTCGGTAACTAAAGTCGCTTCACCTTCAATGATGTAAATAAACTCATCTTGTTGGGTGTGCCAATGTCTCAGAGCCGAAGAACTTCCCGGTGATAGTGTAACTAAATTGACACCAAAATTCTTCAATCCGGCTGTATTTCCCAACGCCTGTTTTACTCTCCCGAAAACCATAGGTTTAAATTTATCGGGGTAAGTTGAAGTTGTCCGACTGGGGACATTTTCAGGATTAATAATCATTTTTCACTTCTCTAGATAATTGCTTGTAGCGGAACATGAATATCAATAGTAATTCAGCTACTTACTGACAATTATCAGGCAACTTGAAGTGTCACGGGTTCAGGGATAGGCTCACCTTCTGCTTGCCAAGCTTCTAAGTACATTTCAATAACTTCTTCACCGTTGTGAATTGCTTCTTCACGAGTTTTTCCGTGAGTACAAGGCATTACAACTAGATCAGAAAACTCTGGGATTGTCACCAGAAAAAGCTGATCTTCATCAGACCATTGAATAATCATGCTATGTCGAGTCATGAATTTTCGTCCTCTTCTTTTAACCCTTCTAGTAGGGGGTATGGATTTCAGGCATTAAACCTTGATGTTCACACACTTTTTAGATGATTGCTATTGATCAAGGGATAATTGATGACAGCCTGAAATCACCCATTTTCCTTAATTCACAAAATAATAAATTTGTACAGTGCGTAAGGTCTAGATCATTGTTCCAGAATATAGGCAAACATTAAAGGAGCCACTATACTCGCATCAGACTCCACAACGAAACGGGGTGTGGTTTTATCTAACTTACCCCAAGTTATTTTCTCATTGGGTACGGCCCCAGAATAAGAACCATAACTGGTAGTAGAATCGGAAATTTGACAGAAATAAGTCCAAAATGGAATATCAGTCATTTCCAAATCTTGATACAGCATCGGGACAACGCAAATAGGAAAATCCCCCGCAATTCCACCACCAATTTGGAAAAATCCTACGCCTCTACCGGCAGAATTTTCTTTATACCAATCCGCCAGCCACATCATATATTCAATTCCTGACTTCATGGTGCTGGGTTGAAGTTCTTTTTTCATGCAGTAGGAAGCAAAAATATTGCCCATAGTGGAATCTTCCCAACCAGGACACACAATTGGTAATCCTTTCTCTGCAGCCGCCAGCATCCAGCTATTCTTGGGGTCTATTTGATAATATTGTTCCATATCACCCGACAGAAGCATTTTATACATAAACTCATGGGGAAAATATCTTTCCCCTTTGTCATTTGCTTGTTTCCATTGTTGGAAAATGTGCTTCTGTATTCTGCGAAAAGCCTCTTCTTCAGGAATGCAAGTATCAGTTACCCGATTAAAACCCTGTTCTAAAAGTTGCCATTCATCTTCGGGGCCTAAGTCGCGATAGTTGGGAACACGCTTATAATGCTTGTGGGCTACCAAATTCATAATATCTTCTTCCAGATTCGCCCCGGTACAGGAAATAATCTGCACCTTATCCTGGCGAATCATTTCGGCTAAAGATATACCTAATTCTGCTGTACTCATGGCTCCAGCCAGAGTAATCATCATCTTACCGTTATCTTCAAGGTGGGTTTTGTATGCTTTGGCTGCATCAACCAGGGCTGCTGCGTTAAAATGCAAAAAATTTTGTTCGATAAAGTTAGAAATAGTCTGGCTCATCAGATGTCACCCGTTGCTTTGAAGGATTAGATACTATCCAGGTATCGCTGTAAAAGTATAGCCTAACTAAAACCCAACCTTATATGTTGAGAAAAGCGGATTGATTTTGCCAAATTTCCTGAACAACCGAAAATATAAGGCTTTTAACTTCTTCAGTCTGGTGTGGTTGTATTGGTTTAATTTCTATCATCGATGTTCCCAGATGAAACTTAGCTGGGTTCAGTTTCAGGAGGCGTAGGAGTGGGTTCTGGTGTGGGTGTCGGCGTAAGCGTGGGTGTTGGCTCTGGCGTAGGCGTAGGCGTAGGCGTAGGTTCTGGTGTGGGTGTCGGTTCTGGCGTGGGTGTCGGCGTAGGCGTGGGTGTTGGCGTGGGGGTGGGTGTCGGTTCTGGCGTAAGTGTTTCTGCTGAGATGCTGAGTTGATAATTTAGTGGTTCTGATGCTGTAGAAACCACAACAAACTCATAAAATCCTGATTCGGGTAATTTAGTAGATAAATTACGTTCTGTAGAATCTTCTAAAAATTTAACTTTGCCAGAAGGTGAATAAACCGAAAGCAAAACTTGAGGACTTGCTTCGAGTTTCACTTGCATTAACTGATTCTGGGACAAGTTAGCAATAAAAACTTTACCGCCAGCCGGGTGAACAGCAGGTTGCAGATTTCCACTTACTGTTCTGCTAGTAGCACCTTGATCAAATGTGAGTTTTTGCAAAGCTGTCCCAGAAAGGAGGGCATTCAGCTTATCGCTGACAAAGCCGTGCCAAACTTGTCCTATTGGTTGATTAATAAATTCTTGGCCACGCCGTTCAGGAAATGCATTGTAGAAGGCTGCATCACCTAAATCATATAACGCAGTACTACTAACATTAACTTTGTTAACTTCCACTCTCCAGCGATCGCGTTCGGCTGCTGCGTAAGTACCCAACTGGCGACGGGCGCCACTACTCAATGGTGCGAGTTTTTCTAGTAATTGGGCGGCTGTTTGATCCCATTCTGCCCGCAAACCTTCATCTTGGGGTTCATCGCTGAGAGTTCGTCCCCGTAAAATGGGGTTATTATCCCAAAATACTTGATTAACTAAGCTGACATAAAAGTTAGAACTAATGCCCAACTGTTGACGCCGCGCACTTAATCTTTGTTTGCGTTGTCGTTCTTCTGGGGAAAATTTCGCTAAGGGATCAGTCGGTTGTTCAACTGTGGGTGTCGGCTCGACTTCCCCGCCATCGCCATCGCCACGACTGACTCCCCACCAAATTGCTCCGGCTGTACTAGCTAATAGTAGTACTGCTAAAAAGGCTTTGGCTGGTGTCCACCAGGGTTGAGGGGATGGGGGAGATGAGGGGGATGGGGAGACAGGGGGAGGGGGGGAAACTGCAACTGTGGCAGATGTGGGGGGTGGAGTGTGGGGGTATTGAGTTGGAGGATAGCTGACTTGTGCCGGGTTGAGGGCTTGTAGTATGTGATTAGCTGATTGATGGCGATCGCCTGGTCGAGGAGATAGCATTTTATCTAAGACTTGTCCCAAAACCGGACTGAGAGTAACTTCTCTTCGCCATTGCCAGGTAAGATTATAATTGTCTATCAGTTCTTGCGGCTGTTTTCCTGTTAATAAAACTAGCGCTGTTACTGCTAAAGCATAAAAGTCGGTGTGAGTAGACACCAAACCTGTTTGCATTTGTTCTGGAGGGGCGAATCCCACTTTACCCAGTAAAGTTGGTGATGGGGAAGATGCGAATTTTTCTGGTTGATAATATTCGGAAGCTACTGTGGCCGCTACTTGTTTAACGCCACCAAAATCAATTAATACTGGTAATTGGTCAATTGAACGCAGAATTAAATTATCTGGTGAAATATCCCGGTGAATCACCCCCATCGAGTGGATATAATCCAACACTGGCAGAATTTGTTGCAATAACTGGCGAATTTCCAACTCCGTAAATCGTAAACCCTGCTGTAGACGAGCATTTAATAAAGAGTTGTAGGTTTGCCCTTCTACATAATCTTGCACTAAAAATAAATATTCCTTCCCTGCCAAATTGATTCGCAGTAGTTCCCGAAAGCGGGGAATTTGGGGATGTTGCAACTTGTAGAGAACACTTGCTTCTCGCTCAAATAGTTCTCCTGCTTTTTGCACAACATAATCAGTTTGCACCTGAGGAGAAAATTCCTTTAAAACACAAAGTTCCCGAAAGCGGTTAACATCTTCAGCTAAATAAGTACGACCAAAACCACCTTGACCAATTTGCCGGACAATCACATAGCGATCGCTTAAAGTCAACCCCGGTTGAATACTATTATTACTATTATTTGTATACATATTTAATAATTATTAGAAAAATCACTTCCCCTTGTCCTCTTCCACTTCATCGACGAGCTTGACTAACTTGATCAGCTGCGATCGCATACCATAGTTGACCAAAAGTTCGTTGATTCAGTTTCCCACGCGGTTGACCTGGAAACAAGCGGTCAAACTTTTCATTGGTATCTTTGTTGAGTTGGTTAATTGTATAGTTCCCTAACTCTCCTGATTGTGCTTGTCGTCTCCAGATGACTTCATCTTGTGAACTATAGCGTCCTAGTTTTTGACGAGCTGCTGTACTGAGGTTAGCTCGTTCTATTTGATTCAACAAGTTACCCCCAATATTAGCCCATTCATCTCGTAAAGCGGCATCTTCTGAGCTAGAAGTGAGGCTACGTCCCCTTAAGTTGGGGTTTTGAGCATAAAATAAATTATCCACGAACTGTGTAAAAAATACTTCTGGTATTTCTAGCTGTTGGCGGCGGCTGAGAATTTGGGTGATGTCATTAGTATTTCTGTCACTGACTGGTTGACTGATGGGGTTAGGGAAACTAGGGATTTGCGGTAACGAAATTGTGGGGACTGTAATGGAAGTTACAGTACGAATTACGGAATTTACTACTGCCCAAGTACCTGCACCAGTTAAAACAACTAAAGCTGTTCCCCCAAGACTCACAGCAAAAGGGCGTAACCACACAGGCAAAGTATTAGTTGGATTAATTGCTTGAGTTTTACTGTGGATTTTACTGACAAGAGCATGGGCGTGTTTTCTGCCAGGAGCCACTACCATCGTCTTAATCTTACTAATATAGGTATTGGGCGGTTTGGTCGCGGTAGAATTTGGTAAATCCTGGAGAATCTGCTCTGCTCGTTCATAGCGATCGCTTGGTTTAAATGCCAGCATCTTTTTTAACACAGATTCTAGTTGACTGCTGACTTTAATTTCCTTGCCCCAGTACCAAAGTCCTTGATAGCTGTCGTATAATTTTTGTGGTTCCTTGCCTGTGAGCAACACTAAAGCTGTGACGGCTAAAGAATATAAATCACTATTAATAAATACTTTTCCTTGCCGTAGTTGTTCCTCTGGGGCGTAGCCTTTTTTACCTAACAAGGTATGATTCATCGCCAACTTGGTGAACCAAAAACCTTGCGAAGCTGGCAATTGCTTCACACCACCAAAGTCAATTAATACTGGTAAATTATCAGAATGCCGCCAAATCAAATTATCGGGGGAGATATCGCGGTGAACTACGTCTTTCGAGTGAATATACGATAAAACTGGTAAAATTTGTTGCAATAAAGTGATAACTTCTTCTTCGCTAAAAACCATACCTTGGCTTTGACGCTGTTCTAATAATTGGTCAAAATTATTACCTTCTACATAGTCTTGCACTAAAAAGAAGAAGTCTTTACTGCCTATTTGCACTTGCAATGAAGCGTGAAACCGGGGAATCTGTGGATGCTGGAGTGTTTTGAGGACACTGGCTTCGCGTTCAAATAATTCTTGAGCTTTTTGTAAATCTTGCTGTGCTTGGACTTGGGGTGCAAATTCCTTCAGCACGCAGGTTTGATTTGCTTTGTGGTTGTCTTCTGCCAAATACGTGCGGCCAAAACCACCCTGACCTAATTGTCGGATGATACGATAACGGTGATTTACAACCTGCCCCACAGCAAGAGGTAATGGTTCACCGCAGTGGATACAAAAACGGTTGTCACCACTGTTTGCGTGTTGTTTACTGCAATATACCTGCATGGTGCTGAAGGATAATTAAGGTTTTATCGACTGACTACAACGAATGCAGTTCCCATTACGGATATCATGCTGACACTTGTTGATGTATTTCATTGGGAATGAAGAGGATGAGGCAATGGCTACAATACGGACAACATTATGAACTGCAAATCACAAGGACAACGAGCAATTAAGGCATTTGAAGACTTTGTATCTACCCCCTTAGAAACGCTACTACAAAGACGTGACGCAGATTTTAGCCAATCTACAGCCTTAAATTTATTTTACGATGTGGCGGCTACTGTACCTGCATATCAAGATTTTTTAGCAGAGCAAGGTATTAATCCCCAGACTATTCAAAGCTTTGAGGACTTTCAGCAACTACCTGCGATCGCCAAAGAAAATTATATAATGCGTTATCCATTGGCTGACTTGTGCCGTGATGGTCAGTTATCAGCTTGCGATATGATAGCTGCTTCTTCTGGTTCCACTGGTAAACCCACATTTTGGCCCCGTTTTTTCACTGATGAGTTGCAAATTGCTACACGATTTGAACAAATTTTTCATGATAGTTTCTACGCAGATACTAGACGCACCTTAGCTGTGATTTGTTTCACTTTAGGTACTTGGGTAGGTGGTATGTTCACTACCAATTGCTGTCGCTATCTGGCGAGTAAAGGGTATCCCCTGACAGTAATTACCCCTGGTAACAATAAAGCAGAGATTCTCCGGGTAGTACAAGAATTAGGTATAGCTTTTGAACAAGTGGTGTTGTTGGGGTATCCACCATTTCTCAAAGATGTCATTGACACTGGTATTGCTAGTGGTGTGGATTGGCCGCAATATCAGATTAAGTTGGTGACAGCAGGAGAAGTATTCAGCGAAGAATGGCGGAGTTTAGTAGGTGAAAGAGTGGGTTCACAAAATCCCTGCTATGACTTTGCATCACTCTATGGAACTGCGGATGCAGGTGTGTTGGGTAATGAAACACCTTTGAGTATCTGCATTCGTCGGTTTTTTGCAACACATCCAGATGCAGCGAAAGCTTTATTTGGCGAATCTCGTTTACCGACATTAGTACAGTATGACCCCATGAGTCGCTTTTTTGAAGTGCAAGATGGCGCGTTGCTGTTTTCGGGAAACAATGGTATTCCCTTGGTGCGCTACAACATCATGGATACTGGCGGAATCATTAGTTATGATGCCATGCGTGAGTTCTTAGCAGAGTGGGGATTTGATCCTGTAAGTCAGTTAAATCAAGAAATTACTGGAGATATTCGAGGTATACATCCATTACCTTTCGTTTACGTCTTCGGACGTTCTAACTTTACAGTTTCCTACTTTGGTGCCAATATTTATCCCGAAAACGTGACGGTGGGATTAGAACAACCAGGAATTACAGCTTGGGTGACTGGGAAATTTGTCTTGCAAGTTCAAGAAGACGCTGACAAAAACCGCTTTTTATCTGTAGTTGTGGAGTTAGCACCAGGTATAGAACCTAGTGAATCAAAACAGCAAGCGATCGCATCTTCTATTCTTTCACAACTGTTGCGTCTCAACAGCGAGTTTGCTAACTACGTTCCCCCAGAATACCAAATGCCCCAAGTTTCATTAGCCCCAATGGGTGATGCAGAATATTTTCCCGTTGGCGTGAAACATCGATATACGCGCAGGTAGAAAAATACAGAAATTACCTCAGGTGATGTTGCATTTGCGTAAATATCTGTTACATTAATTTACATGCCAGGCAAATTTGGCACCTAAAAGCTAAGAGTACTAATTATGTCAGATATCAAGAAAACTACAACTTCAGTTTCGGAAGACCCTAATGCTCTACGTTTGGGATTCACTCCTCAAAGTGAAAACTGGAACGGTCGTTTTGCGATGATTGGATTTTTGTCTGCTATATTACTCGAAGTATTCTCTGGTCAAGGTTTCCTCCACTTTTGGGGTATCCTCTAACTTTTCGACATCCTTCGTGACAAACTGGATCACACAGATGTAGAAATACCATGTTTCTACAAAAAAGTATTGTGTTTTCAAAGATTCTTTGTACAAAGAAAGCTCAAGCATTAATGCTTGAGCCTTTCCTAAATTTACAAAATTAGAGTAATGTGCCAAAAAAGCACTGATTATCTCTTATATAAATCTTATTTGCTTAATAGCGACTGCGGAAATTACCACCGCCACCACGGTTACCACCACCAAAGGAACCTCTATCTTCTCTGGGTTTAGCCTTATTTACTTTCAGGTCACGTCCCATCCATTCAGCACCATCAAGTGCATCAATAGCGGCTGTTTCTTCAGTTTCTGTACCCATTTCTACAAAAGCAAAACCGCGAACACGACCTGTTTCACGGTCAGTAGGTATTTGAACTCTTCTTACAGAACCGTATTCCGCAAAAACCGAAGTTAAAGCGTCTTGGGTAACTTCATAAGAGAGGTTGCCTACATAAATTGACATAGAATAGCTCCAAAATCACAAGAGTGTAGAGACTTAGATTTCGGAGAGAAGTCTGTAAATACCACAAGGAAATAGCCTGTCAATACTAAAAACAAACGCTGTCGCCGAATTAATTCTCAACTACGATTGTGACACATATTTTTACTAACGGGCAGCAAGCTAGCAAAACTGTTATAAAAAGTTATGTGAAGCTCATCTGCGCTTCTTTCGCATAATGACCCCTCTTGTGGTAGATGATTTTGGGACTAGGGGGAAGAAAGAAAAATTTCATCTAAGTAAATTAGATAATTTATTTTCTGGAAATCCCTTAAAAAACCGCCCAAATCATAGTTTGAGCGGAATTTTAGCCTATGAATATCTTAATTTTCAGTTTGTTAAAGATATTTTTGCTGAGAATTTACAAATCAGGAGGCAAAATTACCTGGTCAATAGCATGGATAACACCATTGCTACCTTGGATATCTGCTTGAACTACATTGGCATCATTTACCATCACACCATTTGCAGCATCAACTTTGACAGTGATAGTGCCACCTTCAACGCTTTTTACTTCGCCAGATTTCAAATCACCGGATAAAACTGTGCCACTAACAACATGGTAAGTTAATAGCTTCACCAAAATTTCTCTATTTTCAGGCTGCAACAAATCGTTTACAGCATCTTGTGGTAGTTTGGCAAAAGCAGCATCAGTTGGTGCAAAAACTGTTAATTTATCTTGTCCTTGTAATGCTTCTGACAATCCCGCAGCTTTTAAAGCCTTGGTTAAAGTTGTAAAAGAAGCGTTGGACTCGGCCAAAGCCAACAAAGTTTTATCTTGAGTTTCAGTAGTTCCTGCTTCCGGTTGAGTCGGAGTAGTAGGAGTAGGTGTTGGTGTTACCCCTGGAGTAGTCGGGGTTGTAGGTGCGGTTTGACTAGGTGTAGTTGTACCCCGATTATAGGGAGGCTCATTGAAAATACTAGGTCTAGGATTAAGTACCCCAGTGTCTGCTTGGGCTAGTAAAGTATTGATTGCCTCATTTGCCCCAGATGGTAAAGTAGTCAGAATGCTAACGCCAACTATTCCTACTGTGCCAGCCAATTTTGTCAACAATTTGCTGTAATCTGCCTTCATAAATTTTGTTTTTCTTGTATTTTGAACAGGTTACATAAAGATTTATAACACTTTGATCAGCACAATATCTAAAATAGGCACTAATCTTTTTGGTTAAATTAACGATGTACTGGTAATATTTATGTGCTTGGCAACCTGAATATCAATATACTCTAATTTGCGGTAATTTACTCCAGAAGTTTTTTGGCGTATTGCATTCAAAGAGTTGTAACCAAAAATTTTAGAGTACTAAATACTAGAAAAACAAGTATCAATAAAGAAATAAATTTTACCAACAAAGTAATTTTCTAGATATGATTTTTTAATCACCCACAATAGAATATATCTGCATTATGTAAAATAAGATACTTTCTCCAGAACTATGACCCGTGAGTCATTCTCAAAAAGTGATCAACTCGCTTGACTGGAAAATAAGGAACAGGTGAAGAGGTATTTTCATGTGTTCTGGTGTCCACAGATGATCATGACCAAACAATTATTTGAGTAAATAAATATTTAATATTTTAATCAATGAGAAAATAAAATTTTTGCATAAATTTCTGAGTTTTCAAAAAACTAACTTATGTATTTATAACTTTGGAGATATATTATTAAATTGCTCAGGAAAATTACTTGAACTAAAGATACAATGAGAGCGTTGTCCAATTAGTCAGTTACCAGGAATAATATATGCTGGAATTATACCAATGGGAACTATCTCACTACTCAGAAAAAGTCAGGTTAATCCTGGATTATAAAGGACTAATTTATCGAAAAATAGAGGTTACGCCTGGGATTGGGCAGGTAGATTTATTCCGTTTAACTGGACAGAGACAAGTGCCAGTGTTAAAAGACGGTAGTAAATATATTACTGACTCCACAGAAATCGCTAAGTATTTAGACTTAGAGTATCCTGAACGCCCACTAATACCAAAAGATCCTAAACAAAGGGGTTTATGCTTATTAATCGAAGAATGGGCAGATGAGTCAATAGGTAAAAAAGGTAGAACAGCATTATTTTCTGCAATTAGTCAAGACCAAAATTTCCGCAAGTCGTTATTACCCACCTCTACACCCGATATATTTAAAAGTCTAGTGGGAGGAGTACCCAGGGATGTTTTGACTATTTTGGGTTTGGGAGTAGGTTATAGTCCAGATGTGATTAAATCAGCGATCGCGGACTTGAAACAAGACTTAGAAGCCTTAACACTATTATTGGCGGATAGTCCTTATTTAACAGGAGATGAGCCGACTTTAGCGGACTTAGCAGTAGCAGGTTTATCAATTTTGCTGAAGTTTCCTGAAGGGGCTTATCTAGATTTACCCGCAAGTCTTCGAGGTAAAGGAGTAACAGGTTTAGCCGATAATCCTAATTATGCGCCATTCTTTGCTTGGCGCGATCGCCTGTATGCTCAATTCCGTAAACCGTTACTCGATATACCGCCAATGGGAAGCGCACCGACTTCTATTCAAATTGATTAGATGACAAGGGGATGGGGGAATCAAGTTTTTTAACTTCCCCAAAGGGGGGATGGGTAACTTAGCAAATTTTGCACTATACAACTAAAATTCAACGTAAGATAGCGCGTTCACAATCATGTCACTGATCAAATGAATTTGGTACACCCATTAGGTTCAGTCATCCAAGGTTCTCTGACTGGGGGACTAGAGGTTAGGTTACACCCGGATATTTCTGTTGAAGATATGCGGGTAGGTAAATTTTTAGTTGTGCAAGGGCTGCGATCGCGCTTTTTCTGTATGCTGACAGATGTGGCTTTGGGAACTGCAAACGCGCGCATTATTGCTAATCCCCCTAATTGGGAAGATACTTTTTTACGAGAAGTTTTAGCTGGTAGCGGTACTTATGGAACTATCAACCTCGCACCGATGTTGATGTTCACTCCCGAATCTGATGAATCTTCGTCTTACAGTAATGGTAAATCTGCTGATTCTTTCGTACCATCCACAACTGGTTTAGCATCATTCCAACCCCAAACCAGCACCACGATGGAATTGCTACCAGTCAAAACTATTCCCAGCCACTTTAGCCAAGTTTACGACGCTAATGTAGACGATTTTCGCCGAGTATTTGGTTGGGAAGATGATCCCCAAAGGCGCAATTTTTCCATCGGTAAACCCTTGGATATGGATGTACCTATTTGTATCGATTTAAACCGCTTTGTGGAACGAAGTAATGGTGTCTTTGGTAAATCTGGTACAGGGAAATCTTTTCTCACACGCTTACTTTTAGCTGGGGTAATTCGCAAAAATGCAGCGGTAAATTTAATCTTTGATATGCACTCCGAATATGGCTGGGAAGCAGTTGCTGAAGGTAAGAATGTTAATACTGTCAAAGGTTTAAAGCAACTATTTCCTGGTAAAGTAGAAGTCTATACCCTTGATCCCGCATCAACCAAACGTCGGGGTGTACGTGATGCTCAAGAACTGTATTTGAGTTATGAGCAAATCCAAGTTGAAGACATTAAGTTATGTAGTCGAGAATTAGGACTGTCGGAAGCGGCTTTAGACAACGCCAGTATCTTGTGTAATGAGTTTGGTAAATCGTGGATTCCGCAATTGTTTAATATGACAAGCGAGGACATCAAACTTTTTTGCGAAGAGAAACCAGGACATCCAGGTTCCATTACCTCATTACAGCGGAAACTTTTGCGCTTAGATACGTTGAAATATATGCGGGGTGTGTGTCCGCAAAATTATATTGGTAACATTGTCCAGGCGTTGGAAGCAGGGAAGAATGTAGTTATCGAATTTGGTTCCCAATCAAATATGCTTTCTTATATGTTGGTGACGAACATGATCACTAGACGTATTCATGAACATTATGTACAGAAAGCCGATAAATTTCTCCAAAGCAAAAATCCCTGCGATCGCCCGATGCCATTGATGATTACCATTGAAGAAGCGCACCGTTTTCTTGATCCTGCCATTGTCCAAAGTACAATTTTTGGTACCATCGCCCGTGAACTACGTAAATATTTCGTTACATTGTTAGTAGTCGATCAACGTCCATCGGGGATCGATAATGAAGTTATGTCGCAAATTGGTACCCGCATCACCGCCTTGCTGAATGATGAAAAAGATATCGATGCCATTTTTACTGGTGTATCTGGTGCTGGTGGTTTGAGGTCAGTGTTGTCCAAATTAGACTCTAAACAACAAGCCTTAATTTTAGGTCATGCTGTACCCATGCCGGTGGTTGTGAAAACTCGTCCTTATGACGCAACTTTCTATGCAGAAATCGGTGATCCTGCTTGGGAGGAAAAACCAGACGCAGAAGTATTTGCTGCTGCGGAATTAGCTAAAGCAGACTTGGGTTTTTAGCTGTAGGTGAAAGCCAATGATCAACAAAGCTAGCTATGAAAATGATTTTTATGCTTGGACACAACAGCAAGCACATCTGTTGAAAGCAGGACAAATCCATCAAATAGATGGGCAGAATATTGCCGAAGAAATCGCAGACATGGGAAGGTCGGAAAAACGACAATTAGCTAGTAGATTAGAAATATTAATCATGCACTTACTTAAATGGCAATTCCAGTCCAATCTACGTTCCCGGAGTTGGCAATTAAACATTAAAGAACAACGTCTACGTTTAGACCAACTACTACAAGAAAACCCCAGTCTGCAATCTAGTCTGACTGAAGTTATAAATAAAGTTTATCCTTTAGCTACCATTAGCGCAGAACGAGAAACAGGTATATATTTATTTCCAGAAACTTGTCCTTACGAGTTAACAGAAATTTTATCAGCCGAATTTTTTCCAGAATAAATTGATTGAAAACTATATGGAACCCATTCGTATTTTATACTTTTCCGATATTCTGTGCATTTGGGCTTATATTGCTCAGATTCGTCTAGATGAGTTGAAAACAACCTTTCAAGACAAAATTACCATTGAACCCCACTTTGTACCAGTTTTTGGTACTGCTAAGGAAAAACTGGAGAACCGATGGCAAGATAGAGGGGGATTAAAAGGATACGCTGATCATATTCAGGAAGTTGCCAAAAAGTTCGCTCACATCACCGTTCATCCTGATATTTGGACTAAAGTTACACCACCTTCATCCACATCTTGTCATTTGTTTCTCCATGCTATTCAACTAATAGAAGCCAAGGGTTTGGTAGAGCGAGATACTCTAGAAAAAGCAACCTGGGCATTTCGGGAAGCGTTTTTCACCCAACTAGCAAACGTTTCTGATCGCCAGGTACAATTTGAAATTGCCGAGGAATTAAAACTGCCAATTGCCGCTATCCAAACTCAGATAGATAGTGGTGAAGCATACGCACAATTATCCAAAGATTTTGAATTAGTAAAAGAACATACAGTTACTGTCAGCCCCACCCTAATTTTTAATGAAGGACGGCAGAAACTCAACGGTAATGTAGGGTATCGGGTGATTGAAGCTAATATTCGTGAGTTACTGCACAATCCTCCAGGTGAACAATCTTGGTGTTAAAGATATTTAGATATGAGGCGATCAGCGTATTTGCAGGTTGCAGGCGATCGCCTCTGGCGCTGCGCTCCGCGCAATCGCCTTTCAATATAGCAGTCTAAGTCAAAGCGAGAAAATCACATCAATATAATTGCAAAAAATAATTTTCCTCAGAGCTTCACAGATATATATTCTTCTCTACTATATGTATTGATTAGGCAAACTATGTTTTTAATAAATGCTTACCATTAATAACAATTGATATATCAAATCTATATACCTGCTCTTAGCTTTAACTATAAATTTTTTCTTATATAACCAATATAATATTTATTTAATAATTTCTTGTTCAAAGTCACCACTTTGACAATAAAGCCTGTAAACTAAATTTTAATTCAGCAAAGACATCCAAGATAAGCTCAAGTAACACTAAAGCTTTCCAGATATTTTTATTTACTTAGTAGTCAACCCTGGTATTTCGGCGACGAAATAATGAGGGTTGGCTTACTCAGTATACTTAAAATTTTTTACTTGATTATTTATCTTGTTGAAAAAACTTTAAATTCAACCCAAGAGGCTACTATGACAGAGTTTTTTAATCAAATTTCTCGCCGTAAATTTATAGTCACAGCAGGCGCATCAGCAAGTGCTGTATTGCTCAAAGGTTGCTTGGGAAATCCACCAGAAACTACTGGAAGTACGCAATCTGCGGTTACTGCTCAACCTGTGGCTAATATCAATGCAGAACAAGCACCAGAAGTCACTACAGTGAAGTTAGGATATATTCCCATTGTGGAAGCTGCACCTTTAATTATTGCCAAAGAAAAAGGCTTTTTTGCTAAGTATGGCATGACTAATGTTGAGCTTTCTAAACAAGCTTCTTGGGGTGCTGCTAGAGATAACGTAGAAATTGGTTCGGGTGGTGGTGGGATTGATGGTGGTCAATGGCAAATGCCTATGCCACATTTAATTACTGAAGGTTTAATTACTAAAGGTAATGTCAAGATTCCTATGTATGTGTTGTGTCAATTAATTACACATGGGAATGGAATTGCGATCGCCAATAAACATCAAGGTAGCGGTGTTACTTTACAATTAGCCGGTGCTAAGTCTTTATTTAACCAACTCAAATCTTCTACACCTTTCACAGCTGCATTTACATTTCCCCACGTCAACCAAGACTTATGGATTCGTTACTGGTTAGCCGCCGGCGGTATTGACCCAGATGCAGATGTCAAACTGTTGACAGTACCAGCCGCGCAAACTGTAGCCAACATGAAAACCGGGACAATGGACGCTTTCAGCACAGGCGACCCCTGGCCATTCCGCATTGTCACAGACAAAATTGGCTACATGGCCGCCTTAACCGCCGAGATTTGGAAAAATCATCCTGAAGAATACTTGGCGATAAGAGGCGATTGGGTTGATAAATATCCCAAAGCCACCAAAGCCCTACTAAAAGGTGTTATGGAAGCACAACAGTGGTTAGATAATTTTGATAACCGCAAAGAAGCAGCGGAAATTTTAGCTACACGTAATTATTTCAATTTACCTTCCCCAGACATTTTGGCAGACCCATTTGTAGGTAAATATGACATGGGTGATGGACGCACAATTGATGATAAATCAATGGCTGCTTACTACTGGAAAGATGAAAAAGGTAGTGTTTCTTATCCTTATAAGAGTCATGATTTGTGGTTTATTACAGAAAACGTGCGTTGGGGTTTCTTGCCCCCAGATTATATTGCCAATGGTGCAGCTAAAGCCAAAGAATTAATCAATAAAGTCAACCGTGAAGACATTTGGAAACAAGCAGCCCAAGAATTAGGAATTACTGCGGCTGATATTCCTACAAGTACATCTCGCGGCGTTGAAGAATTTTTTGATGGTGCAAAATTCGACCCCGAAAAACCAGAAGCATACTTAAAAGCTCTCCAAATCAAAAAAGTTAATATTTAGCAAAAGGGAACAGAAAAGCTTTCCCCCATTCCCTACTCCCCACTCCCTACTCCCTTCTTCACTTCATCCTCAGGAGCAGATAAAACTATGACATTAGCGCAAAAAAGACCTGCAAATTCTAGATTTAATAATGGTTTTTTATCAAGTCTGCAAAAGCAATTTCCTGACTTGTTTCCACCTGCGATCGCTATTTTCATCTTTTTGGCAATCTGGCAATTATTCTCATGGACACCTGGCGCTACATTACCAGGCCCCATACAAGTAATTCAAGAAACTTGGATTTTGATTTTATATCCTTTTTATGATAGAGGTGGCATAGATAAAGGTCTGTTTTGGCAAATTTTAGCCAGTCTCCAACGGGTAGCAATTAGCTATACTTTGGCAGCAATTGTTGGTATTGGCTTGGGGGTTTTTATTGGCATTAATGAAACTATGTCCAAAGCATTAGACCCCCTTTTTCAACTACTACGAACCGTACCACCTTTAGCTTGGGTTCCTATTTCTTTAGCAGCCTTAAGACAAAACGAACCAGCAGCCTTATTCGTAATTTTCATCACCGCAATTTGGCCCATTTTAATTAACACGGCAGTAGGAGTAACGCAAATTCCCCAAGACTACAACAACGTTGCTAAAGTATTGCAACTGAACCGCAAAGAATACTTCACCAATATTCTCATTCCCGCAGCGTTACCATATATTTTCACAGGTTTGAGAATTGCCATTGGTTTGGCTTGGTTAGCAATTATTGCCGCAGAAATAGTCATGTCCGGTATTGTGGGAATTGGCTTCTTTATCTGGGATGCCTATCAAAATAATAACGTAAGTGAAGTAATTTTAGCCCTAGTTTATATCGGCATTGTTGGTTTAATCCTTGATAAATGCATGGCTTGGTTGCAAAACAAAATTTTACCAGCAGAACAAAAGTAATACCAATTCGCAATTCGCAATAGCGCTCCCCACTCCCCACTCCCTAAAAACTATGTCAGTATTCGTTGCAGTTAACCAAATTGAAAAAGTTTTTGACTTAACCGGTGGTGGTAAATATATCGCCCTCAAAGGAATTGACCTCCAAATTAAAAAAGGTGAATTTGTTTCTTTGATTGGTCACTCAGGTTGTGGTAAATCCACTTTATTAAATATGATTGCTGGGTTGGATTTACCAACCGAAGGTGTAGTGACATTGGAAGGACAAAGAATCACTAAACCAGGGCCAGACCGGATGGTGGTGTTTCAAAATTATTCTTTGTTGCCTTGGCGGACGGTAAGAGAAAATATTGCCCTAGCTGTCAACTCAGTCATGAAGGGGATGCCAGAAGCTGAACGCAAAGCGATTGTAGAAAAACATATAGATATGGTGGGTTTGCGTCCCCATGCGGATAAACAACCAGGTATGTTATCTGGAGGACAAAAACAACGAGTTGCGATCGCTCGCGCCCTAGCAATTCGTCCTAAACTACTACTATTAGATGAACCCTTTGGGGCGTTGGATGCCCTCACCAGAGGCAATTTACAAGAACAGTTAATGCAAATTTGCGAAGAATACAAAGTCACAGCAGTGATGGTGACACACGACGTAGATGAAGCAGTACTGTTATCTGACAGAATTGTCATGCTCACCAACGGCCCCGAATCCAAAATTGGCGACATTCTTGAAGTTGATATCCCCAGACCCCGTAAACGCATGGAAGTAGTAGAACATCCCAGCTACTACAGTTTGCGGAGTGAGATGATTTACTTCCTCAACCAGCAAAAACGAGTGAAGAAAATTCGCGCCCGCAAAACCCCAGATGTATCACGTCATGGGCTGGAAAAAGTTAATTTAGAAATTGGCTTTTTACCCTTGAGTGCTTGCGCCCCTTTAGCTGTAGCCAAAGAAAAAGGTTTCTTCACCAAGCATGGTTTAGATGAAGTCCACCTGGTGCGAGAAACTAGCTGGCGGGGGATCGTTGATGGTATCAGTGGCGGTTATCTCGATGCAGCCCAAATGCCTTCAGGAATGCCCATGTGGTTAACCTTGGGAGGTCATGACAATCGACCCCTCCCTGTAGTTACCGCCCTTACCATGACTCGTAATGGTAACGCCATCACCTTAGCAAAACGCTTTTATGATGAAGGTGTCCGCACCTTATCGGACTTCAAAACTTACCTACTACGTACCCGCAACCAACGTCACACAATGGGAGTAGTTCATCCCGCATCTATGCACAATTTACTGCTGCGTTACTGGTTAGCAGCTGGTGGTATTGACCCCGATTTAGATGTGGATATGAAGACCATTCCCCCCGCCCAGATGGTAGCCGACTTGCAAAACAAAAGTATCGACGGTTATTGTGTGGGTGAACCTTGGAACTACCGCGCCGCAGTGGAAAATGTAGGCTTTACTATCGCTACCGACTTGGAAGTATGGTTAGGACATCCCGGTAAAGTTCTTGGTGTGCGAGAAGAATGGGCGCAAAAATATCCTAATACCCATATTGCTTTAACTAAAGCTTTGCTGGAAGCTTGCGAATACTGTTCTAAACTAGAAAATGCTGAAGAAGTCAGACGAATTGTGGCAGATAGAGATTACGTCAGCACTGATTTAGAGTACATCCAGCTAGAAGATCCCAATAACCTGACCTGTAATTTAGACCACCCATTACGCGACTACGCCCACCATCAGTTTTTTGCCGAGTCAGCCATCAACCGTCCCAGCCGTACCGAACAACTCTGGATTATGAGTCAGTTGGCACGTTGGGGTGATACTCCCTTTCCTAGAAACTGGGTAGAAGTTGTCGAACGGGTTTGTGGTGTGCGCGTCTTCAGTACCGCCGCCAGAGAATTAGGTCTGGATATCAGCTATACTCGCCAACCAATTCAACTTTTTGATGGCACTCCCTTTAATGCCGACGATCCCTTAGTCTATCTCAACAGTTTGCAGATTAAGCGTGACATCTCTATTGCGGAAGTCATCCTCGATGCGCCAACTATGAGTATGAGAGTAGCTTGATAATTCATAATTGCAACTCATTCCCCCCATTCCCTATTCCCCATTAAATAGCACTATGCAAAACCGCAGATTGACTGTTACTAACTCCACCAGAAACAGACAGGAAAGACCGTTAGCTATCACAAATAACAACAGCAGACCTTTCCTAGAAATTAAAGACGTTACCAAAGTCTACCCTACAAAGAAAGGCCCCTTCACTGTCCTTGATGGCGTGAACTTAAATGTAGAACAAGGTGAATTTATCTGTGTTATCGGTCACTCTGGTTGTGGTAAATCGACACTGCTAAATATGGTGTCTGGTTTTAACTTTCCTACCTCTGGGCAGGTATTACTAGAAGGTGAACCAATCACCCAACCAGGGCCAGATAGAATGGTAGTGTTTCAAAATTATGCCCTGCTTCCTTGGCGGACTGCCTTTGAAAATATCTACTTAGCTGTGAACGCCGTTTATCCCCACAAGCCAGAAGCAGAAAAAAGAGCAATTGTACGAGAACATTTGGCAATGGTGGGGCTAGGTGATGCTATGGACAAAAAACCCACCCAAATGTCCGGCGGTATGAGACAAAGGGTATCTATTGCCCGTGCTTTGGCAATTCGTCCCAAAGTCTTGATTTTAGATGAACCCTTCGGCGCTTTGGATGCCATTACCAAAGAAGAATTACAAGAAGAACTGCTGAAAATTTGGAATGAAAATCGCTGCACAGTATTGATGATTACCCACGACATCGATGAGGCGCTATTTTTAGCTGATAAATTAGTCATGATGACCAACGGCCCCCACGCCAAAATCGGTGAAGTCATGGAAATTCCCTTTTCTCGCCCACGCGATCGCGCCCGCATCATGGAAGATCCCCAATATTACCAACTGCGTAACTATGCTCTAGATTTTCTCTTTAACAGGTTCGCCCATGATGATGTAGGGTAATATTCTAGTTGCGATCGCTCTCGCCAAGGCTTTAGCACCAGAGGTTTTGGCAGAGCATCACTTTTATGATAATTTTTCAAATAAATCAGCTAATACTACATTAGAAAATAAAAAGCCTTGGGGATCAGACAATCGCAATCTTTCTGCGGTAACGTTCACCCAACCCTGATCTAAATAAGGCTGCAAACACTTGTGAATTTCCTTTACCTTCCCTTCCCCAAATTTCTCTGATAAACCCGCCATACTCACACCCTCAGCTAAACGCAACCCCAACATCAAAGTTTCCAACAATACTTCCTCTGGTGGAGTCACCTCACAATCAATCACACCCCCTGCTTTCACCCATTGATAATACTCCTGAGTTTTACGCGGACGAGTAAAGCGCTTACCCTCTACATAACTCGCCGCACCCATACCGAAACCATAATAAGGGCGGTTTTCCCAATACACCCGATTATGCCGACATTGATGTCCAGGAAGAGCATAATTAGAAATTTCATAATGTTCATAACCTGCGCCAGTCAAAACTTGTTGCGCCATTTCGTACATTTTGACTGTGCTGACATCCGTTGGTAATGGCTTGTCACCAGGTTTGTAGTAACGACCGAAAGCCGTACCTGGTTCTATGGTAAGGTCATAAATAGATATGTGAGTGGGCATCATTGCCACTGCTTTGTGCAGCGAATCCTGCCATTGATCTAAAGACTGATGCGGTAACCCGGAAATCAGGTCTAAGCTAAATTCGGGAATTTCGACTTGGTGAATTAAATCTACAGATGTAAGAATATCTACAACCGAGTGCGATCGTCCTGCAACTTGCAATAATTCAGATTGAAATGCTTGAACACCCAAACTTACCCGGTTGACACCAACGCTACGGTAGCCAGATATATGTGCTAAATCAAACGTCCCTGGGTCTACTTCCATAGAAATTTCTACTTCCCCAGAAATTCCCAAATATCTCTCTAGTGTGGCTAATATCCGTCGTAATTGTTCTATTGATAGTAATGAAGGAGTCCCCCCCCCAAAGAAAATTGTCTTTAATGGTTCACCATAATTTGGTGACATGGCAATTTCTTGGCATAGCACCTCCACATATTGGGAGATAGTACCAGATGTTTCACCCCGCAGGCGATCGCCCACCACAGACACAGGAAAATCACAATAAAAGCACCGCCTTCTGCAAAAAGGAATATGTACATAAGCAGAACTTGGTATGCCAAAAAAATTCAATTTTTGATTCATTATGAGCCAGAATTAATCAACCCAACTAAAAATTACAAACAGCGCAAATAAATATTTTTTTAGAGATTCTTATTGTTTTACAACAAAATAATGAAAAATATTAAGAGAAAACACTTTGGTTATAATATTTGCAGATATTCCCTGCTTAAAACCCTAGTGTAAGTCAATATTGATCAATCTCTTTTACCGACGAAATGAAAAATACTTGACTTTATTAGGTCACACAATCGCAGGAAAACAACACAACCATGCTTGATGCAATTATTATTATCTCATTTATCCTGGCAGCAGCAGGAATAGGGTTCTACAGCATGGAACTACTACCTGATGGCGCGCTAGATGGGGTGACAAACTTAGAAGCTTTACGCTTAGTTGTCGCCGTCTTTGCTTCCATTATTGGTGGTGCAGTCGGATTGAGTTTCCAAACGTCGTATCGGCGCTTAGAAGCACAAGTCCGAGAAATGCCCCTAGAGATGATCTTAACTCGCGCCATTGGCTTAGTCATTGGGTTACTACTCGCTAACTTAATGCTAGCCCCATTATTTTTGCTCCCCATCCCCGCAGACTTTGGCTTTATTAAGCCCCTAGTAGCTGTTGTTGGCAGTATTTTACTCGCTGTGACAGGGATGAATTTAGCAGATACCCACGGGCGGGGTTTATTGCGGTTCATTAATCCCAACACCGTAGAAACAATGGTAGTAGAAGGTACACTAAAACCTGCTAACACCAAAGTTTTAGACACCAGTTGCATTATTGATGGTCGGATTGAAGCCCTACTAGAAACCGGATTTCTGGAAGGACAAATTTTAGTCCCGCAGTTTGTCTTACAGGAATTGCAACAAGTAGCCGATGCTAGCAAAGACCAAAAGCGGGTACGGGGAAGGCGCGGATTAGAGATTCTCACCCGCGTTAAAAAAGATTACCCTGATCGCATCTTGATTAACCCTGTTGACTACGAAGATATTGCCACAGTCGATGCCAAATTGGTGCGCTTTGCCCAAGAAATCAACGGGACACTGTTAACTAATGACTACAACTTGTCTAAAGTCGCTAGTGTGCAAAAAGTGCCTGTTTTAAATGTCAATGACTTAGTAAATGCTGTGCGTTCTACTTACTTGCCTGGTGATAATCTCGACTTAAAGATTCTCAAAGAAGGCAAAGAACCCAGTCAAGGAGTAGGTTACCTTGATGACGGCACAATGGTGGTCGTAGAAGAAGGTCGTAGTTATGTAGGTGGTGAAGTGCGGGTAGTCGTTACTAGTGCTTTACAAACCACCGCCGGACGCATGATTTTTGCCAAACCCCAAGCTTCAGCATTGGCGTGAGGTAAATGTCAAGTGCAATTAGAATTAAATTTTGCAATCGGTGTAGTCAACCTGCACCGATTTTATATAGGGTGAAAATTTCTGGGTTACATTCAAACTGCTCTAGAAACTCAGCAGCCAGTTAATTTTGAGTACAGCTTAAATCTTAAATTAAGAATAGTACTTCGTAGCTATTTTCTGGGGAAATTCTTCACTATCTTGAAAACTATGGGGTTCCTTTGAATGTCCAAAGGTTTCACCAAGTATTTGCCGAATAGTATCACAATGTTTTTGTACAACATAGAGTTGCTCACGCAATTCTTCTTCCTTAAGCTGTAATAAATCCGTAGAGTGAGCAGGAAAATTGTGGAGATCATTGACTACCCAATTTACGGCCTCTGACTCTTTTACTCTTCCTATAAAAGCAGCGACTAAGGATGATACTCTCTTCAAGAATTCTTGACAGCCAGGATGAAAATCATATTCATACCCTGTATATAAAGAAATTGCTCCCACAACTTCTGCTTTATAAATCAGCGGAAAACAACCAAAAGATTTGAACTCATTAAGTCTTATCCAATCCTGATTTTTAAACTCTTTGATATTCTGATTATTGATTCCTTGAATGATGACAGATTTTTTGATGCTCATAGCATTTCCTACCAATCCATCTTCATTACTTCTCGGTTCATCGAATCTTTTGTTCCAGATAATTCTATCAACCCCTGCTTTATCCACTACTTCAAGAAAACCTTTGGCATTTTTTACGCGTAATATACATACTTCAAAAGCTGTATTCTCTGAAATTAAACGTTGAACAACACTTCTATAAGCATCTTGAGTACCAGAAGTATTATTACAAGAGCCTACTAAAGAATCTGACAAATCTCCCAGTAATTGTATCTGGAGTTTTTTACGTAAATTTGAAATTGCCGAAGCAACTGATAAGCCTATTGTCGATAACCAATGGATTTCTTCTTGAGAGAAACCAGAATTTTGAATTGTTCTTTTTCTGAATGGGTCAAATTTATTAATAACTTCAAGTACTCCAAAGGTTTTATGTTGACCATCTAAAGGAACAGTAATAGCAGAATAAATTCCTCCTAGTTTTTCTGAATACTTTTCTTTGCTTTTGGTATCTAGCCGTATTTCACTCAAATCATTTGCTGAGTAAGGTTTTCCAAAACTATCTTCACTAGGAATAGCAGCTTTACCTGTGAAACTTTCACCAGGTTCATATGTTTCATCTGCAAACCATTGATCATCGATTTCATGACCATTGGCATCTACACCTAATATTTTTTGACGATGTAGGCATCCATCCTTGGAAAATAAAAAAATAGCTGCTGTTTGAGAATTTAGTCTCTCACGTACAATTTCGAGAGCTTTTTCAATCACATCATCCTTATTATCCAAACGCTTTAAGTCATTTCTAACTTTTTGTAAATCCTTTAGCAATTCATTAGGGTATTTCAGACACTCATTTGGGGATTTTCTGAAAAGATTATCTCTGATTTGTTCAAATTTTTGAGCTACTATTTGCTCCAAGGGTTTTCCTATTTTTATTTTTTGACTCGAATTTTGCCATGTAATTTGATGTACTTTTTCGTTATTTCTACTAGCTCTTGCTAAGAAATCGGAGAGAATTATTTTATATTGAGCAATTTCATCTACTAAAGGTGAGAAATTAGCTAATCTTGTACTCCAACTTTCCTTAAAACTATCTTGGTCATACCATACAATTAATTGATTTTTTGCATCAGTACTTTCAATAATTGCATATTCTATAGTAGGCAGAGTTGCTAGAGTACCTAGATGAGAATCTAAAGACTTCATATTCCATGAATTTGGAATGTCTCTTAGAGAAAATTCTTGTGCATAAGGTTGATAGATTTCTTTTGTTGTTACAAATACTTTGTAACAGGAGGCGTGTTTTAGTAGAAAATGATAGCTTTTTTGAAAATCACTTTCATTGGAAAAAACAAAAAGTCTCTCACTTTCAGGATTAGCTGTTTTTGCTATTTCATCTCCTTGATCACTTGCCCAAAATGATTCAACACCATCAACAATCGCTACTGCCTTGACGCGAACTTGGTGCTTCTGTTGCAAGGCAGTCAGATGACGAGGATATAACTCTAATGGCATCTTGTAAATTAAGCCATTGGCAACCAAAGAACTAATCCTTTGATCGATATTGCCAATATCGTTATTGATAACCTGCTGGAATATTTTATTTTTTTGATAATAATAATTAGATGCTAATTTTGGCTCTAACGTTGTCAAAATAGTTCCATTTGTTGGAGGTTCAGGTTGAGTGGCAGAGTTAGATTCTTCTTCAAGCAGTTTTTTTACCCACTCAGAATTAGAAAGTTTGTAGTTAATCCAATCCTTTGCTTCTTCTATATCCCCACCTATGATTTCATGCAATAAACATACCAAATTGTTTTTGTCTGTGATATCAATTGAGGGATAATGAATTGGAGTCTCTAACTTAAGGTTTTCATTAAAGCTTAAGAGCCTAAAGTTCTGAAGTTTTGCAGAAAAGAAACCTATGAGAAAATTGACCCATGCGTGTTCAATACGTTCCTTAGGTAAGCAGAGAATACCAAAGTCTATATCTGAAATCAGCTGTTCAGTTTTTGCAAGCCAAGCTGGGCTTAAATTTTCATTAATGTCTAAAATGTGGGCTGCAATCTGTGGATGCTTAAAAAGCACATCTCGAATTTTTTCCGCTTGCTGTTTGCTATTACTCCCAGCCCAAACAATTAAGACTTTTCGCTTACCTTGCTTGGCTTGAAGGCGATTTAACAGGATATTCTGTAATTTAGATAGTTTTCCGGGACCTGCACCAGGAATTCGGAACTTGGTATAAATTCGAGACAGTGTTTTCTGCACTGCATTCTCAGATTGCCGTCCTAATATTGTCTTAATTTCTGCTGGTAACTTACCGTTTAAAGCTAAAACTAGAACTTCTAGCTCGTTATCAGTTACACCTTCTTCGGCAACTAAGTCTTTAATAGCGTCTTGCGAAATTTGAATCATCTGCAAATCTACAAAAGCCTCACTTATTATAGCCTCACGATAAAATAGCATTTTTATGCCACATTTGCGAGCATTTTGTGAGCAAGCACACACATTCTTAAATCACCTCCTTTAAATGAGGCTTTTAATATGTAAAAGTATTGACTGCATTTAAAAAACCTGCTATTACTGTAAAATGCTCTTTTAAGTGAGGCTTTTAACAAATATCAAGTCTGTTGTGCGCGCTGGCGCTTGCGATCGCCTAGCTAAGTATCCTTCTCTGCGGATATCTTAGCAGGCAACTTATTGCCGATAACCAAATTAATCATCTGGAGGGGACAGTGAATTCATTTAAAAATCACCATTATCCGCTTTTGGTTTGTTTGACTTTGTTAGGTGCTTTGTTAGCTGTTCTGATAAAGTACGACGGAATCCTGACTGTACATCTGACGCCTTTAAGCTTACGAATAGAAGTGAATGGTTCTACTTCTTCTGCTTGGTGTTTAGTGGATCCGCAGATAGCGGAACGCAGTGAGATTCTACAAGTAGATGATGAATTTATAGACCTACAAGTGTAAAATATCGCTGTTAATCAATTTCAGTATGGCCTTTGGGAAGTGAAGAAAACCCATTGTTCTTTTTTCCGCAAAATTGGATACGATGGATAGTCTTGTTGGCAAATATAGACCTATCAAACGCCCAGTCATCCTAGCTGGGTTTTTACATGCTTAAAGTTAACGAGTGGTTATGCAAATCGGGGATATAGAAATGCTCAATAACCAATGATTTACTAATAACTCAAAATCCCCCGCTGAAGTACCTATCCATTAGTCACATCTTTCTTTACAATCTTAAAACCCTTGTTTAATAAGTATCTCAGAGACTAAGAGGTCAGACATACTTTACAAATTTACGCTTAACATTGTCGCTAAAAATACATTTTTATTGAGAATTAGCAACGAAGGAATCAATATCCTAAAAAACGTGAGTGAATACTCTCGCAAATGTTAAGAAAGATCCGGGTAATGGATAGGCTGAAGTACGGGGGATGAAATTAATCTTGTAAGACTGTCTTTGATACCATCCTCGTTTTCTTGAGGTCTGCTTCTGAAAGTTCTTCACCAGCTTGTAGACGAGTCGCCGAACTTTGCAACACCGTGGCTGCACCTTGATCTCCTATTTGTAAGGCAGTATTCGCAGCCGTTTGTAACATTGTCGCCGCACCAGTGCGATCGCCTTGATTTAATTTCGCTTCGGCTAACTGAGTTTGGCGATATTTAGCTAATGCCAAAATCGATTTTTGCACTAGGGGATTGGGCGCAGGTTGATATGCCCGTACTACATCTGCATAGATCGGCACCATAGGAGAAACCAAGTCTTGCTGATTTGCCACTGGGTCATCATAGCGGATTTGCACATGTCCAATCACCTGTTGGCCTTCGGGTAATTGTCCTAGATAAATATTTGCCAACACAACCCGTTCCATATCCTGCATCAAATCTCCCAAGCGCACAGTAAAGCCACCATGAGGTTCTGTCTGTACTACTAACTCAATGGTATCTGGGGCGACTTGGGCAATGGGTTTAAGTTCTGCTAGGCGCACATGGGGAACCAAAGAAAGCAGCAAATGAGCATTGGTTACCCTCACAGACTGAATGCGTCGCAACAAATGGCGAAACTGGTCTAGTGCTTGTTCTGGACGCTCAATATAGCCTAAAGTACCACCACCAGCATCAACAATTTTTTCTAACAGATTTTGGTTCCAGTCATTACCAAAACCAAGAGCATTGATAGTCAGATTGATTTTAGCAGCCTTGGAGGCAAGTTCCAGACAACGCTTATTGTCATCTGAGCCAATTTCTAACTTCCAAATCCGCAAACTACTTTCACCATGACCATCGGTGAGTAAAAAGGCTTGGGACACAGCACCTTTTGTCCCCTTCATCAATTCTGTGATTCCCAGTTGTAAACCCTCGGCAATGGAGGTACCGCCACCAGCTTTCAATTTTTTTTTGAGCTGGGCTTTAATACCTTCGAGGTCTTGAACTGGTTGGCTAGGGATAATGACTTCAGCCGCGCCAGCAAAGGCTACAACCGAAATCAAATCGCCTGGCTGTAGCCGATCTAGTAATTGCTCTACTGCCTGAATTACAGTGTTCATGGGTTTGCCATGCATAGAACCACTCTTATCCAGAATCAAACATAAGTTGAGTGGTAAATGCTGGTCACATTCACCAGCCATGGCCGAAATCGAAATTGCTAGTTGACGTTGATTACTCAATTGAGCCGCATCAACATTAGTATCATTTAGGGCACAGAGCAATTGAACTTTCATTGGGGAGGGTTATCTTGCAACACGGTTTTAGAGACAATTCTGGTTTTCTTGCGATCGCTATCAGATAATTCTCCACCAGATTGAAGTTGGGTGGCAGAAGTTTGTAACACGGTAGCTGCACCTGTGTCCCCCATTTGTAAGGCCGTTTTCGCAGCAGTTTGCAGCATTGTCGCCGCACCCATGCGATCGCCCTGTTGCAATTTCGCCTCAGCTAACTGAGTTTGTCGATACTTGGCTAAAGCCAAAATAGACTGTTGCACACGGGGATCTATCTCCGGTTGGTAAACCCCAGTTACATTAGCATACACTGGGATATTGGCTGTAAATAGCCCCATCTGATTTTGCGCGGGGTCATCGTAGCGGACTTGGACATTGGCGATCGCCTGTTCACCTTCGGGCAAATGTCCCAGATAAATATTAGCCAAAATTATCCGCTCTGCATCTTTCATTAAATCTCCCAAGCGCACAGCAAACCGTCCATCTGCTTCTTGCTGTATGGGTAACTCAATGGTATCTGGGGAAACTTGGGCGATGGGTTTGAGTTCCGCCAACCGGATATTGGGCATCAGGGACAACAATAAATAAGCATTAGTCAATCCCACCGTTTGGATGCGGTTGAATAAGCGATTAAATTCATTCACCGCCTGATCCGGTCGTTGAATATAAGACAAAGTACCTAAACCAGCATCAGCGATTTTTTCTAAAATATCCTGATTCCATTTGTCACCAAATCCCAACGTATTCAAAGTCAAATTATAGCCAGTAGCCAATTGAGCAAACTTCAAACAACGTTGATTATCACCATGTTCATTTTCGCCATCAGTCAGCAAAAAAGCTTGGGAAACAGTTTCTTTTTTGCCCTTAGCTAACTCCTCGATTCCCAACCGCAAACCTTCGTCAATGGCCGTACCACCATCAGAGGCTAGGCGGTTAATTTGCCTTTTGATCTGTTCGGGGTCGGCAATCATTTGATTGGGTACCAAGACCTTAGCACGGTGATCGAAAGCTACTACACTCAAGCGATCGCCTGGTTTGAGTTTATCCACTAAATTATTCGCTGCTTGCTTGACAGTTTCTAGTGGTCGCCCATTCATCGAACCACTGTGGTCAAGAATTAAACATAAATTCAACGGTACATTACGGTCTTGAATCTCCGCGATCGCCGAAATGGCAATTGACAACTGACGTTGACTACTCGATTGACGAGCGTCCAAATTAGCATCATTCAAGGTAGGCTGAAAGTTAACCTTCATAAACCAAAGTTCTTAGTTAGGATATCTATATAAATAACTTCAAAATGCCACATCAGCACTACGGAAAAATTAGGGACTGGGGAAGAAGCAGGGGTGCAGGGGGAAGAAGCAGGGGTGCAGGCTTCGCCGTGAGCGTCAGCCGTTAGCGTAGCTTCCCGAAGGGTACGGGGGCAGGGAGCAGGGGCGAAAGGCTTTCGTTGAGTATCAACATCCTTGTTTTTCATACTCCTCATCTCCCCCATCCCCCCATCTCCCCAGTTCCCCAGTTCCCAATCTCCAAAATTAGCGAGAAATCCGCACTTGATGTCAACTAGCATCGCGTTAGGATGTATTACAGTTAACGGCATAGTTTCAGGCGATTCAGTTGCTATGGACAATTCCCCCATCAAGGCTGTTCAAGCCCCTTATTACGGTGATAACTTCTACCGGACACCGCCACCAGATTTACCTTCCTTGTTAATGAAGGAACGAATTGTCTATCTGGGAATGCCATTGGTTCCTGCGGTTACAGAATTGATTATTGCCGAATTGCTGTATTTGCAGTCAGACGACCCAGAGAAGCCGATAAAAATTTATATCAACTCGACGGGAACCTCCGGTTACAGTGGCGAACCCATTGGCTTTGAAACCGAAGCCTTCGCCATTTATGACACCATGAAATATATTAAGCCTCCCATTCACACCATTTGTGTGGGTTCGGCAATGGGTATGGCAGCAATGTTACTCAGTGCTGGCACAAAAGGCTGTCGCGCTAGTTTGCCCCACTCTTCTATTATCCTGCACCAACCTAAGAGCTACGCCCAAGGTCAAGCAACGGATATTCAAATTCGGGCAAGAGAAGTTCTGGTGAATAAAGTGTCGTTGGTTGATATTTTGTCGGAGACTACCGGACAAGCACCAGAAAAAATTACCAAAGATATGGATCGTCTCTTCTACATGACTCCCTATGAGGCTAAGGAATACGGTTTGATTGACCGAGTATTTGAAAAAGAAGAACTCGCCAATCCCCCATTACCCGCCAGTGTTCTTTAAAAGAATGCTGAGTAAAGAACTAGCCTCTAGTCCCTTTTAAAAGTGCTGAGTTGAGAACTGGCTCATATCCCCATTAAATTACAAGCGGAGTAACGAAAATGCCTATAGGCGTGCCTAAAGTTCCTTACCGGATGCCCGGCGGACAATATACAGACTGGATTAGCATCTACGATCGCCTTTACCGGGAAAGAATTATTTTCTTGGGGCGAGATGTCGATGATGAAATTGCTAACCAAATTATTGCTGTAATGCTGTATCTGGACTCAGATGATCCAGGTAAGGATATTTATTTATACATCAATTCTCCCGGTGGTATGGTTACCTCTGGGATGGCAATTTTTGACACCATGCAACACATCAAATCAGATGTGGTGACAATTTGTGTGGGTTTAGCCGCTTCTATGGGATCATTTCTGTTGGCAGCTGGCACCAAAGGCAAACGCATGGCACTGCCTCATTCCCGGATTATGATTCACCAACCCTCTGGTGGTACCCGTGGACAAGCCAGTGACATCGAAATTGAAGCCAGAGAAATTTTGCGGATTCGTCACCAACTGAATGGCATTTATGCAGAAAAAACTGGTCAACCTTTAGCCAAGATTGAAAAAGACATGGATCGTGACTTTTTCATGTCTGCGGCTGAAGCCAAAGAATACGGGTTAATTGACCGTGTGATTGAAGAACGACCGTAGGAAGAGGGGAATGGGGAGTAGGGTCATTTTCTCCCTCATCTCCCTTTTGTGCTTTATTCCTAGAAGAAGTCCCTAGTTCCCTATTCCCCAGCCTCAAAAAAAACCGTCACTATTGAACCATCAATTAATTCAATTAGTCTTTATAATTAAAACCTTAAGGCTGGAAGCTCATAGCCGAAAGCTAATTATTAGATAGCTGATAGATCAAAATGGATCTTGGAGATTGCTACCGTTTATTAGGTTTAAGGTCGGGCGCTTCGTTTGCTGACATAAAATCGTCCTACAGGCGATTGGCGCAGCAATATCATCCCGATATTAATCCCAGCGATATAAGAGCTAAAGATAAGTTTATTGCTTTGACAGAGGCTTACAGACTCCTTTTAACGGTAGTACCTTCCGAGGAGATAGCCCCACCTTCAAGTCAATCTTATGCGTCTGGGTATGATGAGATAAAGGCTACCCACCCAGAAAAAACACCAACAGCCACTGTAACCGCTGAAAAACCGCCGCCACCCAAGCCGCCTAACATTGGAGAAATAGAACAGCGGCTCAAGTGGAAGACTTATGAGCAATTGCAACGGTTTTTAAAAGAACGAAGATTTCCCCAAGCGATCGCTCTCGCGGAAGCTTTGGCTGCACGTTTACCCACAGATGCAGAAGTGCGCCAATGGCAGGCTGTTGCTTATCAAATATGGGGACGGGCTTTAATTTCGGAAAATCAACTGTTAAAAGCTAGGATTTATCTAAAAAAAGCCCTCAAGACAGACCCTAATAATAAGGCTTTGTGGCTTGAGGTGCAGCGTGATTTCCAAAAATTAGAGCAGATTTTTTGAGATGCTTTCACCAGATTGGCTAATCTCAATGCCCTACATGGAGGACTTTGTGCTGTTGGGCATGTAGTACTAAACAGACGTGAGTTCGACGAATTTTAAAAACCCCGCTTCCATTCCTCTCCCCTGCAATGAGAGAGGCTTCAAAACCTTCATTTTTCGTTGATATTTCAATATATTTAAGCCCCTCTCCGCGTCGGAGAGGGGTTGGGGAGAGGTCATCGAACTCACGTTAAACAGGAGATTTTGCTGTGTCTGACACAATTCGATTGACATCAGCTCCCAAGCTTTTCAGCCTGGGGCTGTGATAAGTACGCCTCTAACTCAGCAGGCTTGGCTTATGTCGTTACACCCTTGAGAATGATGGCTACTCTCAATCGGATTGGGTTACAGTTAATCTTCCGATTCTGTGTCTGTTTCTGTATCTGTGTCTGTTTCTATTTCTGGCAAACCTCTAACAGTTACGAGAATCCTTGCAGGGTATGTTTTGCCTCCATATCTAAATCTGGCTCTAGGGACTAGGATTCTTCCTGTTGTTGTTTGCCCTCCAGATAGAACTTCCTGCTCTTCTGGGGATAAATCCATCAAATCAGTGCTTATGGTTTGTGCTGACATAATTTTTTACCTCACTTACGTATTAAGTAGATGCCTACTTGAGTTGAAGTATAAGCAGCATTGATTTTTGATTCATAATTCCCCAGACATAGACTTATGTCAGTCTAGAAGCCGGTCTGTTGGGTTGATAATTTCACCATATTCACTGTCTCAAATCTGGAATTAGTAAGTAATATCCAATTTAGAAGTATTCTCTGTTACATTTTTGCTACATAATTGAGAGCGATCTCGTGGGGTGCAGCACCAGAGGCAATTGCATAGCATATCACTTCATTGCCCATTAAGCTGTAGGGCTTTGAAAAAATGAAACAGCCCAGCTATGCTGAGTACAAAAGCTTTAAGCTATGAGTAATAGATTACAAGTTTCACTCTTGACTCTAGTCTAGGGTGCAAATCCCAGACTATTCTCATTTTTTTATGTCCCAGTCTACAATTACAGTTACCGTCAAGTTGTTCGCAGCTTATCAAGAAGCCTATGGAGTATCAGAACTGATACTGGAATTGCCCCAGGATACACCCGTAAGCGCGGTATGCGATCGCCTGATTACTGAACACCCAGAACTGACTAAATGGCGTGACATCACTCGTTTTGGCATTAATTTGATATTTGTCGAACCAGATAGCCTGCTACAAGATGGCGATGAAGTTGTGCTAATTCCACCTGTGAGTGGAGGCTAATTTTTAATTCGTAATTCGTAATATTTCCTATGGCTCTAAGCGCAGCTATGCCGTAGGCTTTACGCCACGCTGCGCTATTGGAAACGCTAACGCGGTAAGCGCAGCTATGCCCGCTAGGGCTTTACGTAATTCGTAATTAAAAAAGTCCAACTGCATCTGAGTTTCTCGTTTGGTTTATTGGTATGATTTAAGGCTTTTTACTTACAGCTTTACCGAGACGAGTTAATCCTTGGGAGCAATCAAACCTGTCAAGGTGAATTTCAATAAAAGAAACGCAGTGAATATTGGTTTTAGCTTGGGCTAAAGCTGCTTCTAATTCACCTTCTGTGGAAACCTCGCAACTCCAACTTTCACCAAAAATTTGCGGCATTTGATGATACTTCCAAGGTTGAATATCATTATAGGGGCCATCTTGAATTACACGTTCAATGGTATAGCCATCATTATTAATTAAGAAAATAATGGGATTCAGTTTATACCTAATAATTGTAGATAATTCTTGAGCAGTCATCTGAAAAGCGCCATCCCCGACAAAAATTATGGGACGACGATGAGGATCAGCCATAGCTGCACCCAAACAAGCAGGAATCGCATAACCAATAGATAAATAAAAGGCTTGACCAATAAAATCGGTGTCTTGGGGCATGAATAAATCCATTGCCGAGACAATTGCATCCCCGGTATCGGCTATGACAATAAATTTATTTTCGAGAAAATGGTTGATGCGTTCATAAAACCGCCGATTTGTTAGTTTTGCTGATGGTTGGGGAATAAAACTTTTGAAGAGTACATGAGAAGCTGGCGTAATTTCTAAAGTGTCCACGTCTTTTTTCTGGAGTTTGGCAATTAAACCATCAATGAAATCTCCCAGATAAACAGGTTGATAAAAATGATGCTTAATCTTCACTTTCTCGGAGTTAGCATTTATTAATTTGCGGTCATCTAAATTAGCTGTATATCCTCCCAAATTCATATCCGACATAATAGCACCAAGACACAGCACACAATCAGCTGTTTCAATACGTTGACGGACATACTCTCGACTTAAAGCGCCTACATAGTTACCAATAAATTGTGGGTGCATCTCGGAAATACAAGATTTACCCAACATAGTGGTAGCTAAGGGATAACCAGTAGTTTTTAAAAGTTGCAGTAACTGATTTTGTAAATGAAACCGATTAAATTCAACACCTGCCAAAATTACGGGACGTTGTGCGTTTTCTAATAAATTAACTGCTTCTTCCACAGCTTCTTCCACTGCTGCTGTTAATGTTTCTGGATTTATTAATTTGAATGATGAATCTGGATAAGTTTCCGGCAACATGCAAGGTTGATGCACCAAATCCACAGGAATTTCAATGTAAACAGGTCGTTTGTAATGCAGACAAGCTGCTAATGTTTGATCGATTTGACTTGCTGATTGACTTGCATTGGTGAGAATGACAGAAGCAACTGTTACTTTTTCCATAATGGAAAGTTGCAGGTTATAGTCTCCCGTAGTGTGGTGTAATAACAGATTGTCTTTTGTCACAGAACTGTTAGGCGCACCACTTATAACTACTAGAGGAACTCGTTCTGCATAGGCACCAACCACCGCATTGACTAAACTAAAGCCACCAACACCGTAAGTAACACAAACTGCACCTAATCCCCGTACCCTTCCATAAGCATCCGCTGCATAACCCGCATTTAATTCGTTGCAATTACAAATTAATTTGATGGGAGTTTTGTTTAAGACATCCATTAAATCTAAAACATAGTCTCCCGGTACACCAAATATATGTTGAACACCTAAGCTTTCTAAGCGATGAAATAAATATTCGCTAACTGTAGTCATAAGAATCACAGGTAATAAATTTACCCCAATTTTAACTATATAAAAAAGCAGTTGGTTCCGTATGCAAACCGCCTTTTTTTACCAAAAATTATGGTAGTAAATTAAGCTCGTACTTGTTCAGTCCAAAGATCTCGCAAAGCTGGTGGCATCATATTAATCACATCTTCAATTTCGCCTTTAGTAACCCGCTCAGAAAGTAGCTGAAAGACAGCACGAACCACACGTTCAGCATCAACTTCTGGGTCAGTGTTGCGGAAGTAATCACGGATATGCTGTAAGAATGCTTCTTTATTGCGTTCTTTCGTGGGTGTAGCACCAGGGCGCAGGGCGCCAATTTTCGTAGTAAAACCCTCCCAAGAGAATAGGTAATTGCGCTCCTAAATGTGCCGCTTCTGGTACAGTCAGGCGATCGCGCAGAGCGTGCAATGTCGCTCTTAATGCCTGAAATACTTGGTGTTTACTTTCCCAACCCAGCTGATTACACAAGTCATTGACCCAAGGAATAGTCGTTTGAACTGTGGTATCGAAGATATCTAGTCCTGTCATGGTCATAGGAATGGCTCCTGTTTTGTGCCTTGATTACTTCAGAGAGATCGCCTAGTGGGGATTAACAAAATTCAGTCTCTACTCTTAGTACTTCAAAGCTTTTGTGTCCTCCCGTCCATCCTAAAAAGTCAGAAGTCCCTTCTCCTATGACTAATGGTATGTCATACCTGTTTGACTGCTCTATCTCAGGGTTTGAGTCAGTGTTACACCTGAGTGTGAGATTAACTACTCAAGAATACCCGATAAAAATAGTCGGGTATGTTTGACTGGTATTTTTACTCGTGTTACTATCAGGCGACAGTTGACTGACAAACAGGGAAGGCTTCATTTATGACTCAGGCAATAACTAAAGACACCCAAACAACAAATGCCACTTTAAAAGCTTTGAAGTGTAAGGAATGTGGCGCGGAATACGAACTCCAAGCCAGTCATGTTTGTGAATTATGCTTTGGGCCACTGGAAGTCAAATATGACTACAGTGAGCTACGCCTGACCATCACCCGTGAAAAAATAGCCGCCGGGCCCAATTCAATTTGGCGCTACCGTCCCTTTTTGCCCGTCTTAACTGACAATGTGATTGATGTGGGAACAGGTATGACTCCCCTGGTACGTTCCCACCGTCTTGCTCGTCGCCTGGGTTTAAATAAGCTTTACATTAAAAATGACGCTGTGAATATGCCCACCCTCAGCTTCAAAGATCGGGTGGTGTCAGTGGCTCTGAGCCGCGCACGTGAATTAGGTTTTACTACTGTTTCCTGTGCTAGCACTGGTAACTTAGCAAATTCTACAGCTGCCATCGCCGCCCACGCCGGTTTAGATTGTTGTGTATTTATTCCCGCAGATTTAGAAGCTGGTAAAATCCTGGGTAGCTTGATTTACAGTCCCACACTCATGGCAGTGAAGGGTAATTACGACCAGGTAAATCGCCTATGTTCGGAAGTTGCCAATACACATGGTTGGGGTTTTGTCAATATTAATCTACGTCCTTATTATTCTGAAGGTTCCAAAACCCTGGGCTTTGAGGTTGCAGAACAATTAGGTTGGGAACTACCAGACCATGTTGTTGCTCCCTTAGCATCTGGTTCACTATTTACCAAAATTTATAAAGGTTTCCAAGAATTTGTAGAAGTCGGTTTAGTAGACGCTAAAGATGTCCGCTTCAGTGGCGCGCAAGCTGAAGGTTGTTCACCCATCGCCCAAGCCTTCAAAGAAGGACGCGACTTTATTAAACCCGTGAAACCGAATACAATTGCTAAATCACTCGCCATTGGCAATCCCGCCGACGGTGTTTATGCTGTTGAGCTTGCCCAGAAAACTGGCGGTAACATTGAATCAGTCAATGATGCAGAAATTATTGAAGGAATCAAGCTGCTAGCAGAAACAGAAGGCATTTTCACAGAAACAGCAGGTGGTACAACTATTGCCGTGCTGAAAAAATTAGTAGAAGCTGGCAAAATTGACCCAGATGAAACTACCGTGGTTTATATTACTGGCAATGGTTTGAAAACCCAAGAAGCTGTCCAAGGCTACGTTGGCGAACCTTTGACAATTGATGCCAAACTCGATAGTTTTGAACGTGCCCTAGAGCGCTCTCGCACACTTGACCGCTTAGAATGGCAACAAGTCCTCGTTTAGTTATAACTTGTGAGTTAAGAGTTTCCTTCCTAACTTTCAACTATTAACTTTACTCTTAACTCCTTACTTTTCATTCCTAAATTTCTACTTCTATGGCTGTTACAGTTTTAGTTCCGACTGCTCTGCAAAAATTTACCAATAACCAAGCTACCCTAACCTGTAGTGGTACCAACATTGGCGAACTATTTGATTCTTTAGAAGAAAGCTGTCCTGGTATCAAATCACGTTTGTGCGATGAAAAAGGACAGCCTCGACGCTTTTTAAATTTATATGTTAATAGCGAAGATATTCGCTTTTTAGAAGGGATAGATACACCCCTGAAAGATGGTGATGAAGTGAGTATTGTCCCTGCTGTGGCTGGTGGTTGATACATAATATCAGTTTCGTTGTACGCAGGCGATCGCATTCTTTGATATGAGGGTGCGATCATTATTGATAGGTTAAGATAAAGTGCATTTTGTCAATTAGTTAAAATACTCAAAATAATTTAAATAAGAATGATAATCGCGCACGTCGCCTGTACAGAGTGTTTCAATCCCTAATAGGGAGTAATCAAAATTTTAACGGTTCAGGTATGGGTTTGGCAATGCTGGCAACACTGTTCCAATCCCTAATAGGGAGTAATCAAAATTTTAACCTTGATATGAAGGAGCAGAATCATTACCCGGCTTTAGTTTCAATCCCTAATAGGGAGTAATCAAAATTTTAACTTGCCTACTATCTTGATGTGCGTAAGGAAGTAAGACTCTGTTTCAATCCCTAATAGGGAGTAATCAAAATTTTAACTCCAGTTTCTTACGGTTTGGAGGTTTGTCGCAATTTTCGTTTCAATCCCTAATAGGGAGTAATCAAAATTTTAACTGGGGGGTCTTCGTCCGGCGCTCTCAGGGTTACGGTTCGAGGTTTCAATCCCTAATAGGGAGTAATCAAAATTTTAACGTAAGTCTCCTAACATCTCAACCGTTGGTTGCACTGTTTCAATCCCTAATAGGGAGTAATCAAAATTTTAACCTAAAAACACTTCTAACCCTTGCTATCAATAGATTGTGTTTCAATCCCTAATAGGGAGTAATCAAAATTTTAACTTCTACCTCCGTCCACGTAGGATTTACAGGTTTTCAAGTCTACTGTTTCAATCCCTAATAGGGAGTAATCAAAATTTTAACTTGATTGTTAATTACAGTGGTTTGGTAATTAACTTCTGTTTCAATCCCTAATAGGGAGTAATCAAAATTTTAACCGAAGAGCTAAATAGTAGATTGATTTAGAATTTAGTTTCAATCCCTAATAGGGAGTAATCAAAATTTTAACAGGATTAAGAGAGTACCTGCTGATACGATGATCTGTTTCAATCCCTAATAGGGAGTAATCAAAATTTTAACCATTAAGCAAGCCGGAAGCAGTTTAAATGCTATTGTTTCAATCCCTAATAGGGAGTAATCAAAATTTTAACTGCTAGATACATTCGTCGGATTACATTCACCAAAGTTTCAATCCCTAATAGGGAGTAATCAAAATTTTAACAAAAGAAAAGACAGTTCTAGAAAGAGAAGTAGTGTTTCAATCCCTAATAGGGAGTAATCAAAATTTTAACTTCGCCATTCGGGTAAAATTGTAGTACAATCATGTTTCAATCCCTAATAGGGAGTAATCAAAATTTTAACCTCTGAACCCCAAAAGCCTTGACTTATTTAGTTTTCAAGGTTCTGTTGCGCGGATGAGCTAATCATACCATAAAAAATAAAATTTCAGTAGTGAATAAATGTCTAAAACCCAGACTACGTAAGGCACGCGGGTACTTGAGGAAGGCTTTTCTATAAAAGCCTTGTATTAAGGGAATTTGAAGCTCTGTTTGGAAAATCGTGTTTTGAACACCCACCCATCCGCGCATTTCCGGAGAAGAATTATAAATATTACAATCTCTGCCCTGCAAAGATTGATCGCACTTCGCCATTACGACGAACTATCGCTTCTCCATTACTCACATCAACTAGCGTCCAACCACTGACACCGATGCTTTCTCCCATGTTTACCCGGCGAGTTACACCTTCAATTTGAAATAAAGCCACGGATTTCTCACCTAATTCCATTAACCCCTCTAAGGTATGGTTAGCAACAGTTGCGGCAGAAATGGGTACATATGCTTGTTGCTGAGTAACTGCTGGTGCAGGTTGACTAGGTACTGCGGGACGTAGTGGGGCCACTGGCAATCCAGGTAAAGACGCAGGTTGTTGCTGTACGCTAATTGGTGCAGATTGTACGGTTACAGGTTTCAATACTGGACGCACAGCCGAGGCTACCATATTCACATCCGCAGGCTTGGCTGGCGGTTGTGCTGTGTTCATGGCAGTTTTTACGGCATCAGATTGATTTTTTGCTACCTGTGGCGTTTGTATTACCGCACCAGGATTTGGTGGTGGCGCATAGCGCATGGGTGACGGCGCTTGATAAACAGGAACGTAAATGCGCTCGACGACACTTGTAGAACGGTTAGCGGGCGATGCATTGTTAGCAGCTAGAGGTGGCGCTAAATCACCAATGGATTGATTGCTAGCTACAGCTACGTTTGAAGAGTTGGAGATTCCGCGATTGTTGAATCTGGTGTTACCAAATTGGCGATTACTGGCTTCCCCTTGTTTCTCGATAATTGCCAGCGCTCCCAGCATATAGTTAACTAACTCTGCTTGGACATCTACCTTGGTAGTTACCTGTGTTTGGCTTTGCTGTAGATAGAGTTCTGGCTGGGTTAATTTGGAAGTAAACAGAATCAGCAATCCAGAGTGTACCAAGTAAATTGTCCCGGCGATGGCCACACCAATAGTTGTTCCGGCAATCAACAGTTTTTTCCAGGATTGCCTAGTTCGCAGGGATCTACTAATTACCCCAGCCTTGTCAACTACAACTGTACTGACTTGCTTGTTCCTCACTTGAGGAAACGTTTTGCCTGTGCGAGTTAGGGAATTTGGTAAGACAATCTGCGGCACATTAATAGTTGGCAGATGCTCGTATTCTGAAGCTACCGCGGTAGCAGATTGTCTCGACGGAGAAAACCAATGGCTTGCCGAGGTTTCTTCGATAATGCGTGGTGTACGACTGCCATGCCTTAAAGTTTGGGAAGGCAGATTCCCACTAACATCCAAAATTTCGTCAATATCGGCAAAAAGTTCATCCATCAAACCATCAGCATAGAATTCTATCGACCAAGGTTCGTTGGTGATCAAGTCCTCTGATGGTTCTGGAATAATGAGATGGGTTCTGGCTGCTTGTAACATAAGGCATTTTGGGTTGTGGCTGCCAGGACGGGGCAATGCCGCCCCTATTACCTGGAAATCAGGATTTTTGCAGAAGGTTTCAAGCTCTCTTGCAACTAGAAGAGTTAGTAGCTTGGTGTATTAAATTCAACTTCAATCTGGAGACAGCTGACGATGCCATTACTGAAGTCATGTCATCTATCATACTAACTCCTTCATATCTACTATACTCAACCTTGATGAAGTTTAAGTTAAGCTAACGCCCGAAACTCTGACTGGTTCTTGGTTTTACGCAATTCTAAATATATTAGCAAGGCGTTGATATCAGCCGGATTAACGCCACCGGTGCGTGCTGCTTGACCGAGAGTCAGCGGTTTGACCTTACTGAGTTTTTCCCGTGCTTCTTTAGATAAGGTATCAATTGTTGTGTAGTCCAAGTCCGCAGGTAGCTGGCGGTGTGCTTGACGGGCAATCTGGTCAATTTGATTTTGTTGTCTAGCTAGATAGCCAGAATATTTAATGTCAATTTCTGCGCCTTCTTTCTCAGCTTGCTGGAGGTGGGGGTTGCCTAGTCCATGACTTTCGAGGTCAACATAATGAAATCCTGGACGGCGGAGTAAGTCAGCTAGGGTAATGGAACCTTTAATTGCTTGACCAGATGCAGAAGCGATCGCCTGGCCTATTTCTTCGTGTTCTTTGACTCTAGTAGCATATAAACGGGCTTTTTCAGTGGTAATCTGGGTTTGTTTTTGGGTAAACCAATTCCATCTGCGATCGTCAATTAAGCCAATTTCTCGTCCCAGGGGTGTCATGCGTTGGTCAGCATTGTCAGAACGCAGTAGTAGGCGA
This sequence comes from Cyanocohniella sp. LLY, assembly GCA_022241785.1. Classification (GTDB taxonomy): domain Bacteria; phylum Cyanobacteriota; class Cyanobacteriia; order Cyanobacteriales; family Nostocaceae; genus Cyanocohniella. Next base: position 5,154 of record JAKOMP010000038.1, on the reverse strand, counting down.
TATTCAGACCTACTGGTAAGCATCCGGTATGGTTCCCGCAAGTCTTTAGTACACAAATCATCAACCAGTGTCCCCAGATAACTTTGCTCACGGGGGAAAATAATCATTTCTTGACCGCGAACCAACCGCGCCGCATTAATTCCCGCAACAATTCCTTGGGCGGCTGCTTCTTCGTAGCCAGTGGTGCCGTTAATTTGTCCTGCACAAAACAACCCGGAAATTTTCTTGGTCATCAGTGTGGGAAAACATTGAGTTGCTGGTAAATAGTCATATTCCACTGCATAAGCCGGACGCAGCATCGAACAATTTTCTAAACCAGGGAGACTACGTAACATTTGCAGTTGCAAATTTTCGGGCAACCCTGTGGAAAACCCTTGAATATATAGTTCAGGTATGTCCCGTCCTTCTGGTTCAATAAATATTTGGTGGCTTTCTTTATCGGCAAAGCGGACAATCTTATCTTCAATGCTGGGGCAGTAACGAGGGCCTTTTGCTTCTACCCAACCACCATAAACGGGTGAGAGGTGTAAATTCTCTCGAATCAGGCGATGGGTTTCGGCGGTGGTGCGGGTAATGTAACAAGGTATCTGTTCTCTTTCTACCCAAGCTTCAGGGTCAAAGCTAAACCAGCGTACTTCTTCATCCCCTGGCTGGATGGTCATTTTACTGTAGTCAACTGAGCGCTTGTCTACCCTTGCTGGAGTACCAGTTTTCAGCCTGCCGGTTTCAAAGCCTAAACGATTTAAAGTTTCGGTCAATCCCTCAGCCGCAAATTCCCCAGCCCGGCCTGCTGGCATGGATTTGTTACCTACCCAAATTTTTCCGCCTAAGAAGGTGCCAGTGGTTAAGATTACGGCTTGGCATTGGAATGCTACACCAAAGTAAGTCTCAACCCCAATAATTTCGTCATTAGCACCTAGCACCAAGTCTGTGGCCATACCTTCGCGGATGGTTAAGTTTTCTTGGTTTTCGACAATGGTTTTCATGACCGCGGCATATTCACGCTTATCTGATTGGGCGCGTAATGCCCACACCGCAGGGCCTCGTGAAGAGTTGAGGATACGTTTTTGTAGATAAGTGCGGTCTGCTACTTTACCAATTTCCCCACCGAGTGCATCTACTTCGTGAGTTAACTGGGATTTAGCTGGGCCTCCCACGGCTGGGTTACAGGGTTGCCAAGCAATTTTATCCAAGTTGAGTGTTAGTAGCAGAGTCCGACAGCCAAGGCGGGCAGATGCAAGGGCGGCTTCGCAACCGGAGTGACCTGCACCGACGACAATGACATCAAAAGCGTCTTGGAATTCAACGGAATTGTGCATGGTCATACTTAACAGGATTAGCAGGCTGAGTGTGTATGAATAATTTTAACCGATCTAGTGGTTTTATTGAGGTATCTTGATGTTAAATAAGCTATCAAAATAGTTGGAAATTATAGACTAACTCTTAAAGTGCAAAGAGCACCAAGGAAGTTCATTTCAGCTTTTTTAAATATGATTATTTGGTAAATCAATGATGTTTTTTTAATTTTAATTCCATCATTTTTTTTATAAACTAAATTATGGGAACTCTATATTATGAGAATATGAAATATGTCTCAAGAAAAATAAAATTCTTCATAATTTATATTTCTATTGCTTTGACAATAATTTCCAGTACCAGCATAAATCACTACAAATTTACGCCAAGCGATCGCTCAGTCAATACTTGCGTAGTTAATAATTTATTACCCTGTGATCAGCCATCAACAGAATCAAGGTTACGGGGATATATACCTAATTTAGAATTGAGCGACAAAGAGCGTTTTTTATCTGCGATCGCTCGTAATTTAACAGCTATTCCCCAGGCTGATACTTTTGCCTATATTTTACTCCGTGCATACGGTGCAGCATGGGTAAATCAAGAATCAGCAATTACCCTACCATCAACAGTTATTTTTGCTGATGAGCAGGAAACTCTTGATTTTCAAGCTAATCTGAAAATGGCAAAAGTAGATGGCAGTCGAGATTGTTACTTACAAGAGTCGGCAGCTATAGCTTTAAATAAAGCACAAAAACTCACAAATATTCCTTTGAAATCTGGTTACGGTGCTAGTGATTGCACTCGCAGTTTTGCCACGAATTTAAGATTTTGGCACAAATATGCTAATAATAAAACTTTAGAAAAAGTAAAACAAGGTAAAGAAACAGCCATTTTGGGCATAGTTGCACCACCGGGAACATCACAGCATCTTTGGGGATTAGCTGTAGATTTACGTGTCTCTCATGATCGCCAAAGACAAGCACTCAATCAATATGGTTGGTTTCAGACTGTTGAAAATGATGTTCCCCATTGGACTTATGTCGGTTTGTCTGAGGACGAACTATCTCAGTTTGGTTTTCAAAATAAGGTGGTTCGGGGAATTACCTATTGGTTGACACCCTTGTAAAACACATAACCCTAACGGATATTAAACCATCAGTCCAACATCATCGAGACTACCCCATAGAGGGATACTATGACAATTCACTTTCGGCATACCATAATAATTACTACAATAAACTAGTTACACACTCGACCTCTGGAGTTCTGTCCGTGGGCTTATTTGATGATTTGAGTCGGTTTCTAGAAAACCGTTTAGAAGAATTCTTGCGTAATAATCCACATTTGGAGTTAGAAGCGCTGTTAGAACAGCTGCGGCAGCAAGAGGAAGATACTTTAAAATTGATTGCAGATTTACAATTACAAGAGAAGCGATCGCAAGACGAAATTTTGTCCACCGCCCAAGAAATTCAACGTTGGCATATCCGTGTGCAAAAGGCCAAAGATGCTGGTAGGCAAGATTTAGCAGCCGCAGCCCAAGATAGGGAAGCCGCCTTATTGCGTGAAGGTAACCAGCGTTGGGGACATATGCAAGGGCTAAAAGAACGCATCGCCCAATCTCAAGAACTGCTGCGGAAAATTCAAGTGCGGCGACAAGAAGTGCAAACCAAAGCAACTGAAGCCGAAAAAGCCCGCACCCAAGCGCAAACTCAAGAGCGCTTAGAAACCAATGGCTGGTGGAGTCCAACTAGCAGTTATTCTAGTGGATTGGATGATTTAGAAGAAAAGTTTCGTCGTTGGGAAACTCAAGATGAGTTGGAACAAATGAAACGTAATTTGGGGAAATAATTAGTTATTAGTGAACAGTATTAGTTAATTACATTTTCCTAAGATCTATAGGATTAGCCTGCATAGGCAGGCTTGTTTCTTGTAGCCCCAGGTTTATAGCCTGCGGGTGAATATTTTTTTAATGTGATTTTTACTAGCAGTATCCAGAAAATGAATTATTGAGATTTTATTTAATTTATTAATTAAACTTTTATTTTCTGGTAAATTTAATTCAAGAAAACTTTAATCAGGGCTATTTCATTATTTGAAAATATCAATATTAGCGCCTAGTATGTCCCACTACAAAAAACTTTGTTAAGTGAGACTATTATATAGCAAAAGCTTTCTAGCTGGTTAATTAGCATTGCCCAAATGAAACAGCCCTAAACTTTTATAACCCTTTTAGTGTTTGTATATTCGCCATTTTTCGTGATTGCCGCAGTATTCCCCAGACGTTCCAAATGAGAACTGAGGCATGGAACCTAGTATATTTTTAGATGTTTTAGCTAGCTTACAAAAGTTATTTGTAGGTTACATTCCAGCCGCTGTTTTAGGTGGCTTTGTCGGTTATTTCATAGGTATAAATGCCGCTGTTTATCAGATATTCAAGCGAGTATTTCAAATACCACATAGTATCCCTCCTATCGCCTTGCTACCCATTGGACTCGTAGTTTTTGGAGATAACAGTGAACCTGCAACTATAGTCATTGTTTTTTTAGGAACTCTCTGGTCGATGATTCTTAATACCGCCATAGGTATGCAACATTTTCTGAGACAGAGTAATAACTTTCGCGTCGCCATCTTTCATATATTTCACGCTCTCAAAGTTGGTATTTGGGTAGCTTGGTTTACAGTTATTGCCACAGAAATGCTGATAGGCCCCAAAGGACTGGGATTTCTCGCTTGGAATGCGTACAAAGCCGGCAACAGCAATTACATAATCGACTCGGTGCTTTACATTGGTATTATTGGCTTTTTGCTAGATCAGTTGCTAGATTTTGCCGGCAATCTTCTGGCACAGATGGTGTCAGATGGTAAAAAACCCTCTTAAATTTTTGGTAGATGTTATCTAGGACTGCGGATAGCACTCTGCCAGTTAATGGTTTGCTGTGCGGAACGTTCCCCTAAAAAGCGAGTTGCTACCACCTCAATGTCAACGTTGACACCAGGACGTAGAGCATGATCAGGAATTTTTAGCTTGCCCAAAGCGAGAATAAAACGGTTATAGTCACGGGTGACAAGTTCGTTGGGCATGTCGCCTTCATATTCAGTTTTGTAGCCGCCAAACCTATCCCGTGCGCGAAATTTCACCCGAAATTGCGTTTGAATCACTTCTGATTTTGCTGCCAAATCGACAATATTGAATTTGAGGTTTTCTCCTGCATCTGCAAACTCTGCTACGGCTAACCGCGTCACATCCTTTTGAGGAATCGCGTGGTTAACAGTAAATGTAGTTAAATTAGCCTCACTTTTTGTATTGCCTTCCACCCATAAATCTTCAGGAAAAGTAATTTCCACTTGCTTACTGTCAGTTAAATTCACTGTTACAGTTTGATTTTCAAAGCTAGTGATGGGTTGTTTTTCCTGCCAAACGAGTTGAAAATTCTCTTCTAAGCGTTGTTCAAATTCTCGGTACTCGTCGGCAATTACCGAACCAGGGGCTAATAAAGAAGTTGCCCCTTGGCGAATATTCCACTTATTTTTTGCCAGGTTGAATTGCTGACTAGTAAGTTCCGAAATTGGTAGCTTGAGAGTGGAATTATCGGCGGCTAAGGGTTCCTTGCTGTTAATCATACTCAAGGTTCCTAAGCTTCCTCTATTACCATTTCTGCCATTAGGGACTAGCAGGAAAATAAAGTACCAACTAAACCGGGACGATAGTAATATCCCATTTGGGTAATGTTTCAGAACGTTGCCATTGGGGTTGGTACTGTTCTAACTCTTGTGATAGAACCTTAATTCCTTTTTCATAGGTGGTTTCAACCAGATGTACAATGGGCGCAATTCCTTTCCAGGTCATATTGGCAG
>JAKOMP010000037.1 GCA_022241785.1 Cyanocohniella sp. LLY | reverse complement strand
GGTTGGCAAGCCAAGTCTTCTACTATACGCACCAGACGTTTGTTTCGTCTTGCATCTCCTAAATCGGCTTGTTTCAATTCTGAGGCAGCCCATTTTTCCATTATCCACCACCCTGATTACTATCTCATTTCAAAACTATACCTACTAAGCTTTCTAGCTATTTTTAAGTAAGTTGTAGTTTTGTTGAGAAAGATCCGGGTAATGGATAGCCTACAAGGGAAGGGGAGCAAGAATCAAAGCCTCTCGACCTTTCGGGGAGAGGTTTGGAGAGGGGTTTCAACAATTAAGTCGCACATCGCGTTATTTAGATAAACAGAACCCACCAATGCGGGTTTTTTATTTAGTACAAGTAGCGGAGATTATCCTAGATGAAGTAAGAATTATTGGTCATTTAGATAAGAATTATTTAAATAAGTTGGCAATAGCTTTATCTACTATCCTAAATTTAACAATACTGAAAGAGAAATATGATAAATATTAAACATATTTCGTTTGTCAAATAACCTGAAAAATCAATAGAAAATTTAATTTTATCCTCAGGAATAATAAACTAGCATGGCAAATATTCCTGGTGTTTGATAAACGATGCAAATAACCCTAAATCAACCAAGATTGACTGTACCTGGGCCTCAGCCCCTACCCATATTTGGACGTACTGCCTTACTTGTACGCTTTGTTAAAGACTCCATTGGCTTATCGGGTCATTTATTTCAAACCTATGGTTCCGTTGTCTCCTTAGCAGCAGATGGAGGAACTAATCTTTACTCACCTCAACCTAATTGTCCTGGTACTGTATTTGCTTATGGGTCGGAAAATGTGCGTGAAGTCACAACTCAGCACGAAATTTATTATAAATTTCCCTTGACTGGCGGGTTGTACCGTCAACGGAATGATTCTACCCGTACAGAAACCTTAAAGCATTTTGGCGTGGGGTTATTTGGTGTCAACAGTAATACTCACCGTCAGCACCGCCAGCTATTAATGCCTGCCTTTCACAAACAGCGTATTGAGTCCTATCGTGACGATATTGTTGCTATTACCCAATCGGTAATCGAAAAATTGCCAGTTAATCAACCTCTGAATATAGCTGAAGTCATGCGACTTCTCACCTTGCGCGTAGCTACCAAAACTCTGTTTGGCGCGGATATTGGTGAAGAGGGCAGTAATAGTGCCACCTTATTACAAAAAATAGGGACTTTACTTGGTTCCCCTGCGATCGCCATCCTACCATTTGATTTACCAGGGCTACCCTTTCATCGGATGCTGACTTTAATGGCGCAACTAGATGAAGAAATGCGTACTCTCATTCGGCGTAAGCAAGCCAATGGCACAGAGGGAAAAGACGTACTTTCAATGTTAATCCAAGCCAGGGATGCTGAAAGCGGGTTAGGACTGACTGAAGACGAACTCTTAGGACACGTTAGCGTCATCTTTGCGGCTGGACATGAAACCAGTGCTAATGCCCTAACTTGGACGTTGTTTCTGCTTTCACAACATCCAGATGTAGCTGCTGATTTATTAGATGAATTAGAGACAGTTTTGCAAGGACAACCACCAACTGTTGAAAACTTACAGCAGTTACCTTTGCTGGAACGAGTCATCAAAGAAAGTATGCGAATTTTACCACCCGTACCCTGGAACGCGCGGGTAACATCGCAACCAACCTCCTTGGGGGGCTATGACTTACCTCAAGGAACAGAAGTTTTCGTCAGCATTTACCATACTCATCATCTACCAGCAGTTTATCCCAACCCAGAGAAATTTGATCCGCAACGTTGGGAGAAATATGAACCGACGATGTTTGAATACAACCCTTTCAGTGCTGGTTCTCGCATCTGTATTGGCGCGCCTTTTGCCATGATGGAAATAAAAATTGTCTTGGCCATGCTGTTGATGCAATACCGCTTGCAATACCTGCCACAGCAAAATATTGACCGTCAGGGAATAATCGTGATGGTTCCCAAATATGGAATGTCCATGCTAGTTCATCATCAAGACCGCCAATTTGCCCAAGGCTTAGGGGGCATTCGGGGCAACGTCCGCGAAATGGTAGAGTTACCTGAATGATGATGGTAGATGGCACCCTGACAAATTGAGGTAGTTAAGGCTGGTAATATACCCTGTCCTTGTATCGCCTAATTTTTGATGGGATGTAGTTATGTTTGGCACTGGAACGTAAAAAATTGTCCTCAATCCAAACCACCTGAACGTACCTAGATGAACTGTCGGGAGAGAATGTTGATCAATCTACTCCCAAAGTAGAAGACTTGTGATGCGGCTATCAGCTATCAGCAATCAGTTAAACATTTTCAAGCTGAAGACTGAAGGCTGATAGCTATTTAAGCCATTTGATTTTCAATCGCCCACCGTGCTAGTTCAGTGCGGTTGTGGAGATTGGTTTTGCCCAACATGTTGGACACATGGCTTTCAACTGTACGTTGGCTGACATTTAATTCTTCAGCAATTTCCCGGTTAGCTAGACCCCTAGCAACAAACTGTACTACTTTCAGTTCGGTTGGGGTTAACTGCACATCGAAGGGAACCTGAATACGAGAACCGTTTTCTCCTCCTTTGGCTTGGTGTTCTTTCCAACGGATAGTTTGCTTCAGCGAAGATTCTACTTGTGCTACGAGTTCTTCTGGTTCAAAGGGCTTGACCATGTATACATCAGCCCCTTTATTCAGACCTTTAACTCGGTCTGCACTTTGTCCTTTCGCTGATAGGAAGAGAACGGGAATCCAGCCGGTACGTTCGTTTTGTCGAACTTGCTCGACAAAAGTATATCCGTCCATTTCCGGCATCATTACGTCACAGATGATCATGTCTGGAACATCTTGTTCAAGAATTTCCAGAGCTTCTCTTCCATTTTCGGCAGTGTTGACTTCATAGCCTCTGAATTCCAGGTAATCCTTCACCAGCAAGATGAGGTTAGGGTCATCATCAATCAGTAGAAGTCTTTTGTGATCTTTCATGCTGGGCTCTTTCATAGCAGTGGCACTTGTCGCGCTTCGGTCCATCAAGGTCTTGAGTGGTTATCCTCTATGGTGGATTGTTGAGATGTTGTCCTGTTCCCACTTAACTTGCCTCTGCTTTCTGGACATCTCAAAAGTGGTGATCACTTTATGTGAGACTACCAGCTCATTGGCAAATTTCCGGTAAGGATACGTAGAGCAGTAGTATTTATAATGCGTTATTATATATCGCTTTGAAAGTGGCGGGTGAAAAAACACTGATTAAATAATAATCCTTCCGATTCACAAGTTACGTATTGGCTTGAGATGACCCTAACTTCCAAAGAACCCGCACTTTCATCGACTTACTGCTTTACTATATCCTGCGGATGTTAAGCCTCTATCAAATGTTCACAAGCAAGTAGGGACTTTTCCGGCAAAAGATGGGTTAAAAATGCATATTCTTTCACCACCATTCTGCCTATTAAGTGTTCTGGGATGTTCCGCTCAATAACTTATAAGTTGGCTTGGCAATACCAGGCACCGTCTGGGTAGACAACCATTATCGGTCTAGAACCACAAACTCGCAAGCAATTGGCTTTAGTCCTGACAATGGAACTGGGACAACTGTAAATTACGTAATTTCAAGTTTGAGCTTCTTGAATTTGCCGCTTTTTCAATTACTCCCTAGTTTCCAGACTAACTTGTTTTGAACAGCAGTTAGCTGTTATCTGGTCAGCACAGGAAAAAATGTGTCGCTTGTGTGGCTGAATTTTTGCCAGTCCTGACGTTTCTACACAATTACTTAAGGCTTGAGTTGTTTAGAGGCTGAGTGGTTTTAGGGATTTGACGGCTGCACTGGATCACTGTAATGTTACTCATCGAGCGGCACCCTCATTACAGTTCTATAACAAATTCCCCGCTTTGCAAATAAATTTATCTATATAAAAATATTTGTCACTTCCCGAACAAATCCGGAAACATAGACATAAGCAAGTATTTGTACCTAAGTAATCCTGCGATTTTCTAGTTCGGAAACCCGTACTTAAGCCATTGTTGCCATGAGATGCTGCTGTTCGGTAAATTAGCACTCAGGAGTTGAGAGTGCTAACTCTGGAGAAAATAAATATTTATGGCAGCCGTAACTTTAAGCGTTTCTACAGTTAAACCCCTAGGCGATCGCGTTTTCGTAAAAGTGAGCGCCCCGGAAGAAAAGACCGCAGGTGGTCTGTATTTACCCGACAATGCCCAGGAAAAACCCCAAGTAGGTGAAGTTGTCGCCCTTGGCCCTGGCAAGCGTAACGATGATGGTAGCCGCCAAGAATTAGACCTTAAGGTCGGAGACAAAGTGCTGTACTCCAAGTACGCTGGCACTGACGTCAAGCTTGGCACCGAAGAATATGTACTGCTGTCTGAGAAAGACATCTTAGCAGTCGTCAGCTAATAGGGAATGGGGAGTAGGGAGTAGGTGAGCCAGGCCCGTCTTGTTGTCTCAACAAACAGGAGCCAGCGCGGTTATGGGGGTTTTCCCCAAGAGCGACTGGCGTTGGACTGGCAAATCCGAAGGGAATTGGGGAAAGAAGGATACCCAATGCCCAATGCCCAATGCCCAATACCCAATTCAAGAAAAATTGACTTAACTCCCTGATTTTAGAGACCTATGGCAAAGCGCATTATTTACAACGAAAACGCTCGTCGCGCCCTGGAGCGAGGCATTGACATCTTGGCTGAGGCCGTAGCTGTTACCCTTGGCCCTAAAGGTCGTAACGTGGTTCTGGAAAAGAAATTTGGCGCACCACAAATCGTCAATGACGGTGTAACTATCGCCAAAGAAATCGAATTAGAAGACCACATTGAAAACACAGGTGTGGCTTTGATTCGTCAGGCTGCTTCTAAGACCAATGACGCTGCGGGCGATGGTACCACCACTGCTACCGTTTTGGCTCACGCTATGGTCAAGGAAGGCTTGCGGAACGTTGCTGCTGGCGCTAATGCGATTTCGTTGAAGCGCGGTATTGATAAAGCCGCCACCTTCCTCGTAGGAAAGATTGCTGAACACGCTCGTCCGGTAGAAGATTCCAAAGCGATCGCCCAAGTTGGTTCAATTTCAGCTGGTAACGACGAAGAAGTCGGTCAGATGATTGCCCAAGCAATGGATAAGGTGGGCAAAGAAGGCGTAATTTCCCTGGAAGAAGGGAAATCTATGACCACTGAATTGGAAATCACCGAAGGGATGCGCTTTGAAAAAGGCTATATCTCTCCTTATTTTGCTACCGATGCTGAACGCATGGAAGCGATTTTCGATGAGCCTTTCTTGCTGCTAACCGATAAGAAAATTGCTTTGGTACAAGACTTGGTACCAGTTCTAGAGCAAGTGGCTCGTGCTGGCCGTCCTTTGGTGATTATCGCCGAAGATATTGAAAAAGAAGCTTTAGCAACCTTGGTGGTTAACCGCCTGCGGGGTGTGCTGAACGTTGCGGCTGTTAAGGCTCCTGGCTTTGGCGATCGCCGCAAAGCGATGCTGGAAGATATCGCCGTTCTCACTGGTGGTCAACTAATCACCGAAGATGCTGGTCTAAAGCTAGAAAATACCAAGCTGGAAAGCCTGGGTAAAGCTCGCCGGATCACCATTACCAAGGACAACACCACAATTGTTGCTGAAGGTAACGAAGCCCCTGTGAAGGCTCGTTGCGAACAAATCCGTCGTCAGATGGATGAAACCGAATCTTCTTACGACAAAGAGAAGTTGCAAGAACGCCTTGCTAAACTTTCTGGTGGTGTAGCTGTGGTGAAAGTGGGTGCAGCCACTGAAACCGAAATGAAAGATAAAAAGCTGCGCTTAGAAGATGCTATCAATGCCACCAAGGCTGCTGTGGAAGAAGGTATTGTTCCCGGTGGTGGTACAACTCTCGCTCACCTTGCTCCTGAGTTAGAAACTTGGGCCAAAGCTAATCTCAAAGATGAAGAGTTGATTGGTGCTTTGATTGTAGTTCGGGCTTTGCCTGCGCCTCTGAAGCGGATTGCTGAAAACGCTGGTCAGAATGGTGCTGTAATCGCCGAACGTGTAAAAGAGAAAGATTTCAACATTGGCTACAACGCTGCAACCAACGAATTTGTTGATTTATTGGCTGCTGGTATTGTTGATCCTGCCAAAGTGACTCGTTCTGCACTGCAAAATGCTGCTTCCATCGCTGGGATGGTGTTGACAACCGAATGTATCATTGTTGACAAGCCTGAACCCAAAGATGCTGCTCCTGCTGCTGGCGGCATGGGTGGCGGTGACTTCGATTACTAATATTCTGTAGTCAGTCAAATAATTTAAAAAATAGCTGCTTCCCCTGTGGAGGTGGCTGTTTTTTTATGTCGTTTTATTTCATACATATGAGTCAAGTAAGGTGCTTTTAATTCTATTGTGTTAGAACATACTTAATTTAGCTAGTATTCAGAGTAAATACTTATGGCATTTAATTTTATTGGTGCTATTGTTCCTTTTGCTATTCAAGCTTGTGACAAAATCGTTTCTGCTTTTATTGATAAAAAATTTAGTAAAGACAAAAACAACAAACTTAATTTACCAGCAAAAATTGAAAGCGTGAGACAAGATGAGCGAATACGTCAAGCAGAAATAGATTATTATCATCGTCGAGAAGTTAGAGAAAAAGAATTAATACAAATTCAAGAATTGCGATTAAAAACAGATATACACATTGCCGCAGCTAAAGCCGAAAGAGAAGAAAGGGCTTTGCAATTAAAACAAGAAGAATTAGCAGATAGACGAAAATTAAGTGCTTTATATTTAGATTTAATTAAAGAAAAGACAGCCCAAGAAATTGAAATTAAAAAGCAAGAAATTCAAGCAATATTTGACCAGCAGAAGTGGCCGGGTGTTTTAAGTCGTGATGAAGTACAGAGAATATTTATTGAGGAACAAGAGAAACCACGCTTGTTGATGTTAGTTCCACCTCCAGATATTAGCGAAGATTTTCCTATTTCATTTCGTGATAGTCTCAATAAAGAAATACGCAATCAATTAAAAATATTTTTCTAAAAATATTATCCGCTTCACGGTGATTTATGCCCAGTAGAATTTTATGGTAAATATTTTGAGCGTTCTGTATTTGATGCGGAAGTTAAGCAATTAGAAACAATTTTATCTGCTGTACCTACTGCCATTATTTATACTGATATTACAGACCACGAAGTTTATTTTAATGTTCGGTTTTGGGGATTACAAAAACCAGTATCTTTATCTTTTGAACCTTGGAACTGGGAAGAAGTCAAAAAGCAATTAGATGAAGCGGGAAATGATGAAAAGCAAAGTTTCCGCATAATTAGGCAGACTATTGTGACTTTGCATAAGTTATTAGCGGCATTTTTAGCAGACTGGTACTATTTGAATATTGATCCAAATTATGAACCGCAGTTATTTAATATAGAAGCTGAGATTCCTTCAGAATGGACAAATACTATTAATCAGCAATTACTTACAATTTGTCAGGATTATCAAGAAATATATCATAAAGATTTGAAGTTACTAGCTGATTTTGAAAGTAGAAAAACACAGAAATGGCGATGTATTAAAGCTTTGACTGGACATTTAAATATTGTTTTTTCCTTGGCTATCCATCCCAATGGTAAAACTTTTGCTAGTGGAGGCGCAGACAATAATATAAAAGTTTGGAATTTACTAGATGGAGAAATGATTTGTACATTTAATGGTCATGCTAATTATGTACGTACAGTTGCTTTTAGTCCTGATGGTGAAACTCTTGCTAGTGGTAGCTATGATGATACAGTAAAGTTATGGTATTCCCGTACAGGTACAACTTTTACCGGACATTCAGGAGATGTTGAGACAGTTGTATTTAGTCCTGACGGAAAAACTCTCGCAACAGGAAGCGATGATACAACTATTAAATTATGGAATTTAATTAATGGAGAATTAATTTCTACACTAACTGGGCATGAAAAGAGCGTTCTTTGTTTAATATTTAGTCTTGATGGCAAAAGATTAATTAGCGGTAGTAGTGACAGCACTATAAAAATGTGGGATATAAAAACTGGACAGATAGTTCGTACTCTTACAGAACACGCAAGTGCTGTTCTTAGTCTATCTCTTAGCCCTGATGGTTATACCTTTGCTAGTGGAAGTGCAGATAATTCTATTAAAATTTTACATTCATCAACAGGTGAATTAATTCATACTTTTATTGGGCATACAAAAAGTGTGTGTAGTGTTGCTTTTAGCCCTGAAGAAAACTTATTAGCTAGTGCAAGTAGTGATCATACAATTAAACTATGGCATCTCGGTAAAAAAGAATTAATAAATACTCTTGATGAACATTCATCAACTGTTTATTCAATTGCATTTAGTCCTGATGGTAAAACTCTTGTAAGTGGTAGTGCTGATAAAACAATTAAGATTTGGCGGTGTGATTGAGTCATATCACTTAAATTTTTCCTGCTACCAAAATTAAATAGAAATGTAGTCAGTCAAATAAGGTGAAAAACAGCTGCTTTCCCTGTAGAGATAGCTATTTTTTGATGCAAATGAGAAAAAATAGTCTTTTTTGTTGAAAGTTGATTGTATTGTTTTAAGATAATCATGCAGTTACTGGCTGTAGCACACCTGAGTATATTTAGGAAAATCCCCATGACAGACAGCACACTACTTGACTTAAAACAAGAGTTACTTGCTACTGTAACAGCTAGTGAAATCGGATTTAACAGTACCCCTGATACAAAGCAAAAGATTGAGACTCTAGCAGAAAAAATAGAATCTCTCAATCCCACTAGTGAACCGACAAGTCATATAAAATCGGTAGCAGGACGTTGGCAACTACTTTATAGTACATTTGCTTTAGAACGAGAAACTAATCTTACTCGGCTTTCATTTGGAAAACTACCATCTGCTAATATCAGCGTTACTGGGATTTTCCAAGAAATTGATTTGGCTGATCAACAGTACAATAACCTAATTGAGTTTACAAATAATGCTGGTGTTAAAGGCGTTGTAGGAGTTACTGGACGCTACACCATAGTAGATTCTAAACGGCTAAATATTGACTTTGTATCGACTTACGTGAAAAGTCTCACTAATGATTTGAATGATCAAGCTTTTCGAGAAGCTTTAGAATTAGGATTAACTTCACATTTAGAAGCTCAACTTGCTGGTAGTGGTTGGTCAGATATTACTTATTTAGATGAAGATTTACGTCTCATGCGTGGAAATCAGCAAAATTTATATGTACTGCTGCGACAGTAGGGTACAGGTGATAATTAAAGGTTTGTAGTAAGAAATAAAGTCCTCAAAAAAAGGCTAAAGCCTTTACTACAAACTTGACGATTTTGATTACAACAGCAGAATGAGAATTAATCAAACTGTGAAATATGAGCGAAATTCACTCTGATAAAACACCTCTACACACTCTAAATCCACTGTCTCGATTTTCTGATAGAGCCGAGGATTATGTAAAACATCGTCCTAGTTATCCTGATGCAGCTATTGATATTATCCTAGAAGGCTTATCTTCTACCTCACAACTCAAAGCCGCAGATATCGGTGCTGGGACAGGAATTGCTTCACGATTATTGGCTGAATGTGGAGTTAATGTTATTGCTATTGAACCAAATATAGCTATGAGAGAAGCTGCTGCAAATCATCCTTTGGTAGAGTGGCGGGATGGAACAGCAGAAGCAACAAAATTACCTGATAAATCTGTTGATTTAGTTACCTGTTTTCAAGCTTTTCACTGGTTTAACCCAGAACCTAGTTTATGGGAGTTTCACCGCATTTTAAAACCATCAGGACGGTTAGCTGTGGTGTGGAATAACCGTGATCAAGATGATGAGTTAACGGCCGAGTATAGCCGCATAGTACGTGCAGCGTCTAACAATCATCCAGCAGAATCACGGATGCAATCAGTAGAACCACTATTAGTAAGTCCTCATTTGATGAATATTCGTGAATATACTTTTATTTATCGCCACGAGTTAGATTTAGCTGGACTGATTGGTAGGGCGATGAGTTCTTCTTATGTACCACATGAAGGTGCAGCATACAATCAAGTTATCACCGACTTACAAGATTTATATCAGCAGTTGCGTAATCAGCAAGGCTTTGTTTATATGGTATATCGCACCAGTGTCTATATTGGGGAAGCAATTCACCAATAAAACATGGGAATTATAGAAATTAAGGGAATTTCAATGTGGTTAAAATTTTATCTATCTAGTTAAATACCGCATCAGTATATATGCACTGGTATACAGCATTTAGTCAATGCTAGCTTGGCAGCAATAACCATTTGAGGCGGGTAGTAAATGGCTGTTGGTAACGAAGCACAGGGTAGCAAATTCATCACCACAGAACCGCTAAAAGCTAGTGATGAGATTGAGCAAAAACTATGGGATGTTGTTCGTAGCACTTTTGCGGAGAGGAACTGTATCGGCTACTGGCGCTATCCTATTTTCTCGCAGGTGGGGGAAACTCGCAAAGAACCGGACATCTTGATTGTTGATCGAGAGTTAGGTTTAGTTGTCATCGAAATTCAAACTGTTACCATTGATCAAATTGTTGCTGTCGATGGTGGAAAGTGGCAATTACAAAACTCTGAAACCCCAGAATTTAATTATTGCCAGCAAGCAGAAAATCAGCTACGAGCATTAATAGCATATAGCGATCGCGAGCCTGCAATTTGGCGTAAAGTCAATGGTAGAGCAATAGTTGCATTACCTCTGATTACCCAAGAACAATGGCAGCAAAAAGGTTTTGAGCAATCACCCAGCCCATCAATGATTTTTCAAGACCAGTTAGATAAAGTTAACTTGGTGGAACGCATTCAACAATCTGCGGTTGTAGTTCCCGGAGAAAATTTAGAAGATAAAGACTGGGAATTGCTACTTTCTGTGATTGGTGGAACACCTGTACTTCGCAAAAATCCGCGCCACCGAGTTTCCACCACCGGCAAAACCCGCTCTAGTGTCATCGATAGTTTGCGAAATAAATTATACGAAATCGATTTACAACAAGAACATATCGGTAAACAAATTCCCCCTGGTTTCCAGCGTATTCGCGGGATTGCAGGTTCAGGTAAAACTGTGCTGCTGTGTCAAAAAGCCGCACATATGCATCTCAAGCATCCCGATTGGGATATTGCCTTGGTCTTTTTCACGCGATCGCTCTACGATTTAATGATTGGGTTATTGGATCAGTGGATACGCCGTTTTAGTTGTGGTGAGTTGCAATACGACCCTACAACTAACTTGAAGTTGCGCGTACTTCATGCTTGGGGCGCTCAGGAACAACCCGGTTTTTACAGTACAATTTGCGAGTACCACGGCAAAAAATCCAAAACGCCACAAAATACAAGGGAGAAACAGCCAAATCGCCGCTTAATAGACTTAAGTAAACGGCTACAAGAAGAAATTAAGATTGAACCGATATTTGATGCCATCTTGATTGATGAAGGTCAAGATTTGGTAGCCGAAGATGATTTAAAATATGAAGATAAACAAGCCATATATTGGTTAGCTTATCAAGCCTTGCGACCTGTGGATAGTGAACACCCAGAGCAACGGCGTTTGATTTGGGCTTATGATGAATCTCAAAGTTTAGATAACCTGAAAATTCCCACAGTATTAGAGTTGTTTGGTGCTGAAGCAAATCTTCGTCAAACTGTGAGTGGTACCTATAAAGGCGGAATTAAAAAGTCTGAGATTATGCGCCACTGCTATCGTACACCAGGGCCAATTCTCACTGCTGCCCATGCAATTGGTATGGGTTTACTACGTCCTCAAGGAATGCTGACAGGTTTAACCAACAAAGATGATTGGCAGAAAATTGGTTACGAAGTCGAGGGCGATTTCCGCCGGATTGGTCAGCCATTAACTATCCATCGCCCCCCAGAATATTCACCAAATCCCATTCCAGAAATATGGGGAGAACCTGTATTAGAGTTTGACACTTATAGTTCTCGTCCAGAAGAAATGATGGCTCTGGCTGATAACATTATGCATAATATTGTCCACGATGGACTTAATCCCAGTCGTGATATTTTAGTGATCATTTTAGGCCCCACTTACGAGGCGATGGAATTAGAAACTTATGTAGCTGGTTTCTTAATGGCACAGGATATTGATGTTTATATCCCTACGGCGATGAAGTTAAATGATTTAACCCCCCAATGGCCTAAACATGACCCTGATAAATTTTGGCATGAGGGAGGAGTCACAGTATCTCGCGTCAATCGTGCCAAAGGACAAGAGGCTGATATGGTTTATGTGGTTGGTTGCGATTATGTGGCTCGTCATGAACAAGATGTGAATTACCGCAATCAGTTGTTTGTGGCTTTAACGAGAGCGCGTGGTTGGGCAAATCTAAGTGGTGTGGGCAATTATCCTCTGTATGATGAGATGCGGCGAGTGATTGCTAGTGGTGATACTTTCACGTTTACTTACAAACGCCCACCGCAGCGTGATATTGCTGATTGTGAATGAGTAATTATCTCAATTTTGCCAGAATACCCAGGACTGGCGGAAAAATCATTTTAACAAAATGTAGGGGTTTAAGTCCCCGTCTTCTATCAAGCCGCAAGTGTTTTGGTGGGGTCTAAATCCACGTTACAACACGTAATTGCGTACAGCCTAGCGGCATCCGTAGGCTCTATTGCGAATTGCGAATTGCGTACAGCCTAGCGGCATCCGTAGGCTCTATTGCGAATTGCGAATTGGTTTAATCAGCCGTTTTATTACTAGCTCGATGAGCGCGCGCCTCGGCCGAAGCCATGACTTCATCAAAATTTTCTAGCAATTCACCAGGGAAGTTTTCTAAAATCCTGGTAGAAATCGCTACCCGACCTTTACCTTCATCCAAGTCAATAATTACAGCTTTAATTGTTTGACCGACTTGAAAGACTTTTTCTAGAGATTCAATGAATTTTTGGCTGACTTGCTTAATGTGTAATAAGGCGCTGAGACCATCTAAATCTACAAATACTCCAAATGGTTTGATACCAGTCACTTTACCTTCTACTAATTGACCTAGTTCTAATAAGCTGAAGCTGCTAGAACGAGTCGCCAAGCGCTGGGAAAGAATGAGTTTGTTGGTATTACGGTTAATTTCTAAAAAGCCCACTGTTAGAGTATGACCTTTGAGTGCTTCCAAATTATCACGCTCTGCTAAGTGCGATCGCGGAATAAATCCCCTTAAACCCAGCAAATCAACAGTGACACCACCTTTATTTACACCCATGACTCTGACTTGCACCGTTTGGCCGCCTTCTTGCATTTGCGTCAATTTTTCCCAAATTTGCTGAATTTCTAACTGTTTGCGAGAAAGGGTAACTTGACCTTCTGCATCTTGATCGCGGATAATCAAAAACTTCAATTCTTCTTGCAACGGCAACACTTCCGCTAAATCGATCACTGCTCTCAAAGAAGCCTCTTCGCGGGGGAGAAAAGCGGATGATTTGCCACCAATATCAACGTAAGCTCCATCATGGTCAAGTTGAAACACTTTGCCATGTACGACTTGTCCCTTCTGAAACTGGTAGTCGTGGGTTTCTAGTGCTTTGGCAAAATCGTCCATTGTAAAAGACGAATTAGCTGGTTGAGAAAGTTTCGATTCGGAGTTCATGACGATTGAAGATAAATAGTTATTTGATTGGATGCCACTGGAGTTTGACTAAACGCCTAACAAAGTCCGATCTATTGGGAGTTTTAGTTGAATATGCTTGTTAATTATGGCATGAGGATTTGGCTGGTAGAAAAGACCACAATAGCTGGCATGGCGCTCATTTCTATTTAAGCCCTCAACACCCTGTCAAACAGTTGCTTGACCTGCTCCCAAGCATCAGCTGCGGCTTTAGGATTATAGCTGGCGCGATGGTCACAAAAAAATCCGTGGTCAGCTCCATCGTAGCGAAACACTTGATGGGGAATTTTATATTTTTCTAACTCTGTGGCTATCTCATTCACTTGTTCTGGGGGAATACTGGCATCTTCCTTACCAAAAAAAGCATACATTGTGCCTTTAATTTCTGGGGTACGGGTAATTGTAGGAGCGCCACCCCCTGGTGTACGGGTAGTAATGCCAGCACCGTAGAAGGCAGCAGTAGCTTTTATATCTGGTAAGGTGGCAGCTAAATATGCTACATGACCACCAAAACAAAAGCCAATACAGCCAAAGCCATCTGGTTTCACCTGGGGTAGAGTCTTGAGATAGTCGATAGCTGATTGAATATCACTCAATAACTCTGATGCTTGAGTTTCCGTCCAAGCGTATTTTCTGCCAATTTCAATATCTTCTGGAGTGTAACCTGTTTCAAATCCAGGGGCTTGACGCTGAAAAAGCGCCGGGGCGATCGCCACATATCCTTGCTTGGCAATTCGTTCTGTAACTTCACGAATGTGAATATTGACACCAAAAATCTCTTGTAAAACTATAACTCCTGGGTAAGATCCTGGTGCTTGGGGCTGTGCTAAGTAAGCCGATACTTGGAAATTATCTTGCGAAAGTTCAACCGTTGTGGTATTTATTACTTGCTCTGTCATAAAAACTTTTACCAGTGCTGTGTTATTAGATATGTAATTATTTGATATAACTATGCCAGTATCTCTAGGCTATTACTACTAGTCAAAAGTTATCAATTAGCAAAAGTGCGTGCATGAGAAATTTATCCCCCAAAATTCCCTGTGTAAATCAAATATTTGACACGTAATTAATGCACCTAGTCACTTGCTCTTATTAGTATTCAAGAGGTTTGGTGATGATTCAATTCCGTATTCAGCCAGACAGTGAAATTCCCGCATCAACCCAGCTGTTTAATCAAATTCGGTTTGCGATCGCTTCTCGGCAATATCCACCTAGTTACAAGTTGCCAAGCACAAGAGCGCTAGCTATGCAAACTGGGTTACACCGTAATACCATCAGCAAAGTTTACCGCCAGTTGGAAGAAGACGGGTTTGTGGAAAGTTTGGCTGGTTCGGGAATTTACGTGCGCGCCCAGGGTCATGAAGGCGGTAGCAGGCTACAATCTCCCATTGTTAAAAAACAACATCCTGAAGACGCATATAAACTGGTGCAGCAAGCCCTAGATGAGATGCTGTCTCAAGGTTACTCGCTCAATCAAGCGCGAGAGCTATTTTTAGCAGAAATTGATTGGCGTTTGCGTTGTAGCGCCCAAGTTTTGGTTGCAGTACCGACTCATGACATTGGTGCTGGAGAATTAATGGTGTATGAGTTGGAACTGGCTTTAAAAATACCAGTACAGTTGATAGCGATGGAAGAACTAACAGCTGTACTAGATAAAACTAACTCAGCAACAGTAGTTACAAGTCGGTATTTTATCGGTGATGTGGAGGCGATCGCCGCCCCGAAAGCTGTACGTGTAATTCCTCTGGATATTTACGACTACACCAAAGAACTGAATTTGCTAAAAACCTTACCTAAGGAAAATTGTGTAGGTATAGTCAGCCTCAGTTCGGGAATTGCTCGCGCCGCAGAAGTGATTCTTCACGGTTTGCGAGGCGATGAACTATTGGTGATGACTTCCCAACCCAAAGATGCTTACAAACTGCAAGCGATCGTTAAGCGGGCGGAAGTCATAATCAGTGACCAAGCTAGTTTTCCCTCCGTACAAGCGGCTGTGCAAGCATCTCTAGACGATATTATTCGTCCACCTAAACTGATAAAGGTGGAAAATTACATTGGTACTAGCTCAATTAACTTGTTAAAACGCGAACTAGGCTTGAGTTGACCCATAGGTAGAAGAGAAAGAATTTAGATAGGAGGAAGATGGTATAGGCAAACACCTTTAATCAATAACTCAGAATTATGTTTGTAGAAATGCAACCTTATGTCGGTTTAGTAGAAGCAATCAAGCAGCGCCGTGCAGCTAGGTCTTTTAAAAGCGATGTGATTCCCCCAGCAATTTTGCAAGAAATACTTGAGTTAGGAATACAAGCACCATCAGGCTTTAATCTCCAGCCTTGGCGATTTATTGTGGTTAAGGAGCAAAAAAATAAAGACAAACTCCAAGAATGTGCTTTTAACCAGCGCCAAGTAGGAGAAGCGCCAGTTGTGTTAATTTGTTGTGGCGATCGCCGTGCCGATAATGTGGATAATATCGATGCTGTCATCCATCTAGGGGAAGAGAATGGGATGATGACCGATAACTTCGCCAATTATATGCGTTCTAGCATCCCCGAATTTTTTACTAATCATCCCAACTTTGCTTCAATGGAAACTTGGACTAACCGTCACACGATGTTAGCGGTAGCTTATATGATGATTGTGGCGAAAAGCTTTGGTGTGGATAGCTGTCCAATGGAAGGATTTGTCAGCAATCAAGTCAAGGAAGCATTCCAAATTCCAGAGGAAGTGGATGTTTGTTGTCTGCTAGCACTTGGTTATGCTGATGAACCAGCCAAGCAATACGGCGGACGTTTTCCTCTTGACCAAGTTTATTTTAATGAAAGCTACGGCCAACCTTTCGGACTAAGTTAACCCTCCTGGGCTTCTGGTGTGGGAATGTGCAAAAACTCTCGCACCCGTCGCAAGTAAGTTGGTGCATCTTCCAACATGGGAAAATGCGCTGTCTGAGGAATCATGGCAAATTCGACTTTGTTACTTTGTGTTGCTGCTAGCCGCCCCATTTCAGCCGGAATAATCTGGTCATACTCCCCAGCCACTAACAAAATCGGTACTTTCAGTTTGGCAAACTCTTGTGGCATTAATTCCGATTGTGCCTTACTGACTGAAGTAAAAATCGTACCTAAGGCTGCATCATAATCTGCTTCAAGAAAATCTCGTAAAAAAGCCTGACGCTCAGTCTTTGGTATAGGGCTATGTAAAAATCTCGCCATAAACATCCGGTCAACAAATGGTATTTTATCTAACCACTTGGGACGAAATTTAACTACGTAGCCACCAAATTTATGAAAAGCAGTAAAAGCTTTTTCGTCATACTCAAAAATACCGCTACAAGTCAAAATTCCCCGTTCCACTCGTTGGGGATAGCGGTTGATAAATAATGTAGCGATAGATGCACCCATTGAATGAGCATTAATATAAACGCGTTGGAGATGCAACTCATCTAGCAAAGCTGCCAAATCTTCAGCATACTCTTCTAGTTCATAGGTTAGTTCTTGAATAGCTGCTGATTTTTCTGGTACTGACTCAGACTCAACTACAGATTCACTGGCTTGGGTGATGGTAGGTTTTCCCTGAGAACGCCCAAATCCCCGTAAATCATAGAGTAAACAATCAAACTCATCTACTAAAGCATCAGCTGTACTTTTCCAGTACCTAGCTGAACCAGCCCAACCATGAATAAATACCATGACTGGTTTTACTAAAGATCCAGATGGTTTTTTCACCCATTCATAGTAGTGTTCTACGCCACGAACAGTAATATAAGGCATGATTCAAAAATTAAATTGCAAAAGTTTAATGTTTTTGCAATTAAACCACGAGTTAGTCACTAATGATTTGTAATTGAGATGACCCTGATAACTCTAAGGGACTGAAAAATACAAAAATAATTACATCCCTGCGGGACGCTACGCGTAGCTTGCTTCCCCACAGGGGTAAGCTTTGGTTAGCAGGGGAAGAATAAATGTCAAAAATGACTAATGACTATTAAGCCGATTCTGGCTTGGGTAGAGAAGATGGGTGTACTATCAGTTCCGCCGTTGAGCGCTTCTCGACCATTTCTCGCGTCACTGTGCAGCAAGTTACATCCTTACGAGATGGTAACTCATACATGACATCGAGCATCAGTTCTTCGACAATGCCCCGTAGCGCCCTAGCACCAGTTTTCCGACGGTAGGCTTCTTGAGCGATCGCCCGCAAAGCGTCTGGTTTAAAGTCTAATTGGACATTATCCATCTTCAGCAGCTTTTGGTATTGTTTCACCAAGGCACTCCGTGGTTCAGTCAAAATTGCCATTAGGGCTTCTTCATCCAACGGATCTACCACTGCTACCATTGGCACACGTCCAATAAATTCGGGAATCATGCCAAACTTCACTAAGTCATCTGGTTCTAGATGGCGGAGAGTGTCAGCAGCCCGCTTTTCTTTGGATGGAGTTTCTCCCGGTTGTACAAACCCCATTGACTTTTTGCCTGATCTCTGCTCTACTACTTTCTCTAAACCGACGAAAGCACCGCCACAGACAAACAGAATATTACTGGTATCAATTTGGATACAGTCTTGATAAGGATGTTTACGTCCTCCTTGGGGCGGGACATTGGCGATAGTCCCTTCTAACATTTTCAACAAAGCTTGCTGTACGCCTTCACCAGAAACATCCCGTGTAATCGAAGGGTTCTCACTTTTGCGGGCAACTTTGTCAATTTCGTCAATGTAGATAATCCCTCGTTGGGCTTCTTCTACATCCAAATCTGCCACTTGCAACAGTCGCAGCAAAATATTTTCGACATCTTCCCCTACATACCCTGCTTCTGTTAGTGTCGTGGCATCAGCTACAGCAAAAGGTACATCCAAGATTGTTGCCAGGGTTTGTGCCAAAAGAGTTTTACCGCAACCAGTGGGGCCAATTAACAAGATATTAGACTTTTGCAGTTCTACTGCATCGTCTGCGGCATTTTTCCCACTGCCTTTAGATTGCAGAACCGCCAGCCGCTTGTAATGGTTATAAACTGCCACTGACAACACTTTTTTGGCTTCGTCTTGACCAATAACGTGTTCGTCTAGATAATTTTTAATCTCTCTAGGTTTGGGAATTTGATTAAATGAGAGACTGGAAGAGCGGGTACGGCGCTTTTCAGGTGGTTCTGACCTTGGCGCTGGTGGAGAAGCGGCACTGTTTGTGTCGAGTAACTCTTCATCCAGTATTTCATTACACAAGTCAACGCATTCATCGCAGATGTAGACTCCCGGCCCTGCGATTAATTTACGCACCTGCTCTTGAGACTTGCCACAAAAGGAACATTTTAAATGGGAGTCGTACTTAGACATACCAGCCTCTTATTTCAGAATGGTGACGTTTTCCCCAGCGGTGGGAAGATTTTGTCTGGAGATGACCTGATCAATCAAACCGTAATTTTTCGCCTCTTCTGCCGACATAAAAAAGTCGCGTTCAGTATCTGCCTCAAGTCTTTCTAAGCCTTGACCAGTATGATGAGCCAGTAACTGATTTAGTTTAGCCTTAACGTAAAGAATTTCTCTTGCCTGAATCTCAATGTCAATTGCTTGACCTTGAGCGCCCCCCAATGGTTGGTGGATCATGATCCGGGAGTCGGGTAGAGACATCCGTTTACCAGCAGAGCCGGCTGCCAGTAGGAACGCCCCCATGCTGGCGGCTAATCCAAAACATATAGTAACAACATCGGGACGGATTTGTTGTATTGTATCATAGATTGCCATGCCTGCGTAGACGGAGCCACCAGGAGAATTAATATACAACTGGATGTCCTTTTCTGGATCTTCGGCATCTAGAAAGAGCAATTGAGCCACAATTGAATTGGCAACAGCATCGTCTATGGGAGTGCCTAAAAATATAATCCGCTCTCTCAACAAACGGGAGTAGATATCAAAAGCTCTTTCTCCCATTCCTGACTGTTCTACCACCATAGGCACAATATTAGTAGGGCCGCTCAAGTGGGAGTGTATTTTTATTTGACTAACACTGCTAATGGGGTCATTTCCCGACTGAGATAAAAGCATATAAGAACATTTGACAATAATTTAGGACAGGTTTGGCAGCGTTTATGGCTGCCTGCTTAACGGATGCAATTTAATTTGAGCCATGTGTTAACCATTATGCCTCATCTATATTGCTCTCGTGTAAAGCCGCATCTAGCTCAGGCGATCGCACATGGCGCTTTTTGTTGCAGATTCTTTACATCTTGCACACCAAGTCAGTGCTGAGTGCTGAGTAGGAAAAAATTTTTACTCAGCGAGAAGTTGCTCAGAGGAGCCACTAAGGGATTTTCCTTGGAGACAACTTCCATAACTCAGCACACTCATCATGTATTAGTTTCGGCGCTGACTTCCTCAGTCTGAGGCTCAGTTGTTGCTGATTCTGCTGCTGTTTCTGCTGCTGCGGGACTTAAAGAGCCTTCGGGGACAAGTTCGACGGTTGAATGTGCAAGCAGCCAATCGACGATTTTTTCAGTTAACAGTTCGTTTTCCACCACGGAACGCACTCTTACTGGGTCAATGTCTTGGTCTGCATACTGTTCCAAGAGTTCATTGACTCTGGCTTCAATTTCTTCAGGTGTCAATTCGATGGACTCACGTTTACCGACTTCCCTTAATCCCAAAGAACGTTTGAGGCGTTCAACGGCCTCATCGCGCGATCGCTCACGTAATTGCGGAATAATATCTTGGGTAAACAACTTTTTCACATCTAATCCCTGCTGAGACAGTCGCATTGCTGTTTGCGTCAGCATGGCATCAATTTCTTGATCGATTAGCGTTTCTGGCAAGTCAACTTCTACGTACTTCAGCAGTTCCCCTAACAATGCTTCCTGCTGGTTCGATTTGGTTTTTTCCTCGGCTTCTTTTTGATATCGCTCTTCTAAAGACGCTCGTAATTCAGCCAATGTATCAAAGTCACTGACTTCCTGAGCAAAGTCATCATTCAACTCTGGGAGTTCTTTTTCTTTTAATTCGTGCAGCGTCACCGTAAAAACTGCCGGTTTTCCTGCCAAGTCTTCGTCAGCATAAGGATCTGGGAACTGAGCAGAAACTTCTCTAGTTTCTCCAGGATTCATGCCTATCATGCCAGAAACAAAGCCAGGAATAAATTTATCTTCTTGCAACTCTAGTTGAAAATCTGTGGCTTCGGCCCCCGGAATTGGGGTGGGTTCGGCTGTTTCGTCTTCGCCTTCGCCTTTGGCCAGTAAACCTTTAAAATCAACTACGGCGACATCACCAATTTGAGCTGCACGTCCTTCTACGGGAATCAATGTGGCTAATTCTTCTCGTTCTTTTTGCAGGACTTCTTCAACTCGAATGGAATCATGCTTGATTTCTTCGGCTTTGGCTTGTAAATCGGTGTACTGTACCAGATTAACTTCTGGTTCTACATCTACGGCCGCAGAAAAAGTCAGAGGTTTGCCTGGTTCATAATTATTAATCAATTCCTCAAAGGAAGTCCGCAATTGTGGCTGACCAATTGCCGGAATTTCTTCTTGTTTGAGTGCTTGCTCGACACCATCTTGAACCAGTTCTTCCAATGCTGCTGCTTTAATACGAGTTACGCCTAAGCGCTGGAGCAATATCTGCCGAGGCACCTTGCCTTTACGAAACCCAGGAATATTGGTAGTACTAGCTAAGTTTTTAATTACCTGTTCGTAAGTTTGCTTGGTAATTTCTGGCGTAATCTCGATTTCCAAGCCAATTTGGCTGGCGGGAAGTTTTTCCTGGGTAACTTTCATGCTTCGTCTCTATATTTCCGGTATGTTTGGCTCCAATGACGCACAAGAAGCAATTTAACACTTCTGTGGGTTAATGTTTTTTTGGCTGGGGATGGGAGGTATCCACAAGGGATGTTGTAAAATTCCATATTATATGGATGAGCGCCAATCCAAAAATGCTAACAAAATATCACATTTTCTTCTTGCTACCCTGTGAGAAAAAACCTGGAAGCGTCGGCGCTAATCCTTCGAGGTTTGACAGTCGCTCATGGGGAGCCTGCCTCACCAGTCCACAAGCTGACACGACTGAATTTAGCTGCTCTTCAGTAGATATCCAGTTTACTGCCAATGGCAAGGGTCTTGACACTTTACCTCAAGAACTTTACGAGACGTGATGTGTAAAGCCCCCGAATTTGATGCGGGGAATATACATTGGCATCAGGTTGTTGTATAATGGCGATATATATAGTATTTTTATAATTTAATGGGAAATGTTACCATTAGCTAATATTAATGTAAGATAAAAAATTAAACTATCGTCTTAAAAAAAGAATTAAGATTAAAAAAATTTTTATTGAAAGTTTGTGATAGCTATTTAAATAAATTAAATCAGCCATCAGCCTATATTTTGAATTGTTTCAAAAAATCGCACATAACCTCTCGAAGGAGGGAGCTAGTTTGTCAAAATCCTATCGTGTAGCTATTTTGGGAGCAACTGGTGCTGTGGGCACGGAGTTGCTGCAATTACTAGAAAGCCGGAATTTTCCGGTTGCCGATTTGAAGTTGTTGGCCTCGCCGCAAAGTGTCGGGCGATGGCTGCCATTTCAAGGGGAAAATTTACCAGTGGAAGCAGTAAGCGATCGCGCCTTAGAAAATATCGATTTGGTACTAGCTAGTGCAGGTGGTTCCACATCCAAAACCTGGGCCCCCATAGCTGTAGACAAGGGCGCAGTGGTGATAGATAACTCCAGTGCCTTTCGGATGAATCCCCAAGTGCCTTTAGTAGTACCAGAGGTGAATCCCTTAGCAGCGGCTCATCACCAAGGTATTATTGCTAACCCCAACTGCACGACAATTTTGATGACAGTGGCAATCTGGCCCTTGCATCAAATCAGTCCCATAAAACGTATTGTCGCCTCAACTTATCAGTCAGCTAGTGGTGCTGGTGCCAAAGCAATGGCAGAAGTCAAAACCCAAGCTAGAGCTATTTTACAAGGACAGCAGCCAGTAGCTGAGGTCTTGCCTTACCCATTAGCATTTAATTTATTCCCCCATAATTCCCCCTTAAATGATGCGGGATATTGTGAGGAAGAAATGAAAATGGTCAACGAAACCCGGAAAATTTTTGATAATCAAGAAATTAGAATTACTGCTACTTGTATACGGGTTCCCGTACTACGCGCTCATTCAGAAGCCATTAATCTAGAATTTGCCCAACCATTTAATCCAGATACAGCTAGAGAAATTTTAAGCCACTCTCCTGGAGTAAAATTGTTAGAAGATTGGGAAAACAATTATTTTCCCATGCCAATGGAAGCCACTGGACGGGATGAAGTATTGGTAGGGAGAATCCGCCAGGATATTTCTCATCCATGCGGTTTGGAATTGTGGCTTTGTGGTGACCAAATTCGTAAAGGCGCAGCCTTGAATGCAGTCCAAATTGCCGAATTATTAGTAGAAAAAAATCTCCTACAACCAGCGAAGGTATATGCTTCTAGCTAAAGAAATAGGAAATAAGATTTCTAGCATTTGGCACTAATTAAGATACAGAAACATCAAATATAATGGGCAAAATACGCTTGAAACAAATTGATTAATAGGTTACTAAAATAGAAAACCACCAAGATACAAAAAACCAAAGGGTAATCAGGAGTGAAAACAGGGTGGGAGAATTTGGCAGAGTTGTAACCGCTATGATTACACCGTTCAAAACAGACGGTAGTGTCAACTATGATGTAGCGGCCGAACTAGCAGCAAATCTAGCTAACAACGGTACAGATACGTTGGTAGTATGTGGAACGACAGGAGAATCCCCCACTCTCAGTTGGGAGGAAGAATATCAGCTGTTTGTGGAAGTACTGCAAGCCGTGGCAGGCAAGGCTAAGGTGATAGCAGGATGTGGTTCTAATTCCACCAAAGAAGCGATCGCGGCCACCGAAAAAGCAGCTAAAATAGGAGTACATGGTTCCTTACAAGTTGTACCTTATTACAACAAACCGCCACAAATAGGTCTCTACCAGCACTTTCAAGCTATCGCCCAAGCTTGTCCCGACCTACCATTACTGTTATACAATGTCCCTGGACGCACTGGTCAAAACCTCAGTCCAGAAACAGTTGCCCGGTTAGCGGAAATTAGCAATATTGTTGGCATCAAAGAAGCTAGTGGAAATTTAGACCAAGCAAGTGAAATCCGGCGGTTGACACCACAAGAATTTCAGATTTACTCTGGAGATGATTCTTTAACCCTACCCTTGTTAGCCATTGGGGCCAAGGGTGTAGTTAGTGTAGCTTCTCATCTGGTAGGAAACCAACTACAGCAGATGATCCAAGCTTTTAGTGCGGGGAAAGTTGCACTGGCTAGCGAGATTCATTTGCAACTGTTTCCGTTGTTTAAAGCTTTATTTTTAACTACAAATCCCATTCCAGTTAAAAAAGCGCTGAAACTTCAAGGTTGGGAGGTGGGTTCATCTCGTCTACCGCTATGCGAAGCTGACTCAGATGTGAGTGACAAATTAAAAGCAGTTTTGGAAAAACTACACTTAATCTAGACAGCATCCAGTGGAATGCTTGCCAACTGAAATAGTTGCCAAAAACGCAGACAACACTTTTCATGTCGATGGAGTAAACTACTCTAGCCTGTGAAGCTATACTGCACCAAAGTGAGAAATGCTATATCAATAAATGAGCATAATTTTAAATAATCTACACTTTAAATGCCTGTGCTAAGACTGTCATAGATATATGTTGAATCCTTTAACTTCGAGTCCATTTTATTGAACAAATAACTGAACATCTCAAATAAAATTTAGCTGCTTTTAGATAGAAAGCTAGTATTTTTTTTCATACAAGATCGCTAAGTTTGAATTTATTAACACCGACAAACCAACAACAATCTCAGGAGAAAATGGTAAATAACGAAACTAATTCTGCCCTTAAAATTATTCCTTTGGGCGGTTTGCACGAAATTGGTAAGAATACTTGTGTTTTCGAGTATGAAGACGAAATCATCTTATTAGATGCGGGTTTGGCTTTCCCCACAAAAGGAATGCTGGGAGTGAATATTGTCCTACCAGATACCACTTATCTCAGGGAAAATCGTCACAAAATTAAAGGCATGGTCGTGACTCACGGTCATGAAGACCATATTGGCGGGATTGCTTTTCACCTCAAGCAATTTGATATCCCTGTGATTTATGGGCCTAGACTAGCAATGGCTTTGCTAGAAGGTAAATTGGAAGAAGCCGGAGTACGCGATCGCACCGAGTTAAGAACAGTCGCACCCCGTGATGTTGTGCGGCTTGGACAACATTTCTTTGTAGAATACATCCGTAACACTCACTCAATGGCTGATAGCTTTACTCTGGCTATCCATACGCCTTTAGGAATAGTTATCCACACAGGTGATTTTAAAATTGACCATACACCAGTTGATGGCGAAAACTTTGACTTACAAAGGCTAGCAGAACACGGTGAACAAGGTGTACTGTGCTTATTGAGCGATTCCACCAACTCAGAAGTACCGGGATTCACCCCTTCGGAACGTTCGGTTTATCCCAATCTTGACCGGGTATTTGGTCAAGCCACCGGCAGATTATTTGTCACCACCTTCGCTTCGAGTGTGCATCGCATCAACATGATTTTGCAGTTGGCACAGAAGCATAACCGTGTCGTATCGGTTGTGGGTCGTTCCATGCTGAACTTGATCGCTCATGCCCGTAACTTAGGTTACATCAAGTGTGAAGATAAAATTTTCCAACCCTTGAACGCAGCCCGGAACTTACCTGATGAAAGTGTCTTGATTTTGACAACTGGTTCCCAGGGTGAACTAATGGCAGCTATGACCCGCATTGCCAACAAAGAACACCCCCACATTAAAATTCGTCAAGGAGATACAGTAGTTTTCTCCGCCAACCCGATTCCTGGCAACACCATTGCTGTGGTCAATACCATCGATAAATTGATGATTCAGGGAGCCAATGTAGTCTATGGTCGAGACAAAGGTATTCACGTCTCAGGACACGGCTGTCAGGAAGAACAAAAACTGATGATTGCCTTAACACGTCCCAAGTTCTTCGTACCTGTTCACGGTGAACACAGGATGCTTGTGAAGCACTCACAAACGGCTCAGAGTATGGGTATCCCTGCCGAAAACATGGTACTCATCCAAAATGGTGATGTCATAGAATTGACTCAAGAAGCGATTCGTGTTGCGGGTAAAGTACCATCCGGCATCGAACTTGTGGATACTACAAGTTCTGGTATGGTAAGTGCTAAAGTCTTGCAAGAACGGCAACGCATGTCAGAAGAAGGACTGGTTACCATTGCAGCGGCCATTGATTGGAACGGCAAACTCATGGCCAAACCAGAAATACATATGCGTGGTGTAGTTACCAGTGTAGAGCGATCGCTTGTCCAAAAGTGGGTACAACAACGCATCGAAGAAATGCTCAGTGTCCGTTGGTCAGAATTTGCCCAAGCCTCTGAAGGCGAAAAAACAGAAGTAGACTGGGGTGGATTGCAAGGCACATTAGAACGAGAATTGCAACGTTCCATTCGTCGAGAACTGCAATGTCAACCAACTGTGACTTTGTTAATGCAAATTCCTGATGAACCACCTGTGAAGGTAGCTGATGGTAGAAGGCGACGGACTCGCACTACAGCTCAAGTAGCCTCGTAAAAAGTGCTGAGTTAAAAGACCCACAAGGGCGTGGCTCAAAAGTGGCTATACAAACTGAATAGACTTTAGAACCCTGGTTGCTTAAGAAACCGGGGTTCTTGTTTTTTATTAACACTGCTTTAGCTTGACTACGTAGAAAAATGTCAAGTATTTCTAAATACTAATAGTTCTTGATTTCTTTAAGTTAATCATGTTAAATTTTTATCGCTAATTACTTTCAAATAGATAGTATTTCAGTGCCAAAAATATTGAGAAAATATATCAATTTTCTCTGACATTCTCGTGCAAAAAAAGGGCAAGCGCCAACTTGCCCGGAAATTAATTAATCTCATCTTCTAGTATGCAAACCAATGTGATTTTCTTCAACAGTATTCTGTTGACAGGTTTTTCGCTGTCACTGCTGCTGCGACACCTGCACAAGAAGCTCAAACCACAGCAGAATTTACCCAATCAGAAAGTGAAATCCCTTACGTTAGCGAAGTTTCATTACCTCAAACTCAGGCTGAGTTATTGACGCAAGACACACCAATGCTGACAACAGAGGAAAGTCAGGAACCTGATATTGAACTGGATGTAATAACTAGTCCACTGGTAAATTTCATTGAAGAACGGCAAAATTCACCCACAGGTGTAATTATTATTGACCAGCGTGAAATACAACGGTTCAACCATAGGACAATTGGCGAAGTTCTCCGTCGTCAACCAGGTGTAGTCCTGGGAGGACCACCAGGAGAAGATAAAGATGTGCAGCTATTAGGATTACCCAAAGAATACACACAAGTTTTAATCAACGGTCAACGGTTTCCCGATGGTGGGGAAAACCGGGAATTAAAAGTAGACCGGATTCCGGTCGGTTTAGTAGAACGCATCGAAATTATTACTAATCCTACCGCCACCATAGATTCTCAGGGTGTGGCAGGGACGGTAAATATTATTCTCAAAAAAGCGCCTGATGAACGAATTTCTGACCTGACGATTACAGGTACAACCTTAGACAGTGCAGGACCCTTTGGTGGTGTCAGTGTGCTATATGGTGATAATCTAGGTGACTTTAGTTACTTGCTTACTGGGGGAATTCAACGTCGGGATTCACCTAAAATTAAATTTAAGCAAACTTTAGATGCCCAAAATCGCCCCACTGAAGACGAAACAGAAAATGAAGGTAAGCGTCTTCTCGACATTAGCCTGGCCCCAAACTTGGTCTGGCGGGTGTCTCCCAGAGATACCCTCAGTTTAGAACCCTTTTTGTTGCGAACCGAGGAGGAAAAAGACGCAACTCGCAACGTCACTAAACAGAGGTTTTTTCCTAGTGGTCGGCTTCAGGAACAGCAACAGGAAACAATCATTAAAGATGAAGATAAAACCATTACTGGTTGGCGCCTGGGTGGCCATTGGGAACGGGAATTAAGTACTACTGCTGATATGAAGTTGGGATTATTTTTTCAACGGACGGATGAACGAAAAGATAAAGTAGAAACCAGAGATAGCATTATCACCACATTTGTGAATGCAGATAATAGTCCTTTAGACCCCGCAAGACCTATCAGAAATCCCGGCGATATCAACGCGAAGAGGAGACAAAATTTGACCAGGGGTTATTAGGAACTTTAGTCTTTAATCTCCGCCCTTGGAATAATCATAGATTAACGGTAGGTATTGAAGGAAATCTGCGCGATCGCGAAAAAAGAAAAATTACCACAGAACAGCAAACCGCACCCCAACTCAGAGAACCTGTAGAGAGAACTAACCCCAAGGATATTTACAGCATTACCGAAAATCAATTAAATCTGTATGTCCAAGATGAAATTCGCTTGGGTGATTTACATACCCTGACAGCAGGATTGCGAATGGAAGCCGTTGATAACACAGCTACCGCCATTGATGATACTCGCATTGGCCAATCAGGGACAATCTTTAACCCGTCGTTGCATTATAAATACCAAGTTTTTCCCACCACTGTTTTCCGACTGAGTACAGCGCGAACTATTCGCCGTCCTAAATTCGATGACCTCATTCCTTTTCGGGAAACTAGAAATGGAACTTTACTCCAACCTGATAAAGTGGGAAATCCTAATTTAAGACCAGAAACTTCCCTGGGTGTAGAAGCAGGAATTGAACAATCTTGGGGAAATAATACTGGGGCGTTTGGGATTAATACTTTCTACCGTTGGGTAGACGACAAAATTGAAATTGGTGTATTCCAAAACCCAGAAAATAATCGCTTTGAAGAAGTACCCAGAAATGTAGGAAATGGCAAAATCTATGGAGTGCGAATGGACTTACAAACACGCGCACCTTTTCTGGGGTTACCTAATTTGACTTTATTTGGTAATCTTTCTTTTCTGGGTTCAGAAGTAGAAGATCTAACAAGTAGAGAAATTCGCCGCTTTCAAAATCAACCAAGTTACGTAGCCAATTTGGGCTTTGACTACACCATTCCCGCATGGGGAATGAACTTTGGTATTAACTATAATATTCTCCCTGGTTTCACAAATCGTGAACTCAAAGATGGCAGAATTGAAGTTACTGAAGAAAGCACAGAAAACGGTTTAGATGCTTACCTGGGTTTCCGGTTAGCTGATAATCTCCAGATGAATTTGTTTGGCAAAAACTTGCTAGCATCAGAAAAAAGAAAATCTCGTACTGTTTTGAATACCATAGGTGAGTTTGAAAATTCTCGAATTGAAAGGGAAACAGCAGATAGAATTTATGGTATTAGTTTCTCATGGCAATTTTAGGTTGATTACCTAATTAGATTTATAGATTGGAAAAATGATTTTATTTCATCTTTCCAGTCTGTCTGTTTTTACTGCAATTACCAAGTAAAAATTATGAATAACCAAGAAAATCGCTTAAGTCGAGAACTAGCGCCAGAAGTTTTTCAAATTGCATCTGAATTATATGCCCAAGAGCAGCAAGAATATTCGGTACAAGACTTAATATTAATTGGTGAAGAAGCGAAAATTCCTGCCGAATTTATTTACAAAGCTGTAGAAATCATTCAAGCTAGACAAAGACAGCAAAAAATTCAAACTCAAAATAAATTTAAAAAATTCAAATTTGTTTTATTAGGAGTGGCGGTGACGGCTGTAACCTTACTAGTAGGTGGATGGGCATACAATCAACTATCTCCTATTCAGAGTAATTCTGAAACTCCAGGAAAAATATTGCCAGGAAAAAACAACAAAAGTCATATAGGAAATGTTGAGAGTTATCTATTAAATAAAGAAGGCTTAATTGATGGTTTATTATTAAATGATGGCAAACAAATCAAATTTGCCTCCCATATGAGTGAACAGCTAGAAACTGCCATTCAGCCAGGAGATACTGTAGAAGTGGTTGGTAAATTTGGTACTCCTAGTAACTATGGTCAAGAAATAGATGCGCGTTTAATTACTAATAAACAAAATAATAAAACAGTTGCTAGAAAACCCAAACCCAAAGGTAATAAAAAACTAGATGCCGTGGGTGTAAATCCTCTCCAAATTGATGATTCTGTGCAACATTGGTTAGTCAATGGTAAAGGGGAAATCCGAGGAGCTATTTTAATTTCTGGTACTCAAGTTCACCTGTCTAAACCTTTGGGAAAAAACCTTACTCAATTAGCTAAGTCTGGTAGCCAAGTCAAGGCTGATGGTGTAGGTAAAGAAACGCCTCATGGCTATGTTATTGAAGTAATTTCGCTCAAAATTGATGAGCAGTTATTGCCAAATGCGAAATAAAGTTTGATTTTAGCCCTTTTTCGGAACAGCAGAAGATAACGCATGTTATTTTTCTGTTATTTTTATCTGCGAGACTATATATCATGAAAAAACTATCAATAAATAATTCTGTCTCTGGCTTGTTACTGGATATGGCGCAGGTTCTACTGACTTATCCTCAGTGGTTAACAGCTGCAATTATTTCTACTGTGGTTGTTGCAGCTTTAGAACCTAGTTTGGCATGGATGGGAAAGAAAGTAGTAGATGACCTTAAAGACGGTGGTACTGATTTAAGTACATCACTGCCTAATTATGTGTTTGTATTCGGAGGGTTATTGATTGGATTGGGGTTAATTAAGTTCGGTGACAAGCTAATTGATAAAATCTATGAAACTCGACTAATCATTTGCTTGCAACGCACCTATTTACAACGACGAGGAAAAGAGAGAGGGACAGAAGATATTTCCCGAATTCTTTATCATTGTAACCGTGCCAAACCTGGACTAGATATTATTCATAAAGACTCTGGAAAAATTGTTGCTCAAACTGTTTCAGTCATTTTGTGGCAATTAACTCTAGCTCCAGCATGGCTACCAGCTTTATTAATTGCTGTGATTCCACCGATTTTAATTGGCTTTGTTTTTGGTCGTGTTATTCAAATATCTAGTTTGAAAATGCTGACGGCGCAAGAAAATATTGCCGCCTCCACCACAGAAGCTAAAAAATTAGAGTTAATAGAACATCAAGAGTCATTTTTTCGCCACACCATCAGATTAGAAGTGTTTAAATCTGGAACGGAAATTTTAATGGATTTACTCACTTGGTTTGGGTTGTTGGTGCTTGTGTTACTTTCTGTCGTGTTTCATGTAGGAGTAGTACCACAAGATATTCAAGCTGGCGATTTAGTGTTGTTTTGGGGAAACTTGAATCTACTTTCTAAGCCATTAGGCAGTATTGTCAAGGTTTATAACAAGGCGAGAGAAGCTTATCCGGCTTTGGTACAAGTGTTACGTCCCACCTTTTCTGTTAGTAGTTCTATTGAATCGGAGATATAAACATGAAACAAAAACAAGCAATGGCGATCGCTCATCGAATCTTGGGTATGATTGTCGGGGTTTTCATCATCATTATTAGCTTAACGGGTAGTATTTTGGTGTTCGACAAAGAAGTCAACCCGATTTTGCATCTCCACACACATCAGGTTGTCCCCCAAACAGAACAAATTGCACTCCAGCAGGTAGCATCCAGCATTAATCAACAATTTCCCCAATCACAGTTAGATTGGCTAACTATTCCCGGAGAAGCCAATGAACCATATCATGCACTGATTAAATTTCCTGATAAAAGCAAAACCGATATATACATTAATCCTTACAGTGGCGAATTGCTGGGAAGTTATCCACGCGATCGCGCCGGGATGCGAATTGTCAATCAGCTACACACCCATCTGTTAGCCGGAAAATTTGGTTCTTTTATCGTTGGTGTTTGTGGTTTGTTACTTTTGGTATTAAGTATTACCGGGTTAATGCTCTGGAATGGCTGGAAAAAATTATCAGTTGGCTTTAAAATCCGTTGGCAAGCTAAATGGCAGATTCTTCATTATGATCTGCACAAAGTTGGTGGAGTGTTGACCGCAGTATTTTTAGTATTGATTGCTACTAGTGGTAGCATGATGGTATTCGATAAACCAATAAAAAATTTAGGATATTGGTTAACTCATCAAGCAAGAATTGAAAAACCAGTTTCTCTAATTTTTACTCATAGTCAATCTTTAAGTTTAGACCAATTTTTAAACATAGCTATTAATGCTTTCCCAGAAGGGAAACCTACTGTTTTATATACAGCCAAAGACTCACAATCACCAGTCAGGGTACGCTTCAAATTGCCCCATGAAATTGCACCTGAAGGTAAAAGCTTTATCTTGCTTGATCAATACAGTGGTGCTGTTTTACAAGTAGAAAACTTTTTTCATTCTCCGGTAATAGAACGAGTAAAGGCTTGGGCTGATGCTTTACATACAGGAACTTATGGAGGACTGGGAATGATGGCAGTTTATATAGTTGTTGGTTTTGTTTCTTCTGCTTTGTCTGTTACAGGATTTGTTATTTGGTGGGGACGTAGTTTTAAACGCAAAGTAGCGCCAAGGTTCTCGCAAAGTAGCGCCAAGGGTTAAGCAAGATATTCAATAAAGCTCTGTTTACTTCATGTTTCTGTGGTTGAAAAAACTCAATTTTATCTGTTAGGAGTGTAATTACCTGTGCAAGCGAACTTTATTCGCCAGATAGCTCAAAAAAATCCCTCAGAATTTAAAATTAAAATTTCTGATTTTACACTTTACAGGCGTTTCTTTAAATATATATGGCAACATAAAATCCAATTACTATTAGGTTCCAGTACTATCTTTTTTCTATCTTTTTTACAGGTAATTATTCCCCAAATAACTCGTTATGTTATTGATGATATTATCCCTAACAAAAGATTTGATTTAATTCCTTGGTTAGGATTGAGTATTGCTACTATTGCCCTATTAATGGGGGGCTTAAATTTTGCTCGTAGTTATATGATGTCCTTGGTAGGGCAGAAAACAATTTATAATATTAGAAATGAGCTATACCAACATTTACAAACTCTTTCCTTAAGTTTTTTTGAAAATCAGCGTACAGGCACACTCATGACGCGGGTAATGCGTGATGTAGATGCTTTAGAAAAGCTAGTGACTACAGATGTAGCAGAAATTGTTGCTGAGATATTTACATTTTTCGTGATTGTTACTTATCTCATTTATGCTGACTGGCAACTTACTTTATTGATTTTAGTCACATTGCCTTTGATGATTTATCTCACACAATTTTTTGGTAATCGCATGAGGGGTGCTTACCAAGAAGTGCAACAGCAAAGTGCAGAGATGAATAATCATTTACAAGAAAGTTTATCGAATATTAAATTAATTAAATCCTGCGCCAATGAAGATTACGAAATAGATAGATTTTCTACACATAATCTGCAAAATATGCAGGCTAACTTGCGTGCGGTACAGCTTTCCTCTGGCTTTGCTCCAGTGATTGATTTTATGAATCACTTGGGTCATATTACTGTTCTGGCCTATGGCTCTTGGGAAGTCATGAAAGGTCAAATGACAGTGGGGGATTTAACGGCTTTTTTGGCATATTTAAATCATATTAATCAACCAGCAAAACGCTTTAGTAAGGTAATGCACGTCATCCAGAAGGGTGCAACAGCCTTAGAGCGAGTGTTTGAAACCTTAGATACCCAGCCAGAAGTCAAAGAAAAATTAGATGCGATCGCCCTGCCACAAATACAAGGTCATATCCATTGGGAAGCAGTGCAGTTTGCTTATACTTCTAGTCAACCTGTGATTTACAACTTCACCTTAGATATACAACCGGGAATGACTGTAGCATTGGTAGGTGCTTCCGGTGCTGGGAAAACGACCATAGCAAATTTAGCCGCACGTTTTTATGACCCCCAACAAGGGCAAATTTTAATTGACGGTTACGATATCCGTGATGTCAGCCTACATTCACTACGCAGTCAGATGGGTATAGTTTCCCAAGAAACACTGTTATTACACGGAACTATCAAAGAAAATATTGCTTACGGTAAGCCTGGTGTCACTGAAGCAGAAATTGAATCAGCTGCCAAAATTGCCAACGCCCATGAATTTATCATCACCCTGCCCCACAGCTATGACACAGTAATTGGTGAGCGCGGTGTCAAACTATCCGGCGGACAAAGACAAAGAATTGCCATCGCCAGAGCCTTAATTAAAAATCCCCGATTCTTGATCCTCGATGAAGCAACTTCGGCACTAGATACAGAATCGGAACACCTAATACAAGCAGCACTTCAAGAACTCCTGAAAAATCGGACTTGTTTAGTGATTGCTCATCGACTTTCAACTATCCAAAGTGCTGATCTAATCGTAGTTTTAGAACAAGGCCAGATTATAGAAACAGGTACCCATCACCAACTTCTCACTCATGGTGGGAGATATGCTTATCTACACGCAATGCAGTTTCCACAAAAAATCGCTTCAGAGATAGAACTACAACTTGTGATGGAAAATTAATTGACCCAATCCCCATTACCCTTTATCCCCAGAGGGTGACCCAAATTTTCCTATTCCTTCATCCCACCCAGAGATATACTAGAAATAGAGTACAAACTGTCAGTGGTACTCCAAAACGTAGATGTTCCCAAAAAGTCAGCTTGTAGCCTAACTCAGCCGTAGCTTCTACAACAATCAGATTTGCGACTGCACCAAATAAAGTTAAATTGCCCGCTAGGGTTGATGATGCTGCTAGCAATAGCCATAACTGCTGATTATCTCTAGGAATTAGGGGTTCTAGTAAAAGTACTGTAGGAACATTAGAAATCATGTTCGACAAAATAGCTGTAACCCCTATTAATCCAACCGGAGAACTAACTACATGAGTAAATGGTTGTAGTAAATTCAGATTCTGGATCACTCTAGTTAAGATAAACAGCCCAGAAAACATCAGCAGCAGGTTTCCATCTACTTTGTTCAAAATACGCTGTGGTTTAATCCGCCGAGTAACGAGCAACAAACTCGCAGCTATTAATGCAGATTCGGCTAATGGTAAGCCCACAGCAAAAGCAATCAATAACCCAATGGTGATGATTAAGGTTTTATTCAACAAGGGTTTAAAAATACGTTCTTTGCCAGTGGATGACATCTCGCAAGGTTTAGTTGAGCGCACATCTGGATAAAGTAGCCACAGTAAACCTATTTGAATTACTAAGCCAGCCACAGCTATGGGAGCTAATGTTTGAGCAAAATCCAAGTAAGATATGCCAGAAAACGAACCAATGAGAATGTTTTGGGGATTACCACTGATGGTAGCCACAGAGCCGATATTAGTTGCAGCTGCGATCGCTAGTAAATAAGGAATGGGATTTAAACCGACAGCTTGAGTCAAACTCAATGTCAAAGGTGTAAAAATCAGCGCCAGCGTGTCATTGAGAAAAAAGGCCGACAAAATGGCACTGCCAAAGGTCAAAGCAATCAACAAGCCTAGCGGACTACGAGTTAAACTCAATAGGACTGAGAGCGATCGCTGAAAAAACCCTGCATATAATAAATTGGCGTTTACTACCATCATGCTTAACAGAAACACAATGGTCTTGGCATCAATCGCCTGCCACGCTTCCTGTAAACTCAACGCCCCTAGCCCAATTAATAAGGCAGAGCCGACTAAGGCAATGGTGGCACGGTTCATTCGCAAACCAGGAACATAACCTAATGCCAAACCCAGGTAAGTTAGCCCCAGCACTCCATAAATTGCCAATTCCCGGACAATCACAAGGGCCATATCTGACCCCAGTCCGCTTGATACCTGCCATGTTCAGCCACCAAAAGCACCATTTCTATTGCTGATCTTTATATTT
This sequence comes from Cyanocohniella sp. LLY, assembly GCA_022241785.1. Classification (GTDB taxonomy): domain Bacteria; phylum Cyanobacteriota; class Cyanobacteriia; order Cyanobacteriales; family Nostocaceae; genus Cyanocohniella. The sequence goes on along the minus strand of JAKOMP010000037.1, from coordinate 17,166 downwards.
GGCAAAAATAGTTTTCAAATTTGCTTATATTAAATTTTGTAAATGTTACAATAAAACCTGTCACATGACAGATGTCTTTATTAAAATTTAACCTGTGTCAAGTTACGAAGAAGATTACATTTTTACACTACCGATCCCGCATAAACTGCGATTAACTTGACGTAGTAATAAATTGGATTCTGACTTAAGTAGCTACTGTAACTCAGTCAGGAAAAGATTTCTCCGGGACAGGTCATTGCCACATTGTATATATTCATCAGAAAGGTGAATAACCTCATTAATACAGAGGAATAACCATGAAGGTATTTGATGATACCAAAAAAAAGATTTTTCTCACAAGCTGGGTATCGATTAACCCAATACAGACGAGTAAAGCTCCTGTAACCCAGCCCAACCATTCTGCTCCTAAGTTTTACAGTGATATTCTCCGTCCCCTACGGCAGCGGGTAGAAAGTATTCCGGTTAAGGATCGCCAATTAGCTCATCGTTTGTGCAAACTGATTCCTGCTCAATGTCCCTTTGAGCGTGATGTCAAATTATTCGGTAAAACCCTGTTTCACATCCCCCCCATGTGTAAACTCAATCCCTTGTATGAAGAAGTGGTTGGTTTACGCTTCCGCGCACTGTGTTATCTTGCTGACGAATGTGGCGAGGATATTTCTCAATACTGCTAAATACCAAGTGTTGAGTATTCAGTGAAGATAGTTAGGAGTTAATTGCTAACTCCTAGCTTTTTTTATTTTTTATCTATTCTTGCCTGCCATTTTTGGATGGCTTCTTGAGCATCTTCGTAGACTGCTGTCACCTCTGGAACTAAAGTAGCTGTTTCGATAGCCGCTTTGATATTGCCCTGATTGGCTCGATTTTTAGCCAACTCTAAAATTTTCTCACTCCATTCATTAATAGATTTTTCCGCCAGATCAAAGCCTGGCTGTCCTGGTGGGACTCTTTTGGCAACTTCAATGGCACGATTATATGTTGATGCCTGTCCAGTTCTAATTAAGGACTTGGCCGCATCTAAAACGGTGTTGTTACCCACATATTGTTTAGCTTCTAACTGCCATTGATTAATTGCTGCTTGTGCTTGGGGATAAAGAGATTGATCTTTGGCAATTAATTTAGCGGCTGCAATGGCATTAGTATATTGTTGTTGCTGGGCACGACCCTCTGCTAAATCGAGAATCATCCGAGTCCAAATTTTAATATTTTCTTGGGCTTGTTCGTAAAGCGGTTCACCTGGTTGAATTTTGCGCGCAGTGGCAATGGCCAAGCTGAGATCACTAGCTTGAGTTTGTCTCAGAGACATTTTCGCTAAGTCTAATACCGCTTGATTTCGCTTTTTAGACTCAGAAATAGATGCTATTTGGGCGCTAGATTGGTTGTTTACCGGAGGAGTTAGGGGTGTCTCGGACTCAGGGGTGACAGCAGTTGGTGCAGTGGGTAATGCTGGTGGTGTATGTTTGACTGATAAAAATTGCGCCTGATTGCGGAGAATAACTACAAAAATTAAAGCCACTATCAACATAGTGCCGCCGCCCCAAAATAAAAACTGTTGCCAAATGGGAGTAGCTGACTTATTTTGTGGCAAACGAGAAAGGTTAGGTTTAGGTGCGTTAGGGATGAATCGACCACCTGTAGCCATTTCTGGAGAAGATGTGACCAATTGGGCTGGCTGGTTGCCGTATTGTCCTTTGCTCAAATCAGTCGCTACACCAGAAAATTGTGGTGTTTCTAATTTATTGAACTCTGGAATCAAGTTTCGCCAACTTACCGGCTGAGATATGTCCCCAAGGGTTGTTTCGACTACTGGGGCTGCTTGCCAAATATTCGTTTTTGGCGGCTGAGGGGAATTTACTGTGGGTTTTGCGCCCAAAGAAGGTGTGGCTAGTGCAACAGCGAAGGATTCTTCGGGAAAAATAACTGATTCTGCGGCGCTAGGTTCTATGGTGCTGGGGATAACTTTACTATTGTTTTGCATCTCCAATTGCGGCAAGATTGCTAGCTGGTTAAAGGGAATTACAGTTACAGGGTTTTGTGTAGGACGCCAGTAGTGTTGACATAATTCTGGAGTGAGAACACTCAGATAGCTTTCTAGATCAGCCAAGTTGCTGGCATTACCGGAACGCAAAGCCTCTAAAATTGCTGCTGTAAAAAAACCGTGGCCTAGTTCGCTACTTTCATGGGAGAATTGCTCTGGTTGACAAGAAAGAATTGTCGCCAGTTGTAGTTCCTCAGCCAGTTCTATGGTTTCTTGGCCCACAAGAGTATCGGTTTGCGTACCAAAAGCACGGTGGATATCCAGGAGTAGCAATGTATTCAGTCCAGTCATTTGCAGACTTTGCATCAGCGATCGCACTTCGATGCCAGTTTCCTCTACTAATTCTGGATTTCCTGCCACTGGCATTAAGTAATCTTGACCCTTGTAATTAATCCCATAACCGCAAAAGAATAACCATAGATGGTCTTGTGGTTGCCAACAGGCGGCTGCCAAATCCTCCAGCAACAGCAGAATATTTTCCTTGGTGGGATAGGTGGATCTGTCTCCAATTGGTGGCGAAGTCTCGGTCATTAACAAGCAGCGTTGCCTGACAAAACTGCCTTCTTGAACTAAAAAATCATTTAGCGCCTCGGCATCTGCTTGAGCGCAACGTAACGGTTGAAATAACTGATATTGATTGATGCCTATAGCGATCGCCCAGTAATTTGCCATCCCGCTGTTTGTAGGTGGTCGTTTGTTTGCCTAAAATTGCGGTTGGCTTTGCTGAAAAAACAAAGCTAACCTATGTCTGATGGTCTAGGAGATTATTATCAAATTACCGATTTTTAAGTTAAATTAATTACATCTCTTCTAGCAAATATTGCTTACACAAATTTAAATTATCAATTCATTAGTTAGGAGTTTTCAGGTTATGACCAGGAGTATTGCTCACCAACCATCATCGATCATCCCCTCTCTATTTATTGGCCAAATTGCCAAAAAAATCCGGATATTTCCGTTAATGGTTTTACTTTTTTCACCAGTTTCAGTGTGGATGTTGACAGAAGCGATCGCACCCCAGGTAGTGCGCGCTTATACCGCCAGAGTTGACCTGAGTATTGACCGTATGGAAGATGAAGCTTATGAAACCATACTGCGGAGGGCAGAAGCGGTTGCCAGAGCAGCAGCTCAACGTAGCTTAGACCAAGATATTTTAGTAACAGATGTTTCAATTATCGTCACCGTACAAAGTTATGGAGCGATCGCGCCCATCTTGGCTTTAGATGTCAGTCGCCAGCAATGGCGCACACGCCCCGATGCCCAACGTTGGGCAACATACTTCAAAACAGCGCGATCACTCTTATTCTTTGACAACCAACCAGCCAGCGCCAATGTAGGCCCAGCAGCCACTATTGTTCCTCCAACCGCTAGTCCCGCAAATGCGACTAATTCCCCTGCTGATGAGGCGCAGAAGTAGAGGGAGATGCCAGAGATGGGGGAGAAGAAGGAAAAAAGTTTCTAGTCCCTAGCCCCTAGTCTCTAATCCCTAAATAAATGTCAATTTGATCGCTTAGAATAAAAAGGTTGTCAAGAATTGCGATATCCGCTATTATGGCTGTTCCTAAGAAGAAAACATCCAAATCCAAACGAGATAAACGTCGAGCTACTTGGAGACACAAAGCTGTTGTGGAAGCTCAAAAGGCCCTGTCTCTGGGCAAGTCAATTTTGACTGGACGTTCTACCTTTGTCTATCCAACCACTGAAGAAGAGGACGAAGAATAATAATTCCCTATTGAGTAAAAGCAGGGACAGCACCGAAGATTTGAGCGGTAAAAGCTACCGTCCAAATTTCTCAATAGTGTATGAGCGCTTTTTCGTTGCTTTTCTGATTGCATTATCAATAATAAGTAGTCTGCAAAAGCTAATTGGGTTAATACAAAATCGGTAATGAGTAATTGGGGCTGCCCATTACCCATTACCCACCACCCATGAATCAGCGACTTGCCAATCACAAGACTTATTTTTTTGAAAATATGCCAGGAAAATTTTTTCATAAACCAAACGAGGAAGAGCAAAAACGCGTTCCCCCAGGTCAACATTTAGCTAAGGGTTTCCCCGTGTTAACCTACGGTGCAACACCCCAAGTTGGTACAGAAGACTGGGAGTTTCGGGTTTCGGGTTTGGTAAAACCTGCGGTATTTACTTGGTCAGATTTGATGAAACTACCTCAATCCGAGTTTACAGCCGACTTCCATTGTGTAACGCGCTGGTCAAAACTGGATGTGAAGTGGACTGGCATCAAGGTGACAGATTTTATGAATTTAATTGAGGTAGATCCCCAAGCAGTGCATGTGATGGAACACTGCTATGGCGGTTACACTACCAATATTGCTATGGCAGACTTTGTGCGCGCAGAAAATTTCTTGGCCTGGCAATTATTTGATGAACCGTTACCCGCAGAACATGGAGGCCCAATGCGGTTGGTTGTACCCCACCTCTACGCCTGGAAAAGTGCCAAATGGATTAATGGTTTGGAATTTCTCAGTGAAGAAGAACTTGGGTTTTGGGAGCGTAATGGCTACCATCGGCGGGGTGAACCTTGGGCGGAAGAGCGTTATAGCAGCAGTTTTGGCTAAATACCCATCATACGCTTGATTGTGGATAATTTGTCTTTGTAGGGAGCGTATCGCCATTTTAAATCAATCCAGAAGGAATTTTTTAATACACTTTTGCGATGGGAAAAGGTATCAAAACTTGCCTTGCCGTGATAACTGCCCATACCGCTTTCACCTACACCACCAAATGGTAAAGATGAAATCCCCACTTGCATAATTGTGTCATTAATACAAACTCCACCGGATGAAGTTTTCTGTAAGACTTGCTTTTGCAGGTTTTTATTCTGCGTGAATAAGTATAATGCCAAGGGTTTTGGTTTTGAGTTAATTAAGGCGATCGCTTCTGTAATATCAGTGTATTCAATTACAGGCAAGATGGGGCCAAAAATTTCCTCTTGCATGATGGCATCTGTCAAGGAAACATGATCAATTACTGTGGGGGCAATATAACGTGTTGATTGGTCAGTTTCTCCACCAATAATAATTTCACCATCTTTGAGCAACTTACCCAATCTCTCAAAATGATTTTGGCTAATAATCCTAGAGTAATCTGGACTGCTAGCGGGATTATTTCCATAAAATTCTGTGAGGCATTTTTTTATGGCATTAATTAAATCTGGTTTAATTTTTTGATTAACTAAAAGATAGTCAGGTGCAATACAAGTTTGTCCGGCATTGAGAAATTTTCCCCAAGTAATACGTCTGGCTGTATGTTCTAAATTAACTTCTGTATCGACAATACAAGGACTTTTACCACCTAATTCTAAAGTCACGGGTGTGAGATGTTTGGCTGCTGCTGCCATGACAATTTTGCCAACGGCTGTACCACCAGTAAAAAATATATGGTCAAATTTTGCTGCTAGTAGTTGTTGGCTGATTTCCACCCCTCCTTCTACTACGGCAATATATCCTGGATCAAAATATTTGCCAATTATCTCAGCTAACAAACTAGAAGTATGAGGGGCAATTTCTGAAGGTTTGATAATTGTACAGTTTCCAGCAGCGATCGCACCTATTAAGGGTGAGATAATTAGTTGAAAAGGATAGTTCCAAGGACCAATAATTAAAACAACTCCTAGAGGTTCTGGATGCACTCTGGCTGAGTAGGAAAAGAAGTCCCAGGAAACTGCTGCTTTTTGTGGCTTAGACCAATTTTTGAGATTTTTAATAGCAACGTCAATTTCCTTGGTAACACTGATTTCAGAAATATAAGTTTCAAATTCTGGTTTAGATAAATCTGCTTGCAGTGCTTCAACTATTGCTGGTTTATTTTCCAGAATTGCTTGCTTAAGAGTTTTAAGTTGTGTAAGCCGGAAATCTACATTTTTCGTTTGACCCGTATTAAAAAAATCATGTTGTTTGTCGATAATTGCCGTTAAATTTGATAATTTTTTAGTAATCATATTTTCTTTTGTTGTACTTTTTTATTGTTAGTTTTACTATAACAAGATACAGGAATTACGTAACCAACCACGTATTTTCGTCATTGCGACCGTAGGGAAGCAATCTCAAAGCCTTGATTTTCGTAGCGAGTGCGTAAGTCCTAAAGATATTTATCTTATATCGATGCTAAATCATTTATATTAAATACATGATAAATTACGAATTATGTAACTTTTTAGGTTTGTAACTTATAACTTATCATAGGGAATTTTCACTGTTTAATGGGTAGATTAACCATAAATACACTACCTTTATTTAACTCAGAACTTACCAGGATACTACCGTGATGTGCATCGACTATGCGACGAGAAAGGTATAATCCTAAGCCACTACCAGAACTTTTGTGGCTTCCTTGACGGAATCTTTCAAACAAATTGGCTTGTTCTTCAGGGGAAATACCTGTGCCTGTGTCTGCTATTTCAATGGTAACGTAGTCACTGATACTGGCAGAGGCAGTAAACTCAGAGGAACTAATTTTGCTGCTCCAAAGTACACTAGTAAGACGAATAGCCACTGAACCAGATTCTGTAAATTTGATGGCATTACCGATTAAATTAGTGAATAAACGATGTAGTTCTAAGCGATCGCCCATCACTATAGTATTGGTAGCATCCTCAGACAACTCCAGTTTGAGAGATAATTTTTTGTCTTGTGCTAGGGGTGTCAGTTCACCAACTAATTCTTCTAGCAACTGACTGAGATCAACTGGTTGAAATGCCAGAGTTTTGCGTCCGGCTTCAAAGCGATAAACTTCCAATAAGGTATTCACCATAGACAGCAGGTTGAGATTACTCCGCGCCATGATGGTGATGACTTCTGCCATTTGTGGTGATAAATTTCCCAAAGCACCCTGCTGAAACAGCATTAACATGCGATCGGCTGCTACTAAAGGCGTGCGTAAGTCGTGAGTGAGGCGGGAGACAAAATCTTCTCGCTGGCGGGCAATTTCATCACGTTCATCTATACTGCGCTTTAAACGTAAGAGCGATCGCACCCTTGCGAGTAATTCGTCTACTGTCACAGGTTTGCGGATAAAATCATCAGCACCCAAGTCTAATCCTTGCGCTACATTGGGCGCATCGTGGGCAGTAATCAGCAGGATGGGAATATATGCTTGCAATTTCATATCTTCACGAATGCGTCTAGTAACTTCGTATCCATCCATTCCTGGCATCATCAGATCCAGTAATACCAAGTCGCAAGGCGATGTTTCCAGTTGTGTCAAGGCCGAGACACCATTCTCTGCGGTGCTAACCGTATAGCCTTCCTCCTCCAAAATAGTTTTGATCAAAAACACATTATCAGGAGAGTCATCCACAACCAGAATTTTGTCAAATCGAGAAGATAGGGAACTCATGGGGTAGCAAGGTGTAGTTATAAGCTTATTCTGCGGGAAAATTGATTTATTAGTATAATTTTTCTAGATATTGTCCTTAGGTAAATTTTCTACCAAGAACATTTTTTACCAAAAAATTTACATCAATTTATTGTAAAAAGTAGTTAAATTTACTACGTTGTTGATATTTATTCACAAGCTCATTAAATCATGGCCCGTAAACTTTTAGAATTAGATACAGCAGATGGCAGCACAATTTTGGTAGCAGTTGAGATACCAGATATATCAGTGGGTCGTGTATCGGCTCCTAGTGATTTACCCATAGAAAAAGTAGAAGCTAGCTTTGATGCAGTTCAGGATTTGATTGTGAACGGCTGTCGTCCAATTACTAGGGCATTCCGCACCTTGCAGCAAGAATCACAGCCTGTGAATGGTGAAGTGGAATTTGGTTTGAATTTTACTGCCAAAGGCTCGGTGTATGTGGTGGAATCCTCTGCACAAGCATCATTGAAGGTGAAAATCACTTGGAAACTGACACCAGAAGAAAATAAACCGTAAATAAATAAACTTACATGAGTTGGGATTTAGTTAAAGCTTGTACCGTTGCGATCGCCACGCCTGAAGATATTATCCGAGGCACAGGCTTTTTTATCTCATCCACAGGTCATTTACTTACCTGCGCCCATGTAGTTGAAGATGCCGATGGTTGGGAAAATGTCAGAATTAATGGGCAAAAAGTTGAGTTAGTTTATTTGGGAAATAGCTCCCATGACGACTTTGCTGTATTGCAATTACCTGGATATCAAGGCGAAGCCGCACCTTTGTTATTGACTTTTGAACCTGGCAAACAATTTCGCTCCATTGGTTATGGCAGGCTGGACTTCCCCCAAGGCGGTACTATCGAGGGTAGTATTACCGATGCTAACCCCCATGCCGATTTTAATAATTTATGTATGTTACGGTTACGAGTCATGGCAGACTCACAACAAATTATTGGTGGCTACAGTGGTTCCCCTGTGTTTGATACCGAAGCTCAAGCTGTAGTGGGGATTATTGCTGCTTATGATAATACTCAAGGAGGTCTGGCTGTACCCCTACAAACAGTACAGAAAAATTGGTGGGATTTGGCAGATTTACTACATTCAGAATTAGCCTCCAAACAAGAATTATTGTTTTTCGATTCAGCTTTTTATGCTGGTTGCTATCGAGAAATTGAGCGTCCAGGCTCATTAATTCGAGTTAAGGCTCCTTTGCAATGGGGCAAAACTTACTTAATGATTCAAATTTTCAATCATGCAACTCAGCAAGGCTATCAAGCTGTGAGAGTGGACTTTCAGGAGCCGGAACAAGAAGTATTCAATAGTCTAGAAAGGTTCTTGCAGTGGTTCTGTAGCAGCATAGCTAAGGGGTTACATTTATCAGACAACTTAGCTCAACATTGGGGCGGTATATTAAGTGCCAATAGTAACTGTACCAACTATTTGGAAAGACTGTTGGCAGTAATTCCTAGTCCCTTAGTTTTAGGCTTGGATAATACTGATGTGATTTTTTCATATCCGGCGATCGCCTGTAATTTTTTGCCCTTGCTACGAGCTTGGTATGAGAAGGGGAGGACTCAGCCTCTTTGGCAAAAGCTACGCTTGGTAATTGCCTATGCTCAAGAAGAGTACATTCCTATAGATAGAAATAGGTCACCATTTAATGTCGGTAAACCCGTAGAAATACCTGAATTAACTCAGGAGCAAATCCAAAAATTCGTACAATATCTCAAACTTTATTGGCATGAAGAGCAAATTATCCAACTCATGGCAATGGTGGGTGGACATCCTTGGTTGGTAAAAAAAGCATTGCATAAAATAGCGCAACGTGAATTGACGTTAGAGAAATTTTTAGACATTGCGCCTACAGAAGAAGGCTTATATGGCGATCATCTTCTGCGTTATTGGTCAACATTACAGGACAATCCAGAACTACTAGCCGCAATGCAGCAGGTAGTTAGTGCCAATGTCCCCGTCAGAATAGATCCAGACAAAGCATATAAACTGCGGAGTATGAGACTAGTAAAATATACTGGCAATTCTGTGCAGCCTTTGTGTGATTTATATCGCTTATATTTTCGCGATCGCTTGGGGTTGTGGTGATTTTATGAATCCAGCTTCTTTGCCAAACTATGAATACCAAGTGGGAGGCAGTTTACCACCTGATGCCCCTACTTATGTAACACGACAAGCAGACCAAGACTTATACTACGGTTTAACTGAAGGTGTGTTCTGTTACGTTCTCAATTCCCGACAGATGGGTAAATCCAGCCTGCGGGTGAGAATTATGGAACGATTGCAGGCAGATAAAATTACTTGTGCAGCTATAGACCTCAACGAAATTGGGACAGATATAAAACCAGGACAATGGTATGCAGGGGTGATAGATAGTCTAGTCAAAAATTTAAATTTATCGGAACATTTTGATTTAACTAGTTGGTGGCATCGGCACAATTTTTTATCCCCAGTCAGACGCTTGAGCAAATTTATTGAAGAAGTATTGCTCACGAAGATTTCTGGAAAAATTGTGATTTTCATCGATGAAATAGATAGCGTTCTTAGTTTAAAAAATTTTTCTCCTGATGACTTTTTTGCCTTCATCAGATTTTGCCATAACCAGCGTGCTGATAATTCAGACTATAACCGCCTGACATTTTGTTTATTGGGAGTGGCGACACCATCGTATTTAATGAGAGAAAAAAGACGTACACCATTTAATATCGGTAGGGCAATTGAATTAAATGGATTTCAATTTATTGAATCCAAGCTATTAGCTAAAGGGTTGGAGGGAAAAGTTAGCGATCCCGAAAACGTACTGAAGGAAATTTTAACTTGGACAGGTGGACAACCATTTCTTACCCAAAAGCTGTGTAACATCATTGCCGATAAAATTGAGGTATCTGGCGTAGAAGAGTTAGTAAAGTCGCGGATTATCGAAAATTGGCAATATCAAGATGATCCAGAGCATTTAAGAACAATCAGTGATCGCATTGTGCGGAATGAAAAATTTACAGTTAAGTTAGTAGGACTTTATCATCAAATTTTGCAACATGGAGAAATTATTGCTGATGATAGTCCTGAACAAATGGAATTACGCCTTTCAGGATTAGTAGTAAAAAAACACGATAAATTAAAGATATATAATCCTATTTACAAGGCAGTTTTTAATCACGAATGGATTAATAAAACATTAACAGATTTACGACCTTATCGGCAGGAACTCATAGCATGGCAAAGTTCTTTTTGTCAGGATAATTCTAAACTTTTAAGTGGACAGAAATTAAGACAAGCTCAAGCATGGGCAAAAGCTAATGAATTGACTGCTCTAGATTATCAATTTCTTTATGCTAGCCAAAAATTGGCAACACAAAGACACCAGCTATTTATCTTAATTCTGGCTATACCGTTACTACTAATGCCATTAGTCGTGTGGCAATATCGGAGACTGATTACGCCTTTATTCGTTACTGAGCAAATAGAAGCAGCACTATTTAGTCAAGGAGAGCGTACCCTCTTTGGAGGTAATGAAAATATCAATCGTGATCGGGGTTTTGATGCTTTTAAAACTCAAAATTATACTGAAGCTGTTAATTCTTTCCAAAGAGCTATTCAAGCTTTTCCTACAGATCCAGAATTACATATATTTTATAATAATGCTAAAGCATATCAAAATGGTAATCCCCTGAGTTTAGTAGTAGCTTTACCTGTGTCTACTAGGAGAGATATTGCTGCTGAATTTTTGCGAGGAGTTGCCCAAGCACAGGATGAGTTAAACCTTTCAGGTGGAATCAATAATAGATTATTAAATATAGTCATGGCTGATGATAATAATAATCCTATTCAAGCTGGAAAAATTGCTCAAGATGTAACTACAAATTTGGAAATTTTAGGAGTGATTGGACACTATACCAGCACAAATAGTCAAGCGGCAATACCTGTGTATGAACAGGCTAACATGGCTATGGTTTCTCCATCCAGTACAAGTACCTTACTAAATAGTCCAGTCTTTTTTAGAACAGTAACTTCTAACACAAAAATTGGTGAAAAATTAGCTGATTATTCTCTAAATAAAGGCTATGAAAAAGTTGTAATTTTCCATAATCCGGAAAATGAATATAGTCAGAGCTTATATCAAGAATTTGAAAAAAAATTCCAAAAAAATGGTGGTGAAGTTGTCAGAACGATAAATGTGAGCCTTGCTACGTTAGATGCTGATGCTGAAGTCTTACTTAGTTCATATCGGGATCAAGCCGACGCCATGATTTTGTTTCCGAAACCAGAATTAATTTCTGTGGCAATTGAAATTATGCGCGCTCAAAAAAAATTAGAAAATCAAGGCAGTAAAAAATTACCTGTACTGGGCGCAGATGCTTTATATAATACAGAAAATTTAAGACAAGCCGATGAAGCTGGTGAAGGTTTGGTTTTAGCTGTACCCTGGTTTGCAGGGGAAGAAAACTCCCAAAAATTTGCAGATCAAGCTAGTCACAGATGGGGAGGGCAGATTAGTTGGCGTACAGCTACAACTTATGATGCGACTCGAGCTTTTATTCAGGCTATATCCATGTCTAGCAATCCGACTCGTCAAAGTGTTTTAGAGAACCTCAAATCTCTGAGTCTTGCACAGAGTGAAACTTCTGGATATCCACTACAATTTGATGAGCAAGGCGATCGCCAACAAGAACCTGTGCTTGTGAGAGTAGTTAGAGGTAGTGGCGGCCCCAAAGAAAGTGGATTTAAATTTGAACAAGTGCAAGAATAAACATTCGTCATATAAATATTTACACTCACTATTCGGCAGCAAAATTATCTAAAACTTGCTGAAATTCTGCTGTAGAAGCAATAGCGATCGCACTCACAGGCTTTCAATTAAATGAAGCAGAATCATCAGGATTGTCGGCTTTACCAATTTTGAAAATTTTGCCGTCTTTAAAAAGAAATTATTGATTGCTGAGGATGTTAATAAACCAGACAAAACCCAATATTTCTGCAACGGAGAGGGGGAGATTCGAACTCCCGGAGGTTTTAGCCTCATCCGATTTCAAGTCGGACGCAATCGACCACTCTGCCACCTCTCCAATAAAACTGTCTAGCTCTTAATGAACCGACAACAGTGAGCTATCATAGCGCTTTTGCCGACCATTAACAAGCTGACAGATAATACTATATCTCATCATCTACGCAGATTGCACTATTGAAGGCAAATATCTACGACACACTAAGCGAACGCTCGTACAAAATTTCCTCTGAAGTTACCTGGAAATCATGGCCTACCCACACTAGAGAGACTTGGGAAACCTCACCCGCTTCTAGGGAAACAATCGAAAAATTACGCAGCTTATCGCCCTGATTTTCCAAAATCCTGGGTACAGTTGCCGCGTTCAAGTAAATTGTTCCTTCGGGACTTCTAAAGACAGCTTGGCGCTGCATTTTTTTGGTATGTCTGAGGGTGCGGTGCATGTGACCGAATGTCACCAGAGGAATGGTTTTACCAGCCGTGAGGGTATGAGAAATGGCCTCGCCTAAGTCTGGATCACCAAAGTCGCCGCCTATAGGATGCCAGTCTTTACCGCAGGGGTCTTCTGGGCGATCGCCTAATCCACTAGGGCCATTGTGACCAAGAAAAATAATCGTCTCATGAGCCGCACTTTTTACCGCTTTAACGATGCGATCAGCAGATTCTTCCAGACTCGTGACACCATAACGTTCTTGCACGATGTCCGCAAATTTCCACTCTGGGCCACCCCAAGTAAAAGGACGACCCCCAACCACCGTTAAATTCCACGCGGGAAAATCCAGTTTGCCGTAACCAACATGGGCAGGTCCCAATAAATCGAGTTGTTCCTGTACCCAATCTTCCTTAGAGCGATCATAGGGACATTTCCTCCGACCCCATTCCGTAGCAGTGTACCAGGCATCGTGGTTTCCCATTACTGCTGCTTTGGGAATGTCGAGGGAGGCGATCGCTTTGACTACTTCCACCGACTCATTGCCAAAATCACCCACAAACAGCACCAAGTCAACACCCAGATGCTTGAGTGCCATGCCATCTTCTAATTCCCATTGATCGTGAACATCTCCAACTACAGCAATTTTTAGGGTTTTTGATTGAGTTTTCTGACTGGTCATGCCACTTTCCTTGCCGTCTATCTCCAGCATATGAAACTCCGCCGGATTTGGACACAACTGAGGGGACATCCACCGTCTACTATTTTTGGTAAAAACTACTATAATTGAATCCACAGGACAAAAACTTGCAACTTAAAGCACCCCCTAACTGTGTTTACCACTGCACTACCTCAACGAAACAAAACCCAACCGGGTGGACTACCGCTAGATTTATTTGCTGCCATTGAGACTCTCAAAAAAGAACTCAACGCGGTGATCCTGGCGCATTACTATCAAGAGCCGGATATTCAAGATATCGCCGACTTTATTGGGGATTCATTACAATTAGCCAAAGCCGCAGAAAAAACCAATGCAGATGTGATTGTCTTTGCTGGTGTTCACTTCATGGCAGAGACGGCAAAGATACTCAATCCTGATAAATTGGTGCTTTTACCAGATTTAGATGCTGGTTGTTCCTTAGCAGATAGTTGTCCACCACAAGAGTTCGCCGCATTTAAAGCAGCACATCCAAATCATTTGGTGGTTTCTTACATCAACTGTTCTGCGGAAATTAAAGCCATGAGCGATATTATCTGCACCAGTTCCAATGCTGTAAAAATTGTGCAGCAGATACCCCAGTCACAGCCGATTATTTTTGCCCCAGACCGGAATTTGGGCAGGTATGTGATGGAACAGACTGGACGTGATTTACTGCTGTGGCAAGGTAGCTGTATTGTTCATGAAACCTTTTCCGAAAAGAAAATTGTTCAGTTGAAAATTGCTCATCCAGAAGCCGAGGCGATCGCTCATCCAGAATGTGAAAGTAGTGTATTGCGTCATGCCAGTTTTATCGGCTCTACAGCCGCTTTACTCCAATATTGTCAAAATAGTCCTACAAATGAATTTATCGTGGCTACAGAGCCCGGTATTATTCACCAAATGCAAAAACTGGCTCCTAATAAACGCTTTATTCCTGCCCCACCGTTGAATAACTGCAACTGTAACGAGTGTCCATTTATGCGGTTAAATACTTTAGAAAAACTCTATTTGGCAATGAAAAATCGCACTCCTGAAATTACCATGTCAGAAGAGATACGCATTGCAGCATTAAGACCTATTCAACGGATGTTAGAGATGAGTGTTTAAATAGGTTTTTGATCTTTGTAGAGGCGTGAAATGTTGCGTCTCTACACAATCTAATTCGATAGGATTTTTTGAAATAATATTTGTTATCTAAAAAACTATTTTACGAAAAGATTGAGAATTATCCAAATGTAGGCAACATGCAAACTTTAAATAGAAATTAAATTTCTTGTTTCAAACTTTAAAATTTATTTTACATTCCTGGGAAAAATGGGCAATCTAAGTATTAAGAAGATACTTGGAATGCTTTTTTATGAATATAGTTAACATTGTTCCAGGCGATCATATTTTTTATGATTGTTATACTCATAAGCATCATGGAATATATTGTGGAGATATTGCATATAAAAATAGAATTTATCAAAATGTTGTGATTCATTTTGAAGGAAAATTCAAAAGGGGGCAAATTAGAGGATTATCATTTGATAAGTTTGCTCAAGGACGTGATATTTATGTAGCTCAATATAAAAAAGGTTCTTTTTTTTCTGATGATTTAGTTACCAAAAGAGCCATAAGTAAGCTAGGTGAACCTGATTATAATTTATTTGGAAATAATTGTGAACACTTTGCACATTGGTGTAAAGCAGGTAGAAAAAGATGTGGACAATTACATAATTTGATGGAAAATACGGGGGGAATTTTAGGAGCTGCGATAGCAGGAGGAGTTGCAACAGCAGCTCTACCCCTAGCTGTTCCTGGAGTCGCTTTTTATGGCATAGTCTTAGCTGCTGGTTATACCGGAGGGGAGTTAGCAAAAAATGGGGTCAATTTATTTTCAGATAAAGCAGAATATGACAATGGCTGTATTTAATATTTATAAAATCTAGTAAAATTACAATGTTTTGTAGGTTGGGTTGAGTTTTGCTCAACCCAACCAAGCAACATGTTTAACTTGCACACCACTTAACTAACCTTCTTTCAGTAATAACTCCTTAATTTTTACATGTAATTTTGTCTTACTAAAAATATAGCCAACCCCAAACACTAAATTTTATTTTTCTCCGCTTCTGCTTTGGCTATGTCACTATATTCTTTGTATAGTTGAGTGCGAATTTTAGCTTCTTCATAGCGACTATGATCGGGTAGTACCATACTCATTAAATCTGAAGCTCGTTGCCACTGAGCAGCTAATTCTAACCACTGAGTTGAAGTTTTAGCTACTTTTCCTCCATCTGAGGCTAGGTTAGCAATTCGCACCGCTTCTCCAAATGCGTCTTCAACAGGGTTAGAAAGGCTATTTACCGCAACACGGGGTGAACTCTCCTTACTGTTTGTCGTCAAAGAATTCAAGTTGTTTGATTGCATGAAGTTAGTTAATTTATGACCTAACTGGGCATAGACAATCCAACCTAGCAATAACAGCGAGCATACACCAACTGTGGCTAATATCCCTTTTTTGGGTGATTTTTTAACAAGTACTGAAGATCGAGAAAATTGGGTCTTGGGTAAATTAGTTTTTACGTCTTTTTGAGCTTCTTTAAAATCTGTAATTAATTGCTTGAGAATATGTGGTTGCGCTAATGTAATTTCTTGCGCCCAAAGCAATTGGTTTTCGCGATCGCGATAAATTTCCGTTAACCAAAGCAATTGCTGTTCCCGAACGATACGACTGTTGATATTGACTCGCCGAATATTACGGGGTGTGATGGAATCCAGAATTTGCTGAATTTGTGCTACTAGAGTAGATTGCTCTAGCTCTTCCTCTTTAGCAGCCTCACACAGAAGTTGTAGAACACCATCAGCAAAAATAGCTCTGGTTCTGACGCCAGAATTAGCTAGCTTTTCGTTTAATAGTTGAATAATCGCAGCAACGCTACCTTGGTGAGCCTGCCAAGCGATATCATTTATCCGATCCACCATTTGAGATTTAGTGATAGCTCTCGCACCCTGACTTATTAACTGACTCATCAATTTAGGGACTCTATTCTACTGAGTTTTACTTTGTCTTCGATTTTACGAGTAAAACGATGAGTTGCCAAATAAAATCATAAAAATTAAGCCTCTTCTTTGCTTCTTTAAGAGGTTTTGTCACCATTGATTAGTATAAAACTCCTGCTGGTGTGTAACCTACCTGTATAGCACAATATATTATATATTTCTTTTAGCGATCGCCTTTGGCTAGATCCATGTCAATAAATGTGTTGTGCGATCTCACAACTTAGCTAAGTGTAGTCAAACTCAAAATGAGCGCCTCTAGTAGATTTAAACCTCAACGTTATTGAGTCATATTAATTTAGCCAATACAAAAAGCAGGAAAAAACAAAAGCCCCAACACTTGTATGTGTTGAGGCTGATGTGATGAAAAATAAACCTGGCACCGAGCTATTTTTGCGGGAGGCTACCCTCCAACTATCGTCGCCGCAGCAGCGTTTCACCTCTGAGTTCGGGAAGGGATCAGTGTGGTTCCACCGCGCAATAGACACCAGGAAAACCTGTATGTTGGGTACAAAACCCTGAAGACTGCAAAGTAACGCGAACCAAATGTTGTTGAGGTCAAGCCCTCGG
>JAKOMP010000036.1 GCA_022241785.1 Cyanocohniella sp. LLY | reverse complement strand
CCTGCGCTTGTACCTGTAACCGTTTCGATAAAAAAACCCCTACTTCTGGCATGACATGCTTCTGCATTTGACTCCGCACTGCTTCTTCAATTCCTGCAAGATTTGTGAGCTTTTCTTTTGACGTATCTTCGTACAATATTTTAGAGATCGCCTGAATATGTTCTTGAAGAGCTTGCTTTTGTTCTGGGGTCATCGGTAAGTAAATACACTCGTCTTACTTATCCTGACTGATTTTCGCCTTCTTTGCAAAAAACTGGGATGCTCCCATACCCAACAGGCAGAAGATTTGGGTTTCTCCATGAGGAACTGCTGTAAAGCCCTAACGGGCATAGCTGCGCTTACCGTGAAACTTGCCGTAGGCATCAGGATTTCCCATGAGCAACTGGCGTGCAAACGGCAAAAAGTTAAGAAAGTTTAATAGAATTTTTGCGTCAGTCCCTGATATTTTCGCCAAATTGGGATGCTCCCTATTGTTTAACTGTTGGATATACTGATATTCATTTATTCATAACTTTATATTGGGGCAATTATAGAAGTTTATTCTCCTTATGTTTGGTAATAAGTTTATTAACTAGTAATTTCAGAATAAAGCTACCTATTGACTAGAAGTTAACAAAAATCAACTATTGATTTATTATGTATAAATATCTGATTGGGAAACATAATATATGACCTATTGTTTGTTTGCTAATAGAGTCATTGATTTCACTAAATTGTGAGTCAAAGACACGATGTTATCAGGGTAATTGGTCAGGAAATTATCAACTTCCACTTTTCACTCAGCATCTATGAAGAGTCAAAATAAACTTCACTTATATTCATTACTAGCTCAGGTTCGATGGTTCAAAAAAAGTTACACCGCTAAAATCATGTTGGTGGCATTTTTAGGAACTCATGTCCCACTTCTGACTTTGCTGTTCAGTTTTGTAATCTCAAATTCCTATTCTTGGGATATGGCGCTGCCAGTTTTATTGATTGCCCTGTTAGCTACATTAGTGGGTACTGTAGTCACTCTCTATGCATTACGCCTCCTGCTGGCTCCGGTGATTTTGACCTCTGTGGCTTTACAAGATTATCTCACCACTAAAACATTACCCAAACTGCCGACAAAATTTGCTGATGAAGCAGGAAGCCTCATGGCAGATACCTCACAGACTCTTCACAAATTAGACGAATTAATTCACCACATCAGTAACTACGATAATTTAACTGGATTACCCAATCGGGATCTATTTTGCGATCGCCTGCATCAAACTTTATTCCAACCTCAGCACAGCCAGAGGGTTGTAGCTGTGTTTTTACTAGCTATTGATGATTTTATCGGCATGAGTCATGCCTTAGAACATGAAACTGCAAACTTACTTTTAAGAGCAGTTACCCAGCGGTTGATAACTTGTTTAGCACCAACAGATATCCTGGCCCATGTGAGTCGAGATGAATTTGCGATCGCGCGGATAGATCTTCCCTGTTTTGAAAGTGTCATCCACCTTGCCCAGTTGTTGCAGAGTACCTTAGCAAAACCCTTCTCTTTAGATGGCAACCGCATTCATATTACAGCCAGCATCGGTATCATCTTTAATGGTTTAGATAATTGCCATGACGTAGATCAACTCTTGCAACAGGCTCATATAGCTTTGTACCAAGCCAAACAGCAAGGGCGTGGTCAACATCAGTTTTATTCACCAGAGATAAATGCTCAAATCCAGGAAAGATTAGCCCTAGAAAACGAATTACACGGTGCCCTTGAGCGTGGCGAAATGCGAGTTTATTATCAACCTCTGATTGATTTACACAGCGGACAAGTAATAGCAAATGAAGCTCTCGTTCGCTGGCAACATCCCATAAGAGGTTTGGTTTCCCCAGCCAAGTTTATTCCCATTATCGAAGCTAATGATTTGATTGTGCCCATTGGTGAATGGGTTTTACGAACCGCTTGTGCCCAAAATCGTGCCTGGCAACTTGCGGGAATGTCTCCTATTCGCATCTCCGTCAACCTTTCGGCTCGACAGTTTGAACAACCGAATCTGGTGCAAGTCGTCAGCCAGATTCTTGAGGATACAGGAATGGCAGCTGCTTACTTAGAACTAGAAGTGACGGAAAGTTTCTTGATGACTGACATTCACAGATCTGTGGAAACCTTACACAAATTACGAGAACTAGGTATATCAATAGCTTTAGATGACTTCGGCACAGGCTATTCCTCCTTGAACTACTTGAAGCAATTTCCTGTAAACATGCTGAAAATTGATCGCTCATTTGTGCAGGATGTTATCTCTAATCCTGATAGTGCTGCTGTCACCAATGCCATCATTGCCCTAGCAAAAAGCCTGCGGTTAGCTATCACAGCAGAGGGAGTAGAAACCCAAGAACAGATGGAATACTTACAAAAACGTGGATGTGACGAAGGTCAAGGTTTTTACTTTAGTCGCCCTGTTCCGGCTGAGACAATTGCCCCAATGCTCAAGATGAGTTCTCAATCGAGGGAAATGATGGTAGTAGGGAGTCGGGAGTCGGGACAAAGGGGCAAAAACGAATAATCGCCCCATTGCCCCATACCATATCCTTACTCTCCTCTTCCCATGGCCGAGCGAAACGCGGGAACTGGGAAGAGATTTTGAAATCCTGCTATCCTCTGGCTGGGAGGTTCTGGGGCAGAGTTCCACAGGGTTTCGTAGTAAAAGAAGGTGACTCCTAAGCCGCGTGCTTGGGCAGCCTGTACCTGTGATTTAATTTGTTGCATAGGTACAGGTCGATTGCGTAAACCTGTCATAATACCAATGCCTGTGGGAATCATTTGTTGGGCTTCTTCAATTTCTCTGCGGGAAATATTATTGACAAAGCTTTGGAGATCGGGACGATATATCTGCACAATTAGCTCGTCTACAATGTTCTGCCGCATCCAAGCTAGCCAGTCTTGGAGTTGAAATTTGTAAGCAAAATCGTAGTAATTGGGAGAAACTGAGAAAATGGCGTTGGGTTTTCTGGCCTTCACCGCTTGATTAAGTTGCACCATAAACGCTGTGATTTTATCTGCCCGCCAACGCATCCATGATTGATCTTGGGGATTACTTGGGGGACTATTATTAGTTTCTTGGGTGTATAAGGCGATGGTGTAGGGATCGTAACCAAATTCGTGGGGCAAACTCATATGATCGTCAAATTGAATGCCATCGACATCATATTGAGTGACGGTTTCCACTACGAGATCGGTGATAAACTGCTGGACTTCGGGATGGAAGGGATTGAGCCACACAACTTCACCAGCCGCACTAATTGAAGTTTGGCTACCGTCTCGTTTTTGAGTTAACCACTGTGGATAATCCAACGCTAATTCGGAAGTTGGGGGAGCCATGAAGCCAAACTCAAACCAGGGAATTGCCAAAAGTCCCCGGCTGTGGGCTTGGGTAATTAAGTCTGCGAGAATATCATGGCCATCTGAGCCGCGAAAGACAAAGGGTTGAATACCAGTGCGTTGCGCCACGGCACTAGGATACATGACATAGCCAGAATTCCATACCACAGGATAAATCGTGTTGAAGTGGAGTTGCCGCAATTGAGTCATGGCCTCTTGCACTTTGGCACGCTCTTTGAGAACGTTAAAGTCATTGTTGGTAATCCAAACCCCGCGAATCTCCTGACGCGGTAGTTGGGCGATGGACGGACTCAAACTATTGAGTAGCAGTACGGCAACAAATGATATTAAAACGAGAATGGGGGAAAAACTTTTGAGCGCTCGCTCAATCAAAGGTAACTTCATCAGCTTGAATAATGTGTTAGCTCCCCATCCATGCCATAGCATTCTTGTGTGATGAAATTTACTAGCCATATCATCTACGAACATCTATGTTTACTAAAGGATTTGTTAATTGATAGTTTGTTCATTCCATGCACATCAAATGTTTGCATCCGAGAAATCGAAGCAGACTTAGCACAGTAAGATAGGTGACGTAGCTCTGAAGCTAGGAGTGCCCAGTTAAGTTTTTTCCCTGGACGATGATTCAATTTATATCCAGGTATAGCGTGGTTTGAGGATTAGTTTTTACAACTTTACTGATAATATACCTACTAAATATTACTTAGGCTTATAGGAAATATTAATTACATAAAAAAACCACAGATAAACTCTTGATTTCTATCTGTGGTTTGTTTTTTGCTGATTTGGCTTTTTGCCAAACGTCTAATTATTAGTCGTCATTTCTGGCCGAATATGTGGCAGTTTGATTATCAGGGGAAGCAACCTCTAATGACATTGTTTGATGACGATTACGCTTGAACAAACGCTCTGTAGTCATCTTAATCACGATATATAAAATGGGCACGACAAACAAACTTAAGAAAGTAGCAATTAACATGCCACCAAAAACTGTTGTTCCCAAAGACAGACGACTTCCCGCACCAGCCCCTGTGGCAATAGTCAAGGGAAAAATACCCAGCAGCGTCGAAAAAGCCGTCATCAAAATCGGGCGTAAACGCCCTTGTGCAGCCTCTACAGCCGCTTTAGTAATGGAAAGCCCTTCATCCCGCAGTTGGTTGGCAAATTCCACAATCAAAATCGCATTCTTACTAGCCAAACCAATCAACATCACTAGACCGATTTGACAGTAAACATCATTGGCAAAACCTCGCATTGATTGAGCTATCAGAGCGCCAAAAATTGCTAAAGGCACTGATAACAGAATAATTAAGGGGTCTATGTAGTTCTCATACTGAGCAGCTAGCACTAAAAAGACAAAGACAATTCCCAAACCAAAGATAATGGGTGCTAAACCGCCAGATTCTATTTCTTCTAATGCAGTTCCTGACCACTCATAACCAAAACCTGGTGGTAAAACTTCTTGAGCCACCTGTTCCATAGCCTGAATCGCATCGCCAGAACTAGCACCGGGTGCAGCAGAACCATTGATTTCAATTGAGCGAAAGAGATTATAGTGATTAATCGTTTGCGCTCCCACAACATCAGTAGTTGTAATTAAGTTTCTCAAAGGAATCATTTGATTGGTTTGAGAACGAACATATAGTTGACCGATATCTTTGGGGTTAGAGCGAAACTGTTGGTCGGCTTGGATATAAACTCGATAATTACGCTGCTGGAGGTTGAAATCATTGACATATTGAGAACCCAAAGCAGTTTGCAGAGTCCGGAAGATATCATCTATGGAAACTTGTAGTGCTTTGGCTCGATTACGATCTACCTCTACCAGCAATTGTGGTGTTTGTGCGGCAAAAGTGCTAAATACAGCTTGTAATCCTGGTGTTTGGTTGGCACGACCAAGTAATTGACCCATTGATTGGACTAAACTGTCCAAGCCACTATTACCTCTTTGGTCTTGCAGTTGGAAATTGAAGCCGCCAAAGTTACCTAATCCCTGAATAGGCGGTGGATTCACAGGAAAGACTCTGGCTTCTGTTATGGCGAATAATTGCCCTCTTAACTTACCAAGAATCGCCTGTACTGATTGGTCTGGTCGTGACCGTTCTGCCCAAGGTTTTAAAGTTGTAAATATAATACCGTTATTGGCAGTATTACCACTGAAACTAAACCCACCCACAGCGAAGGTTCCCACGACTTCAGGAATTGCCAAGATTTCTTTTTCTACCTGGGCAATGACATCACTGGTATATTGCAGTGAAACCCCTTGCGTCCCTTGGATCAGTGTAATAAAAAAGCCTTCATCTTCGTCTGGGAGAAAGGCTGTAGGTACTGTGACATAAAGCCAAGCCGTCATTCCCAAAGAGACAATGAATAGTCCGATAATAATGTTTTTGAAGCGGATGAGAAAATGAAGCGATCGCTCATAGCTGCGTTGTACTGAGTCCAGCAATTGATTAACTCGATCAAAAACCCGACCCAGCCAACCTGAAGCTTTCTGTCCAGGACGTAGCAGTAAGGCACACAAAGAAGGTGTCAGAGTCAAAGCCAGAAAAGTAGAAATCACAATGGAGAAGGCGATAGTCAGGGCAAATTGCCGATAAAGTGCGCCAGTACTTCCGGGAAAAAAGGCCACGGGGATAAATACCGCCATCAGCACCAAAGAAGTGGCAATTACTGCACCAAATAGTTCGGCCATTGATTCACTGGCTGCTCGGCGCGGACTCATGCCTTTATCCTGGATAAAACGGCTGATCTGCTCAACTACAACGATGGCATCGTCTACCACCATCCCAGATGCTAAAGTCAGACCAAATAAGGTCAAACTATTAATGGAAAAGCCAAAAATCCTGGCAAAAATAAATGTCCCAATCAGAGACAAAGGCACCGTCAGTGCGGGAATTAAAGTGGTTCTCCAGTCCTGCAAGAACACAAAAATCACAATCACAACTAGTATGACTGCGGCAATTAGAGTCTTGACTACTTCTAACATCGACTCTTCCACAAAGAGTGTAGTGTCAAAGGCTACCTCATACTGTATTCCCGGCGGAAAAGTGGGAGCTAGTCGCGCCATTTCTGCCCTAACTCCCCGCGCCACATCTAAGGCATTACTCCCAGGAAGCTGATAAATGCCCAAACCTACAGCATCTTTGGCACGATATCGCAAAAATGAGTTGTAATTTTCTGCTCCTAGTTCTGCTCTACCGACATCTTTAAGCTTGATTAAGGTGCCATCATCGTTAGCTCTCAGGACAATTTCGTCAAATTCTGATGGTTCGGTGAGTCTACTAACAGCACGCACATCAATTTGATATCTTTGCCCTTCAGGAGCAGGTTCTTGACCAATACTCCCCGCACCGACTTGCAAATTTTGTTCAGATAAGGCATTGGCGACATCCGCAGTCGTTAGCCCCCGACTAGCAAGGCGATTGGGATCTAACCACAGACGCATGGCGTAACGGCGTTCGCCAAAAATTTGCACGTTGCTAACGCCTTTGATTCTTTTTAAGGCATCTGCTAAGTAAAGGTCAGCATAGTTACTTAAAAATATATTGTCATATTCATCATTTTCAGCAAATATCCCAATTGCTAAAAGTATATTGTTAGATTGCTGTGTTACTCTAACACCCGTGCGTTGTACAGCTTCTGGCAGTTGGGGTTGAGCAATAGAAATCCGGTTCTGCACATCCACAGCCGCAATATCGGCATTTCGGGATGAATCGAAGGTAGCTGTAATATTAGTCGAGCCATCGTTACTACTACTAGAGGTAATGTAGCGAATACCTTCAATCCCGTTGATTTGCCTTTCTAAGATGTTGGTCACCCCGCTTTCTACGTCCTCAGCACTAGCGCCGCTATAGTTGGCGGTGACGTTAATTTGAGTAGGAGCAATCTCTGGGAAACGAGCAATGGGCAGAGTGGGAAGACAAATCAATCCCAATAACAGCACAATTAATGCACAAACTGTAGCAAAAACTGGCCGTTTAATAAAAAAATTAACAAACATAGATTTGAGAAATTTGTAAATGGAAATCGGTAGTTAGGAATTTAGTCAACCAATTTTGGATATTAGATTGAGGATTTTCCATCTAACGTCTAAAACTCAAATTCTGCTGCCAAAATCATTCAATTACGAATTATTCCTGGGGTTTTCCATTCCCCATTTCTGCGGATGCAGGTATGATTGGCGCACCATTTGTGAGGTTGAGAATGCCAGAAACAACGATGTTGTCTCCAGCTTCCAGTCCTTCTAGAACTTGATAATTATTGCCTTCAATGGCTCCTAACTTCACGGGTTTTTGTTGAGCTACCAGATTCGGCATTCCTGGTTGGGTTTCTGCTGGTGCTTGGGCTACAAACACAAAATTTTGCCCCCCCATGCGCGAGATGGCTTCTGTGGGAACTAAAATTCCTGGACGTTCACTCCAGATGACTTTGGCTTGTACGTTCAGGCGATTAAGTATTTGGTTCTGGGCATTGACAAAGGTGGCTTTAGCAACAATATTCTGCGTATTAGCATTGATATTGGGTGAGATAAAACTCACTTTACCTGTAGCCGCAGGTTGGCCCTCAGCATCTAGTATTTCTACAGGTAATCCCACACGCAACCTTTCGGCTTCACTGAAAGGGACATTTAAATTCAATTCCAAAGAGTCATTTCTATTGAGTGTGGTGAGTTCATTTCCTTGACTGACAAAATCCCCCACCCTCACCGGAATATCACCGAGAATACCAGTTAAAGGAGCAACAACGTTTGTGTATTTTTGTTGGACTTCTGCTACCTGGACTTGGGCGGCGGCTTCACTAACTTGAGAACGGGCTTGAGCAATTTCTTCCGGGCGGGGGCCGTTTTCCAGTTGTCTGACATTTTGCCTTTCTAGTTCTACAGCCGCAGCTAGTTCATCAATATCAGAAATTCGGCTTTTGCGGAGTTGGTCAAGCCGTCTTTGGGCTTCTTGCAGCCTTGCTTCAGCGCTTCTTTGTTCTCCCAAAAATCCTTCTAGTTGGTCTTGAGAAACAGCACCTTGTGTTCTTAATTGTTGGTACCTCTGACCTCTTGATTGTGCCAATTCCACATCAGATTTAGCTACCTCAATTTGCGCTTGGGCCTGAGCAATTTCTTCTGGACGCGCTCCACCTTGGGCATTTCTCAGACGAGTTTCGGCTTGAGCTAATCTAGCTCTGGCTTGGGCAATTTCTTCAGGACGTGTGCCGGCTTTGAGTTCTGCAAGTCGGGCTTGGGTACGTTCTAACGATGCTCTTGCTTGTCGTAAGCGAGCTTGGGTATCGTCACTTTGCAGGCGAATTATCACTTGTCCTTGTTGGACGCGATCGCCTTCTTTAAATAAAATTTGACTAATCCGCCCATCAGTCTCTGGCTGAATTGCTACTGAGCCAGGAGAGTCCAAAAACCCACCAATTATTGAACTGTCTTCTATAGTTCCAGTTTCTACAGTGGCTATCTTCACAGGAACTGCCATTGGTTGACCAGCAGCAGCTGTGTCGCCTGGAGGTGGATTACCAGCAAAGCTATTTTGCCACCAGCGCCAACCAACACCACCGCCAACAATTAATATAATGATGCCTAAAATTAAAGGCCAAAGCCGCCGTTGATGAAGCTGAGGTTTTTTCTCTGGCTGTTCAACGTTTGGGGTATCAGTAACATCTGGCTGTTTGGTTTCAGCCGCAACGAAAGACTCAGGAGGTTCGGAATGGGGCATATTTGTTTTTTATATTTATAGATAGATGTGGCATTAGGTAATCTACTAATTACTGAAAAACTAGATCATAATTTTCCAGCTTTTTCCTTGATATAATGGAAAATTTATAGCACCTAGAAATTACGTATAAAACTGTGGTTTATTTCCAGTAGTCAATAAAAATCAATAATCCTTTGTTTTTCCACTCCCAGAACTTTTACCAGAATTAATGGGCTAATGCATACCAACGAAAAATATCAGCATTTTTGTAGTATTTGCTACTTTTAATCTGGTGCATTGTCATTAGATGTTACCTAAAATGCACAAATAATTTTGGGCGATTTTGTGCAGTTTTTGACGCTGATTGATTCATGCGAGTCATGCAAGTACTTGCTTGCATTATATACACATATGGAGAAAATTTGTAAAAATTAAATATATTTGGTAGCGATCGCCTAAAAATCTGCTAGCGAACAGTAATTACTTATATTTAGACACAAAATAATAAGTTTTAATTATTATTTTCCCTCTCAGGTATTTTTTATTTTTTACTACTTTGGTGCTGGAGTAAATGTCAAACATCACCCGCAAGGGATAAACCCCTCTCCGCGTCGGAGCTACGGTGTACACACAAGTGTTATCTGCAAGGGTTTCAAGGTTTATAGACCCTTTCAACTGTCATTACGTTCGCGGAGCGTGGCGTTAGCCATACGGAGCGATAGCGGAGTGTAAAGCCCATAAAGGGCATGGCTTCGCTTACCGCGTAGCGTGCCGGAGGCTCTAGTAATCGCAAAAACCACGGGACTATGCGATTGCGTCGTCGTTCCTCCTCTCTGCGAGACGCTACGCGTTAGCGGAGCTTTCGCCTTAGCGATACGCAATGACAGGCTTTTCGGCGCAATTCTAGACCTTAGAGCTAGACGGTGAAACCAAGCGTCAGGTAGTATTTCCCGACTTGTGTATACACGGTAGCCGCGTCGGAGAGGGGCTTAAATATATTGAAATATTAACGAAAAATGAAGGTTTTGAAGCCTCTCTCCTTGCAGGGGAGAGGTTTGGAGAGGGGTTTTTTAAAATTCGTCGAACTCACGTTAAATCAAGGGAAATTGAGATTTAGGGACATAACTAGGCAAAACTTGATTCAGTTGTTTGTCATTTAAACGCAGATGTTTGGCTAAAACAGTAGAAATGACATCTCGAAAATCTGTGGAAATAGCCAAGTCTCTCTTTTGGTAAAGTTGATCTGTGGCTAAACCTGGCCATTCTCCGTAAACTTTCCCACCGCCAACCTTCCCGCCTAAAACCCACATAACATTGCCGTGTCCGTGGTCTGTACCACCAGTACTATTTTCGCGGACTGTGCGCCCAAACTCAGACATCACCACAATCACTGTATTTTGGTAAACAGAACCTAGATTTTTAGTCAAAGCTGCCAATCCTTTGCCTAATCTCCCCAAATTGTTCGCTAAATTGCCTTGACTATTACCTTGATTCACATGGGTATCCCAACCACCCAAAGCCATAAATCCTAATTCAATCCTTGGGTCTTGAACCATCAAATTTGCCAACCGTTGCCCATCACCAATAAAGTTATTCGGTAAAGGTGCGCCATTATTTGCCATTTCCGTTTCTGCATCTAGGCCGTTCATAATCACCTGACGTGCCATGCGTCCGTGACGATAGGTCTGACTCAAGTCATCATTACCGCTATAAAGTTGGTCAAATGCTTTTCCCACGTGGGTATAATCTATTGGCAGTTTTTGGTGAGCATTATCACCAGAGGGAATATTAGATACTGGCATTTGACCAGACAAAATGCGGGGTTTTGTGCCGCCTATACTAATAGCTTGCAGAGGTGATGATTTGTTGGAAATTACACCTAGTAAACGATTCATCCAACCATCATCAACACGTTGGTTACCGGGTATCCCAACTTCCATATAATGTTGAGCCTCAAAGTGGGAGCGTGTCGGGTCGGGGGAACCACAAGCATGAATAAATGCTAAATTATTTTGCTCCCAAAGAGGTATTAAAGGAGCTAAAGCTGGATGCAATCCAAAGCGACCATCTAAATTTAAGACTCCATGATTTTTTCCTGGTTTGGGGATAGCAATTTTCGGTCTTGCTTGATAGTAAGCTGTTTCTGAATAAGGAACTACTACGTTTAAGCCATCAACTCCACCACGTAAAAAGATGACAATGAGGCGCTGTGGATTACTGTTATTTGTGGCAGATCTAGCTACCCAAGCATTGCTACCTACCGCTGCTATTGTAGAAGCTGAAAATAAGCCTGAGTGAATGAGAAAGTCACGTCTTTTCATATATATTTAGAGCTTGTAGTTAGCACTTTAGTGCTAATAATCAATTAACTAACGCCGCATCATTTCTGGACTACCCAAGATGAGTGCAGAACGGAGGCTAGAGGTATGAGAAGCGATCGCTTGTTGAGTTGATTCGGAAAATGAGTTACCTAATGTATTTACCAATGGAGCCGGATCTACTGGTTTGCTCTGATTTTGATTGTTAACAACTCCCGCTATTGATAATTGTCCGTTAGCCACCGCCGTCGCAAAGCTGATGCGGCGAGTCATAGCGTCGGGATTTAACCATCTATCTTGTGTGTTGGGATAACCCTCGGGAGTGCGATAACGATAAAGGGGCATAGCCATGCTTTCGAGGTGTCGGGAAATTGGTATTGTGTTGTTGACTTCCATCCCTGTGGCCCGCACTATAGAAACCACATATTGATAGGGCGTTTTGAACTTGGCGTTAAAGTTTTTTGAGTCCCAAAACTCAGGACTTTGGAATAAAGTTTCTAAGACGGCAGTAATATCGCCATCAGTGTCAATAAAGCGTTTTGATAACCGATCTACTAAGGTATTAGGTGGGCGATCGCTAACAAAATACTGTGCTAGTTTGTAACTTATATTTCGAGCAGTCGCCGGACTTTTAGCCAAAATATCTAAGGCTTGTTCGCCCTCAGCTTCACCACTGCCTTTAATTTGCTGTTTTAAGAAAACTTTATCGCTAAAATCATGATGCTCTGGATTAAAATAAAATCCTGTACTATGTTTTTTTTGTTGCATGGGACGCGTAAATCCCCAGCCAGTAAATATCCTTGCCAAAGCAATTACATCGTGTTGCGTGTAGCCACCATTAGCACCTAGAGTATGCAATTCCATCAATTCACGGGCATAGTTTTCGTTCAATCGGCCATTAGAACCAGAACTCTTACCAGCTTGGTTTTGCCAGTTATCCAGATAAAGCAACATGGCAGGATGGCGCGCTGTGGCCCCCAGTAAATCACGAAAGCGTCCTAAGGCATGGGGTCTAATTGCCTCCTGTTCGTAACTTCCAGCCCACAAGCGAATATTGTCTTTATTGGCATTTACATTGAAGTGGTTAAACCAAAAGTCCACCATCACTTCTTGTAATTGTCGCGGACTTGTAGTTGCCCTTAATAACCTGGCGCGGAGTGCCTCATTTTGAATTTGTGTGTCTCTTTTTTGGGATGCTTTCTTTTGTTCTGGGCTGGGGTTGGGGGGAGTTCTGAAATATTCTGAGACTTTGACTGTACTCAGATGTATGGTTTCTAACCGTGAAAGTTGGTTTTTAAGTTTTTCCGGTTTAGGAATGGCATCAGGTGCAAGTTGCTCTTTGATGTAGCTTTCTACACCCATAGACTGCACTCTTTGGATATCTCCAGGGCGAGGGCCAAAGCTGAGTCTATTAATAATATGTAATACTTTGGGGTCAACAGGTTCAGGCGCTGCATTGCTAGGTTCAATCCCTCCCAGCGCCATCAATAGTGACAACACCAAGTATTTAGGTTTTATAGTCATGACTGGGTAGATAATTTCCGGGCTTGTCAAAACATCGTTAGTAGACTGGATGACAAGGAAAAAGGTTCACAATCAAGGCAATTAATCTTTGCTATCTAGTGAAGATTCTACCGCAAATAATTTCCCTACTGGTGCCAAAGCATATTAACGCCCGCAGGCTATACAAACATGACGCGTAATGTAAAAAATATTGAGATTATTTTGTAGTGAGGACTTTAGTCCTTATTTGAGGGCTGTACGGCTTCGCAGAACCCTTAGGGTAGACCTCACTACAAACCCTGAATTATTCATGTCGCTCTACTTAGGTCTTCTTGAAGCATAATTTAGCACCGCCACGATTTTTGTAGTTGGGGTTGTAGTGCTTGTTCGCTTTGTACATGAATACCAGGGTAATCCCAATTAATCAACGTCGATTCTAATGGTGAAGTCATATTTTGCCACAATACCCAACGACTACCCGGTGGTAAGGAAGAGAGACTTAAAGAGTTTTGAGTTAGCCAAATCACAGGGTTGTTCTGGCGGCGATCGCTCGTGTTAATCTCTTCGTGGTACGTCGTTGCAGCTAAAGCTTCTAACACCAGGCGATCGCCTTGAATTAAACCTGTCGCTGCTGTCCAAAGTTGCACTGGTATTTGCTGTTTTTGTGCATAAAAATACAGTGATGCTACGGCAATTACTGCTTGTTCAAAGTTTTCTGTATCCCAATTTCCAGCACTATCAAGGGCAATCACAATTTCTTGCCCACCTGTAACTATTTCTAATTCTCGTACCCGTAATTCTCCGTAGCGCGCACTAGTACGCCAGTGGATCAGACGAGTGGGATCACCAATGCGGTAAGGACGTAGCGATCGCACCAGTCCCGATGTAGCTGTCTGTAAAGGTCTACCACGAGGATCACTTTTTTTGCTGTCATCTTGTCCAAATTCATCGATTAAGGGGCAGGTAGTCAAAGGTAATACTGTGGGATAGACAATTGCTGTGGCAGTACAATCACGCTGACGGCGACACCAAAACAATCCTAAAGGCGCACCACTACCAAGTTCGACGGTGTGCCAGCGATAAATTCCCCGGCGCTGGGTTGGTTGATAATATACCCAACGGTAACTGCCTTGTTTGGGAATCGTTTCTATAGCCTGATGTACTGGTTTCCCTAAGACAAAGGGTAATATATCCTCCACCTGCAACAAGTTGACAGATTGCCGTGTGGGATTGCAGATTTCTACTTCCACAGTTAAGTCGTCACCTGCTGATATAGGCGACATGGGATGACGTTTCACCACCAAACCAACAAGCGATCGCGGTGGTAAAACTGCGGCTATTACCAAAAGGGCAAAACTCGCACCGCTAATAGCGTATAGCCAGCCAGCCATAGTATTCACAGCCGCCCCAAAAAAACAAATAGCAATTCCCGCGAGTACCCACCCAGTGTATGTAGGCGCACTAGCACGGATTTCTAACCAGTTAGTGATGGGTTTAATGATTTTCATGTTTCTTTTTTAACCCAACACTGATAAAAATTCACAGATGAATTTTCACGTCATGGGGAACATTCTACGGAAAATCTAATTTCTCAACCAGAAATTCAATCGCAGGAGAGAGATTTAGAGAGAGGTTTTCCAGATACTGTAAAAAATCAGCTCACAAAAATTAAATGACTCAATTCCTGCATCCAATACGACTAAGCTATAAACAGGGTAAGTTATGATAATTTGCTGCTTCTGGGCAAATTAATTGTTTCGGTAAGTACGCAATAAAATTTAAAAAAAATTATACAAACCTCGTTTTTTTGGCAAAAAAAGGCCTTGATGGGTGAATTTACTTTAGTTTTAGATTAATTTTTAATTATTATGGCACTTCCTGTGCTTACTCAGCGCTTTCGGATCTGGTTACAACCTCGAAAAGGTTTAGCGATCGCAGAAGCTTCGATTATTGGGATTGTGGCTGCTTTATCTGCGGTACTGTTAAGGGTAGGATCGGGATCTCTGGGGACATGGCGAGTCCAGACGACCCAAATGTTACCAGCATGGTTCGTTTTACCTGTAATTGGTTTGGTCTTTGGATTTACATCTGGGTGGTTGGTAGAAAGATTTGCCCCAGAAGCAGCAGGTAGCGGTATACCTCAAGTCAAGGCAACTTTGGCTAATGTCCCCATTAGATTATCCTGGCGGGTGGCAGCCGTGAAATTAGTTAGTGCCATTGTCACCCTTGGTGCTGGGATGACCTTGGGGAGACAAGGCCCTACTGTTCATGTTGGGGCAGGTTTGGCGGCGGGAATGAGTAGTTGGGTTCCCACTTCCCCAGATCATCGACGACAAATGATTGCGGCGGGTGCAGGTGCTGGTTTATCGGCTGCTTTTAATGCCCCCATTGCTGGTGTTTTATTTATCATTGAGGAGTTACTCCAAGACTTATCTGGACTAACTCTAGGAACCGCCATTATCGCTTCATTTATTGGTGGGGTAGTATCCCGGTTATTGGGTGGCGGTAGCTTGCAACTCAACTTGGAATTGATGCAACACTCCAGTCAATTTACCCTGCCAGAAATTCCCTTTTTTCTGCTATTGGGTATTTTAGCAGGGTTCCTCGGTGCATTATTTAATCACGGTATAGTTGCCAGTATAAAAGCTTATCAAAAATTACACATTAGCTTACCGCTAAGAGTAGCTTTAGCTGGATTGGTATCAGGTATTATCGTATCTACACTGCCTGAATTTTTTCGTGATAACACTGGCTTAAGAGAGTATTTAATTACAGGTGGTGCCAATGTATCCTTTGCGGCGATCGCCTTTTTAGCTCAGTTTATCCTGACTTTAATTGCCTTTGGTTCAGGCGCGCCTGGGGGATTATTTGCACCGAGTCTGATCTTGGGTTCTTGTTTAGGACACATAATTGGTGTTTCTGCATCCTATGTGTTGCCAATTGATGCTCCTACTACCTATGCTTTAGCCGGGATGGGGGGCTTTTTTAGTGCTGTTTCCAAGGTGCCTATCACAGCAATTGTGATTGTGTTTGAAATGACTACAGATTTCAATCTAGTACTACCTTTGATGATTGTTTCTGTGGCAGCTTACTTAGTTTCCGATAAAGTCATGCCTGGATCACTGTATGACAAACTATTACAGTTAAAAGGAATCACAATCACCAAAGAAATTTCTCACGAAGGGATATTATCTAAGTTAACTGCCAACGATGTCATGGAGCAACGGGTGGAAACTTTGGATGCAGACATGACTTTAGATGAGGCCATGCAAGTATTTACCCGTTCTCATCATCGCGGCTTCCCAGTAGTAGAAAATAACAAATTAGTCGGCATCGTCACCCAAGCAGATTTAGTGAAAAAACGCGCTCAAGATTCACAAATCATTGGCGATCGCAACCCTCCAAATAATACCCCGTTAAGGGAAATTATGATCCACGCCCCGATGACGGTCAGACCTAAGCATAACCTCAGCAATGTTTTATACTTACTAGATCGCTATCAAATTAGTCGCTTACCAGTGGTAGAAGGGCGAAAATTAGTTGGCATTATTACCCGCGCAGATATCATCCGGGCCCAAGCAGAACATCTAAATTATGGCAATACCAGCCCAGAAGCACAAATAGAGCCTTCCTATGTAGTTTATCAAACGCGATCACCTAACATCGGCAGAGGCAGAATATTAGTACCCGTAGCTAATCCCGAAACCGCAGCTGTTCTCTTGCAAATGGCCGCAGCCATTGCCCGCGATCGCCATTATGAAATAGAGTGCGTACAGGTAATGATCGTCTCACGCAACAGTTCGCCATCAGAAACACCAGTGAGAACAGCGAAAAGTCGGCGCTTACTCCGACAAGCAGAAGTCTTAGGCAAAAAGTGGCGTATTCCTGTGCATACAGAGATTCGAGTTGCCCATGATGCCGCCCAAGCAATTTTAGAAACCATTAAAGAGCGACACATTGACATTATTTTAATGGGATGGAAGGGTGAAACTTCCACACCAGGTCGGATTTTTGGCAACGTGGTAGACATTATTATTCGTCAAGCCACCTGCGACGTGATGTTAGTCAAGCTAGGGCAAAAAGTTCAAAGAATAATTTCGCCCCCATCTCCTACCCTGGGGGAATCCCCCCACCTCCCCACTGCCCAATTTAACCGTTGGCTAGTCACAATGGCTGGAGGCCCCAATGCCAGAGTCGCGCTTAAATTATTACCCGCCTTAGTCACATTAGGTAATTATCCCCAAATTCGGTTGACACAAGTATTTAAGCCCTCTGAGTTGAAACCAGACATGTCAGTTTTAGAACAAGCCATCCGTGTACTCATGCGTCGCCGCAAATTATCCAGCAATGTAGTTGCCATTCCAGTACAAGCTGATTCAGTTTCCGAAGGTGTGATTAACCTAGTGAAAACCGAAGGTTATGATGTTGTGGTTTTAGGGGCATCTCGTGAGGGATTATTACAGCACGTAATACAAGGTAATATACCCGAAGCGATCGCCTCTGGTGTAGAGAGTACCGTAATTTTAGTTAGGGGTGCGATTAATAATTAGACATTCTCTTTATATTGTCTTCATCTACTCCTAATCCCAAAATACCCAAATTTTTACCACACATCAGCTACAAAATCAAAAACCTAATTCTTGGCAAACTCGTGTATTTCAGAACTTTCAGGCAATAAATCAATAAATCCCTCTCTAGGGTTAGAGTAATCTCTCCTCAGACAGATGTCATAAAAAATCTGTATGAATAAGTATATTTATCTACGATGAGGGCATCAAGGGTTTATAATTTTTTCATGAAATTTACGTAAATTCAGTAAATACGCTGAAGTTGATTTGATATGATAGCTAAAGTTTATATTAAGAAAAATAAAAAAAAGTGTAGTTTATGTTATTCAACTCCTTAGAATTTATTTTTCTATTTTTGCCGATTATTCTGGCAATATTCTTTCTTGTAAGTAAATATGGTTATCATAGATTAGCGATCGCTTCTTTAGTAGTTGCTTCTTTAATTTTTTATGGCTGGTGGAACCCCAAGTATTTAATATTATTTGTGGGTTCTATGATTTTTAACTTTTGTATAGGTTACACATTAAATAAAAAATCTCGCTCACAAATATTTAAAAAGACACTGCTGAGTTTAGGAATCGCCACCAATTTAATTCTGATTGGTTATTTTAAATATGCCGATTTCTTCATTACCAGTGTAGGCGATATATTAGGGAGAAACTTTAACTTACAAAATATTATCCTACCTTTAGGAATTTCCTTCTTTACATTTCAACAGATTGCCTATTTGATAGATTCTTTCCGTGGAGAAACAAAGCACTATAACTTCGTAGATTACTGTTTATTTATTAGCTTTTTTCCCCAACTAATTGCTGGGCCGATTGTTCACCATGCAGAAGTAATGCCACAATTTGCCGATAAGAGTGCGTATCGGTTTAATCCCGAAAATTTATCGGTAGGCATCACAATTTTCAGTTTAGGTTTATTCAAAAAAGTTGTATTTGCTGATAATATTGCGGTTTATGCTAGTCCGGTATTTGATGCTGTGAGTCAAGGTATATTCCCCACTTTTGTCGATGCTTGGATTGGAGCGATCGCCTATACATTACAACTATATTTTGATTTTTCTGGATATTCAGATATGGCTATTGGTATAGCCAGAATGTTTGGTATTAAATTGCCAATTAACTTTTATTCCCCTTATAAAGCTATCAGTATCAGCGATTTTTGGCGGAGATGGCATATCACCCTCTCTAACTTTTTACGAGATTACTTATATATTCCTTTAGGTGGTAATCGTCAAGGCGAAATTAGACGTAATATCAACTTAATTATCACCATGTTGTTGGGAGGACTTTGGCATGGTGCCGGCTGGCAATTCATTTTCTGGGGTGGTTTACATGGATTTTATTTAGTTATTAATCACCAATGGAACTCTTGGCAAAAAAGGCGCAATTTGACAGTAAATAACTGGCTAAGTCAAACAATAGCTTGGTTAGTCACCTTCATCGCCGTTGTCTTCGCCTGGGTATTCTTCCGCGCTGAAAACATGAATGCAGCATTCGTAATTGTCAGAAGTATGCTCGGTTTCAATGGCTTATCATTGAATGCGGAAATTCTAGAAATAGAATTGAAAAGAGCAATTTTGGCAGTTTCTATCTTACTAGCCATCGCCTGGTTTACACCGAATGTTCAGGAATGGATGGGTAAATATGAGCCAGTCTTAAACTTTGAAAAAGTCAAAAAAATGTCATCAAATGGCCCGATATGGTCAAGATGGCAGTGGCAACCTAATCAAACATATGCTGTCATCACTTCATTTCTAACGGTGATTGCACTATTGCACCTTACCAAAGTTAGTGAGTTTTTATATTTCCAATTTTAGTGATTCAGTAAATCTTATGCTTGGTTACATCAAAACATACTTCGCAGTGGCAAGCGTGCTTCTGACATCTGTTGGCGCACTCAATTTCGCAGTAGATCCACTTTGGTATCGTCGGGGAAACAGATTAACTGGAGTTAATGTACCTTTTAACGAGAGATTGACCAAAACTAATCGATTATTGAATAGCGATATCGAAAAGTACGATTGTCTGATTTTTGGTAGCTCCCGCTTAACTTTGTTAGATACTAAAGCTCTCAAAAAAAATAATTGTTTCAATTACGCTTTTGCGGCGGGAACTGCTGAAGAATTTGCTGAATATGCCAAATTTGCCAGAGATATAGGAGTGAATCCCCAAAAAGTATATGTAGGAATAGATGCTTTCAATTTTAAATTTACGATAGATGATAAAAACATGGCATTTAAAGAAGAAGTTGAAGTGCCAGAACCACAACCCATGTATCAGTCTTATCTATTCTCCTTTGACAGTTTAAAGTTTAGTATAAATACACTAATTGGGAGATTCCCTCTAGAAAGAGCATACAATCAATATTTCAAAGGCACAGTTTTAGAACTTTCGTATAGTTACAATCCTAAATTTGTCACAACAAAATCCCAAAAGAAATGTGATTTTTCTCGTGTAGCCTCCTACCAAAAAATTCGAGAGACGTTTCCAAATGCTGAAATTATTGGTTACGTAGCACCAATTTCGCCTTGGGAAAATTTTAATCAGAGCTATGCTAAAGGTCTGCTAGATTGTCAGTTGCAAGGTATTCATGAATCTTCCCGGCATTTTAATGAAACATACGATTTCTCATATCCTTCAAAGGTAACAAAAAACACGAACTATACTTACGATGGTAGTCACTACTATCCATATGTGCATGAAAGAATAGCCAGAATTCTTGAGGGTGAAAATTCCCAGTTTGGTATTCGTGTTAATCAAGTTAGTTTACAAGAATATCAAGAGTTACATAGAAGCAAGCTCAAAACATTTGTCAAACAACAAGGTAAAAGTCATCTATGGTAGAAAACAAAGTGATGAAATTAGAACTTACGCACTCGCCACGAAAATAAAGGCTTTGAGATTGCTTCCCTACGGTTGCAATGAGGGAAATACGTGGTTGGTTACGTAAGTCCTGGAAATGCAGGTTTCAGGTATATCAACATTTTCTAGAACGACTCACAGATTGACCATGAATATTTACCATATAGGGAATCACGTAGGTTATGCCCGCAGAAATCCAGCGATCCTGAGTCATTTGACCTTTGACCAGAGCTGAACCGTGATTGATGATGAATAGAATAGAACCCACTACTACAGACACTTTTAAAGCTGTCGGCCTCATGTCGGGATTAAAAAGACATAAGCCAAATTCCTTGAAAGTTTTCATCTTGAGATAAGTAGAAGACTTGAAAAAACCAAACTATGTGAAGTCATGTAAAAAAATTACATTTGGTTCGTAGTAAGGACTTCAGTCCTTATTAGAGGACTAAAGTCCTCACCCTACGGGTGATGCCGACCGATGCCGCAGGCTGTACGTTAGTCGCTCATGGGGGAAACCCCCCGCCGTTCGCCTTTGGCGTCTCCCCTTGGGAGAAGGATGCCCGAAGGGCTGTAGACCGCGCTAACTCACTACAAACCTTTAATTATTTACACCATTCTACTTAGCTTGTAGAAACTAATTTTTTAGATAAAAATAACAAATTACTGAGATACGCGCCAAACCTTAATAGTATTGTCCTCACTACCACTTACTAGGGTATTACCATCTGGGCTGATAGCAATGGATGTTACATTATCAGCATGTCCCAGCAGTGTCCGCATTTGTTCGCCAGTTTCTACATTCCAGAGTTTAACAGTGCGATCGCGGCTAGCACTGGCTAAGAGTGTGCCATCTGGATTAAAGGTAACAGTATTCACAGTTTCATCATTTTCTGTGAGTGTGCGAATTTTCTGTTTAGTAGCCAAATTCCAGAGTTTAATCGTGCGATCGCGGCTAGCGCTGGCCAACAGTGTACCATCTGGGCTAATGGCAACAGAAGTTACCGTCTCTGCATCTTCCCCCAGTGTACCGACAAGAACTGCTTGAGACAAATCCCAAAGTTTAATAGTTTTGTCAAAACTGCCACTAGCAAGAGTCACGCCATCCGGGCTAATAGCAAGCGATCGCACCCAAGAGGTATGCCCTCTGAGTGTCCGTCTCAGTCCTCCTGTACCTAAGTTCCACAGTTTAATAGTGTTATCATCACTACCACTGGCCAAATTTATACCATCCGGGCTAATGGCTAGCGCCTGAATCGAATCAGTATGTCCCCTCAATGTGCGGACTAACTGATTGGTGGGCAAATCCCATACTTTAATAGTTTTGTCATCGCTACCACTAACCAAAGTGCGTCCATCTGGGCTGATAGCTACGACATTTACCCTTTGGAAATGCCCTTGCAACGTAGCAATTTCTTTGCCTGTAGCGAGATTCCACACTTGAATATTGCGATCGCCACTACTAACTAAAATTTGGCTATCGGGACTAATGGCTACAGATAAAACCCAATGTTCATGACCGTTCAACACCTTAGCTAAAGCCACATTCTGCAAGCTAGTATTAGCCGACTGATGGACAACGGCTTTTGGACTACTGTGATTTTGACTCAGCCGAGAAAATAAAACGGTGTGAACACGCCGGTATTGCTGATACCAGGAATCGCCGATACCGAATAACAAAATCAAAGCACTTACCAAGACTAAATTTTTCAGTAGCGTATATTTAACAGGTAAAGATGAAGTCTGAGTTACTGAGAGTTTTCCCCCAGACTTACCTGCTGGTGGTAGCGCTAATGGTTGTTTGGGAGTCAAGTTTTTAATGACTTCATCAGCCGACTGATAACGTTCCTGGATATCTTTCCGCAAGAGCCTATCAAGAACATAATCCAAATCAGTACTCAACGGATTTCGCAAATATTGCCGCCAATTAGTCACCCAACCATAGCCATATTCCATCCACAACTGAAAAGGAGACACACCAGTTAGTAGATGAAAACAGGTAGCCCCCAAACCGAACAAATCACTAGCTGGATAAGCCTTACCGTCTCTAATTTGTTCCAGGGGTGAATAACCGTGAGAACCAATGGATGTACCGCTTCTATTATGTACCCTTGCCGTCAACTGCTTAGAAGAACCGAAATCGATCAGGCTTAATCGCCCATCACCATGACGACGAATAATATTTTCTGGCTTGACATCACGGTGAATCACGCCGCGATCGTGGATAAACTTGAGGACAGGCAATAAATGCAGCAAAATTGCTTGAACTTCCTCAGGTCGATAAAGTTTGCGTCTTTGCAACTCTTGTAACAAATTTTGCCCATTTACAAACTGTTGCACCAAATACAGACAATGGTCTTGCTCAAAGTAAGCTAACAAAGTTGGTATTTGTGGATGTTCTCCTAGTTCTTGTAGGCGTTTTGCTTCCGCAGCAAATAATTCTACAGCTTTCTTTTGCGACCAAGTTCCTTGAAACTTTGGCGCTAATTGCTTAATAACACAACGTTCATTTAACTTATCTGTATCTTCGGATAAATAGGTTCTGCCAAATCCCCCCTCATCGGAAAGTACCCGGATGACACGGAAGCGATTTCGCAAAAGCGGCACCAACGGGGTGCCACAAGCCTGGCATAACTTCTTTTTGTCAGGATTTAGGGGATTTGAGCAATCGGGATTTAAGCAGCAGATCATTCTCTGACAG
Organism: Cyanocohniella sp. LLY; assembly: GCA_022241785.1. Taxonomy (GTDB): domain Bacteria; phylum Cyanobacteriota; class Cyanobacteriia; order Cyanobacteriales; family Nostocaceae; genus Cyanocohniella. Next base: position 29,634 of record JAKOMP010000036.1, on the reverse strand, counting down.
GCGCGACTGCACAACAAATTATGCTAAGTTTGCCCCGAAATTTCCCTTAATTTAAAATCGGCTCTCGCGTAATTATGGTAGAAAACACTGCTGTAGGGGATTGGGGAATTACTTAATATAGTAAATATTGGTAGATGCTAGCCCATTTTCCGTTAAGTCGGAAAACTACAAGAGCCATAATATTACTTATTTTCTAGATTATATAGCAGGGAATGGGGAGATGGGGAGATAGGCAGATAGGGAGATGGGGAGATAGGCAGATAGGGAGATGGGGAGATAGGCAGATAGGGAGATAGGGAGATGGGGAGATGGGGAGATAGGGAGATAGGGGGATGAGGGAGATAGGGAGATAGGGAGATGGGGAGATGAGGAAGATAAAAACAAAGATGTTGGTACTCACCGAAAATCTTTCCCCCCTGCTCCCTGCCCCCTGCCCCCCTGCTTCTTCCCCCCTGCTTCTTCCCCTCAGTTCCCTAAGGAACGTCAATAGGAATTAAAGCATTTTCCGGGAAATAGTTACGGAAACCTCCCTCATCCGCCAACACTAAAACTAAGCGCACAGGATAATCGGGTGGAACTTGCAAATCTGCCCACGGTACTGCTACCTCGAAACAATTGCCTAAAGCTACTTGGGCGCGAGTGAAACGGGGATGCCATTGATAATGTTCTCCGGCTTCCCGAAACTGCATCGATTGTGTCAGTAGATTAATTGCCAGATGGTGGTGATACTGGTAATTCATGGGCGCTACATCCGGTACATCTGCCAAGGGAATGGGGCTATTGTGCATTGTTTTATCTGGATAAAACCACAATAAATTCAACTCTTCTGGCAAATCTCTTCCGGGGACAACTCCACTTTTAAAGTCTAAACGCACATAGAAATTCAAGTGATCTACCCCATACCAAAGTCGCTGGATGACACTGCTATTGTGCATCGTCCCTCGCGCCCCGCCAATTTCGATGCGACCGGCTTTATCCCAGTCCTGTTCATCGCCTCTACCATCAATGGCAGGATGAATAAATCCTTCTGGCTTATGGTCAGCACGGGCCGCGTGAATTTCTAGTGGTTGTTTGAGGTAAGATGGTGCGGGTTCATTCAGGGCTTTGTAAATGCCCAACAAGTGTTCCCGAAACAATTGATCAAACATGGCATCCTGATTTGAGGAATGTCCTTCCCCAAACCACCAGAACCAATCAGAACCCTCGGCGGCATACAACGCTTCCCAAGCTTCTGGGTTATTTTCTTCGGTGGCTTCAGGATGTTTCGCTAATGTTTCCCTAGCATGGGTTAGGTAATCCCAAGCACGATTTTTCACAGGGTCGCCAATCCAGGTTGTAAAGCTACCATCCACCCAAGAACCGCTGTGCAGTTGTTCTCCGGGAATCGTTGCTGTGGGAGGAAATTGTTCTAGATGTTCGGAGACGGTAACTAATTTTAAGTGGGGTTCATTACTGAGGGTTTGGTATAAAGCCTCTAAGAACGGTTTACCATCTTGGGGATAAAATTCCCAACAATTTTCTCCATCCAAAGCAATGGTTACTAACCAAGGTTGTTCGCTTTGACGCTCTCTTTGCATTTTAGCGATCGCTTGCAGGTGTCCCACTAATTCAGCAGCTGCCTGTTTTGGTGGCATTGACCCATAAGTAAAGCCAATCAAATCGGATAATCTATGGTCACGAAAAACAATGGATAAGTCACCTGCTGGGGTTTCTAGGCGATATGGGCGATAAATTAACTCTGGTTCCTGGACATTACCTGCGCCATCCCGATGAAAAAAGTGTTTCAGCGTCCAGCCCAACACAGCTTCATCTGAGCAAATCCACTTAAATCCTTGTTTGATAATATACGGTAAAATTTCTGGACTGACTGATTGTTCTGAAGGCCATAAACCACGTGGTTCTTGTCCAAAGCGCTCTGTATATAACTCCCACGCTTTCCGCAAGTGCCGGGGAATGTCTTCTGCCCACTGAAAGTGTTGCTGGGGTAGTTGCATTTGTGATACTGCTACCCGGCCCGAATCAGTATCAGCTAGTAAAGGTAAAATCGGATGAGTGTAGGGCGTAGTCGTGACTTCTAGCTGTCCATTAGCTTGCATTTTCCGGTGTTGGGGGATAATGCGGCTGAGAATTTCCCGTTGTTTGGAATATATACGCTGGCGATCGCTTAAAGTAAAATTCCGACCCTGTTCTAACCACGCCGCAATTTCTGGGTCATCCCAAAAAATCGGATCAATCCACGCCAGATTGTGCCAAGCTAGCAAATCACTGTATTCAGGCAATTGCCAATTCGCTAAACACCAAGCCTCACCTTGTTCCTGTCTTTGGTAATACAACTCAGCATAACGAGGATGAGGATCAATCAGAGTGTGGTGATTGGCATCAAAAAAGTGTTGAATAATAAATTCTTTTTGTTGCTGAGTTATTTTTTCATTTGGTGTCAAGCTAGCCGTGAGATACGGATCAAAAGCAGTGCCAGCAATATAATCTTCGAGTTGTAATATTAAGGATGGTACTAAATTTACTGTTTGATGTAACTTTGGATACTTTTCTAGGATTAAGATTAAATCTAAATAATCCTTAGTTCCATGCAATCGTACCCAAGGTAGACGGTAGTGCTGACTAGAAGAAACGGAAACGCCGCTGCCAGGAGACTTGTACAGCGGCTGATGTTGATGCCAGATAAAAGCGACGTGTAATGGATGAGACATAGTAAATCATTGAATACTGGGCATAGAGTATCGGTCATAGGAAATGGGACATGAGGGCATGGTTCATGGTGTCAGCAGAAATACTCTAGACTGCCACTACATCTCCATTCCCAGTCCCCAGTCCCTAGTTCCTAAATCACTTGCTCAACTTCTGCAATTTCGGGAATCATTTCCCGGAGACGGCGTTCAATTCCCATTCTCAGAGTCATTGCCGAACTGGGGCAAGAACCGCAAGCACCTTGCAAGCGTAGTTTTACAATCGGCCCATCAAGCTCTACAAGTTCCACATTACCGCCATCAGACATGAGATAGGGGCGCATTTCATCTAATACTGTCTCGACGTTTTCAGTTGTCAGTTCCATTGTTTGAGACCTCTTTTGGTAGGAAAATATTTATATGCAACGTTTGTTAACTTAATTTTAGATATAATCGCCCCAAGATTGTGTTTAATCCAGAGTTTAGTCAGATGATAGTCATCCCTTGATGACTCATCATAATCGACACGTTGATCACAAGTGCGGTTAAAAATAATCGCTTCTTGATTCAAAAGACGTTCAGCTATTATCTGCCAAATTGGATGACAGTTATCATAAACAATCCAGCGATACATCGCAAATATACAGCTAAAGGCTCAGATGAAAAGGCAAAAAACAAAACATCAAAAGAATTATCAACCAGAGTGGCAGAGTGTAAGGGATGGATCTCTGATTCAAATAGCTCCTGATGGGACTCGTACAACTGTTCTTAGTGGTAATGGATTAGAGTCTGCTACTGCCCTGAGCGTTGGTCTTGATGGTGCAATTTATGTCTCTAACAGAGGCGATAGCCCAGGACAAGGACAAGTCTTAAGGATTGACATCAAAAAAACAGTTTCCATATCTACTCCATCTAACAACAGATGTTAATCGTGGAATATTTCTCTTTAATACACTACCAATCAACTGCATCTTTAGGAAAATATTAATGTTAGATATTGATGAAATGAGTTCCAAAGAAATATACGAACTGCTACACCAAGTAGGATACGGTCATCTTGGCTGCATACACGAAGGTAAACCCTACGTGATGCCAATGTATTATTATCTCGAAGAAGAGGACATCTACCTGTTTACAACGGTCGGCATGAAGACTCATGACATAGACGCGAATCCAGACATCTGCCTACAGGTTGAACAAATTCACGGGCCCCTTCATTGGCGCAGTGTGATTGTGAATGGTCGAGCCTCTCGCCTCACCGAGCGTTCAGACATCGAGCGGGCAATGCACTTTATCAAAGAGCGCAATACAACGCTGTCACCCGCGATCAATCGAACCTGGATTGATGCTCAGGGACGTTCAGAAGTGATTGCAATCTACCGCATCCAAGAGAGTGAAATGAGTGGACGAACCACTGATGGAGTCAGCAGCGATCGCCATTAATAAACCCTTTTGGATTTTTATTTTCCTTATCTACGAGCAGCTGGGCCAACGGGACGCTCACGCTAAAGATGACATTTTCTCTTTTCCTTAACTTGTCACCAATGGGTCGTGGCTACGCGCTAAGTGCAGTATTTTGCAACAAAGGGCTAGAGCCGCTGACCAATAGCTGATGGCACTTTTTTTACTTAATCACAATCATTAGCAGAAACTAAAACTGGTTGTTGGTACAAAGGCACAGTGAATGTCACAGTTGAACCCAGTCCTTCACCGAGACTATAAAAATGCACTTCGCCACCCATAGCCTCTATCAGCTTTTGGGATATTGCCAGACCCAAACCTGTACCACCGTAATGGCGAGTCCGAGAACCATCTACTTGAGAAAATAATTGAAATAATTTATCTTGTTTGTCTAGGGAAACACCGATACCAGTGTCTGCAACCCTTACTTTCACCATGCCAGGAAATTGCTGGTCTTGAATTTTTGTCTTTTTTAAGACTAAATCAGCACTGACAGTGATGCCACCTTCTTGCGTAAATTTTATGGCATTGCTGACCAAGTTAAGCATAACTTGTAATAGCCGTTGATAATTGCCTTGGACAATAATTTCATCAGAAGTCGGTAACATTTGCATCTGGAAGCTGAGGTTTCTAGTCTCTGCCTGGGGACGCATGAAATTTTCTACATCACTAAATAGCTCATCTAGCTTGACTGGAGAGCAAACTAGCTCCATTTTGCCTGCTTCGATTTTAGCGATATCTAAAATATCGTTGATGATGTTGAGTAAATGTATTGATAAATGATGAGCTTCTGAGAGGAATTGATTTTGTTCTTCCGGGTCATCTGCCATGCCCTCCAAAATCAACTTCAAAAATCCGATCATGCCATTGAGGGGAGTCCGAATTTCATGGGATACATTGGCTAGAAATTCGCTTTTGAGGCGAGAGGCTTCTTCGGCTTTTTGACGGGCTGCTTCTAATTCTTTGTATAAAGTAGCATGAGCGATCGCTGTTCCCAGTTGATCGGCAACTTCTTTTGCTAGTTCCAGTTCTGCATCGGTCAATGGGTGACATTCATCTCGCAGATTTATGGCAATCAGTCCATTGGCTTGGTCTTGATAGCACGTGGCTACCACTAAGATTTTTTGCTGGGGACACAGACTATATTTCGACGCCTCCATCACCACTGGTTCTAGAGTTGCCAACGCCTGAGCAAAGGCTGGCTCAGAAGCTAAATCTATTTCTAAGCCAAGCATTGAGCTGCGTTCTGGCTGATGATATTCTGCTATCACCCGGACTCTAGAACTAGAGGACTGGTAAGGACAGATAATACAACGCTCTAGCCGCAAAGCTTTTCCCAAACTATCAACTGTCTGTTGCCAAATCAGATCTAAATTCAATGTCCGCCGAATATTTCTGGTAATTTCATTTACCAGCTTTTGATGCTGCTGTGAACGTAAAGCCAAATCTATTGGTGTCGGCGCTGGTGGTGTTAACTTTACGTCTTGTTTGTTGAGGGTAGTTTGCAGTAACCGTCCCATTACTAAGACGGTAGTGGCGGCGGTTCCCAATTGCGGCATAATCGGGCAAATTGCCAACTCCAACTCGAATAACTGTTGGCGGTAGCTAAACCAACATTGAAATTTTTCCGGCACCAAACTACTCAAAATTCGCTGTAAACGTTCCAAATAAGCACCATTGTCTACAGGGACAAAAATTTCCCCTTTGTTGCGCTTATTCACTATTTGCTTAGGGTTTAACCCCAACAGTTCGCTTTGCTGCCAATAAAATGTCAGGTAGCGTCCTGTCCCATCTTGCGTGTACACTAACTCTGCTCCTAAATTTGGCAAGGAGCCACCAGGTTTATGAGTCGAATATTCCAGATTTTGGGAAAATAAATTCGGCAATTGGGATTTAGCAGTAATAGTCATTAATCGAGTTGGATAGACAAATGGCAACTCAGAACGTTTTTGCTAAAGCTGCCCCAAAAAATTTGGCATAAATTATTACAGCTTTGGCATCCACTCATTGGGTATTTTGGCGTTTATGGCATCTAGATTGACAAACTTTACGTGATTTTTATTTTGTATTCACAGCTTATTCACTGATGTCAATCATTCCATTCCCCCCGAGGTGGAATAGGTATACGCCGGGGGTTACGTGTCAGTTCATCATCCCGGGGAACTTCACCTCGTAGCCATTGACGAATTGCCACCTCGATCACTTTACTGGGGTCGTTGGTTAGATGCTGAATTTGCTCTAGTAACTCCGAGTCCAGGTGGACGGCAATTTCTACCTTATCGGCTCGTTTATGATCCGCATCGGTAGCTTTCTCTTTCATATTCATAGGTTTATATACTCAGAGATTGTTACATCTAAAGCTTTGTCAAGTCGTGATTATGTACCATCGGGGTTCTTTTACTGACAATTTGCCAGTGCAGAGTTCCTGCACAGTCATTGCACAGTTATATAGTTCCCCGAAATCCAACCAAAGTAACAGCATCTGGTTTCAATTGGTAATTTTCATCAAACTCACTAGACAACAGCTCTAGAACTTTTGTCAGTAAATCAGTAGTTCTAAGCATTTACAAGGTGTAACTGCCCACGATCTCTACATTATTTACTTATATATATTTATTGTACGCCTCTGGTTAGTCAATCCTTGCATGTAAAATAGACTTTATATATATTCTTTAAAGTCTACATAGAGGGGGAAGTCAGTTATTCCTTATCCTCTCATAACTCCACATTGACTAATGGCAGCGTCTTGGCGAAGAAAGTATTAAAATACATGAAGTAAATTGTTTGTTTAACCTTGGTTGCTGCTTCAGCAAAAGATAGTATATGACTGACGTTCCCGCCGTTCGTATTCGCAATTTTTGCATTATTGCTCACATTGATCACGGGAAATCCACCCTCGCCGATCGCTTACTGCAATCCACTGGCACTGTTGATGAGCGGAAGATGAAGGAACAATTTCTCGACAACATGGATTTGGAACGGGAGCGCGGCATTACCATTAAGCTGCAAGCTGCCCGGATGAATTATCAGGCCAAAGATGGTCAGCAATATGTGCTGAATCTAATTGATACTCCTGGACATGTGGATTTTTCGTATGAAGTTTCTCGCAGTCTCGTAGCATGTGAAGGTGCGCTGTTAGTGGTAGATGCCTCCCAAGGGGTAGAAGCGCAAACTTTGGCTAACCTGTATCTGGCTCTGGAAAACGACTTAGAAATTATCCCAGTTTTAAATAAAATCGACTTACCAGGGGCAGAACCAGACAGGGTAATCGGTGAAATCGAAGAAATTATCGGTCTAGATTGTAGTGGTGCTATTCTGGCTTCTGCCAAAGAAGGAATTGGCATTACTGAAATTTTAGAAGCTGTTGTAGAGCGGGTACCACCACCAAAAAATACCGTAAATGAACGCTTACGGGCATTGATTTTTGATAGCTATTACGACAGCTACCGGGGTGTAATTGTCTATTTTCGGGTGATGGATGGCACTTTGAAAAGAGGCGATCGCATTTATTTAATGGCATCCGGTAAAGAATACGATGTTGATGAGTTGGGTGTACTCTCACCTACCCAAATTGAAGTTGATGAACTACACGCTGGAGAAGTAGGCTATTTTGCCGCAGCCATTAAAGCTGTAGCCGATGCACGGGTGGGAGATACCATCACTCTCACCAAAGCCAAAGCCGCAGAAGCTTTACCTGGTTACACAGAAGCCAATCCGATGGTGTTTTGTGGTATGTTCCCCATTGATGCCGACCAATTTGAAGATTTGCGCGAAGCCTTAGAAAAACTAGGACTGAACGACGCTGCACTACAATACGAACCAGAAACTTCCAGCGCTATGGGGTTTGGTTTCCGTTGTGGGTTCTTGGGGTTGTTGCACATGGAAATTGTCCAGGAACGCTTGGAACGAGAATACAACCTGGATTTAATTATTACAGCACCGTCTGTGGTTTACCGGGTAATTACTAATAAGGGTGAAGAACTATTCATCGATAATCCCAGCAATTTACCTGCTCCCAACGACCGCGAAAAAATTGAAGAACCCTACGTTAAAGTAGAAATGATTACGCCGGAAACTTATGTAGGCACTTTGATGGAGTTGTCGCAAAATCGGCGGGGTATCTTTAAAGATATGAAATATCTAGCCCAAGGACGAACTACACTCACTTACGAGTTACCCTTAGCGGAAGTAGTCACCGACTTTTTTGATCAGATGAAGTCGCGATCGCGCGGTTATGCCAGCATGGAATATCATCTCATTGGTTACCGCGAAAATCCTTTGGTGAAGCTGGATATCATGATTAATGGCGATCCAGTTGATTCCTTGGCAATGATTGTCCACCGAGATAAAGCCTACAACGTCGGACGATCAATGGCCGAAAAACTCAAAGAACTAATTCCCCGCCATCAATTCAAAGTGCCAATTCAGGCATCTATTGGGAGTAAAGTCATTGCCAGTGAACATATTCCAGCTTTACGCAAAGATGTACTTGCCAAGTGCTACGGTGGCGACATTAGCCGGAAGAAGAAACTATTACAGAAGCAGGCTAAAGGTAAAAAGCGGATGAAATCTGTAGGTACAGTAGATGTACCCCAGGAAGCTTTTATGGCAGTTCTGCGTTTGGATCAAGGCTAAAACAAAAATTTCAGTTGCATATACAAAAAACTTGGATTCTTAACCTAAATACAGGTGGGAATCCAAGTTTTTAGTTTTATTTAACGTGAGTTCGATGAACCTCTCCCCAACCCCTCTCCGACGCGGAGAGGGGCAGATATATTTCGCATTTTCAACGAAAAAATAAGCGTTTCAAAGCCTCTCTCCTTGCAGGGGAGAGGTTTGGAGAGGGGTTTTTTAGATTCGTCGAACTCACGTTTATTTAGATCATTTGATCGCTTAACCAATCAAGCCCTATGCACCAATAATGCCACCGTCATTTTTGGTGATGACCACTGTAGCAGAACGAGGACGACCTTGTGGGCCATAACCTTGACTGTGTGGCCAGTTACTGCGGCTGGTAGGAGCCTCAACACTTCCGCGAGAGCCTGGGTGTTGAATGTTCACGAACATGGTTTTACCATCGGGTGTAGTTACCACACCAGTGACTTCACAGTCTGTGGGGCTGCTCAAGAAAAGCTTAACTTCTCTAGGATCATTAGGGTTGGCACAAACCATCGAGTTACTGCCGATATTGATATAGTCACCTGTACCAGTACCCGCATGGTCAGTTTGAATCCAGAGACGACCGTAGTAGTCGAACCACAGACCATCTGGTGAGCCGAAGTCATCACCATTGATGTTGCCTTGACGATTGGGGTCGGGGTCTTTTTTGTCCCCATTCAAGATATAAATATCCCAATCGAAGGTGGTAGCTGCAACGCTGCGTCCAGTCTCACGCCAACGGATAATATGACCGAAAGTGTTGCTAGGACGTGGGTTAGCCTCATCAACTGGAGGACGCGCAGCACCTCCTGGGGTTGTGCCATCTGGATTGTTCACAGAAGCCGGTTCTGTCCCGCGACGACTGTTGTTGGTCAATGTGCAGTAGACTTCAACTTCATTGAATCCACCAATTCGAGGACGGATACCAATCCACTCTGGGCGATCCATCATGGTTGCGCCAACTCTATCCGCAGCCTCTCTGGTTTTAACCAGCACTTCAGCTTGACTATTAAATCCGTTCTCTGGTGTTAATCCACCCTGTCCGTAAACTAGAGGTAGCCATTGGCCAGTACCATCATCATTAAACTTGGCAACGTAAAGAATACCGTGGTCTAGCAAGTCACGGTTAGCAGTCCGAACTTGTGTATTATATTGACGAGAACAAACGAACTTATAGATATATTCATTTACGTTGTCGTCGCCCTGATAGAAAGCCAGACGGTTGTTGTCATCAACAACATATTGAGCGCTCTCGTGTCTGAATCTACCCATAGAAGTGCGCTTGACTGGCTTGCTGTTGGGATCGTAAGGATCAATCTCGACTACCCAACCGAATAAATGAGGTTCCAGGGGATTGTCAAAAGCATCAAAGCGAGGATCAACTACAGGCCAGCGATAACCGGATGATGTGGGGATACCGTAGCGTCTTTGTCCATTGATGATATCAGCTTTTTTCTCTTCCAGACCTAAGCTTGCAAGGACATCATTATTTACATCGTCATCTTGCTGGTTACTAAATGTCCGGTTAGCAAAATAGCCTTGGAAGTTCTCTTCACAGGTGAGGTAAGTACCCCAGGGTGTTACACCGTGGGCGCAGTTGTTGAGCGTACCATAAGCGGTGTAGCCATCGTTGGTGCCAATTTCAAATGATCCATTCGGTTGAATGGAAAATTTCTTGGATTTCATCAACGCATCACCCGCAGCCGGCCCAGAAACTCGCATTTCTGTGTTACCAGTGATCCGGCGACCATAACGAGAATTGCGCTCAACACTCCAGCTATTACCAAATCTATCTTTGGCTATTTCTTGGATAGATACGCCATGAGCAGCCTGAGACTTTCTGGCTTTCTCAATGGTCATTTCGGCATCACTTGTATTACCACCGGGATGAAGGAAGACTTCTTGGGTATATTCGTGATTAAGGCAAAGTAGACCACGGTTGTTGTAAGCGCGACCTTCAACAGGTACTGGCAACCCTGCTGTCCGGCTGAGATAGGCTCGTCCGGGTAGCGGGAATAAGTGCATACCATCATGGTTCATTCCGCACTGCTTTTCTTGTGCCGCCGCATCTTGGGAAGCATCTGGAAACCAGTCTGGCGCACCAGGCATAATGGGATCACCCCAAGCAACTAGTACTCGAGCTGTGTAACCTTTAGGAACAGTAACAAGATCCTTCTCTAATAGTCCTGTTTCTGGATTGAGCAGATTTGGCTCGATGCTCTCGAAGCCAATACCAGGAAAGCCTAGTCCGGCTGGAACTGTTGCTGCTTCTACAGTTTGGAGAAAACCACCGAGAGTCATATCACCGAATATAGTTGCCGCAGTAGCTCCCGCAGTTGTCAAGACGAAACGTCTACGCTTCATGCTGACGCGCCCAATCACGTTAAGGATTGACTCGTTACCGGATGGGTTGATCGTTATATCGTTCTTGGGATGAAGGTGACCTTTCATTATTAGATATTCCTACTTGCAGGTTTACAAAGTTACTATTCAGTTAATTTCTTCATGTCAGGAGCAGTGAGAAAACCCTACAAATCTGCATTGATTTATGTAGACTTTTTTGAGTTTTCTACACAGTTGAAATTGGCTGATACTGCTCACTAGAGACAAACACTATTTAGTCTGTTTCAATTTAAGTAACCATCATTAACATCAGGTTATGTATTGTTTAATTTGAATTTATCGAGCAGTTTTTTATAAGAAAACCATGACTTAAATGAAAAAATCTGAGATTATATCATGAATATATATTCATTATTAAAGAGATGATAAAATTGCTATAATGCAGCAATGACAAGCTTTATGCTTTTCTATTTCCAATACAAATAACTCAGCTTATTGAAAATAAATTTCATTTATTAAATAATAAATTTGCATAATCCGTAAATATTTAGAGAGGTTAGCTATAGCTATTCGGCATCATCCTAAAATTCATTTTTTATTTACAAGTAATTCAAAAGCTGATAGTATTACGTACTGCTTAATTTTAATTTATTGATAGTAAAATTTTTTGTATTTTATCTCTAGAATTGTTCAAACTATGTTCAATGCTTTTCAGGCTATTTTGTTATCTCATATACAATTGAGTAATACAGTAATACAAAAATCAGTTTGCAAGTGAGCGTAGTACATCACAAAAATAGGACTTACGCACTCGCCACGAAAATCAAGGCTTTGAGATTGCTTCCCTACGGTCGCAATGACGGAAATACGTGGTTGGTTACGTAAGTCCTGAAAAAATGAAACCCTCTAGATTACTTTTCCTGCTATGTCTATAACCAAACTCGGATCAGGAACAGTGTTCAGTGCCTGGCTGTCCTATCCTGGAGATGGGTAATACTGTTGTGGGTGAGACTGTGTTTTTCAGTGTTGTAATACCGACTTATAATCGCCAACCGATTTTAGAAAAGTGCCTCCGCGCTCTGGAGGTACAGGAATTGAGTGCATCCAGTCCAGTCAATGAATATGAAATTGTCTTGGTTGATGATGGTTCTACTGATGGCACATTAGATTGGCTACTAGCACATAAAGAAGAATTTCCCCATGTGCGATGGTTTGAGCAAGACCACGCTGGGCCTGCTGCGGCTAGAAACTTGGGGGTAAAACAGGCACTGGGAGACACAATTATTTTTATTGATAGTGATTTAGTAGTGCTGCCAAATTTCCTGCAAGCTCATGCAGACGCGCTGATGCAGGGACGGGAAAAACTAGGAAGCCGCGAAACGGTGCTTTCAGCAGATCGCTTTTTCACTTACGGTGCAGTAGTTAATACTTGCAATTTCGATCACCCCACCAGTGAACCTTATAAAATCACGGATTTTTCCGCAGCTTTTTTTGCCACAGGTAATGTCGCTATCGCTAAACATTGGTTAGAGAAAGCAGGACTTTTTGATACTAGGTTCCAACTTTATGGCTGGGAAGACTTAGAACTAGGTGTCAGACTAAAAAAACTAGGGCTAAAACTGATTAAATGTCCAGCCGCCGTTGGCTATCACTGGCATCCACCATTTAACTTAGAGCAAATTCCCCGGTTGATTGACCAAGAAATACAACGCGGACGCATGGGAGTCTTATTTTATCAAAAGCATCCCTCTTGGGAAGTGCGAATGATGATTCAAATGACTTGGTTACATCGCTTGCTGTGGGGTATTCTCTCACTCAACGGTACATTGAACGAGCGGACAATGGCTCCCTTTTTGCAATGGCTCATTAATTTGGGTAAACCCCAGTTAGCTTTAGAAGTAGCACGAATTTTTCTGAACTGGTATAACGTCCAAGGCGTTTATGCAGCTTATTCAGAAGGAGTGGGGAGTGGGGAGTAGGGAGTGGGGAGTGGGGACAAGAGGATAAGGGAAGGGGATAAGGGGAGTGGGGGACAAGGGGATAAGGGGACACGGGGACACGGGGACACGGGGACACGGGGACACGGGGACAATCACGAAAATACTTCCCATCTCTCTATCTCCGTAAATTCTTCATCATAGGGGCAAAATTTTCAAGTTCCTGTGGTAGACTAGAAGGGTTGTCTAATCTCGCACATCCAGTCATTCGGGTGTTTCCTGTGAGGGAAATACAACTGGGTGGAGGTTTAACCCGAATAGGAGTTAAAAAAAATATATGCCAGTCGTTTCATTGGCTCAAATGATGGAGTCAGGTGTTCACTTTGGGCATCAAACCCGACGTTGGAACCCGAAGATGTCTCCTTACATCTATACTGCCCGTAATGGCGTACATATCATTGACTTGGTGCAGACTGCCCAGTTGATGGAAGATGCTTATAGCTATATGCGATCGCAGTCTGAGCAAGGTAAAAAATTCTTGTTTGTGGGTACAAAACGCCAAGCAGCGGGAATTGTTGCTCAAGAAGCTGCTCGTTGTGGTTCTCATTACATTAACCAGCGTTGGTTGGGTGGAATGCTCACCAACTGGGCAACCATCAAAACCAGAGCAGACCGCCTTAAAGATTTAGAACGCCGGGAAGAAAACGGCGCGCTAGATTTATTGCCGAAAAAAGAAGCTTCCATGTTGCGTCGTGAAATGACGAAGCTGCAAAAATACCTGGGTGGTATTAAGAATATGCGGAAAGTCCCTGATGTGGTCATTATTGTAGACCAACGCCGGGAATATAACGCTGTTCAAGAATGCCAAAAACTAGGGCTGCCAATTGTGTCTATGCTAGATACAAACTGTGACCCGGATGTAGTAGATATTCCCATCCCCGCCAACGATGACGCTATCAGATCAATTAAATTGATAGTTGGTAAATTGGCAGATGCTATTTACGAAGGTCGTCACGGCCAGCTAGAAGCGGAAGAAGATTACGAAGATTACGACGGCGCTGAGTATGACGAAGACTACGATGAAAGCGAATATGCTGAACCGTCGTCTGATAGTGAAGAAAAAGAATAATCAATCAAGTAACTAAATAATTGAGTATGGAGACTGAAAAGCTCACACTTCATACTCAATTGTTCATAGTTTAGAATTCATCGCTTTTTCTTCACCAGCCCTGAGTAAGATAGAAATACTCAACACCCGTGAGCGATAACAACTCAAGGTCAAGTTAGGAATTGAGGCAACATGGCGGAAATATCTGCAAAACTCGTCCAAGAGCTACGCCAAAAAACTGGTGCAGGCATGATGGACTGCAAAAAAGCGCTGAAAGAAACTGATGGCAACATAGAAACAGCTATAGAATGGCTGCGACAAAAAGGCATCGCTTCAGCGGGTAAAAAAAGCGATCGCATTGCGGCAGAGGGTCTAGTAGATACCTACATTCAACCTGGTGGTCGGGTAGGTGTGCTGCTAGAGGTCAACTGTCAAACTGATTTTGTAGCCCGTAACGAGGCTTTTAAAGCTCTAGTTAAAAACCTGGCCCAGCAAGCAGCTACGGCTGATAGTGTTGAATCTTTATTGGCTCAACCCTATATTGAAGATCAAAGCATAACCGTAGATCAGTTCATCAAGCAAACCATTGCCCAGCTAGGTGAAAATATCCAGGTACGTCGCTTTATCAATTTTGCACTGGCAGAAGGTACACAAGGGATAGTAGACAGCTACATCCATACTGGTGGTCGAGTTGGTGTTTTGGTAGAACTCAACTCCAAAACTGAATCTGCTGCTGGTAAAGAAGAGTTCCAATCATTGGCTCGGAACGCTGCAATGCAAGTTGCGGCTTGTCCCAATGTCGAGTATGTCAGCGTAGACGAAATCCCTGCCGAAATTGCCCAAAAAGAAAAAGACATTGAAATGGGTCGGGATGATTTGGCTAACAAACCAGATAACATCAAAGAAAAGATTGTTCAGGGACGAATTGAAAAACGCCTGAAAGAACTAACTTTGCTGGATCAGCCTTTCATTCGTGATCAAAGTATTTCTGTGGAAGACTTGGTAAAACAAGTTAAGGGACAAGTAGGCGAAGAAATCCAAGTAATTCGCTTTGTTCGCTATATCTTGGGTGAAGGCATTGAGAAGCAAGAAAGTAATTTTGCTGAAGAAGTTGCAGCACAAATGGGCAGCAAGTAACTTCATTGAGAAGTTAAGAGTTATAGCACAGTTGGCTTGGTAACTCATCACTTCTACCATCACAGGTCAGTCAAAATTAGCTGGCCTGTGTTTTATTAGTTATGGCCTTTTGCTATTAGTGCGATTGGCAGAAATTAGCAACTATAAATAAGCAGCGTTATAGCTGAAAAGTTCTAGAGAATTGTTCTAAAATAATTGCGTACATTTGTACCACAATCAGCTTCAGATGGACAGTTAAAAAGAGAAGATATGGCCAGAGCAATTGAGCTAATTGAGCGGGATATTGCAGTTTTGCAAGAAGCGATCCAGGCGATCGCCTCAGAACTCCACAATGCTTATACTAGTTATTTAACTATCTTGGGGCAAGCGTTGCGGAAACAGTTGATTCTAGCCAGTTACCATCTTTGTACTCAAGGGTATCCGGAAAAGTTTTTGAGCTTGTCGTTGAATCAGCGGCAGCAATTGCAACAGGCTATTCGTAATTTGGGCGAACAAACATCTGAATTATTACTTACTTTTATTCAGGGTGAGTCGGATGAGGAAGATGAGGAAGATGGAGAGGATGAAGGAGATGAGGAAGATGAGACGGAAGAAGTAGACGAAATAGATGAGGCTGATGTAGACGAGATAGGGGCTTCTTCCAGGGTAGAAGAAGAGGTAGATGAGCTAGGTGAAGCGGATAAGATAGTCGCATATTTTTTAGCTGAATCATCTGCTTTACCTTTAATAAATGTACCTCTGAAGAATTTCACTCCTGATTCCTCTAACCCGATGGAACTAGCAAAATGGCAACAGAACCTAGAAAATTTAGTGCAACAGGCGCTAAAAAATGTCTCCCACGATGCTAATCTTTTGTTACAAAAAGCTCATGTTTTACCTAAAAAATTACCAAAACCCATTTTAGAGGCAGCGGCGGCTGTCTCAGAAGCATCTGCCGAGGTGATGCCAGGTCCACCCAATCTCTTAAACTTGGTAGTGGAAATTGAAAATGAACAAAATGCCGAAGAATCTGGACTGACACGGATTATGGCTATTAACCTGCGATTAGGGGAAATCGAATTTGCTGATACCAAACTCGCGTCTAGCCGCAGGCAAATTCGCAACATCTTAGTTCAACTAAATAAACTGGGGCGAGAGTATCGCAAAAAGCAACGTGAACGCTCAGTTGCTGAAGCTGAATCTGCATGGCGTGCCAGTTGGTTTGAATAAATTAAAAAATGGGGAGTAGGGTATTTTGGATTTTGGATTTGCTATTTTAAAGGGCAATTTAATCCAAAATCTAAAATCTAAAATCTAAAATTGCATGACCAATGACTAATGACCAACCAGATTGGACACGATTGCACAAAGCCTTGGCAATAGAAGCCCAAAAAGGTTTTACAGACTTGATGGGCAGACAATACCGCTTCAGTGAATTTTTCACTTTGACTTTCGGAAAATTTCCTACAGCTTTGCCCTCAGTTGAGCGTCGCCGTTGGCAAGAACTAGCGGTGCAATTTGCTAACTATCCCCATCTGGAACTGGAAGAAAGACAGCATTTAGTCGCGGCGACGCGCAGGTATCTCTATCAACTACAGCAAGAACCGCAAGAGCAAGAAAGCCGAGGAGTCGGGGAACAGGGAAGAATTTATCAATCCAAAGTTCAAAATCCCACGTCTAAAATTATCCCAGAAGTGAGCCGGAGATTGGCTCCCAATATTGATCAAAAACTCAGCGATTTACCAGAAATAGGCATCCGTAAGGCTGACAAATTAGCAGCTTTAAACTTGTATACTGTCCGTGACTTGTTGTTCTACTATCCCCGCGACCATATTGATTATGCGCGTCAAGTGAATATCCGGGAGTTGCAGGCAGGTGAAACAGTGACCATAGTAGCTAGTGTGAAGCGTTGTAACTGTTTTACTAGCCCCAAGAATCAGAAATTATCGATCTTAGAATTAATCCTTAAAGATAATACAGGTCAAATTAAAATTAGTCGCTTTTCTGCTGGGGCGCGTTTTACGAGTCGCGCTTGGCAAGAAAGTTTTAAACGCCGCTATCCCGTGGGTAGTGTTTTGGCAGCTTGTGGATTGGTTAAAGCCAGTAAATACGGCTTGACGTTGGATAATCCAGAAATAGAAGTTTTAGCACATCCAGGCGATACTATTGATTCGCTGACTATTGGTCGTGTCGTGCCAATTTATACTTTAACAGAGGGTGTGATGGCTAATATGGTGAGACAAGCAGTTACTGCGGTTTTACCAGCTGCAATTCACCTCAAAGATCCCTTGCCCAAAGGTCTGCGGGAAAAGTATAATTTGCTGGAATTAAAGGATGCGATCGCTAACATTCACTTTCCTGATGATAGCGCTACCTTACAAGTTGCCCGTCGTCGCCTAGTCTTTGATGAATTTTTTTACTTGCAACTTGGTTTATTGCAACGTCAACAGCAAGCCAGACAAATTCAAACCAGTGCAATTTTGGCCCCAAAAGGTCAACTAATCGAAAAATTCTCCAACGAAATTTTGCCGTTTCAACTCACCGGCGCACAGCAACGAGTCCTCAACGATATCCTCAATGACTTACAAAAATCCACGCCCATGAATCGTTTGGTGCAGGGCGATGTGGGTTCGGGTAAAACTGTAGTGGCGATAATTGCTATCCTAGCTGCCATTCAATCAGGCTACCAAGCTGCACTGATGGCACCTACGGAAGTTTTGGCAGAACAGCATTACCGTAAGTTAGTTAGCTGGTTTAACTTGTTGCATTTACCCGTGGAATTACTGACAGGTTCCACCAAAACAGCTAAACGGCGAGAAATACATTCTCAACTAAGTACTGGTGAATTACCTTTATTGGTAGGAACTCATGCTTTAATTCAAGACCCTGTAAACTTCCAGCAATTGGGTTTGGTGGTAATTGATGAACAGCATCGCTTTGGTGTGAAACAACGGGCGCTGTTACAGCAAAAAGGCGAACAACCCCATGTATTAACGATGACAGCCACACCCATTCCCCGGACATTGGCATTAACAATACATGGCGATATGAATGTCAGCCAAATTGATGAGTTACCACCAGGACGGCAAAAAATTCAAACCACTATGTTATCAGGTCAGCAACGTAGCCAAGCTTATGACTTGATCCGCCGGGAAATTGCTCAAGGAAGACAAGTTTATGTGGTATTACCACTGGTAGAAGAATCAGAAAAATTAGACTTGCGATCGGCTGTAGAGGAGCATCAGAAGTTACAAGAAAGTATTTTTCCAGACTTTCAAGTAGGGTTGCTGCACGGTCGTATGAGTTCCGCAGATAAAGACGAAGCCATTACCAAATTCCGCGATAATCAAACGCAAATATTAGTTTCTACCACAGTTGTCGAAGTTGGTGTAGACGTACCCAATGCCACAGTAATGCTCATTGAAAACGCTGAAAGATTTGGCTTATCCCAACTACACCAATTGCGAGGACGTGTTGGTCGTGGGGCGGCTCAATCTTACTGTTTATTGATAAGTAGTTCTAAGAGTCCTGATGCTCAGGAAAGGCTGAAAGTATTGGAACAATCACAGGATGGCTTTTTTATCGCGGAAATGGATATGCGCTTTCGGGGCCCTGGAGAAGTGCTGGGAACTCGTCAATCGGGTGTAGCTGATTTTACTTTAGCAAGTTTAGTAGAAGATGAGGAAGTGTTACTTTTAGCCAGACAAGCAGCAGAAAAAGTGATAGAAATGGATGCCACTTTGGAACGTTGGCCATTAATGAAAGCTGAGTTGAAGTATCGTTATGAACGATTAATGGGTGGAGCAATTTTGACTTAATAAATACCCAGAAACATAAAAATGTCAAAAAAGCGTAAATTACTAGAAAAAGTTCTTCCTGATTCTAAAAATATTCATTTTGAGGAACTGGTTGCTTTAATCGACCTGCAATTTATTATACAGCCTCATGATTAGACTGGGCGTAGACGCAGACCACCGCAGGTATTTTACTACTTGATCAATCGTCTGATCTCTTGCTTTATTTCCTGACGTTTATTCTCAATTTGAGTTAATATCTCAACTTTCGACCGCTCAAAATTGCTCAAGTCTTTTTGTTTAGCTTCAATATCATTTAATTCTTCATTATACAAAATTAATGTTGCTTCAATATTTAACTCATACTCTTTTCGCATTTCCTCAGCTAAGTTTCTGAAATCTTCTCTTACTTGCGCTCTAGCTTCAAGTAACTTACGCTGATTTTCGTGCTGTTCTTGTTCTTCTTTAGCTGTCATAGCTACATCTAATATTACCCCACCCACAGCAAATACTGGACCTAAACCCCTAATAAACTTAGCTGCTTTAAAAGCCCCCCAAGGTTTAAATTTAATACCTATAAATTTACCTACATCATAAACTATGTTTCTCGATACTTTGGATGATAACTTACCAATTCCCTGCAAAAATTTACCACCTTGTTGTTCTAGTATAGACTTGCCTATTTTATGACTTATATTCGGGTGATTAACTCTTTTAGCATCTACTAAATCTATCTCTAACTCTTCTGCTAAAGTTCGACCTAGTACAGATTTTTCTAGTTCTTGCAGTTTAGATGTCAGATTTTCTAATTCACTTTTTAAACTAGATTGAATGCTTTTGCACGTATTTTCTGATAAAACGGTGATTTCTTGTGTGACTTGCTCTAGCTCTTTTTCTATTTCTTCCTCGTTATGGTGTCCATCAATTTTATTAGCTATCCTTTCACCAAGCATAATAATTTCATGCTGAAGTTTATTTAATTCAGAACGATAAGCGTTTCTAGTTCTGGTTTGAGATGCTTGTATTAAAACTTTCTTGCGTCGTAATAGTTCTAATAAATTATGAGTTATTCGCTCATCTATACTGAAAAAAAGCAATGCTTTATCAAGCATATCAACCGCGCGATGTAGAGGAGTAACTAACCTTGCTGAAAGTTCATTTATTTCAATTAGCTTTTGCAGGGAATCACGCAACTTATCAAAATTTGATTTAGCAAGTAAAGATGTTTGGTATTTTATATATTTAGGGTCTTGAGCTTTGAGATAGGAATCAGCGTCAATAAAACAGGTATAAAAATCAGTGGGTTGATACGGTTCTATAACTTGCATGATTGTTGGTAGCAAGTCTTCAGCACTACCTGATTCACGACTCATTTTATTTACAACTAATACCATCTGACCAACTCTTTGCATTTTGTTGGCTACTGTTTGAAAAAATTCTGCGCCTTGGGGATTAAATAACTCATTGGGAACTACAAATACAAGTAAATCACATTTTGAGATTTTTTCTAGTGTGATTGCATCATGTTCTATATTACCAGCATAAATTCCGGGTGTGTCTAGCACTAAAACATTTTGCCAAGCATATTCTGTAACTGTATCAGTACATATTTCGGCACTAATTTTAACTTTTGCATCTCCAGTTAAAGCTTTAATTAGAGTTGATTTACCAGCATTGTATTGTCCAATAAAAGCAATAGATAGTTTAGTTTTTTGCTTATATTCACCTTGCCAAAAGCTTTCAAAATCATCAACTAATGTTTTAATCTCATCCTCTGTGCGATTTGCAAGAATATCTATTGTCTCTTGGCAAAGTTGATTAACTTTCTTTGATGCTTCATTAAATGTAAATTTCAACATTTTTTAAGTCTCCTGTGCTAATTATTTAGAGTTGGAAAAATCGGTTTCAATTTCTTGATTAATTTTGCTTATTTCAGCAATAGCATGATCTAAGTCTTGAATTATTGCAAATAAACCTTTGATATATACATCAACCTGTTCTAAAGTTTGATTTTGGTACTGCTTTATAGTTGCCTCAAACCAATCCTGATAAGATTTTATAGTTGCTTGTTTATTTTCCTTAACCTGTTTTCTCAAATAATCTTTTTCTTCTTCTTTATTCTTTGTGGAATTTTTATCATCTTCCCTACTTTTCCAGTTACCTGCAAAACCAGCCCCCATACCAGCAGCTGTAGTAAACCATCCTGCTGCAACAACCCAACCACCTGGATTCCACCAATTTGCTGCTACAAAAGCAGCTGCCCCAACAGCACCAATAGCTACACCAGCACGTTTTATCCACTTTCCCGTATCATCCTGGCGAATATCACGAATGTTCAAATTTTCTAGGTCAATCTTGATGTTATTGACATCATATTCATATTCTTGCTCAAACTCCTTTAGTTTTTCCTTTGAATCTAAAAATATTTCATTTATGACACCTTTCATCATGGCTTCAATATGTTTTTGATTAACTATTCTCTGCCATTCTTTCTTTCTGGCTTCAATATCAGTTTCTGCATATTTATCAACAAAAGTACCTATTTGCTTTTCTATTTGATTATATAAAGATTCACAGTGAGACTTTATTTTAAGATTACCTTCTGCTCTGATTTCATCAAATATCTTTCTAAGTTTTTTCTTTTGTTCTTCCATTAAATTGCGTTGCTTCTCTAATTCTTCCTGGGAAACATATAATTTCTGAAAAATATCTGATATGAATTTAATTAAGCTATCAGAGAAGGTTGATAACCGCAAATTTTGACCATTTGCATAAATTTGATATGTAATTAAGGAGTATAGTTTTTCTATTTTGCTCAATTCCCAAAGTTGACTGCTATACTCTTGATATTCTTCTTTGGTACTTAAAAAACCTGCTTGAGCATGAATACAAGTTATATCTACATCCTCTAACTTCAAAAATTCTTGAATGTGATTGTGGATATGATGTTGATGTTGTAATAACCTCTCTTTATCAAATACCATTTCTGGTATATCAATAAACATCTGTAAATCTTCCAACCCATTAGAAATATCATGCTTGATATTGAGAATTACAGCAAAGTATTTATTGATTTGCTGCAACTGTGCCATTGCTGCAAATTCCCCAGGTTGTACAGAATCATCACTCGTTAAAAATAGAACTATATCAGATTGATCAATTACATCATTAGCTTGTTTTGTATCATCATCACCTTTATAAGCCTCAATTCCAGGTGTATCAAGTAATCGTAAACCTTGCCAGCTATATTCTTTAACATCTCTGGTTGTGCGTTGTGAGCCTTTACCAATTGTGCTACCATTACCGCTAGTCAGTGTTTTTCGTAATGTGCTTTTACCTGCTTTTGTTCTACCAAATAGAGCGACTGTAAAATTTTTCAGATATTTTCTCTTTGTATTTAAAGAAATAACTAAATCTTCAAAACTTTCTTGAGATAGTCTTTTGATATTTGACTGTATCTGGTTCAATGTGCCAGCAAATTCAAATTTATTAGCACCTTTCTTACTTAATAGATGATTACTAGTGTTTCTGATATCAGAGTTCAAATTTTCGATAATCAGTTTTGTTTTTTTGACATACTCTAGACTGATATCATAAGCAAATGTAGCTGTTTGTGAGCATTGTTCTAAAGCATCTTCAAATTCAGCTTGGGATACTTTATCTATAGGCATCTGTCGCTTAGAAGTCGATGAATGTCTTTTATTTTCATATTGGCTGGATATTGAAAAATCTGATCTCTGCTCTGACCGTAGATAAAATTTATAATTCCAAGCTGGATCAAAAGTTTTGATTTGTTTTCCGTAAACTTTGACTGTCTTGATAGATGCTAGGTTTAAATACGTTATCTCTCTAATGATTATTGGTAAGAGTTCAGCTTGTTGTGGAACTGCGGCTAACTCCAAGACTACTTTCAGACAATCCTGTTTAATCGAGATTTTGGGAATGTCTGAAAAGTTTAAGGATTGGTTAAGGAAATGAGCGATCGCATCTGTATCACCCTGCTTTGCAAGTTCTATAATATGGGGATATGTCATTTTCTGTAGTGGTAAAAAGTTTTCTGATAACTTTCTTAAAGTATTCCCACCTAACAGCTAATAACACGACTAATTACAGAAATTCCTAAAACGATAAACGATATCTATAGCCAGATTTACTGTTGAAATTCAATCCTACTCATCCTCTTTGAAATCCTCACTGGTAGATAAAACCCAAGCGATAATTAAGATTTTGCCTTTGAATAGATTTGTAAACAAGAAAAATTTGAGCCTCTAATAACAAATATGTAATATTTAATACATTGAACTATCAACATTAGCGATCGCTCGCCTCATGATCGGAGAATGAATCATGGGATCGCTTGCTGTATTCTTGACAATTTGTTACAAAAGTATAAAGAACTTCTAGAGACCCAAAACTACATGTTCGGCGGACTTACTGGTTTAAAAGATCCTAAAGGCACAGATTGGGGAGAGCGAATGCTCAACACAGTCGCTAGCCAAACGATTCGCCACTTGTTTACACAAAGCGAGTCAGTAGAAGTCTTTGTGCGCTGCTATCCCTCCAGCAAACTGTTGCAAGGCAGCATTGATAGCTTCAAAATGAGTGGACGTGGCTTGGTAATTCGCAAAGATTTTTGGGTAGAGGAGATGTCCTTTGAAACTGATGCCGTTGCCATAGACTTCGGTGCAGTACTGAGTGGCAAGCTGAACCTCAAGCAACCCACCCAAGCGATCGCTCAAGTAATTTTATCAGAAGCAGGTATTAATCAAGCCTTTCAGGCGAAATTGGTGACGCAACATTTAGTTAATCTTTCTATACCATCTTTAACGGCATTATCTGGCGGTCAACCAGTTTCCTTTACCGATATTCAGGTAGAACTCTTGCCAGAAAATCGCCTGCGGATGTTAGCCAAAGCAGATTTAAATAATGGTGAACTCATACCGCTAAATATGGTCATGACTGTAGCTGTAGAACGGCGACGGCGGATTTCTTTTAAAAACCCTAAAGTTGAACTGGAATCAGTCCCAGAAGCACAACGGGAAATCTCCCAAAATTTGAGTATGGCACTGGCGGAAATTTTAGATAATATGGTTGATTTAGATCGCTTTGACCTGGATGGGGTAAAAATGCGGCTGAATCGTTTAGAAACGGAAGGAAAAAATTTGATTTTCAGTGGATATGCTGAAATTGAACGTATTCCCCAGAATCCTTAAAATAACGTGATTTTTGCAGTTTATTGAGGGCTAAAGCCCTCACTACAAACATTAAAAAACCGCCTAGAAATTTCTAGACGGCATGATTATTTATTAGCAAAAAACACAATGTGAATTTTTTATCGTCCTACACCTATATATTGGAAACCAGCTCTAACCATACTTTCTGGGTCGAGGAAGTTACGACCATCAATGATCACAGGATTATTCATTAATTTGGCCATCTTTGCGAAGTCTAAAGTGCTGAACTGCTGCCATTCAGTAACTAGTACCAAAGCATCGCAACCATCAGCCAAGCGTTCAGCATCAGTTTCTACCAGTACGCCAGTCAGACCATGACGTAAGCCTGTTTGGGAAACGATGGGGTCATAGGCTTTGACTTTAGCGCCCAATCGATTTAGCTGCTCAATTAGGTTGAGTGCAGGTGCATCACGCATGTCATCGGTATCAGGTTTGAAGGTCAAACCGAGTAATCCGACAGTTTTGCCTTTGAGGATTTTCAAGGCTTGTTGGAGTTTTTCTAAAGCAATCAGGCGTTGGCGTTCATTGACGCTGACAGCTGCTTTCATCAACTGAGCTTCATAACCATAGTCGTCAGCAGTGTGAATTAGTGCAGCGACATCTTTGGGGAAACAAGAACCACCCCAACCAATACCAGAGTTTAAGAACTTGTTACCGATACGGGAGTCTAAACCGATGCCTTTTGCTACTTGGGTAACATCAGCACCGACGCGATCGCAAATGTTAGCAACTTCGTTAATGAAACTAATTTTGGTTGCCAAAAAGGCGTTAGCAGCGTATTTGATCATTTCTGCTGAACTGAGGTCTGTCGCCAGAACTGGTACAGGCGGTAAAGATTTATCTTCCGCATACTGACGCTCGACAATTGGGGTGTACAGTTCTTGCATTAAGGCGATCGCTCTTTGACTATTGCCACCCAAAACAATCCGATCAGGGTTAAAGGTGTCAAGCACGGCTGAACCTTCGCGCAAGAATTCTGGATTGCTGACAACATCAAACTGGGCTACAAACTCAGGTATTTTTTCATCACTCGGTACTCCACCTGCGGGTACGAGTGTTTTTTGCCGTTCAGCGATACCATCCAACACAATCATCCGCACCCAGTCACCAGAACCAATGGGTACTGTAGATTTATTGACGATGACTTTATAACCGCCATTGAGATTAGCCCCAATACCACGAGCTACAGCTTCCACATAACGGGTATCACTTTCTCCTGTGGGTAAAGGTGGTGTCCCCACCGCAATAAACAGAATTTCCCCGTGGTTGACTCCCGCTGCCAAATCTGTAGTGAATTGGATTTTACCCGTTTGAATGGCAGATTGCATAATTTCTGAGAGTCCCGGCTCGAAAATGGGGGACTGCCCAGATTTCATTAATTTAACTTTTTCCTCGTTATTATCTACACAAATTACGTCATGCCCAATATGAGCCAAGCAAGCGCCTGTAACCAAACCAACGTAACCAGTACCAATTACGCAAACACGCATTTAGTTTAACTCCTCGCTTTTTGGGTTAGTCTTCAAAGAGAACTTGTCAATTATGATACTTAAATACCACTGGTAAAACCAGTAACTACAGTACGGGCTACTGATATGGTGAGCCTGCACCCAGGTTTAGGACAGCATTGTATACTGCCCTGAACCAAAATCCTAGCGATCGCCTGTGATGCGACTGCGGAAATCTTCTATTGTTAGTTTTAGCCCTTCTTGTAGCGGAATGGTAGGTTCCCAATTTAACAAGGTCTTGGCTTTTGTAATATCAGGCTGGCGACGACGCGGATCATCAGATGGTAATGACTCATACTTAATTTGTGCGTCTGGGTTCACTTGGTTTTGTACAGCTTGTGCTAATTGCAAAATTGTGTATTCACCAGGATTTCCCAGATTTACCGGGCCAACGTAATCCCCATTCATCAGGCGGATAAAGCCTTCTACCAAGTCAGATACGTAGCAGAAACTCCGAGTTTGGGAACCATCACCATACACAGTCAAAGGATTACCCCGTAAGGCTTGAACAATAAAGTTACTTACCACCCGGCCATCGTTTTCTAGCATTCTGGGGCCATAGGTGTTGAAGATCCGCGCCACGCGAATCTCAACTTTATTTTGTCTGTAATAATCAAACGCCAAAGTTTCCGCAATTCGTTTGCCTTCGTCGTAGCATGAACGTATACCGATAGGGTTGACGCTACCTCTATACTCTTCGGTTTGGGGATGAACTTCAGGATCACCGTAGACTTCACTGGTGGAAGCTAAGAAAAACCTTGCCTTCACACGTTTGGCTAACCCTAACATATTCAATGTTCCCATGACGTTAGTTTTAACGGTTTTCACAGGATTGTACTGGTAATGTACTGGGGAAGCTGGACAAGCCAAATGATAAATTTGATCTACTTCTAACCGAATTGGCTCTGTGATGTCGTGGCGAATAAGTTCAAAGTAGGGATTTCCCATCCACTTGAGGATATTACGTTTGTCGCCTGTGTAAAAGTTATCTAAACAAATAACTTCATGCCCTTCAGGTATAAGTCTATCAATGAGATGGGAGCCAATAAACCCAGCACCGCCCGTCACCAAAATTCTCATAGTTTCCCAGTTACTTTATGGATGATTGATAGTTGCTATGCTATTTAGCTTATTATTTAGAGTACCCATACTAGATACAAAAATGCAGATTGGACAAAGTTCACGATTTTATTTATGTAATTTTGATAGATATTTAACTTTTGGACTTTGGACAATTCATTTAGCAAAATACCAAACATCGCTTCATGATTGTCTTGTTTGACCTAAGAATTCATCAAATCTTTAATCAAATAAAGTTTTCTCACAAGAGTGCAATCAACTTTTTCTTCCTCGCCCTCTGAGTTATGTCCATAACTCAGTAATAAGTGTTAGAAGACAAATAGAAAACATCCCCTTACTGAGTGCAAGGGAGACAAGAACAGAAGAAGTGCCAGCAATTAGATAACTGAATTGTTGGCAGTTTTCTTAATGAATAGCCTAGTCTATAGTTGCTGCCTTGTTGCCCAAAGCTTTGTTTGCTAGCAGGACTTACGTAAACCTAACGTATTTTCGTCATTGCGACCGTAGGGAAGCAATCTCAAAGCCTTTATTTTCATGACGAGTGCGTAAGTCCTAGCTAGTTTCAACCACTGGTATGAATTACAACTAAAGCGCTTTTATTCCTGGGGAGTCTTTACAAAAGTCCCCGGAATTGTGACGATTGCGCTAGAATTGTTAAAGCTTCTTTACAGAATTTGCTGATCATTCCCGATTCTGTTAGAACAACTTAGCATTTACATGTAAATCTGAAAACCCCCTCTAGAGTTCACTAAAAGCTCCTATGACGCTCCCAATTCGCAACGTCGCCATTATCGCCCACGTTGACCACGGTAAAACTACCCTGGTTGACGCACTCCTCAAACAATCTGGTATTTTCCGAGAAGGTGAAGACGTTCCGGATTGTGTCATGGACTCCAACACCCTAGAACGGGAGCGGGGTATTACCATTTTGTCTAAAAATACAGCAGTTCGCTACAAAGAAACGCTGATTAATATTGTTGATACTCCCGGACACGCTGACTTTGGCGGCGAAGTTGAACGAGTACTCGGCATGGTTGATGGCTGTTTGTTGATTGTCGATGCTAACGAAGGCCCCATGCCCCAGACACGCTTTGTATTGAAAAAAGCGTTGGAAAAAGGACTGCGCCCCATCGTAGTTATTAACAAAATTGACCGCGCTCAAGCTGACCCACACGTTGCTGTAGATAAGGTTTTGGATCTGTTCTTAGAATTAGGCGCAGATGAAGACCAGTGTGATTTTACCTATCTGTTTGCTTCAGGTATGGGCGGTTACGCCAAGGAAAGCATGGAAGCAGAAGCGGTAGATATGCAGCCCCTGTTTAATGCGATTCTGCAACACGTTCCACCTCCTGTCGGCGATATCAACAAGCCCCTGCAATTGCAAGTCACCACCTTAGATTATTCTGAATATCTGGGACGGATTGTAATTGGCAGAATCCACAACGGTACTATCCGCGCTGGACAGCAAGCGGCTTTGGTTACAGAAAATGGTACTATTGTCAAGTCCAAAATTACCAAATTGATGGGATTTGAAGGACTGAAGCGGGTGGAAATGGAAGAAGCCACCGCAGGTTATATTGTGGCTGTGTCTGGTTTCGCTGATGCTTATATTGGGGAAACCATTACTGACCCCAACGAACCGCAAGCTTTACCACTAATTAAAGTGGATGAACCAACTTTACAAATGACCTTCTGGGTAAATGATTCACCCTTTGCTGGTCAAGAAGGTAAGTTGGTGACATCAAGACAAGTACGCGATCGCCTATTCCGTGAATTAGAAACCAACGTCGCCCTGCGAGTCGAAGAAACTGATTCTCCCGATAAATTCCAAGTTTGCGGTCGTGGTGAATTACACTTGGGTATTTTAATTGAAACCATGCGCCGAGAAGGTTTCGAGTTCCAAGTATCTCAACCACAGGTAATTTACCGAGAAATCAACGGTCAACCTTGCGAACCTTTTGAACTCCTAGCGCTAGATACACCCGAAGATGGTGTTGGTAGTTGTATTGAACGCCTGGGACAACGCAAAGGCGAAATGCAAGATATGCAAGTTATTGGCAATGGACGGACTCTACTAGAGTTTATTATTCCCGCCCGTGGCTTGATTGGTTTCCGGGGTGAATTCATGCGGATGACTCGTGGTGAAGGTATTATGAACCACAGTTTCCATGATTATCGTCCCCTGTCTGGTGACATTGAAGCCCGCAACAAAGGCGTTCTCATTGCTTTTGAAGAAGGTGTTTCTACTTTCTACGCCATGAAAAACGCGGAAGATAGAGGAGCATTCTTTATCACTCCAGGTACTAAAGTGTATAAAGGCATGATTATTGGAGAACATAATCGCCCTCAAGACTTGGAATTGAATGTCTGTAAGACTAAGCAGTTAACCAATCACCGCGCTGCTGGTGGTGATGAACTGGTACAACTGCAAACACCAATAGACATGAGTCTAGAACGGGC
The DNA here is from genome assembly GCA_022241785.1 of Cyanocohniella sp. LLY. GTDB lineage: Bacteria > Cyanobacteriota > Cyanobacteriia > Cyanobacteriales > Nostocaceae > Cyanocohniella. Next base: position 250 of record JAKOMP010000036.1, on the reverse strand, counting down.
GTTAGAGTACATTGGCCCTGATGAATTGGTGGAAGTCACACCCGAATCAATTCGTTTACGGAAAGTGGCGAAGAAGTTCGCAAAACGCTAAGTAAGTTTGTCTAATTGATTTAAAAAGCCCGCATTTGCGGGCTTTTATTTGGTTTGTTTACAGCATTTATTACTGCGCGTTCGCTTATTTTTAAACTCGAAATTGAATTAAAGCCTTAATTCAAAGGGGAAAGGGCTATTTTTAAGTAAGCAGCCAATA
>JAKOMP010000035.1 GCA_022241785.1 Cyanocohniella sp. LLY | reverse complement strand
TGGTGGAAAGCGCTAGTTGTCCGGTTTCCGGTTGAGTCAGGCTAGATGTGCCAATTTTGACGACAATTGTTTTGGTCATGGGTCATGGGTCATGGGTCATTGGTTATTGTTGATTTACACTAAAAATTGTAAAGCGGTAGTACCTAATTAAATGAGTTCCAGGTTCAGCAACCACGTCATCATAGTTTTTGTTGTAGCCAAATGGTCTAGAACAGTAACTACCAACACCTTTGACTGATAAAACAAAAAAGGGCGAACGCTTGTATTCATTGGGAACCATAAAGATTCCATATACCTGGTGTTCTCCACGCCACGGCTGCACTACAATCTGACTCGCCTGGATGGAAAATTTTGGGTTTTTTGATGCCAAAAACGCTTTTGAGTTACAATCGGCATCGTTAATGGGCCACCAAAGTGTCACAATAATCAGCGAAAACAGCAAAATTAAAACATAGGTCATTTGACGAAGCATAAATCTTCTAAACAGAACACGCAGCTTTTTTCATCAATAAATTGATAACGACTCTTCTGTATTTTTGTGATCAGTCTTGAGGATGATTTTTTGTGTATTCAATCATGTATTAACAGGTATAAGCGTTATAAAAGTCACAAGAAACTGCAAGTCTCTAATTCTACATATATAAATGTATAAATTTGTATCGATTTTTGCATTTATGCGTTCCCACATGAGTTATATATGGAACCTAACTAGAGAGAGATGAAGTCAAAAATTTCTGTATTGATAACAATCTTAAATTTGTCTTTGAAGACTACATTGAAGTCTCAGCAGTGGAGGCAGTAATAAGATTAGTTATTGAAATCAGATTAATTGAATTGTATTCTGTTTCCAGATATAGGTTGATTTACCATGCTTGATGTATCTGTGGAAAATTCTCCACACAATCAGTTAATAGTTAATAGTACCGTCTCTCAGGTGATTGAAAGAGAGTTTAATCCCGCAGATCTACATTATCAGGAAACTGTCTTCACCCTTGGGAATGGTTATTTAGGCACACGGGGAACTTTCGAAGAAGGGTATCCCCAGGATTGGCCAGTTACAATGATTGATGGTGTTTATGATGAAAATATACCCCATACTAAACTTGTGAACTGTCCCAACTGGCTGCCTTTAGTGGTGACAGTTGCAGGTGAACGTTTTAGTATGGATAGTGGTGAAATTATCAAATATGAACGTCAACTTGATCTGCGTTTGGGTTTAGTTAGTCGTTGTGTGCGGTGGCGTAGTCCAGCAGGTCATACTCTGGATTTTTACTTTGAACGGTTTGCTAGTTTGGCCGATCAACATGTTTTGGCAATCCGTTGTCAGATTACTTCTATAGATTTTACAGGTGATGTCACAGTTGAAGGGGGATTCGACCCTAACCCAAAAATTGCAGAGCAACATTGGCGAACTTTAAACCAAGGTGGCATAGAACAGATTATCTGGCTACAGAGTCAAACTATTCACTATGGCATTCAACTAGGTATGGCAGCTAAATTGGTGGTAGATGGTGACGAAACTTTGCCTGTATGGGTAGAGAGTACTTCTGGTAGCCCCACTTTAGTTACTAGCTTCCAATGCTTTCCCGGAAAAAGTGTGGCATTAGAAAAAATTGTCACTCTGTTTACTTCACAAGATACAGAAATCCCCATAGCAGCAGCTCTACAAAGGTTAGCTGATGAACCTAGATACACTATCTTATTGGCATCTCACATTGCTGCGTCGGAGAAAGGCAGAATCACTAGCAAATAGAGAATTCCACCTCAACTCTCAAAGCGTGACTGGTGAGTCTACATAAATGGTTGGTTCTTGCATCGTAAACTCAATTCCCGAAGAAAATAGTTTTTTAGAAATTTTTTCATTTGCTAACTCCAATAAACGTTTACGTAATTGTAAAGAGTTATCATTAGAACCCAAAATAAAGAACGTGACTCTTGTTCGAGTTGTTTGTATTGCAGAATTTTGATTTAAAACCCACATTCAGCAGGTAAAACCAGAAAAAAGGTATTTTAATCTAAGTGGATTGAATGTAGCTAAAGTGAAAACAGAACCACAAGTAGATGTTAAAGATATTGACCATTTAGGGATAATCGCTGGAATTATAGATGAAATAGGGATTGTGGAGATCATAAATCAAGAATTAGGGACTCATGCACAAGAGAAAGTCAGTGCAGGACTGGTGGTGAAAGCGATGATTATCAACTGCATGGGGTTTCTCAGCGCCCCATTGTATTTATTTAGTCAATTTTTTGTGGGGAATCTTTAGAACATCTAATAGGTGTGGGAGTAAAAGCTCAACATCTCAACGAAAGTAGATTAGGACGAGTACTAGATCAATTATACGAATATGGTGTTAGCCTCTTATTCTGAAAAATAGCCTGTAAGATGGCAAAATGTTGCGGAATTAAGGTATCAAATGCTCATATTGATGGTACGAGTTTGTCAGTTCATGGAAAATATCTGAAATCAGAAGAAGTAGAAGAGAATTGTGCTGAAGAGATACTCTTGTTAGAAGAAGAATCAGAACCAGTAGCAATAAACATTAATCATGGTTATTCTCGTGACCATAGACCAGACTTAAAACAATTTACATTAAGTTTATTAACCACTGGAGAAGAAGGAATACCATTATTTATGCAAGTCGGAGATGGAAATGAGTTAGACCAAAATGCTTTTCCAAAAATGATTAAAGAATTTCAATATCAATGGCTTGGAGAACAACCTAAAGTATATGTAATGGATGCGGCTTTTTATACTGAAAAGAATCTGAATCAGTGCAGTGAAAGTATGATCAAAGACCCTCTATTTTTGCCTCACGAGTTTTTCTGAAAAATACTAAACGAATCATGGCACTAGCAATGATTATGACATTAGCTCTGATGGTTTATAGTTTAGGGCAACGTCAACTCAGACAATCATTAAAACTTACTAATTCTCACCTCCCTAACCAAAAAGGTAAACCTACTGCTCGACCTACTTTAAGATGGATTCTTCAATGTTTTCAGTCAGTTCATTTAGTATTTGTTGATGGGATGAAATCTTCAATTCAACTCACGGATAGACAAAAACTGATTTTGCAGTTCCTTGGTGCATCTTGTCACCAATCTTATTTTTTGTCTTAAATTACCTGCTGAATGTGGGCCATAAACCAATACAGTTTAGTTAAAAAAATGCCCCATATTGGGGCAATTGCTTTTTACTAATTACTAACAATTTAGATTAAGCGCTATTCTTCTGCATCAACATCAACATCATCATCATCTTCTTCCTCATTAGCCTTAGCCACAGAGTTAGCAGAAACAACAGCCCCCATATCTAGCTTTTGACGCACTAATTCCTTAATTTGTTCAGCAAATTCGGGCTTTTCTTCTAGATACTTGATAGCGTTATCTCTACCTTGGGAGATATTGTCACCGTTGTAACTGTACCAAGCTCCTTTGCGAACAATTACGTTAGTTTCTTCTGCTAAGTCAACAATGCAACCTAAGGTAGAAATTCCCTTACCAAAAATAATGTCAAATTCCGCGATTCTAAATGGCGGTGCAACCTTATTTTTAGCAACTTTGACTTTCACACGGTTACCAAATTCATCAGTGCCTTTTTTCAAGGTTTGAATCCGACGAATATCCAAGCGCACTGAAGCATAAAACTTCAATGCATTACCACCAGTTGTGGTTTCTGGACTACCGTAAGTAACACCAATTTTTTGCCTCAACTGGTTGATGAAAATGACTGTGCAGCCAGATTTACCTATATTACCAGTAATTTTACGTAAGGCTTGACTCATTAACCGGGCTTGCAGACCAACGTGAATATCACCCATATCACCTTCAATTTCGGCCCGGGGAACCAGTGCTGCTACAGAGTCAATGACAACAATGTCAACAGCCGCAGACCGAACTAGCTGATCGACAATTTCCAAAGCCGATTCCCCAGTATCAGGTTGGGAAACTAGCAAATTTTCAATATCTACACCTAAAGCAGCGGCGTAGGTGGGGTCAAGGGCGTGTTCAGCATCAACAAATGCGGCAATGCCTCCTCCTCTTTGCACCTCAGCGAGCGCGTGTAATGCGACTGTGGTTTTACCAGAACTTTCTGGCCCATAAATTTCAATTACTCGTCCTTTGGGTAAACCTCCACCCAATGCTAGATCCAAGGTGAGCGCCCCAGAGGAAATTGTCTCTACTCGCATCCGGGTAGCATCACCTAGGCGCATGATTGCTCCTTTACCGAAGCTGCGCTCAATCTGGTTGAGTACTATATTTAATGCCTTTTGCTTGCCAGAAGTATCGGTGTTGGTAGCCATTATTGCCTCTAAAATATACGGATTATATGGATTTGGTAGAGTGTTGGGCTGGAAGTATGAGTAGAACAGATATACTATTTTAACTAGAAAATTCTCTGATGGGACTTTTCAAATGAAAAAGGATAGGTGACAAGATCCTAACCCAATCCCTAGCAGATGTGGATAGTTCTGTACAATCTAGTGATTCCCCGCCGACTTTGTGAAGGCGACACTTCCAACTAGCCTGTTACTACAAACATTGATTCACAGCAATTGAATATTCTCAAGGTTGTTTGTTATTTTTGTAACTATCAACCGCTGCTCTGAGATTACCTTGATGTTCTGTGAGCAATTGATGACCTGCGTCTTTTTCTAACCCAGTCCAGTGCATCAATAACGCTAGTTTCACCCACTTACCACTACGTTCTAATAAAAAACCCGCAGCTTCGCGACTTAAACCTGTGAGGTCTTGCAACATCCGCAGAGCGCGATCGCGTAACTTTTGATTAGTCACGGCGACATCTACCATGCGGTTACCATAAACTTTGCCCAGCTTGACCATCACCCCAGTAGAAAGGATATTTAAAGCTAGTTTCGTAGCTGTACCAGCTTTCAAGCGAGTGGAACCGGCGATAATTTCTGGCCCAGTTAATAAACGAATATCCACATCAGCCTCAAAGCTAACTTGTGACGCCGGCACACAAGCAATAAAAATAGTACTGGCTCCCCGTTGACGAGCGGCATTCAAAGCACCATGTACAAAAGGCGTTGTCCCGCCTGCGGTAATTCCCACGACTACATCTAATTGGGTAACATGTCGTTGAGCGATCGCCGCTTCACCATCTTCACTCCGGTCTTCTAAATCTTCAGAACTGCGTACCAATGCACCCGCACCCCCAGCAATAATTCCCTGTACCAACTCTGGTGGTGTACAAAAAGTCGGTGGACATTCAGCCGCGTCTAACACCCCTAACCTACCACTTGTCCCCGCACCCACATAAAATAAACGTCCTCCCTGGCACAAACGCTCTGCTGCACAATCAATGGCTGCTGCTAACTGGATTTTTGCCGCCGCCACAGCCGCCACGGCTTTTTGGTCTTCACTATTAAATAAATCCACCAACTCCAGAGAATTAAGTTGGTCTAAATTCAGACTATGAGGATTTACCTGCTCGGTTAAAAGATAGCCACGTTCCTGCAAATTTTGCATTGTCTACATCCATTACATGGGTTTCAAAAGGACTAGGGACTGGGGAACTCGGGGCCCCCTCTCGGCAAAAGGGGTAATGGGAACTAGTATGTTTTACTCAGCCGCCTTGCTCACAGCATTCAGCCGTTTCAAGTCAGCTAATCATCAAGAACATCCCACAACCAAACTTGAAAACTCTCTTCTCTAGCCTAAGCGCCTCTAGCCCCTAGCCTCTATTTGTCAAATAGGTATCTGATTTTACAATAATCCTTCAAGTTTGCGCCGAATGTTTTCTAGCTCAGAATCAGACATTTCTGGCGCGGCTGGTGGTACTAGGTCAGAGCGGAAGCTGTCATCTTCGGGAGCATCAACTTGCCAGTCAGTTTCATCCACATTCATTTCTGGCGGCAAAACTAAATCACTGTTTGTGGGGACAATTTCCCATTCATAACCAGCACTTACGCAAAACTCTTTAATTTCCTCAGCATCGAGCATTTCTACTGTGGGAGTTGGGAAATCTTGAGCTTCCAGCAACAAAGCAAAGCGCAGAGCATCGTCTTCTGACTCAAACATGAGAATTTTATTTTGATCGCCCACCCGAATCGAGTGAATCCCCTCATTTTCCGTATTGGCATTGAAAATTAACACAAAAACACGCATTGGTGTGATCATCTGTCCTTTTGTTTGGCAATTTATTTATATTAAAGTTTTAGTCTATGGAGATTTTGTACCACCACTAAATAATATTTGCCTCATCCTCCCCCAATACAGTTTGGATAATAAATTTACTCGTGAAGACCGCAAGGGAGCAGGGGAGCAGGGGAGCAGGGGAGAGGTTACTGCCCATTACCGCCCCTCTGCTACCTCAACGAAGAGGTGTCTTAACCGAACCGTATTGCATCCTCCCCCAGAATGGAATTTTTTATTTGTCAGTCTCTTAACTAGCAAACAGTAGAAAATTGAACTCTGAGCCACTATTTCCCTAATCATTGAGTGAATCTAATATCCCAAAATATCAAATAGGTTTGTATCCTGGAATAAGCATCATGATGATATGTGCTAGTTATTGCTAGTAGTATGCCAGCTACACCCAGCGGAAAGGGAACCCACATGACTAAATCTCCTAACGAAGAGCCTCGATCAAATTCTTCCTCCGCCCGCAAACGCTTGTGGGTGCTGGTATTGAGTCGTGGTGGTATGGCCTTGGGCGGAATTTTGCTCTTGGGAATGATTGGTGGTGTTTGGCGGTTATGGACTTTTGTGCAAGAGGAATTAACGCCGTTAGCAGAAAGCGGTATTATTAACACACTTAACCGTCCAGTCAATTTGGGACAAGTCACAGGCTTCTCTCTAACAGGAGTAAAGTTTGGGGCTTCAGATATTCCCGCCACAGCGACAGACCCAGACCGGGCAGTAGTTGATGCTGTAGAGGTGGGTTTTGATCCGTTGCAATTAATTTTTAGTCGTCGATTAAAGCTGGATGTCACCTTAGTTAACCCAGATATTTATATTGAACAAGATAATCAAGGAAGCTGGATTACTACTGAAATTGCTCCACCAGGGGAACCGGGACTGATTGAAACTGACCTAGATAAATTGCGGTTTCGTAACGGCAATCTGGTATTGCTACCGCAAAGAGGAGATGTAGAAGCAAATGAAGTCACATCCTCCGTTACCTTTTCGCAGCTAAATGGCACTGCCCAACTCTTAGAAGACAACAAACTAATTAAATTTGAGGTAGGTGGTGAAGCAGAAAGTGGCGGAAATATTGCAATTCAGGGAGAAGTCCGTCCCCAGACATTAGCAACCAACTTACAACTGCGATCGCAAAATTTACTTGCTTCTAAAATTACCCGCCTGATTCAGTTACCCTTCGACTTACAGGCGGGTAGAGTTAATGGTAACTTGCAGATTCAACTCACACCAGGACAGGAAACTTTATTATTTGGCAATGCTGACTTACAAGGGGTACATTTACAAGTTGCCGACTTACCCCAAGCTTTGCTCAATACCCAAGGTAATATTCGCTTCCAAGGAACAGCGGTACAGCTAGATAATATTGCTACTAATTACGGACAAATTCCCTTAGTGGCTACAGGCATCATCGACACTGAAGCCGGCTTTAAGGTGGCAGGGCGAATTAATGCCGTGAGTGTGGCTAATGCTCAATCATCTCTGAATATTAAGGCACCTGTACCCGTAACTGGGCAATTACAAGCTGACTTACAGCTGGTTGGCCCTGTGACGAAACCAGTGCTTTCAGGCACTGTTGCCACTATCAAAACTGCTCAAATTGACCAGCTGAATTTTAATAATATAACTAGTAAGTTTGAATTTGCTCCCGATGCTGATTTAATTACCCTGAGAGATATTCGCGGCCAAGCCGCAGTTGGGGGAGAAATCACGGGTGCGGGCACAATTAATTTGGGTACAAGCCCGCGACTAAATTTGAATTTTGCCGCCAAAAATATTCCTGGCGATGCGATCGCTAAAATTTACGAGACAACACCCCCGATTCAAATTGGCACTGTTTCCGCTACAGCTCAAGTGACTGGTGCTGCGGATAATGTGCAAACTGTAGTTAAATGGCAAGCCCCTGGGGCAACTTATCCCGGTACTGGTGAAACTATCATTGCCGCAGACCGTACCCTCGCGTTCCGCAATGTAGCGCTAAATGTTGGCGGTGGGACAGTGCGAGGATCGGGTACTTTTGCTAATCAGCGTTGGCAAGCGGTAGCCCAAGCCTCTGGTGTCGGCTTAGAACCTTTTGTAGACCAAAGTCAACTGCAAAATGTCTCTTTGGCAGGGGCGCAGTTTAACGGGCGTGTAATTGTGGAAGGAACCGCCGAACCATTTCAAGTGGCTAATATTCGCACTGAAGGGGCAGGTGTTAATATTGGTGGCGGCACAATTGCGATTTCTAATGTTCAGTTGCGAGATCAAAGTTTTGCGGCTCAATTGGTAGCTAATAATGTCAGACTAGGGCGCATCTTGAGAGAAGCACCCCCGGCTTTGGCTGGCCCCTTGGCAGGTACATTTCAAATAGCAGGCAATACTGAAAACGTCAGCCTCAATACTTTACGTGGTACTGGTGAAGCCCGGCTGAATGTAGCTGGTGGGACTGTCACAGCCAGAAATATCCAATTAGCTAATGGTTTATATCAAGCGCAGGTGCAAGCTAACAATGTGGCTGTGCAGAAGTTAGCAGCAGTACCGCCACAGTTTCAAGGTGCGTTAACTGGTCAGTTTAATGTGGCTGGTTCAGTGGAATCTTTTAGTCCTGAGGCTATCCAAGCTAGTGGTCAAGCACGGGTGAATGTGGGTAGAGGGACAATTACTGCTTCTGATATTCAATTGGCTAATGGTCGCTATCAAGCACAAGTCCAAGCCAATAATGTCCCTGTGCAGCAGTTGGCAGCAGTTCCACCACAATTTCAAGGTGCATTGACTGGTCAATTAAATGTGGCTGGTTCAGTGGAATCTTTTAGTCCTGATGCCATCCAAGCTAGTGGTCAAGCACGGATCAATGTGGGCGGAGGAACAATTAGCGCCTCGAATATTCAATTGGCTAATGGTCGCTACCAAGCGCAGGTGCAAGCCAATAATGTGGCTGTGCAGCAGTTGGCAGCCGTACCACCACAATTTCAAGGTGCGTTAACTGGTCAATTAAATGTGGCTGGGTCGGTGGAATCATTTGCACCAGAAGCCATCCAAGCCAGTGGTCAAGCCCAGTTAAATCTTAACGGAGGCACAATTAGCGCTTCTAATATCCAACTGGCGAATGGACGCTACCAAGCAGTAGTTGATGCTGCGGGTGTGGAATTAAATCGGTTCAATGAGCAGTTACGCGGTCAATTGGGCGGTAATATGCAGGTGGCTGGTCTTTTGGGATCGGCAAGATTAGCCGATGTCCGTGCGGCTGGACAAGTACAGTTATCCCAAGGAATACCTGGTCTGGAACGACCTTTAAATGCAACACTGGCATGGACTGGGGAAAGACTAGCCATTGAGCAAGCAACAGCCCCAGGTTTAAATGTTAGTGGTGACATATTAGCCAATGCCAACGTGGCTGGCATCCCAGAAATTACGCAATTAAATCTCAACGTCCAAGCACAAAACTTCAATCTGCAACAGTTACCAGTTAATCTCCCAAATCAGGTGGCTGTAGCTGGAAGTATAGATTTTAATGGTCAAGTTACTGGTAATCTACCTTTACCCAATGTTACAGGACAAATCGGTTTACGTAACTTTGTTGTCCAAGATATTGCTTTTGAGCCGTTGCTTACGGGTAATATCCAATCAGCACAAGGTCAAGGGTTGAATTTAGATTTGACAGGTAACCGCGATCGCATTGCTGTTAACTTAGATGCCCAAAATCGTCCCCAGTCCTTTGCAGTGCAGTGGCAAGATGCTTCAGCTACAGGTCAAGCCCAAGGTAATGATTTAGCGCTGACAGTAGCCAATTTCCCCCTGCAAATATTGAATTTGACACCACCGCCAGAATTGCGCCTCGGTGCGGGTAGGGTAACTGGGTTGTTAACTGGGGATGTGCAGGTGAATCAGCAGACATTAGCCGCCAGTGGAAATTTAGCGATCGCCTCCCCAGAAATTGGTCGTTTGAGTGGCGATCGCCTAGCAGCTCAGTTCCGCTACAATGATGGTCAAGCCACACTCACCAGTAGCGAATTTGTCAGGGGTGACAGTCGTTATGCTTTTGCTGGCCATGTAGGTCAAACTCCCCAAGGGCCACAACTACAAGGTAATCTCAATATCAGCCAGGGTAATATTCAAGATGTACTGACAGTAGCGCAGATATTTGAATTACAAGATTTTCAACGTGGTACAGCAGAACCAACCTACGGTACCGCAGCCGATTTAACCACCAACCCCAGGGGATTACCTAATCAACCTTTATTAACCCAACTCAAGCGTTTCTATGAAATCGACGCACTGATAGCAGTCCAAGAACAAGAACGGCAAGAGTCTAATCCCATCCCAGATCTAGCAGATTTACAAGGTACTTTCAGCGGGGAAGTTGCTGTAGATACCGCCACAGCTGACGGACTCTTGGTGCAATTTAATTTAAATGGTCAAAACTTTACCTGGGGTCGCCAAGAAGACACGAATCGTTTTTATACTGCTGAAAATATAGTTGCCCAAGGCAGGTTTGAAAATGGCGTTTTGCAGTTACGACCATTCCGCATTGAGTCAGAAAATAGACTTCTGGCCTTCGCCGGTAATATTGGTGGGGATGATCAATCAGGTCAGTTGCGAGTAACTAATTTCCCCATAGATTTACTGAATAATTTTGTGAATTTACCAGTTGATATCTCCGGTAATCTCAATGGTACAGCAGCCTTATCAGGGAGTATTGCTAACCCTCAAGGCATAGGTGAGTGGGCAATTACCCAAGGCAGATTAAATCAGCAACCTGTAGAATCAGCTACAGCTAGTTTCAGTTATGCTAATGGACGCTTGAATTTTGGCAGTACTGTCTCAGTGGTGGCAACAGAACCAGTAAATATTACTGGTAGTATCCCTTATCAGTTACCCTTTGCATCGGTGGCACCCGATAGCGATCAAATCGAGTTGGATCTCAAGGTGCAAAATGAGGGCTTGGCAATATTGAATTTATTGACTAATCAGGTGGCTTTTGAAACAGGTGAAGGGGATATAGATATTACAGTACGTGGCACATTCCGCAGACCACTCGTCAACGGTATTGCTACTGTGAATAATGCTACCTTTGCTGCTCAGGCTTTGCCAGGTAAGGTGAGACGTGTTACTGGCAAAGTGTTGTTTGATTTTGACCGCATCTTAGTAGAGAATCTGGAGGGCAGGTTTAGCCGAGGTAATGTAGTAGCATCGGGAGAAATTCCGATTTTCACTAACGGACAAGCTAATGTGGAAAATCCCTTGACAGTCAATGTTGATGAGTTGGCTTTAAATCTTAGAGGCTTGTACCAAGGTGGCGCTAGTGGCAATTTACAGATTACTGGCTCCGCCCTGAACCCAGAAATTGGCGGTAAAGTCAGTTTATTCGATGGACAGGTTTTACTAGCAGATACTGTAGATCCAACGCCTACGACTAATAACAGTAGTTTGCCAATCACTAGAGCTAACAAACAAATTCAACCTGATATGGGTAATGGAGCGCCCAGGTTTAATAATTTAGATCTAGCGATAGGTCAAAACGTCGAAGTTAACCGTCCACCTATTCTGAGCTTCCGCGCTACAGGTAACCTTACTATTAATGGTACCTTTGCTGAACCCATACCCGATGGTGTCATTAGACTAGAGGAAGGCGGTGTTAATTTATTTACCACTCAGTTTAACTTAGCGCGTGGGTACAAACATACTGCCACCTTTAGAGCCAATCAACCCCGTGATCCCGACTTGGATGTTCGACTCACTGCTAGGGTACTCGATGTTGTTCAAAGTAGTGACTTCGCCCGCACCAACACGGCTGGATTAGCAGCTTTAGAAAGTGTGCAAATAGAAGCTAATGTCCAGGGACTTGCAAGCCAACTTAACGAAAATCTGGAACTCACCAGCAGTCCAGGACGCTCGGAAACCCAAATTGTGGCTTTATTGGGTGGAGGGATAGTTGATGGCCAAGGAGGTGGTGATAGCACTTTGGGGTTGATTAACATCGCCGGTTCAGCAGTATTTAGCAACTTTCAGGCGGCGTTTAACCAAATTGGCAGTGCCGTTGGTTTAAGTGAACTGCGTGTATTTCCTACTATCGTTTCTAATAATCCAGAAGCCGGCCGAGGCAGTTCTAGCTTGGAATTAGCAGCAGAGGCAGGTATTGACGTTTCTCCACAAGTTTCCTTGTCTAGTATCAAAATTTTGACAGCAAATGACCCATTTCAGTGGGGTGTTAATTACCGAATTAACGACGAAATTCGTTTGCGGGCTTCTACTAATTTGGATGATGACAGTCGTGCAGTAGTGGAGTTTCAAAGACGTTTTTAAATCTATGTTGCTTCCATAGGAGTCTTGCATTATCAAGCCAAGAAATATACACTAGCCAATAGTTTTTTCATCTTCAAGACACAATTTGTGGTGTGTATTTCAGCCAAATCACAACATACGGGTATTTGAAAGTACTTTTATGTTGGTTATTACTGTTGATTTGGGCATCGCCACCACTGTTATAAATCACTATTGAGGTGCAACTTTTTGATCATGAAACTCATGCAAAAATTAGCGATCGCCACCAGTGGTTTTGCTATGTTTGTTGCTACTGTTGGTGCTAAACCTAGTCTGGCGGCTGATTTTTTTCTATCAGGAAATTTTAATGGGATTTTGGAGAGTAGCTCCCCATTTTTAGAGAGTTTGGACACCTTTGATGGGACTTACTCAGTCAGCGGGCTACCTGTGGCTACCCAAACCAACTTAACTAGCTGGGATATCAATTTGCGGGATGCATCGGGAGATGTAGTATTTAACTTTAACAACTCCACAGAATCTAGCAGTGCCTTTATTGCTCCCCAAGACACATTGTCTCAACTGAGATTTGCGTCTGGTTTAAACGAATTATTTTTGTCATTTCCAGGTAATTTTGATGGTACAGGCACAAGTGATGGTGGAGCTTTTATTAACACTCTGCCACCTGGTACTATTGGTTTTACCTCAGGACGGTTGATAGAAAGCGCTACTTCTCAACCTGTCTCTCAACGACGAGTTCCCGAACCTCATGCTTTGGGTGCATTGTTGGTTGCCAGCAGTGGTATATTTTTGTTGAAAAACAAAGTCACTAGTTTCAGAAAAAGTACTCCATCACTGGAATATTAAAAGTCGCCTGAGCCAGCGTATCGAGCAAAATGTGATTTTTTTGCTGATAAAAGCATCCTCTCCCAGCAGTTTTAGTTTGCTCTGTAACTCCACCTTCATCTATCCTGATGAGAATCCCCAGTATTCTCAAATGCTTGTTTCAGCCGCTTGTAATCGCTGGTAATTCTTTCAAACAGGAATTTCTGATAATCCGATTCCTGGGGATGCTTCCAAGAGAAAGCAACCAAAAACCCAACAGATTGCTCTAGCTCTTTGGCCCAGCGCCAAATTACAGTTACATCTTGTGTCATTAATTGCCCTCTCTGGTCATAAAACTAGTAGTCCGGCTAAGAAATCCCTGTATTTCTTTTTGTCCGGTATGCAAGCGGTTGAATTTATGATCTATTTTTTCATCCAATCCGTGTAGCCGATATTCAACCATCTCCTTATGACCGGTGTACTGGGTGATGGTGAGTTGTAGTCTGTTGTCAACTGCGGTGATCCGTTCGTGTATTCTGGCTTCTAACCGAGTTATGCGGACAACTATGGCTATTACCCCAGTAATTAAAATTGCAAATTCTAGGGCATCTTTTAAATTAATCTGCATTTGAAGCTAAAACTTTCTTAATAGATAAACTAGTTTTTCCTAAATAAAAATTAGGAAAGAACTGTAACTTAAATTTACCTAACTTTGGAAACTCAAAAAACTGTTCACCAAATCTCAATATTTCAGAATTAGCTACTGGCTTATTGGGTAAGTCAAACAAAATTTGTTCAAGCCTGCCAGAACTTCTATAATTTCTAGTGGGTTGAGCATTCACAACAATAATTAATTTGTTGTCATCCTCAGAAAATAGATAAGGAACAAGTACAGAAGTGACTTGTTTTAAATCAAATCTGTACTCGTTTTTAAAGACTAGTTGAGTCTCAATCATCTACTTTGTAATGAGTGAATACGTCCGTCCATTGGGACTAACAAAAGCAGACGGTTTTTTACTAGCGCCTTGTAAGAACTTTTTGATATCGCTAATATTTGCACTGGCTGGAACAGGAACACTAAGGTATTTAACCTTTACGCCCTTGCCGCTTGCTTGAGTGCTGTTAGTTCCTGGTTGCGGTACTTTAATATGTTTCGCACCAACACTGCCACGGACGGAGACTTTAATTTCCTTGGCTTTACTACCTTTAGGAGGCTTACGGGTAATAGTTGCATCCGGCACAACCTTTAACCCCAACTTTTCTGCAACTGAACGCAGCATATAAACATACTGTGTTTTAGCTCCTTTACCTCCACCCTGCCCAGACTTAAATACAACTGTGGCGCGTGGCCCTAACTTTTTACCTGCCATATTTATTTCACCTTGCTATCTGTTAATCAATTGGTGGATATATGTTGATTAGAGATAGTCAATAGCGATGATGACCACATCACCATCATTGGCAGCTTCAGAGGTGAAGGGAATATTGGCGGAAATATTAGCCGTACCAGATTCTGAATCAAAGCTAACCTGAATGTTATCAGGCTGAGAATCGGTAGGTACTACTAATTTTTCAGCAGCAGCTAACTTAGAAGCAATTTCCAAAAAAGCTTCCATAATTGTGTCGGCTTTTAAATCACCACCACCACCATCAAAGCCTGAGTATGTAGAACCAAGATAATCTTGGGCAACAATTTTGATAGAACCATCTGTCTCAGTAGAAACAATAATTGGCAATGTAGCCGCAACACTAATAGTTCCGGTATCAAAACTTACGGTAGTAGCTAAGTTTCTCCGTGGTGCTAGTCCTGGATTGGCACCGTTGCGATTTTGTTCGGCTGCGTCCATAGCCCTTGCTACTTCAAAGAAAGCTGAAGGTAGTTGAGTAGCTCTTAGAGTTCCGTCTTCACCTGGATCAAATACGCTCATTCGTTCCTCGCTGTAAAAAATGTAATATCCGTACTTGTAATCCGTTGTAGCCGGGAATTGACCTAACGATAAGGGGATAAATGATCCTGGATTCTTCGACCTTAAGCTCAAAGAATCCAGGCCGATCTGAGTGACGGAACCGACAATAAATAGGCGTTTCTCTCTAGTAATTAAGTTAAAAGCAGATTTGAGAAAAAATTCTTTTATAGCTGGAGGTGAATTATCTATTACTTCTTGCCAGTCAAATTCAACAGATTTCCCATTAGGAAACTCTGTTTGTACATCTGGTTGAGCTTTTTTTATTTTTTCAGGGTTAGTTACTTTAGTAATTGGAGTTTTTGGAAGCAATATCTCGAAGTTTTCCACAAGTTCGGTTTTGGCGATCGCCTCGCTGCGATCGTTCTGTCTCAAATTTACCCATTGTCAGGATTTTTGGGGGAAGACGGTAAACCGGATGTGAAAATCCGCAAGGGGCGAAACTCTAAAAAACCGACTAAACGCCACTTATCACTGAGAAGATTTCAGAAAGCCTTAGGTGTGGCCCCCAGCCTGGAGGCATCCGGCGATATCAAAAAAGCTAAGGTAGTTGGTGGCTCGGATTTATGCCGTATGGCTTTCTGGCAATGGGTTTTCACCAGAATTGAACCAGCGCGATCGCGCTTGAAAAATGACATTGGTAAAACTTTGGGCGAAAAGTTGGACGCTGAAAAAACAGCTGGTCGTCCGGTCAAGCTGGTGAGAATGAAAATTGCTGCGATCGCAACGCGATTACTGTTTCGGGAGTTGGTTAAAGTACTAGAGTGAATATAAAGAAAAATTAAGACAAATGGTGTGCAGGAAAACATGATGCAGACGTTAGCTCCCTTTAATTGGGTTTTAGTAAATGCCTGTTTACAGTTTGCTGGTTGGGGAGTCTTTTCTATTTTGCTGGCTGAGGTATTAAGAGATAGTTATCATGTGTTGTGTCATCAGGTCAAATGGCTGGCAAAATGGCATAACAAGCACCATGCAGTGTACCGTCGGGATTTATCAATTATCTCTGTGCAAGCTTACCAAGAGTCTCAACTGTATCACGACATTTTTGAGTCGAGTCTACTGGTAGTGGTTTTGGCGGTAATTGCCTTATTAGTTCACCAAATAGGGTTATGGCTGGGAGTAGCATATGGCTGTACTTTTTTGTTTGGTGCTTCTGTGCGATATTCCCAAGGAAAAATCGACACAGACTACAACCACTTACCAGGCCCTTTACAAATAATTCCCTCCTTTTGGTGGGTGAATCGAACTTACCATTGGCGCCATCATTTTGATGATGTCAATGCCTACTATAGTGGTGTCTTTCCTCTAGTGGATAAAATACTTGGTACGGCATTATCTCTTAAGGGTAAAACTGTAGCTTTAACTGGAGCCTCAGGTGCTTTGGGGCAAGCTTTAGCAACGGAACTCTTAAAACATAATGCTAAGGTGGTAGCCTTAACTACTAACCCAGAAAAATTAGCTACGCACACTAATTTAAAAGTGCTTTCTTGGGAGTTAGGTAATGAAGCTGAACTCAAACAGAGTTTAGAAAAAGTCGATATTTTGATTATCAACCACGGCGTTAATGTCTACAATAGCCGTACATCGCAGGCAATTAGTTCCTCTTATGAGGTCAATACTTTCTCGGCGTTACGGTTGATGGATATATTTTTGTCTACGGTGACAGGGCCACAAGCCAAGGCGACTAAGGAAATTTGGGTGAATACTTCTGAGGCCGAGGTTTCTCCGGCGTTAAGTCCACTTTATGAACTTAGTAAACGGACATTAGGAAATATTGTCACTCTTAAGCGGTTGGATGGTGATTGTGTAATTCGTAAGTTAATTCTGGGGCCATTTAAAAGTCAACTAAATCCTTATGGAGTGATGTCAGCACAACAAGTCGCCCGTGGAATCTTGTTTTGGGCACGACGAGACTACCGTAATATTGTTGTGACTATCAATCCTCTGACTTATGTGCTTTTTCCTTTGAAGGAAGCTACTACGTGGCTGTACTATCAAATTTTTAGCAAATAATTACCGCATTGCTTATCCCTCTTCTATGACTTTGGAGAGAGAAAAATGAATGTAGGTTGGGTTGAACGGAGTGAAACCCAACAATACCGAGTCTTTGGGTGTTGGTTTATGCCTCCGGCACGCTACGCGGTAAGCGCAGCCATGTCCGTTAGGGCTTTACGTTCCATTGCTCCGCAACGCGCTCCCGCGCTCCGCGAACAACCCAACCTTGTATATTGAGCCCAGATTTCGCAGGTGCGCTCGTAAATGCTGTATTTTTGAAAATGACCTAAATGCTGCATTTTAGAAGCATGACAGCATCACCATTAGATATCAGGGTACAAGATATTGACCACTGCGGCATAGTCGCAGGCATATGTGATGAGATGAATCTAGTAGAACAAATTAACCGACTGCTGGGGACTCCGAKATTCCCTTGTACTTAAGAGTCGGAGACGGTAATGAATCGGACTCGAAAATGTTTGCGACTATAATTGCGGACTTCAAACGACAATGGCAAATAGATGCTTTATTTGTTGCAGATGCCGCACTTTACACCGAAGAAAACTTGCAACAAATGAAACATTTGCGCTGGGTATCGAGAGTACCAGTTACCCTGACTGCGGCAAAAATGCTGTTAGATAACATGCCTCAAGAAGCATTTAATCAAAGTTTAATGTCTGGGTATCGGATTGCGCCAAGTTGTAGCGAGTACGGAGGTGTACAACAGCGTTGGTTCGTCTTTGAAAGCCAAGCCAGAAAAGATGCTGACCTCAAACAGTTGGAAAAACGTTTGACTCAACAGTTATTAAAAGCCCAATCTGAACTTCGGCAGCTTAGTGGTGCAGAAAAGTCCTGAAGAGTTGATATATGGGGAATATCACAGTGAGACAAGAGTGACAGAGTGGAGGACGACATGGGATGCTCAAGTTTCCACACAAAAAGTCATCCGATATGTCAATCCCCCAACTTTATCGTCAACTGCAAGCTCAACTAAGTCAATGGATTTGTCCACAAGACCAAAGACATCTGCAAGTATTTTGTGAAAATATCGCCGCCATTTTACAAGCTCAAAGCGCCTGTCTGAGCCATTGGCTGCCCTATCTGAGTCATCGGGATTGCAAAGCTCGCAGCCACATGGAACGCTTAAACTACTTTGTCCATAATCCCA
The DNA here is from genome assembly GCA_022241785.1 of Cyanocohniella sp. LLY. Taxonomy (GTDB): domain Bacteria; phylum Cyanobacteriota; class Cyanobacteriia; order Cyanobacteriales; family Nostocaceae; genus Cyanocohniella. The sequence continues at coordinate 35,532 of JAKOMP010000035.1, read as the reverse complement.
AAATCACTGCCGAGACCTTCTATTTTCCTCTGTTGCAGCAGTTTTTGAGTTCTTGGAGGGGTATGGCAATGACGCTGACGCTCGATACCAGCGTATTATGGGATCAATATTGTCTGATTGAGATTTGTTTGATTTGGGGTGGACGATCAATTCCACTCGGTCAAACAGTGTTGGAGCATGGTAGTGCCACCGTGGGCTTTGAGGACTACTGCCCCGTGTTAGAAACGACGTTAAGGCTGCTGCCGCCAGAATGTCAGGTGACGTTGTTAGCAGATCGAGGATTTGAACATGGTGCATTGATCCGGTGGTTACGGGAGCATCAATGGTCGTGGTCTATCAGAGCAGAGCGAAATCGGACTTGAACATTACCCTCTCCAATGGTCAAACGGCTGCGGTTGCGGACTTACTTCCCCTCTTGGAGAAGCTTATCTGTTTCGAGAAGTCAACGTTTTGCAGGACATTGAGTGTCATCTCGCCACCGCTCATTTAGTGCTGGCGGGTGAACCTTGGGCTGTCCTCTCCGATGTGCCGCCGTCCTTGCAGACCTTTGAGGTCTATGGTCAGCGATTTGGGGGAATCGAACCACATTTCAAGGATTATAAGTCCGCCGATGAGTGAACTCATCCGCTCCCACTTGCGCCATCCTCAAGCGCTGAATTGCTTGTTGATGCTGTTAGCTGCTGCCACCTTGATTGCTATTGCTGTTGCGGTAGTGGTGGTCAGTGAAGGTCGGCGCAAAATGCTGGATTGGCATAGCCAACGGGTATTGAGTTTCTTGCAATTAGGATTACGCGAGATTAAACGCTTGTGTTATCAACATCTCTCCATTCCCAGTTTAGCCACCTTACCTCAAAAGAGTCCTCCACCTGCCTCTGCTTCCCTCAAAAAACGAGCGCAGTTCGAGACACGAATTGAGTTCTCACGTGTCACAGTTTTCTCAACCTGAGACTCCAGAAAGTTTTCTGCACCACTAAGGTTCCAATGTTTTATGTCAATTCATTTGGTTACTTTTGCCCAAATCAAGCAAATTACCAACTTAACCCATGAAAGGCTATGGATTCTCCAGTTTTTTGGTGCTCCTTGTCGAAAATATTATCTTCTTTTTTAACTAACCTGCGGAATGTGGGATTGAGAGAAGTAGTAGACCGTATTACTGTTAATCCAAATGTTTGTTTGGGACAACCAACGATTAGAGGAATGGGGATCACCGTAGTCTTTGTTTTGAAACTACTAGCTAGTCAACTTTCTATTCCAGAAGTTTTAGCAGCTTATCCAGAATTAGAAGAAGAAGAAGAAGAAGAAGATATCAGACAGGCTCTGAATTATCTGATGTATATACAAAAGAATATTGATGATTAGCAGGCAAGATGCCTGCTCTACAATTTTGGATATTGATTTTATCTTCCTTCGGGAGGAAAACAGGGAATGGGTAATTGTGAAGATTTGTGTATTAGGATATTTATGAAGTCCGCAAGTGACGACTGCGAACCCGTTCTGCACTCCCTGTAGGAATGGAAGCAATTAATTTTTGTGTATATGCTTCTTTGGGTTCAAGGTAAATACTTTCTGCTGTACCTTGTTCGACAATTTGACCGCGATTCATCACTAAAATGCGATCGCTCATAAATTTCACTACACTTAAATCATGGGAAATGAAGATATAAGTCAGTTGAAATTCATCTTGTAATTCTTTCAATAGATTCAATACCTGGGCTTGTACCGACACATCCAAGGCCGAAACAGATTCGTCACAGATAATAAATTTGGGATTTAAAGCCAGAGAACGAGCAATACAAACCCGTTGACGTTGACCTCCAGAAAACTGATGTGGGTAGCGGTTCATTGCATCGGCGCTTAAACCCACTCTTTCTAATAGTTCGGCTACCCGTTCTTTTCGTTGTCGCTTTGTTTTACCCACAGAGTGAATTAGCAACGGTTCCATGACCGCTTCCCCAATTTTCATGCGAGGATCTAGGGAACTAAAGGGATTTTGGAAGACGATTTGCATTTCTCGCCGCAGTTTCTGTAATGCTTCACCTTTGAGGGTAGTTATATCTCGTCCCTCAAAAATTATTTGACCACTCATTGGTTCAATTAAGCGCAGCAAACTTCTACCAAGGGTAGTTTTACCACACCCAGATTCACCGACCAAACCCAATGTTTCCCCTGGTTTGACATCAAAAGAAACACCATTAACTGCCATGTGGTAGCGTTTTGTTCCCCCAAATACACCCCGGATGGGAAACCCTACCTGGAGGTCACGAATTTCTAATAAAGGAGACTTGTCATTTAAACTCGCCCATCTTTGAGAGAGTTCCTCGGTACTAACTTCTGGCGGACGAGGGGGTTCTTTGGCCTGAATTATGACATTTCCTGTGGGTGTTTCCTCCACATTCATGTAGTCAGAAACTGTGAGGAGTTTTCGGGGACGGCGGTTGAGTGTGGGACGGCAAGCTACTAAGCCTTTAGTATAGGGATGCTGGGGATTGCTAAAAATTTGTTCTGCTGCGCCTTGTTCGACAACTTTGCCTTTGTACATCACCGCTACTTGGTCAGCAATTTCCGAAATTAGTCCCAAGTCGTGGGTGATAAAGATCATTGCCATATCCCGACTTTGCTGCAATTCTCCCAATAACTCCAGAATTGTGGCTTGTACCGTCACATCTAAAGCGGTAGTTGGTTCATCAGCAATCAACAGTAATGGGTTGCAAGAAATGGCCATTGCAATCATCACCCGTTGTAACTGACCTCCAGATAGTTGGTGTGGATAACGTTCTAAAATAGCTTCTTTGTGCTGCTTAACTAACCTTACTAACCTGGAGTCATCTAATGCCGATGAATTGGGGTTATTTTGATGCCAGGTTTCAATACACTGCTTTTGGATCACATCATCACTAGGAAGCAGTTTAACCTCTTGCAAACCTGCGATCGCAATTCTTTTGGCTTCAGCGACAGACACATTTTGATGTCGCATAATCGCTTCAGTTAACTGAAACCCAATAGTGTACACCGGATTGAGCGAACTCATGGGTTCTTGAAAAATCATGGCAATGTCGCCACCCCGGTGTAACTGCATTTCTTCAGGAGACAATTGCACCAAATCAACTGGTTGAGCATTGCCTTGGGGACGAAAACAGACTTCACCACCGCTAATTCTACCGGGACTTTGCAACAATCCCATTACAGCCAGTGATGTTACCGATTTACCACTACCCGATTCTCCTACTATTCCTAGAGTTTCACCTCGATTAATCTGAAAGGATATATCATCCACAGCTTTGACAATACCGCCATCACTGGAAAATTCAACTTGTAGATTACGCACCTCTAGGACAGTTTCTTTCATAGGATTTAGGTAAAATTATTGGGATTTTAGCAACAGTTTTGATGCTAGATCACTGGTATTGAGATGTTGTACCCAAGTTTACTGATTTTTGCTCTGCTCTTGGGGATTTTTACAAAAAGTATATCTTACACCCCAGAGAACTGAAATTAAGACTAAAATTTTCCTCTGCCAAATTTATCAGTTTTATAATTTTGCTAGGGCAATGAAATAAAGCGGGAAATTAAATATAAGTCGATGAGCATTGACTAAAACGTTTCAAAAGTATACTAATCAAGCTCATTTACCCGATTTTAGAAGCTGTCGTTGCCCAAAAAACATCTCTTCACAGGCAGCCAAAAGATATGGATATGGATATGTCAAATGTTACTACTTTGCAAAATTTAGAAGCTGCCTTTGGCGGTGAATCGATGGCCAACCGCAAGTATCTATTTTTTGCTGAAGTCGCGCGCAAACTTGGATATAAAGACTTGGCAAAACTTTTTCAAGAAACCGCACAACAGGAAACAGAACACGCCTTTGCACATTTTGTTTTGTTGCATCCAGAACTTGTGGTAGAAGATGCCAATGCTTTAACGGCAGCACAAAAGCAAGAAATTATGTCACGCTGCTTATCTTTAGCCATTGAAGGCGAGACTTACGAATATACTACAATGTATCCTGATTTTGCCGCCTCTGCCCAACGCGATCGCGATGATGCCGCTGTAGCAGAATTTCTTAAGCAAGCCAAAGAATCTACTGATCATGCTGACACATTTCGCACAGATGCCCATAATTTTGGTTTACTTAAATTTGTCGAACATTACCATGCTGACCGCTACGCTGAAGCTTTAGCAGTTTTAAACGGAGGACAACCCGTAACTAAGGTTGTAGATACAGATCCCAAAACTCAAAAATGGATTTGCCGACAATGCAGCATGATTTATGACCCCGGAACGGGTGATCCTGATTCGGGAATTGCTCCTGGTACAGCTTTTGCAGATATTCCTGATGATTGGCAATGTCCCATCTGTGGTGCTAGTAAAAAGGCTTTTCAACCACTTGAGGAGAAAGTTGCCACCTAAGATGTATGGGCAGGGGAGCAGGGGAGCAGGGGAGCAGGGGGCAGGGGGCAGGGGGAAGCAATCTCAAAGCCTTAATTTTCGTAGCGAGTGCGTAAGTCCTATTGGATAATTTATTCTTGGGAAGCCCCTAGTTTGGGTGATGATACAGAAAATTGAGAGGTAACAAGTCAATGCCTTGGTTCGTCAAAATTGAAGCAGGTAAAGTCGATAAACCTATTTTTGATCAATACGTACCCGCCCATAAAGCCTACGTTGAAGATTTGATTGCCAAAGGGCACAAAGCCCGAACAGGCTATTGGGCAGAAGACAGGGGAGGAATGTTGCTGTTTGAGGCGGCTTCGAGGGATGAGGCCGAAGCAATTGTGGCTCTTGATCCATTGGTGCAAAACGGCTGTGTGAGTTATCAGCTTTACCAATGGAAAATTGTTGTCGAGTAACACACACTTACGGACTTTTAGTGTTATGCTGATATCAGACCTGGATCTATGCGACTTTAACGCCCAAATCTTGTCAGAACCGGAAGGTAGCAGCAATACGGGATGCTTATGGTAGGCGTAGTCTCCGGGTCGCCCTATTTTGTAGGAGCGTTCAGCAACAATGCCTGGTTTTGGAGATATTGTTCAAAAAGCTTTTTACCTCGGTGTCGGGTTGGCTTCTTACGCGGGTGAGAAAGCAGGGGGGAAGTTAGCCGAACTGCGATCGCAAGTCCAAAAACTGGCGGATGAAATGGTGGCCAAGGGCGAAATGAATACAGATGAAGCCCGCCGTTTTGTAGAAGATATGATGAAACAGGCTCAACAAGCGCCGACATCTACAGATACAACGGAAAAACCACCAACGTCTGAACCCCGTCGCATCGAAATTTTAGAAGAAGACGAAGAGACAACAGTTAAAGAGCCAAAAGCGCCAACAACAGAAAATGTTGATAACCTGCGCCAACAAGTGCTAAAACTGCAAGAAGAGTTAAAAAAATTGCAAAAAGATTAGTAAGCAGTTAATTTTTATCTTGATGATTAGTAATAGGCGGCAACTTGGCATGGTGTTATATACAGAAAGTTGATAACATACAATGCCTGGGGTGTAATCTAGTGCTGCCAGCTAAGTAGCACTAAGCGTCCTGTTTATAGTCGATAAGGGCGTCAAGTTTATGGAACAATGGCAAAAAGATTTAGCAGAAATCGTAGAAACAGTAGCTGACGAAGTAGAACGCTTCTTCCTAGGAATAAGTGAAATGGTGGATGTCTTTTTTGATCTGACAGAAGAATTTACTGAACAAGTACAAACTTCCATCGCTACTGAAGTTGACCAGTATTTACAGGATCTCACTGACCCGATTTTAGAAGTTTACTGGGAACTGGAAGATGTGGTTGGAGATGGAGATCCAGGTTTTCCTTATGGGGTAGAACCGACACCAGAAAAGAATCCTGCTTGCATAGGTTGTCATCATTACCACGGTCAAGTTTATGGTGGTAATTTATTAGTCTGTGCTATGCATCCTCATGGATGGGATGATGAAAGTTGTCCTGATTGGGAAGAGCTTGGTTAACAGTAGGCCAAAAGCTATATATTTAGTGACATCTCTCCGACCTAAAGGTACGGAGCTTCCTAATCTCACAATTAGGCTTTCCTAGTTACTCCCTTTCGACTGCGCTCAAGCCGAGCCTTATGGGGTTTCGACACTTGCCTAGATTGAGCTTTGTAGCTCTCTCCCCGGTAGATCGTCTGCATAGGCGCTTTAGATTCCGCCGAGTCCCGGCGTACTAATAGAATTACTTCTACCGTCTGCAACGTTTGCCCGGACACCACGCTACTAAGGCGTGTTCGGTTGAGTCAAGTTACCCGTCGGTTATGCGGTATACTTATTGTACCATATTGGTACACAAAATGGCTGAAAAACAATTGCACGTTAGGGTTTCTGAAGAAGAAATGAAAGCACTTGAACGATATACGAAGAAGACGAAGCGAACTAAAACTGATATCCTGCGGAAATTTCTTCGATCACTGCAAAATATAAAGCCGTCCTAGAAGAACGGGGTTTTAGACCCATCTTTTTGATAAATTATGAGCAATTCTTCACCTGAAACTGTATCCCAGCCTAAGCCAGAAATGAAATATGGCGAACGCGAAATTTCCGAAGGTAAATTAATTACGTTTCCTAATCCTCGTGTAGGTAGGCGATATGATGTAAATATTACTTTGCCGGAATTTACTTGTAAGTGTCCGTTTTCTGGTTACCCTGATTTTGCGACAATTTATATTACTTATGTGCCTGATGAGCGAGTGGTAGAGTTAAAGGCTTTGAAGCTGTATATTAATAGTTACCGCGATCGCTATATTTCCCACGAAGAATCTGCAAATCAAATTTTGGATGATTTTGTTGCTGCTTGTGACCCTTTAGAGGTGACAGTTAAGGTAGATTTTACTCCTCGTGGGAATGTGCATACGGTGGTGGAAGTGCGTCACCAAAAATAGATTTAAACCCCAAGTTACGCCCAGAGGTAGGCTAAGACTCAGCACCTCTAGGCGTTTCAACTTGAGGCTGAGAACTCAGACCATCCAAAATCTGCAAAACCTCTTGTTCAAAAGCGACTTGGGCGCGATTAGTCTTACCTCCAACATACAAGCGATCGCCTTTTTGTAATGCCCAAATTTGTGAATGAGAGAAATAACTCATGGTTGCGCCTAACATGAGCAATGCAAATCCTGTGTAAACCATCGGGATTCCAGGATCAGATTTGATTTGTAAGCCAGTACTACCCACCACATCGACAATTTTCAAGTTGACGCCGTTGATTTTGGCTGACATTCCTGTGCGTACGGTATTTACTAGTTTGCCGGTGGAATCATAAATTAATACCATACCTTGCAAGTCTTTGGCGATCACCGAAACACCTTCACTCAAATCTGGTTTAGTGGGAATCCAACTTCCCCAGATGCGTCCTCGGCCATTGGTGTCTAATGAAGCCATCGGTAACTGGAAAATCGGGCTGTTATTAAATTGGATACGAACAGCTGAGATTCCCCAATCAGTTTGATAAAAAGTGACGCCATGATAACGCAGGGGTTGGTTGACAAAAATTTTCTTATGGTCAACTTCTTGTCCCTGGTTATTCAAAACAGACATATCGGAATAAAATTGGTCAATCCCTCCAGATGGGGTGTAATCAATCCAAAAACGATTAACTCGCACAGACCAATTTTTTAAATCTTGAGGATTTGCCCAAGGGCCAGCATCTATAATATTTTTTACTTGAAATGTATCACCACTGGTGATCATTTCTTGAGCCATAAAGCCTGTCATGGCCCCCAAAATTCCCCCAAGGAGGATAGTCACAATTCCCACATGCACAATAATCGGGCCGATGCGTCCAACTATTCCTTTACGGGCGTAGAGAATATTATCTTTTTCTTGAAAAATTTTATAACGGCGATTCTGTAAAATTTCGTTTAGGGAATTGATGGAACCAGTATCTAGTTCTGCACTCAAAGCTAACTTTTGGAATTTCCGGGGTTCTTCGTAATATTTCCAGCGACGGGCGGTTTTTAAAGCTGGTAACTGGCGGGTGAAAGTACAAGCTGTGAGACTAGTACCAAATAAAATCAGTAAGCTGAGAAACCACCAAGTCCGATATACATGGTCTAAACCAACTACCTGAATGACCTTCCAAGTCAAAAAACCAAATAAAGCGGGATGTTCGGGGTAGTTAGACTGATAAAATGCAGGTGACTGACCTTGCTCAATTACAGTCCCACTGATGCTAAAAACAGCGATGAGTAGGAGTAAGGCGATCGCTAGGCGTAAATTAGTCAGTACAGGCAAAAACTCCTTCCGTAAGAATCGCCCAGGTACTAACCACCAACTTAATTCTGTGGAGGCGGAATTTTCTACAGTCATGGCTTAAAAACTACCCAAGGGAAAGCGAGAAATTAAAGAAAATACACCAAATCCTACCAATAGCACACCACTGACTGGATTAATCCAACCAGACCAGCGCCGCAACTCCAGCAGTTTTTTAATGGAAGCAGTGAAAGTACCAGCCAATATCAATGGTGCGACATATCCTGCTGTGTAGGAAAGTAACAAAACCGCACCAAGAATTAAATCTTGTGTACTGGCAACCCAACCTAGTAGACTGGCTAAAACGGGGGTGCTACAAGGAGATGCAACTAAGCCGAAAGTTAGCCCCAGAGAATAAGAACGCACTCCTGGCGGTAAATTTGGGGAAATCCAATTTGTTTCACCCAAGGATGGAAATTGTAGGGGTAATGCTTCTAATAAGTTTAACCCCATGAGAATAGCGATAATACTCACAATAATTGGCAAGCCGATACCCACTTGACCATAAACTTTGCCAACAAAAGCCGCTATAATTCCTAATCCAGCTAGGGTAGTTGCCAATCCTAACGCAAACCATGTAGATTGAGCTGCTGCTTGTAGGCGGCCTTTCGCTTCATAACCCCCAATGTAACCAATGGTAATGGGCAGCATAGATAGCATACAAGGGGTGAGGCTGGTGAGTAAACCAGCTGCAAAAATAATGCCCACACTTAGCAAGCTGAGGTGTGTTAGTTGGTCAGAAACAACAGTGTTAGCAAATTGTTCTAGTTGGTACAGTTGGGTTTGCAGAGTCTCCAGCATGGGGTGTTTTTGCACGGGAAATGCTTGTTCTGCTTGAATTCTAGCGTAGTTTGTGCTGCGAATGTGGAGGGGATCAACAAAGCATATCGCCAAGCGTGCGTTTTAGGCGATCGCTCTGCGTGCGTTTGACGCGATCGCCTGCTGCTGGATATTTCTAAATATTATCAACATCCCTCGAAAGATTCATGAAAAATTAAATTAGCTACTTTAATAATCAAATTAAGCATTAGCCTCAATATTAAAGTTATGTCCAAAAAAGTAGTGATTGTTGGCGCTGGGCCCAGCGGACTTTTACTCGCTCACTATTTATTACAGCGAGGAGAAAATTATCAAATAAATATTTACGAGCGGCGCAGCGATCCGAGAATTATTTCATTCTCCAAATCTCGAACCTTCCCGATTTCTCTCAATGAAAGAGGTATGAGTGCTTTGAGGCAAATTGAATGTTTAGAAGCAGCCATCAAAGCCGTAAGTGTGGAGATGACGGGAACAGTTTTTCACCAAAAAAATGGTAAATCGAGAATTACATCCAGACAAAAACCTTTAGTTACTCTTGACCGTACTAATTTAGTCATTGTCTTACTAGAAAGATTAGCACAGAAATATAATAAAAGCCGATTAGATATTTACTTTGACTGTCAATGTCAAGCCGTAAATTTTAAGAATAAGACAGTTAATTTTAAAAATATTGCAGTTGAAAACAACCCAGATTTTACTGTTAATTATGATTTATTAGTTGGGGCAGATGGAGCCAATTCTGTAGTTAGAGCAGGTTTTCTCGAAATTGAAAATTTTGTATGTGAACAGAAGTATTACCCTACTGACTACAAATCAATTTTTTTAGATGAGCAAGTTAACTCTAGTACCGAACTCAAATCAGACAATATTCATACCTGGAGACTCAACGATGGAACACTCATGGTAGCTTTGTTTCAAGCCGATGGAACGATGAGTGGTGCTATCAATTTTCCCAGCGAAAAAAATCAGATTGTTGGTCTTTCTAGCACCCAAGAAGTACTCAGTTTCTTCCGCGAAAATTTCCCAGAAATCGGTGCAATGATGACGGAATCAGCAGCGAAAGATTTCCTAGATAGACCAATTGCGAAAATTTTAACAGTTCGTTGTAGTCAATATCATCACGGTGATAGTGTGCTAATTATAGGAGATGCTGCTCATGCTGTATCTTCTTCTATTGGTCAAGGTTGCAATGCAGCATTAGAATGGCGGATTAGCAGTGGTGATCGCCCTCCGCAATTTAGATATAAATGCTCAAGTCTATGAAAAAGCACATTGTTTGCGTCCAGTGGGTGCGGGCTTAAGTCTTTTACCCAACGGACTCAATAGTCTAGAAGTCATATCCCCTGGTATCACCAAGACCCTAAAATCTGCGGGTAGCCAAACTCATAAACTCAACTTGCACAAAAGCACCGGTGAATTGATTGGTCAAAAATCAGTAACACTGCAAGAAAAATATGGTCAACCGATGTTACAGATTCGCTGGTCACAGCTGCAAGATATCCTCGCCTCCCAACTCCCACCCGATATCATTCATTTAGATCATCGCTGCATTGGCTTTAACCAAAATCATCAGGGTGTTGAAGTATCTTTTGATAACAACACTACAGTAAAAGCAGATTTACTCATTGGCGCTGACGGTTTAAACTCCGCAGTCAGACAGACCTTGATTGGTGACGGCGAACCTTGTTATGCTGGCCGCATGTCTTGGCGCGCTGTAATCAGATACAGCCACCCAAAGTTACTTGCTAACGAAGTTATGTCTATGACAGCACCAGACGGCAAGATTTTTGGATTCTTCGACTTAGGTAGCGGCTATGTATTTTGGAGTGCAGCTACCCTATGTCCAGAAGGAAATATTTCCCCAAATCCTACTGCTATTAAATCTCGCCTCCAAGAAAAGTTTGCAGATTGGGCAGAACCAGTACAAGAAATATTGCAAGTAACAAACCCTGAAGACATTGTAGAACGCCCCATATGTGACAGACCTCCCCTGGAAAATTGGAGTCAAAGCAGAGTCACACTTTTAGGTGATGCAGCCCATCCAATGGTGCCATTACTAGGACAAGGGGCAAATACAGCCTTTGAAGATGCATGGGAACTTTCTCAATGTCTGCGTCATGCTGTCAATATAGAAACAGCCTTAACTAACTATGAAAATAGTCGTAAACCCCGTACCCAAGTCATCCAAATTCGTAACGCAGTTCAGGCAAAACGTGCTTATGAAGCCGATAGCGAGACATATCTTAGCAAAATGATGCAACAAGCCCAACTCAGTGATACTGAATTTGAACAATGGCTGTATAACTATCAACCTTCCGTAACCAGCCATTCATAAATTACCTTTCTTTTCTTAGCGCCTTTGCGCGAAACAAATTAATCTGAATGAATTACAAAACCCAAATAAATCAACCCGGTCTAGTATTAGCACCAGGCCCAGTCGGATGGTGGGATTCCGAACGAGTTTCTGCACCACAGGTCATGCATTGTCCCGATGGTACTTGGAATATGTGGTACTACGGCCGAGATGCTGCGTTTGACCGACAAATTAATTTACCCACCGGTCGCTGTGGTTTAGCAACATCTTTTGACGGTATTCATTGGGAACGAGTTAAAGGGCCACTGACTATGGGTTCTGTTTTAGAACCTCACCCAGATTTACATCGCTTTGACTCAGCCCATGTTGGTGTCAGCAATGTCCAATTTATCGATAATCTTTATTGGATGTGGTACTTCGGCGGTGACCATACCGTTATTAACATGGGCAAGTTTCAAGCTAAAGGATTAAAAATGCGTCCTGGCTGTGCTATTTCCCGTGATGGCATCAATTGGGTAAGGCTAGAAAGTACCTACCAAGGGGCAATTATGGATGTGGGTAAAGAAGGAGAATTTGATGCTTTATTCTGCGCTTGGCCCCAAGTTTTGCGTGATGATGATGGCACCTGGAAAATGTACTACCACACCCTGAACCCAGAAAAAGGTTTTTTAGTTGGTTTAGCAGTATCAACGGATGGCTTGCGTTGGAAAAAAAGTGGTCAAATTTTAGGGCCGGGTGATGCTGGCAGTTTTGATGAAAAAGGTATTGGTACTCGTCATGTCCTGAAAATCAATGGACAGTACTTAATGTTTTATGAAGGTGTCAACAATAGCGGTTATCATTCCATTGGTGTAGCTGTTTCTGAAGATGGTATACATTGGCAAAAAGATCCGCATCCCGTCTTTTGTCATGCGCCCAAAAACTCTGGTCGTTGGGATGCTAGGGCCGTAGGTACGCCTTGTGTTGTAGCAATGGAAGATGGCAGTTTCCGCATGTATTATATCGGTGCTAATGAAGGAGGCCACGATGAATTATCGTCACAGCATCAAATTGGTTTAGCAGTAAGTGTAGGAACAAATTTTCGTCAGTGGTATCGTTGGGGAGAAAAAGAAGCAGGGGAGCAGGGCGCACTGACAGGTGTAGGTTGATTACACAGAGGCTGAAACCCTGATGATTACGTGGTCAATATGTAGTATTCTTAACAAGAGCTAGGAGGAGTGGTCATGTCTCCCTGCTCCCTTCTCCCCTGCCTGCCCAATAATGGGGTATTTTTTAAATTGGAAGTCCCTTGTAGTGTCTGCTGTTTATACCAAGTCCCAGCTAGCGATCGCTTTATTTTGAAATAGAGACTATTTTAAAAATCAGGAAAATACAAGATTATGCCTAGTAGTGCTATACCTCGCCTAGTATTGATTTCTTCTGCTTCTCCTTTGGGTGATGTGTTGCTGGGGGAGCAACAAGTACAAGCTACAAACGGCAAGATTTTTGAGTTAGATATTTTACCTACACACGATATTCAAGATGGTATTATTACACCTGCTCAAGTTCTAAAAATTATTGATGCTGCTAAAGCAGTCATGTTTGATTTGCGGGGTACACCAGATAAAGTTGTAGCTTGTTTACAACAGGCGTTTGTGGCTACTCAACAACAAGATATTGCCTTTATTCCTGTATTTGGTGGTGGGCCGAGTGTGATGGCGCTGACACGGATGAAGGAGTTCGCCTATACTAATTTGCCAGGTACAGATTATCGTCGCATCAAACAATTTGGAGATTCTTTGACATCTACACCAACTCAGATGTCACCGCAAAAAATATATCATTCTCAAAATTTAGCTAAATGCGTCAGTTATTGGACAAATGCTGGCATAGAAAATCTGGCGAATTTATTGCGCTTTGTAGCTAGTGAGTACGCTGGTTTGGAAGTAACGGCAAAAGAACCAATTATTTACCCAGATGCAGGGTTTATAAATATTGCTACAGGTCAGCGTTATCCATCCTATACAGATTATATTACTGCCCAACCCCTCAACCCAGACCTACCCACGGTAGCAGTGCTGTTTTACGGTGGGACAAGTATGAGTGCCAATTTAACTGGAGGGGAGGAATTTTTTACTGAACTGGCGAAACAAGCCAACGTTTTGCCATTCTTTGCTGATGGTATTAAAACTGCCGAGGCGATCGCACATCACTTTTTTCATGATCATAAACCGATTTGTGATGCGATCGCTTCCTTATTATGGTTTCGTTTAGATGGTGGCCCTTTAGGTGGAAATGCCCATAAAACCATTAATCTTTTAAAACAACTTGATGTTCCCTACCATGTCGCCTCTACTTCCAATAATCGGGAAATTACGGCTTGGCAAAACAGTCCCCAAGGACTTCCCCCTGTAGAAACATTATCAACAGTAGCCTTTCCCGAAATGGATGGTGCTATTGATCCCATATATCTTTATGGACTGGACAGCGAAAATACCAAGATTGGTCAAACTCATTCGCCAGTTCCAGGTAGAGGAACGAGATTTGCTAACCGCATTCTCCGCCGTATCGCCCTACGTCATAAACTCAATTCAGAAAAACGCATCGCTATTGTTATCTTTAACTATCCACCCAGCGAAGGTACTTTAGGTACTGCATCTTTTCTGGATGTTTTCGCTTCTGTAGAAAATATTCTTGGGGAATTAGCAAACGCAGGTTACAAAGTCACCCCACCCGATAGCGGAACTCTCAAGGATATGTTTCTCCATCGAGGACTGGTGCATAATGGCGAATTTACTGGACATCAGCTGACAGCCCAAAACGCTTTACATATTCCGTTAAAAACTTATTTAAACTGGTACGATAAGTTACCGGAGAATCTGCGAGATCAAACAGAGAAACTCTTTGGAATGCCGCCAGGAGACTTAATGGTGGATGCCGAAGATATCTTAATTGCAGGTATAGAATTTGGCAATGTGGTTGTAGCTGTCCAACCTTCAAGGGGGGTACACGAAGACCCGACTAAGGTACATCATGATGAAAGTTTACCAGCCCATCATCAATATAATGCTTTTTATCGTTGGTTAGAAGAAGCCGACGGTTGGAATGCTGATGCAGTGGTACATATTGGCACTCACGGCACATTTGAATTTTTACCTGCCAAACAGGTGGGGTTATCTGGAAAATGTACCACAGATGCACTATTGGGAGATTTACCCCATACTTATGTTTACCATGTCGTCAATGTTTCTGAAGGCACAATGGCTAAACGGCGCAGTTACGCCCAATTAGTCAGTTATGCTTCTCCAACTTTTGTACCGGCGGGTTTGTATGAACATTTTAACCAGTTAGAAGATTTATTAGATGAATACGAAGAACAACAACGCCATAGCTTACCGCGTGTTCTGAGTATTTTACGGCAAATTATCGCTGTGTGTGAGCAATACGATGTTCCTTTAGATTTAGCAGATGAATTGCGGAGTCAACTTCAGGAAGAAGTACCAGATGAATTTGACTTGACCCCCTATGAAGCAGCGTTAGAAAAGCTGCACGTTGATTTATTTGAACTGAAGCGGGTGGTAATTCCGATGGGTTTACACACCTTTGGACGAAAGTTACAGGCTGAGGAATTAGTTGATTATTTAAATTTAATTGCTCGTTATGACCGTAGTGAAACTCCAGCTTTACCCAGATTACTAGCTCAAAAATACAATCTTGATTATGACCGATTATTAGATAAGGCTGATTCTCGTTGGCAAGAATTATCTGATCAAGGTCGAGAAATTATTCAAGCCATGTTGCAGGGAACATCTGCGCCTGATGAAAAATTAACACCAGCCCTGACTTATTTACACAATATAGCCAATTTAGTCAGCAGTACCGACGAAATCAAAGGACTTTTACACGCCTTAAATGGCGGTTACATTGAACCCGCTTGTGGTGGTGATCCTGTGCGAACTCCGACAACTTATCCTACAGGACGCAATACCTTTCAGTTTGACCCCACCAAGTTACCTACAGATAGTGCTTATGAAAGGGGCGCTGCGATCGCAGATGAAACAATTCAGCGTTATTATCAACAACATCATGCTTATCCTGACGCTGTAGGGGTGATACTTTGGGGATTTGAAACCTGTAAAACTTTGGGGGAAACCGTCGGACAGGTATTACGTTATATTGGTGTGAAGGTGGAACGGGGTCAAGGCTACTTCATAAAACCCGTAGTCATTCCTTTAAGTGAACTAGGTCGTCCCCGTGTTGATGTCACTGTCAATATTTGTGGCTTCTTCCGTGATTTGTTTCCTAACTTGGTGAATTTAATTGATTTGGCTTTTCAGACTGTAGCCCAGTTGGATGAACCGTTAGAAATGAACGCCGTCCGTCGTCACACTCAAGCCTTGGTGGAAGAAATCCATGATCAACATTTAGCCGCTTCCCGTATTTTTGGCCCTCCTCCTGGGGAATATGGAAATCGCCTGAGTACCTTAATTGAAACTGCTGCTTGGGAAAGTGAGGCTGATTTAGGTGATATGTATATCAAGCGCACACAGTATGTTTACGGTAACAATATAAATGGGTTAGCAGCACCGGAAATATTCAAAGCAGCTTTGAGTCACAACAAATTTATTACCCAGGTGCGAGACTCCCATGAATTTGAAGTGACCGACTTGGATCATTACTATGAATATTTTGGGGGGATGGCACAAGCCACAACTGTAGTCAGTGGTCATCGTCCTGATGTCGTCATTGCTGATACTACCAAAGAACGAATTCAGGTAAAAACCATTGCTGAAGCAGTACGCCAAGGGGTTGTCAGTCGTTTACTAAATCCCAAATGGATTGACGGAATACTCAAACATGACCATCAAGGAGGACAGGCGATCGCAGATCGAGTAGAGTATCTCTTGGGTTTAGATGCCACTACCCAAAGTGTCGGTACTGCTACTTGGAGTAAAGTAGCACAGAAATTTGTATTTAATCCTGAGATGCGCGATCGCTTACGGGCAAATAATCCTTATGCTGAGGCGGAAGTAATTAAGAAATTATCTGAGGCTAATTATCGCGGCTATTGGCAAGCCACACCAGAGGAACAAGCACAACTCAAAGCAGCCTATACCGATATTGACAGTTGGATTGAACATCATCAATAACCGGGATGAGAGGTTGTTTAGGTAAATCTTCCAGAACAAACCAAAAAATCTCTAATTTTGCAATAAGTTGTCAAGTCAATTGATAATGTGAAAGATGAAATTAGATATTTAACCTGAAAAACAATGGCAGCAGAATTTAGACACGTCATGTTAATGGTTAAGGATGTCCCGGCTGCTGTGAAATTTTACAGCGAAGGTTTGGGGCTACCAGTAAAAGTTGCTAGTCCTGGTTGGGGAGAAATTGATGCTAATGGTACAACCATAGCCTTTCACTCTATAGATTCTGATGTTGTGACTGGTTCATCACCAATTTTAAGCTTCCATGTTGATGATATATATGGCAGGATCGCTACTCTAGAAAGTCTCGGTGCAAAACTCGAAGGACGTATCCGCGAACCTTCTTTTGGCAAAGTAGCAGCTATGCGTACCCCTGATGGACATTTACTTAGTCTCTTGCAACCTGCAACTGTAAATGCGACAAATACGCATTAAACTTTTGATTAAGTGTCAATCAACAAGATTTATGACCACAGATTAAAGCTGATAATATATGTGTTTTTTCTGTGGTTTTATTAAAAATATTTTGCATGAAATTATTCCAGAGTTTACAACCGTAAAAATACTGGTATTATAAGAAGAATTGTTAATAATTAACTAAGGCAAGACTTTAGTTATTAGGGGTGTGATTTGTGCAGAAATTAAATTTTTTGAGTCTAGCGATCGCAGGCACTATATCATTATCTATTACTCAACCAGTTTGGGCGAATGTCAATCAAATTACCGATGTCACAATTAATGAAATAGCTGATGGTATTGAATTGGTTTTAGAAACCAACAACGGCGAACTTTCATCAATTTTCACATCAACCGATGGTGAAAGTTTTATCATTGATATTGTTAATACACAGCTAAATTTAGAATCTGGTGCAGACTTGACTATTAACAATCCTGCACCGGGAATTACTCTTATAAATGTAACTTCTCCAGATGCTAATAGTGTCAGAGTATTAATAACTGGAGAATCTGCACCACCAGTAGTTAACATTGGGCAAAGAAATCAAAATTTTCTGCTGAGTATCACCACCCAAGAACCCACAACACCCGTAGAGGAAACCCCACAGACTCAGACACCAGACATCATAGATTCAGAAGTTACAGAATCAGATCCAGATATTGAACTTGTGGTTACCGCTACTCGTCGTAGTACACCCTTAGAAAATACCCCCGCAACAGTAGATATCAAAACACGAGAAGAACTGCAACGGGAACAACCTTTAAACAGAACTGTGGGTGATGCCCTCCAAACTTTACCAGGAATTGTAATAAACCGCTTGGGTTTGTTGAGTGGTTCTGCCAATATTCGCGGTTTAACAGGAGAACGTATTGGGGTATTGGTAGATGGGGAACGCCTTCCTAATTTGGAGTTTGGTCCAGACTTGGGAAGTGTAGACCCCTTTCGCGTCCAACGTTTAGAAGTGTTTAAAGGGCCAGCTTCATCGGTATATGGTGCTGATGCTTTTGGTGGTGTCATTAACATAATTACCACCACACCCCAACCTGATGCACCATTTGGAGTGCGTAGTTTCGCCTTTGCAGGTGGCTTTGCTGAATACGGTGGGAATTTAGAAATTACAGGACCCAACTATGTAATTGGTACTTCTCGACGCGTAGCGGGTGACGCGAAAGATGGGGCGGGTAACTTGATTCCTCCCCAGGGAACTGCTTACGAAGTCTTTGATATTTATGGGACTGGTAGAGTTGATTTAGATGAAAATCAACGATTAGAGTTGCGTTTTGACCGCTATCGTCAAGACAACGCCGATTTAAACGGATTTCCCAGTCCACCATTTATCTCAGCCGAGAACGTATTTAGAAACCGCGATCGCTATTCTCTCAGTTATATTAATGAAAACCTAGATGGTGGTACTAGTTTTAACTTACGAAGTTACTACCAAAAAAGCGCCCGTCGTTTCGACAACGCTACCCAAGTTACAATTGCTATACCTCCCACCTTTCAACCACAGACGATTACAACACCAAGTTCTACTTTCACTCTGACTGAAAGTTATGGTTTTTCTGGTTCTGCTGATACACCCTTGGGTGAAGCCGGAATTTTAACCTACGGTATTGATATTAGCCAAGATAATTCCATTTCTGATAACCTGATTAACAACACTACAGGGCCACTAGGAACACGTAACTTTTACGGTGCGTTTGTCCAGTCAAATTACAACCTAGCCAATAATCTCACGCTGGCTGGTGGTTTACGCTACGATGTCTTTAATTTTCGTGAAAGTCCAGATTCAGAAAACAATACTAACGCTGTAACGTTCAATCTTGGTAGTGTTTATCGCTTCACTGACACTTTAGCTGCAAGAATTAACTTTGCCCAAGGCTTTCGTCCTCCTAGACTGATAGACTTATTTGGGAGTGATAGTGACAGAACTTTTTTTGCACCAACACGCGGTAGAGTCTTAGCAGACCCCAACCTCAAACCTGAAAGAGCGAATAATTTTGATATTGGTTTAAATTACGCTAGTAATACCTTCAGGGGTGGAATAACTTATTTTCGCAACGATATTTCTGACTTTATCGGATTTAATAGTATTACTCCACCACCACCAACAGGATTTGGCCCGCCTCCGGCGACGATTCAAGTTGCCAATAAAAATGTTTTATTACAAGGAATTGAACTTAGTACAGCCTATCTGTTAAATCGTAACTTGAGTGTAGAAGGTAATCTTACTTATGTAAACGGTGAAGATAGATCAGGTATGCCTTTGAGTCAGTTAGAAGTATTTCCAGTGACGGCTTTGTTACGTTTACTGTATGACGACAATCAATTTAGTGGTTATCTACAATCGCGTTTTTATGGTGGTCAAGGCAATGTTTTGTTATCAAATAATCAAATTGGGCCGGGTAGTCCGGCGGCGACAGTATTTGATTTAGCTATTGGTTACAGAGTCACACCTAGTACACAAATATCTTTAAATGTGGAAAATTTATTTAATGCCGAATATATCTATCCCACGGTGAATTTTCCGGCACCAGGGATTAGAGTTTTGGCAGGGATACGTGCTGAATTTTAAACTCTCTAACTCTTACCCCCCGCGCCTCTGCGTCTCTGCGTGACATCATAAATTTTTCAACTATGAAAACACCAATTTCCCATCCTCAAACCAAAACCAAACAACGCTGGCAATTAAAAGATTACGTATTTGCAGCATTTATGACTATTGGGATTGCGATTTCTTCTATCCTCACCGTACCTCTAACTATCGCCATTCCCTTACCAGGAATTAGAACAATTGTTTGGGCCCCTTTAGCGGGAATTTTCTTAACTTTAGGTATGGCTAAGTTACAACGTCGGGGAAGTGTAGCTTTAATGATTGGTAGTTTGGCAATAATATTAAGTCGCACATCTTTAATAATTACCGCTTTCTTAGCCGCAGCATTACTATTAACTGAATTAATTATGTGGACAAGAGGCGGTTACAAAACCAAAGCTAACCGTTTACTGGGAAATATTGTTTTTTTTAGTACGACAACAGTTACTGGTGCTTTAGTTGGTGCTTATGTCGCCGGGGGAAATTTTGCTGCTTGGTTAACTCAATCTTGGATATTAATCCCAATGACTATATTGTCTGGAATAGCTGGTGGGTTTGGTTGGTGGTTAGGTGAATTAGTCATCAAGCAATTACAACGTGCTGGGAAGTTAGATGTTGACATCTAAATCTGTAGTTTATAGGGAAGGATTTTTAACAAAAATAAATCCTTTACTAAAAATCACTTTCACCATGATTACAGTTAGTATTGCTTTTGCTTTACGAGATTTATTGGCTGCGTCTGTACTGGTGGGAGTGTTATTGCTTTTATTGCTTTTATCTGTACGAATTAAAATCAAAATTTTACTCTTAGCAATTTTAGGTTTGATTTTATTTACAGCCTTAGCCACATGGACTTTAGGGGATTTTCTTGCAGCTATGATTAATTCTCTAAGACTTTTGGCAATTTTGTTACCCACTCCTTTACTCTCAGCCACAACCCTACCTGCGGATTTAGTTAAAGCTTTACAAGCGATACGTTTACCAGCTTTTTTGGTATTAGGAATTATGTTAACTTGGCGATTTTTGCCAATTATTTATCAAGAAGCGCAACGCATTATCGAAGCTAATCAATTGCGTGGAGTTGATTTATCTCGTCAACCCCAGCTTTGGTTTAACAGTTTATTTGTTCCGTTGATTTTTCGCATTGTTACCTATGCTGATGATGTCACTGTCGGTTTAGAAACTAGAGGTTATGATCCCAATTCTCATAGAACTCTAGCCAAACCTCTGCAATGGCGATTAGGAGATACTCTATTTACAGTGGGTGGAGTGTTGCTGCTAGTAATTGTGGGATGGTTGCAGTGGCAAAGTTAATAGAAACGGTAAATCTTAGTTTTACTCACATTGGTAAAACTCAACCCACACTTCAAGATATCAATTTAGAATTATGTCCGGGGGAAATAGTCTTTTTAGGTGGTGCTACTGGTAGTGGTAAAAGTACACTCCTCAACTGTTTGGCGGGAATTTCTCCTCAACACATTGGCGGTAAGCTGACTGGAGATATTTTATATAAAAATAATTCAATTCTAGAGCTTTCCGTGAGAGAGCGATCGCAGTACATCGGTACAATTCTCCAAAATGTGGAAACCCAGATTTTCACAGATAAAGTGATAGATGAGGTAATTTTTGGCTTAGAAAATCTCAGTATATCTCCAGATATTATTGCACAGTTAACTCATCAAAGTTTACAAGAATTTGGTTTACTATCTCAGCAAGACTGGTTAATTAGTCAACTTTCCGCCGGACAAAAGCAACGTTTAATCATTGCTTGCGTTTTAGCTATGAATCAACCAGTTTTATTATTAGACGAACCTTTTGCTTATCTCGACCGTGGGGGAAGTGAATTATTACTACAATTACTAAAAGCGCGATCGCACCAAGGACAATCAGTGTTATTAATAGAACATCGTCAGAATTTAGCCAGAGAAATTTGCGATCGCACTTACTATTTTGATCAAGGTAAAATCTATCCAGGAATCTCCAAGCCTTCCTTCAATCAACTTTTGATCAATTCATCACCATCTGTATCTGATGTCATCCTGCGAACCCATCAACTCAGTTGGGGAGGATATCTACCTTTTCCCGACTTAGAATTACACAGTGGGGAAATCATCTTACTTCAAGGTGAAAATGGTTGTGGGAAAACAACTCTCCTCAAGTTATTAAGTGGATTACTCAAACCCACCACAGGAAATATCGAAATCTGCGGTCAAAGCATTATCAAAAAAAGCGTTGTCCAAATAGCTAAAAACATAGGATTTGTACTGCAAAATCCTAATCATCAATTATTTGCGGAAACTGTGTATCAAGAAGTGGTACAAGCAAGTGTTTCTACTCACTTAGGGGAAGAACTCTTAGAAAAACTCAACTTAAAACTTTTGTGTGAATTACACCCCCAGTCTCTTTCCCAAGGACAGAAAAGGCGATTAGCTTTAGCCGCAGTATTAGCCAGAAAACCAAAAATCTGTCTACTCGATGAAATTACCGTAGGACAAGATCCCCAATCTTTGACACTGATGTTACAAGTGTTAATTGATTTTACTCAAAAAGGCGCAGGCTTGATATTAACCAGTCATGATGGGCAAATTGCTAATTATCTTCAAGCTAAAACTTGTGAATTAGGGCTTGCTGAATGTTGATACTTTTTGCCTTATATCGGTGCGTCTAGGCGCAATCGCCCAAGAAGCTGTACCCATGATGAATGGCAACTTAATCAAACTGGGCTTTCTGCTAAATGCTTTTGTCTCTAAACTTGAGTCCAAGCAAAAATCGTGCAATGTTAATACGTTTAACCAACAGATCATACAACATTCCTGTTACTACAAAAGTTGCAGTACTAATAATGAAAAACTTTGTTGTTATGCTCAAATTCCATTGCACCACATAAAACGCGACCGCAACTAAAACTGTCTGGTGCAGCAAATAAAATGGGTAAGAAGCTTGGGAAACATATTGCAGAATACTATTATTAAATCTGAGATATCGCTGACCCAACGCAACTAAAGCAATCACCCAACACCAAGAATTGAAACCACGAAACACTTGATAAAAAATATATCCCCAAGAATAACCCCTTACAGGGATAATATCAGTTGCTTGTAGCCCGAAAAGAACGGACATGGTAACTACGGCCACAAATAACAATAGCTTTCGATGTTGCTCAATTGCTTCTCGAAATCTTGTATCAGCACAAAGTAAAAAGCCATACACAAAGTAAAATAGATAGAGTAATAAATTTGCCCAGTCATCGTACAGATTTTGAAAACCGAACCATTTGGGACGCAATGCACCTTCAATCACAGCTAATGGTAGAGCAGGTAAGAATATAGCTCCAGGTAATTTCATCAAATGTGCAATTGTAGAATACCAGTGCCGACCTTTCTCTGTTTTGAAGAATAACAAGACTGGCAGAGTAATTAGAGATATCGTAAATAAGTAAATTAAAAACCACAGATGCGCCCATTCAAAATTTCCTTGAAGACGTATCCCATTAAAAAATTGCGGGTAGAACTGCACGTAGGAACCAACGTACTCTTGATGATTAAGAAGCTTGTAATATACCTGAAGTGGAACCAATACTAACGTACCAAATACAAAAGGAATGAACAATCGCTCCAAGCGATCACTAATATACTGCATAGGCGATCGCCATTTCAGAGCAAACCAAGTCGCAGAACCCGCAATCAAAAAAAACAATGGCATATGCCACTGATAAATAAAGAAAATAAACCATCCAAAAAAAGAGCTTACCGAGTAATTTTTAATATAAAATTCACCGAATTCACCTGGATAAAATACTGCTGCGGTATGAAAATAAATGAGCAATATTACAGCTAATGCTCTTAACCAGTCCAGGTCATAACGTCTTTCAGCATGAGTATTTATCTGCTCTAATTTGTCTTTTAAATTCATTGATTGCCATCAGCCTCACAAAAATGATTGCACTGCTAAAACATTTTCTCCCAAAATTGTGATTGCCTCCTCCAGGTGCGCTCCGCGCCATCGCCTCCGGCGGGGCTTTGCCCATACACTTATGGCGTAGTCCGCACTTCTTTGTTTTTAACTGGACATCTTTTGTATAACTGTACTCGTCTAAAGGCTTCTCACACACAGGACATGCGAATTAGTTTTAAGTTTTAAGTAGCTGCTGAAATTCAGCATCATTGCTGTGGTACTGTTTTATCAGTAAAAAATTCGGTTCTGGTGGGGGTCAGCCATCAGAGGTAACGGGGAAAGTTCGGTGTAAATCCGGCGCTGTCCCGCAGCTGTAATGGAGTTCCGGCTCCAAAGTCAGAATGCCCGCCGCAAGTAACAGATAAACTCACATCCATCTGCGAGGTACAGGTGAATACTACTATCAATATTTACGCAACTAAACATAACTACTGTCTCATAGTGTTGGAGATTCACCACACGCTACAAGTTTCTATGAGATTGTAGATATTTGTCTATTCATCAGCTTTGAGACATTTAACTTGCATATCACACAGATAAAGTTGTCATCTGCAAATTAAAAGTATATTAGCTTAACAATTTTTTCATAAAAAATGACTGATACTTCTAAATACTCACATTGCATCTAGTCATTTTCATCACATAGACATTAGCGTTACCGCAGGCTATGACAATATCTGCGTTTCCGACTTCATACCTTTTAAACATTGAAAATCAATGAACAACAAACAGCATACTATATTTGTCTGCACGACCTGTGCCAGCTTATGGGAAGACGGCCAGCGAGTTGGTACAAGTGGCGGACAGCAATTATTACAGCAACTTCAGGAACTTGTACAAGATTGGGAATTGCAAACTAAATTTTCCCTTCAAGGCGTTGAGTGTATGAGTGCTTGCAACCATACTTGTGTTATTGTCTTTGTCAAAGAGGAGAAATCAACTTATATTTTCGGCAATTTACCAGTTCATCATAGTGCATCTGCGGTATTAAAGAGTGCTATTCAATACTACATACAACCCAGTGGATTAATACCTTGGTCAAAGGAACTTGAACCTTTAGAAAAGCATATACTAGCAAGCATTCCGCCTTTAAGTAAATGGACAAAATTAAACGTTAGTTGCTGTTAATTACTCAATAGAAGTATCGAAATTATCTCGTATAAACCTCTAGCCAGGGGAAACGGTCATTCCTTTTCTGTAAAAGGGTAACGCAAATTGCTGAATTATGTGATAATCATAATCGTTATCAAATACTATCCAACAGCGTTCCTTCTGGCGTAGAGTTTTTGGCTAAAAAAGCTCAAATTTTTGCTGGCGACCAAGTTTTAGTTATACAGGTGGCTTAAATTACCGATGCGTACTCAGTTTATTACCAGACAAGGAATTCAACTAATCATTTTTAGTTTGACTTTAGGGATGTTATGGGAACACAACGCTATAGCTTCAGAAGTTGATATTGAACTCACAGTCATTGACAAGTTACTCAATGAACCTGTATTTTCACCCTTTCGCCGCGAAGGAACAGTACAAGATTCCACCCGTCCGGTTTACGTCATTACCGGCGAAGAAATGGAAGCGCAAGGTGCAAGAACTGTCAGAGAAGCATTGCGATTTCTACCTGGAATATTAGGTGATGGGACAGTGGGGACGGAAGTTAACGCCTTAGGCGGTCAATTTATTCGGGGTTCTAATACGAGTCAAGTCTTAATCTTGCTGGATGGTAGACCTATAAATAACGTTGGTGGTGGTGGTTTCGACCTTTCTGAATTTACTACTAACAATATTGAAAGAGTAGAAGTATTACCCGGAGGAGGTTCAACTCTTTATGGTTCTGATGCCATAGGAGGGGTAATAAATATTGTCACTCGTCGTCCGACCGAGAGAATTACTACAGACACCAAAGTTAACCTTGGTTCTTATGGACTTAACCAACAAAGTATTCAAAATAGTGGGACAACAGGTAATTTTTCCTGGGTAGTAGGTTACAACCGCACCCAAGCACAAAATAATTATCCGTTTACAATCCCTGAAGCTAATTTTGAGGGTGTGAGAAGTAATAATGATGCTCTCTACAATAACTTTAATGTCAAACTAGAAGCGAATTTAGGCACACGTAATACTTTAACTTTATCAAACCTCTATTTAAGTAAAGAGCAAGGAGTACCAGGCGGAGTATCCATTCCTGAACCGGAATTTGGTCAGGGATTTTTTAACAATCTAACGGAAAATAATCGTAAATATACAGACCAAGTACTCACCGATTTAACTTGGAATTCCCAACTAGGAAACGGTAATAATTCTTTATTAACGGCTAGAGTTTATGCTGATTTTCTCAATACTCGTTCTGATAACCGTAGTGGCGCAATAGCATCACAAAATAGATTTGATACCAGACAAAGGTCTTATGGAGTGCAAGCTACACATAGTTGGAATATTACTAATAATCAAACTTTAGTCTATGGGTTTGATTATCGGACTGTGAATGTACAAAATACGACATTTAATTTTGGGACAAATCTCACGCGAGAAAATTATGATAATGGCATTAATCAAGGAGCAATTTTTGCTAGATATGACACGGATTTGTCGCCTAATTTTAATGTGAATTTAGGTATCCGGCAAGATTTTAGTAGTTTGGTGAATGGTTCATTTACATCACCATCGGTAGGTGCCAAGTTAGCAGTTGCAGATTCAACGACACTACGAGTTAACTATATCAGAAATTTCCGCGCCCCGACTATTGCCAATTTATTTAACAATAATCCGACTAATATTGGTAATCCAGAACTCAGACCAGAAAGAGGCGATAGTTTTGATGTGGGTGTTGACCAAAGGTTAGGGAATTTTGGTTTATTACGTTTGACTTATTTTCATAACAGAGTATCTGACACCATTGCTTTTACAAGGTTGAATCCGCCTGTGAATGGAAATACAGGTACATTTGAAAATATCGGGTTGGTCAGAACTACGGGACTGGAAGCTTCTTTAAATTTACAATTAGCGAGGAATGTCTATGGTTTTGTTAATTATACGTTGAATGATCCACGGATTTTAGAAAGTACTAATCCGGAAGAAGTAGGACAGGAATTAAGGTTTGCAGGTGCTAATAAGTTGAATTTAGGTGTTTCTTATGAAAATCCTCTGGGTTTGTATTTGGGAGTGTTGATGAATTCTTTGAGTGGATATCCTACTAATAATATCAATACTGAGTTTTTGTCGGGTTATACTACTTTTGATTTGAAAATGCGTATACCTTTGAGTGATGGTTTGGTAGTGACTGGTGGTGTAGATAATATATTTAATCAGCGTTATCAGTTGTTTCCGGGGTTTCCTGATGGGGGGAGGATTTTTCAGGTGGGGTTGAGTTCTCAGTTTTAATGTACCCAGAGGCGCAGAGAGAAAATAGAAAGTTTAAAATGAGGAGGGTTTATGGCTGAGTTTAATTGTTGGGTGAAATCGATGAATGAGGTGGTGACTGAGGAGTTATCTACAGGGGGGTATATTGAGTATGAATATTTTGATTGTGGTAGTGATGTGTTGGCATCACTGGTTTATACTTTATTTGAGCAAAATTGGCAGCAGGTAGGGGTGGCTCATATTGTTCAAGGTAGTGTCTTAGAATTAGAATTTAATGCACCACCAAAGCTTTGTATTCTCTATGATGGATATTTGACGGTAGCGGCTGAAGGTTGGCATTTACATTTATGTATTGAGGCTAATTTAGGTGGGCCGCTTTGTAAAACACCTGAAGAATTAAGAAAGCAGCGTCAAGTTAGTCGTGCGGCTTTTTATCGGCGGTTTAATGCAGAAGGAAATCCCAGAAGTTGGGGAATTCAATTTTGGAATGGTGCAGATGAAAAATTAATGACAATTTTATTACCTAATCCTTTGGTTGATGGGGAAAATTTGTTACCAGAGGGTAAACCTGATTTATCAAAATTAGCTCTTTATCAAGAACTTAGAGAAATTTATGTGTTAGGTAATAAACCTATTCCATTTGCCAAAAATCCTCTGAAACATTCTTATATCTCAGTTTGTACTTCTACTCGTTGTCTTCCTTCCCGTAAATGGCAACCTACTTTTGATGCTTTAAAATCAGCAGTAGAAACAGCAGGTGTAGATATAGAAGTGAGAACATCCGGCTGCTTAGAAGTTTGTCAACAAGGGCCAGTTGTCTTTTATTCCGATGATAGAACTTGGTACACTCGCGTTAACCCAAACTTAGCCGAAACCATCGTCAACGAACACTTAGTCCAAGGTAAAAAAGTAACCGAAAACCTATATCCACCAGAAAATAATTCTTAATTTACTCTTCACACCCTTTGCGTCTTTGCGCGGCAGTTACTTCAAGTCGGCGAAGCCGCCCAACGTACTGCCTTGTCTTTGCGTGAGACAAAATTTTATGAAATTGGTAAAATTCCCACACCCAAAACTAATTACTTTCCTTTTTCTCTTAATCACCACATTAATCATCGCCTGCAACCACACCCCAACAATTACTCAAAACCCCGCCTGTATCCAAAACTATGACCCCAATACCGATTACTTCCCTCATAAAATCCAAATCACCCATGCTACAGGCTTAGGAGTAGAGTATCATCAAAACTACAAAATAGTCACCGTTAAAAATCCCTGGCAAAATGCTAAAACTAACTTTCAATATGTTTTAGTCCAATGTGGAACCCCACCACCATCAGGATTTAATCAAGCACAAATAATTACAGTACCCGTTAATTCTATAGTCACTCTTTCTACGACTCATTTACCTCACTTAGCCAAATTAGGTGTAGTTGATAAATTAATTGGCGTTAGTAATAGTCAACAAGTCAATACGCCGGAAGTAGTAGAAAGAATCCAAGCAGGTAAAATTGCGGAAGTGGGCAATAATGCCAATATTGATATTGAAAGATTATTAGAATTAAACCCCGATTTGGTCACAACTTTCGGTACAGGTAATTCCCAAACTGATAGTTATTCTAAGCTTACCGAAGTCGGGTTACAAGTAGGAATTAATGCTGAATATATGGAAGACACTCCCTTGGGAAGAAGTGAATGGTTAAAATTTACCGCTTTATTTTTTAATCAAGAAGAACAAGCAGAAAAAATCTTCCAAGAAATTGCTAATAAATATGAACACACAGCACAAACAGCGAAATCTGTAACAAATCGTCCCACTGTCTTTGTTGGCTTTAACTTTAAAGGTACTTGGTATATGCCTGGGGGTAACAGTTATGTAGCAAAATATCTCGCTGATGCTGGAGGAAACTATCTCTGGAGTGATGATAAATCTTTTGGTAGTTTACCTTTATCTTTTGAAGTTGTTGTAGAACGTGCTAGTAATGCAGATTACTGGTTAAATTTTAGCCAAGCTTGGCAAACTGTTCAAGATTTAGTTGCTGAAGATAACCGCTATACTGATTTTCAGGCTGTTCAAAATGGCAATCTTTACACTAATAATGCCCGTGTTAATGATAGTGGCGGTAATGATTACTGGGAAGGAGGTATGAGTAACCCAGATATCGTTTTATCTGATTTAATTAAAATTTTACATCCCGAAATATTACCTGATCATCAATTGTTTTATTATCGTAAATTAGGGCAATAATGTTAAACAAAAAATATAAATTTAATCATTCATTATCCAAAACTATTATTTTCTCGATTTTATTTATCAGCTTCATTTTTGCCTTTTTATTAGACTTGGCTTTAGGTTCAGTTCATATCCCTCTTCATGCAGTAATTAATATTTTGCTGGGACAAGAACCAGAAAAAGTGACATGGATGAATATTGTTCTCAAATTTAGATTACCTAAAGCTTTAACTGCAACTTTGGCGGGTGCAGCTTTAGGTGTGAGTGGCTTACAAATGCAAACTTTATTTAGAAATCCTTTGGCTGGGCCTTTTGTGTTAGGAATTAGTTCTGGTGCAAGTTTAGGTGTGGCTTTAGTTGTGTTGACTGCTAGTGCAACGACACCTACGTTATTAGCTGATTTAGGAATTATTAGTGATTTTGGTTTGGTTATCGCTGCTAGTTTTGGTGCAGCATCGGTTTTAGGATTGATGTTAGTTGTATCTCGTCGTGTCAAAGATACAATGACGCTGCTAATTTTAGGTTTGTTATTTGGCTATGCTACGAGTGCTATTGTGAGTATTTTGCTGCAATTTAGCTCCCAAGAACGCATTCAAAGTTATATTATGTGGACTTTTGGTAGCTTTGCTGGGGTGACTGGAAAACAATTGCTGGTTTTAATTCCGGTGATAGTTGCGAGTTTATTAATAGCAGTGACGAAATCAAAGTCTTTAAATACGCTTTTACTGGGTGAAGCTTATGCGCGTAGTCTGGGGTTAACAGTGGAAAAAACTCGATTTTCTATTATTACTAGTGCATCTATTTTAGCTGGTGGGATTACTGCTTTTTGCGGTCCCATCGCCTTTTTAGGGGTGGCTATTCCTCATTTATGTCGTAGTGTTTTTCATACTTCCGACCATCGAATTTTAATTCCTGGGGTGATGATGATGGGTGCGATTTTGGCTTTGATGGCTGATTTGTTGTCTCAGGTGGGAGGGGGTGCGATGGTTTTACCTTTGAATGCTGTGACGGCTTTGATAGGAACTCCGGTTGTGAGTTGGGTGATTTTGCGGCGTAATTCTCGTCGGGTTGTTTAAACGCAGATGTGCGCGGAGTGTTTTTGAGGTGGTGCTTATGAGTGATGGGATTTTGACTACTCATGATTTGACGATTGGTTATCAGGGGTCTGGGAAGCGGGTGAGATGTGTGGCTTGTGATATTAATGTGTCGTTACAAGCTGGGGAGGTTGTGTGTTTACTGGGGCCTAATGGTGCGGGTAAGTCTACGTTACTGCGATCGCTTGCGGGTATGCAACCACCAATTACTGGTGAGGTGAGGCTATTGGGGGAAAATATCTCGGCTTTGTCTCCCCTAGATTTGGCTAAACGTCTGAGTTTGGTATTGACTGAGAAAGTTGATGTGGGAATGCTTTGTGCTTATACTTTGGTGAGTTTAGGGCGATATCCTTATACTGACTGGTGGGGAAATTTAACACCTGAAGATGAAGCGATCGCACATTGGGCGCTAAAATCTGTAGGTGCAAAACATCTGGCTTCACGTCAAGTTAGTGAGTTGAGTGATGGTGAACGTCAAAAAATTATGATTGCGCGTGCTTTGGCGCAGTCGCCTATGGTGATGTTACTTGATGAACCAACGGCATTTTTGGATTTACCGCGACGGGTGGAAATTATGCAGTTGTTACGTCAGTTAGCGCGGGAAACTCATCAAGCGATTTTACTTTCTACTCATGATTTGGATTTGGCTTTGCGTTTGGCTGACCAAGTTTGGCTATTAACCACTAATGGGATTTTACATGTTGGCGCTCCGGAAGATTTAGTATTGAGTGGTGCTTTTGCTGATAGCTTCCGTAGTGAGGGGGTGGAATTTGATGTTGCTTCTGGGGAGTTTCAGCTGAATATACCCTCTAGAGAAGAAGTAGTTGTTATGGGTGAGGGTATTGCGGCTTTGTGGACTACTCGCGCTTTACAAAGAGTGGGGTTTAGTGTGAGACAATTTGAGAATTTGTCTTTTCTCGCAGATGCTACGTCAATACAAATCTTAGTGGAGGTTATGTCCACTTCCCAAAATATATTGTGGCGACTTATACAACCTGAAATTGTGCGTAGTTATGACTCATTATATAAACTGATTAAATTTTTAGATTGACAGTGGAACTCTGCCACCAACGCGCTACTATTTTTACCTTCGTACCAGTATGCTTTGCGACCACCTGAGCGATACAGGTTTTTGATGATATATGGTTGTTCACCCGCCGGACGCATGGCGCGGAAAAAATCAATAGTAAGATCATCCAGGTGGGCATCTGCCAAAACTACCAACTTGGCGTTGTAAACTAGGTATTCCAATACCTCTAGAATCTCCCCCCGGTGTTCTTTGCAAGTTTTGGATTTGAGCAGGTGGGCAAGGTACTGACAAGCTTCATCGATAAAAAGAATATCATACGCCTGTAAATCATTCGCCATTTTATACAAAGAATCTACGGTGATACTGAGGGCTTGCGCTTTGCCCCAGTCCCCATAAGCCATCGCGGAGTACATGGCAGTTTGTAGGCGATCGCTCAAATTTTTCAGCAGATTAACGCGATGACCATTGTTTAAAAACTCAACTGTGGTCGGGCTTGTCTCATCCGGGCGAGTAATTCAGTTTTCCCCGTTCCCATGTCAGAAAGTAAGCAAACCAGCCCGGATTCAGGTAAGGCTTTGATGGCATTGGCTAAAAAACGGCTGTTGACTGTGACATCTGGTTTATACTTCCTCAGCCCCCTGGCACGATTGATGAAAAATCTTTGTTGATATTCTCTGAAGGTAAGGGCATCAGCAATCATTGTGGATACTGCTTTGTCTGCCTTCTTGCCCAAAGCCACCACCCAATCGTCAATTCCTTTTTCTGGACCTGGTAATAGTGCGATGCTACACTCACAACCGCCATCTAGTATGACATTAGCAGTGCGGCGGGTGGCTTGAAAAACGTGGTGTTTGGTTTTGGGTTTGGTTTCGTAGTCGAATAGGATAGTGAATTTGCGTCCTGGTTGCGCCATTGGTACTAAATCGGGGTGCAACCGTTCAAAATCTTTTTGACCAACCCGACCATTCCAAATTCCCGGTAGTGCGATCGCTACAAATCCCAGTGTCAGCAGACAACCCGCTTTCTTTTCGCCTTCTGTGAGAATGAGAGGAATTTCTGGCTGTGCCATCACCCAAGCCCAAAATCCCAATGCTTCCCCTGATTCTGTGACTGTGATGTTTTCTGGCATCTGCACATCGTAACGTAGAGATACCAGCTTCCAGATATGCAACGGGACTCGCAGATAAGTGACACGGTTGGGGGTTTTGGGCGGTGATTCGTATTTGATGGGCTTTTCCGTATACTGTTGGGTTTCTTTGTCCCATTCACAACGGGGGTTGTCGGGCTTCATCCGTCCCCAATCCATTGGGAGCCAATCGTTATCAGGGTCAAGTCCACTTACCCACCATGCACTATTAATGTGAGCGTATCGTCTTAAGTTTCCTTCGCGTAATCGTCCATCGTTTCGTCTAGCAGTTTGAGATAGGGCGTATAACAGATACTCGTATACTTCATTTCCACTTAGGGAATGGACATTTAGTGTAACGAGGGCAGGGTCAACAGCAGAACCCTTCACCCATTCTGAATAATGGTTTTGTGCTAAATCGTTGTTGTTATTATCTGCGATTGCAGGCATATCCCCTCCAATATTTTTACGCATGAAAAAGTCAGCAGCATCAAAGGCATACTGCTGTTGAAGCTCCTCAAAGAAACTCGTTAAAATCTCAGCACCAAGAAAAATGTGCTGTTGGTTATTCGGTCAAAGTTCTAAATCAGCTATTCAGCAAAAGGGGCAAGGAGAAGACTTCGCTTACAAAAAGGGAAAATCACTTTCTCCATCCGTTTTTTCTGAAGCTTTAGCCTTTAATATGCACCCCTTGTTTAGGAAAAGAAGATTGCTTACCAGATTCAAACCTATGTGGATGAGTATAGGTACGTATTTGTGACTGATTGGTAGACATAGCGTTTAAAAATCTTTCAATTGTAAACCTTTCAAGAGTTGCTATAACTGTTACTTCCACTATGGTTTCATCAGGCGATAACAGCATCAACAGGTCTACTTCCGGGTCTAGTTTTCGGATTCTATAAGCGAGTTGTTTGTTTTTTGTGACCAAATGTTTGTAATCACTCCAGGTATCACAAGTAATTACAACAGCCAGTCCAGTTAGAACTTTAAAGGGATTTTGTGTATTTAATACCTTGGTAAAAGAAGGAAAGACCAGGTGCTAAACCTGAATCTCTTAATTGCAGCCAGATTTCCGGTTCTCTTCCTATAAAGGCATCTTTTTTTATACGCAAACAAAAGTACACTTTCTGCTCTGTCAAAAGAAGCAGGGGAGCAGGGAGCAGGGGGCAGGGGGAAGGATTGGAAGGAGCTTGTACTCCGACCAACCCAGAGCGCCCTACAAGGCGATGCCCTGAGCTTGTCGAAGGGGCGGGGCTTGATACCCATGTTCCGCTACGCTCCACGGCTTTGGGGCAGGGCTTGCTCCCCCTGCTCCCCGCCCCCTGCCCCTCCGCCTCTTCTGTAATAAATATTCTGCACGTCCCAATTCCCGCCTGAGGTTTGTTTCGTAGAATTCTGGTAACATTATCATTAAATAGAGCTTGTTGAGAATGAATGCTCTTTTTCTTTTACTACAAATTGCTACACTCTTTGTAATATAAGCATTCTAGACCATTTTGTCTCCCCTCAAGCAACGATATCTAGCTTTAGATTTTCCTTTCCTTTGTATTCTTTAGCCGTCAATCGCAATTCTGAAAGATAACCAGTTAAGCCTCGTTGTTGTACAGGGATAGTTTTATCTTTGTCGATATCGTAGTGATACCAAAGGAAAGATTCACCACTTAATTCACCATTTTTGACGTATAAGTAAACTGGTTCGGGAGGATTACAAAGCCCTAGTTGGATTTCAGTGTTTATCATTTTCATTGTTTTCTGATAATGTTGAAATTTGTTGACGACTTTCTAGCTCACATTTCAAATAAGAAAGTGCGCTTTGTGCATCACCAATAGTCAAATCGGGATAGTATTCCAGCTTTAATAAATCTGGATGTTGAGCAATTTGAGATATCAGGTATTGAATGCAGCTAACTAATGCGTGCAAACTTACTTCAGACATGAAAAACTCTCCTAGTGATAACTACTTTTCCTCGTTAATTTCCAATAGAAATTCGCAGCCAGTGTTTTGCACTTTCACAAGTTTTTGATCCAACAAAGATTGAATAGCAACATTAGAGAATTTGATAGAGTGCAGAGGTGCAGAACCTCCACTAACACGGAGAAAATGCAATAAATTAGTGGCATTTAAACCGAAACATTTTTCCTTTGGTCTAGCCATTATTTCTATCTCCGGTGATGGTTACGAATTCCTGTTGAAGTACCTTGATAAGTTCTTGGTATTCTTCAATCTCAGCTTGTAGTTGCTGCTGTATCTCTGCAAAAGAAAGCCTTTGAATTTGGTCGTCGGAGTAATGTCGAATTTCTCCAGAGTTCTTATCAGGCATTACGGTATAGCGCCAAGAATTACCGTACTCATGAGCTAACAATGTGCTAGCAGGGTTGTACTCAATGCCGATTATTAACCCTTGCTTTGTGCGTTGCCCTAATGTGAATCTGGGGTATTCCCAGTTTTGCGGGATTGTTATTGTGGGTTGCATAGTTGTAATTGTTGAATGAAGAGATAGGGGAAAAATAGGGGTGTAAGGGAAAGAATTGATGTAAGGATTCAGGATTAATTCTGACTTCTGACTCCTGGGTGCTGTATTCTTACGAATTGATTTTGAAGTTAAGAGTGAATTAGTAGTACAAACTTCTTCCCTACACCCCACACCCTTACACCCCTAAACCCTTAAACTGCTGTTGCAAATACAGCCTTTCCGGCTGTTATGAGGTACAGTAACAGCAATTAGCAAACCAGTTTCTTAAATGTTGAGGATTTATTAAGTCAAGTGCAACAGAAATAATTCGATCTACCATTTTTGTTGTAGTCGGTGAAAACATCCGCAAGAATGACTTAAGTTGTGACGGGAGCATCTCATTTTTTGAAGTAGCTCAAACCGATAATAATCCATTGAGGTAGGCACAACGATGAGCAAGGACTTGAGGCACATTTTCGCGCTTCCATTGCGCTCCAGAAATCTTAGTTCGACGGTCAACTTGTTTAACGGCAGATTCAACCGACCCAGAACCAATTGAACAAATTTCCTCAGCTTGATGGTATTCGTAATTGATAATGCGCTGGCGATGTTTATCGAGATAATGACAAAAGTTTTGTGCTTGTTTACCTTTACAATCAGTAAATAAGCCT
>JAKOMP010000214.1 GCA_022241785.1 Cyanocohniella sp. LLY | reverse complement strand
TCAGTAAATCGCAAAGTTTTTTCCAAGGCGATAGCGCAGCGCTCCGAAGGAATCGCTAGCCTAAATCTAAGTATCCTTGAGTAACTATAGGCACTAATAACATTAGATAAAGTTATGAATTATAAAAAAAGGTTTAAAAATGAAAAAATAAAGGATATTAGTCATGAAATGAAAGCCAATGACTTTATCAAAGCATCTAGCCCTAACCGATTCAGAAACTCTTGAAGAGGTTCTAAATTGTTTGACTGAAAATATTGCAATTGAAACGCAAGGAGCTTGTGACCAGAAAACTTTATTTGAAATCTTAGTAGGAGCAGCAAGCAACGCAGATAGTATTGAGAATACAACCAAAATATTAAATAATAGTCCTTGTGGAAGTGATATTAGATATCACTTAGATAAAATAAATAACTTTGAGCAGTTAGAAAGTGAAGTAAACTTAGCACTTCAATTGTAAAATACCTCAAGGAATTAAAAAAGGTCGCCATAAAATGGCTATTGACTTAAATTTAATTCCTTACTATGGAAAAGCTGATGAGCATGAAAAACCTTATATTTATAGAAGTC
The DNA here is from genome assembly GCA_022241785.1 of Cyanocohniella sp. LLY. Classification (GTDB taxonomy): domain Bacteria; phylum Cyanobacteriota; class Cyanobacteriia; order Cyanobacteriales; family Nostocaceae; genus Cyanocohniella. The sequence continues at coordinate 1,331 of JAKOMP010000214.1, read as the reverse complement.
AAGCAAAATCAGGAACCTGTTCATTTTACGCAGACGCTACCTTATATGTATTAACAAAAGGTAAACGGATAACGCTTGCAGTTAGAGGAGTACGTTGGCTTGATACAAATGTGGCGATTATAACTTACTTATTATCCGAGCTAAACACTCTTAAAATTGAAATAAAAACCCTCTATCTAAATAGAGGATTTTTTAGTATTCCTGTTATCAGATGGCTACAAGCATTGGATATTCCTTTTATCATGCCAGCGATTAGGAGGGGTAAAAGAGGAGGTATTAATCAATTTTTAAAAGGGAAATGCAGCTATAAAACTACTTATATAATGAGCAAAGGAAAAGATAATGACGTGACTTTTGATTTATGGATTGTCTGCAAATATAAAAAAGGGAAAAAAGGCAAATATGGAGTTGAATATTTTGCTTACGTTATTTATAAAGCGAAAACTAATTTGGCTTCTATTCATCAAGATTACCGAAGAAGGTTTGGCATTGAAAGCAGTTATAGATTAAAAAATCTCTGTCGAATCAGAACAAATAATAAAAAACCTGCCTTGAGATTATTATTTGTGGGTATTTCTTTTATCCTGGTAAATATATGGGTGTATCTTCTCTGGTTCAAAATTAGTCGCAAAAGGAGAGGTAGGCGATTAATATATTGTCAAATGTTTAGCCATTGCACGGGATCTGATGTGTTATTAATTGTACCTCTAGCTACAAAAGCGTTTTGAACGAGTCATCTAATTTAACAATTTTGGCACGCTTATTGTTCCATTTTGAGTTTTCGGCACTATTATCATTCCAATTGCCAAATTTTTGGCATCAGTGATTAATGGCAGAATAAACGTTTTGAGCTTTGTCCTGGCAATATTATGGTTCCATTTTTGGGAATATTATCCTTCCACCGACAAAAGGTTACAGCCGTCGCGTGGCGGCTGGTGACAGCTTCGCTACTTTTACCCCTAGAGAATACGCCAAAAATAGGTCAAGCATACTGGCTTCATCTGCGATAATGGCTGTATAGGGCAGGGGATTTTCATGATCACGCTTAAAGCCCATTGAACGGGGATCGAACTCCAGCAAGCGGTGTATAGTTTTCGCTTCCAGCCCTGTCATCTCACTTAGTCTTTGCGCTGCTCTCCCAGTTGGGGCAGCTAACGCAATCGATTTACCCATAGCCTTCCACAAACTGACTATAGTATGGGTAGTAAAAGTCTTGCCGACTCCTGGCCCACCCGTAAGTACCATTACGGGGGAGTAAGCTGCTTTCTCTACCGCTTGCTGCTGCTGTAATGATAACTGAATCTTTTGACTAGCGGTAAAGCGTTCAATCC
>JAKOMP010000034.1 GCA_022241785.1 Cyanocohniella sp. LLY | reverse complement strand
CATATTTTCCGAAGAGTATCGGTACCATCGTTAGATGGTTCGGCGAAATAGTCGGCTATTTTGACGGCAGAACTACGAGTGGTACTGTAGAAGGAATTAATAATAAACTTAAGTTAATTAAAAGGCTTGGATATGGCTTTCGTAACTTTAGTAATTTTCGATTACGCAGTTTATTAAACTGGCATTTTACTATTAATTCTCCATAAAAGTAACCGAAGAACCAACAAAATTAACCGCAAAATTGATTTAAGCTTCTATGCTAATTTTCGTGCTGCAATTGAATTAGCAATTAACGCGTTCACAATGACCAAATCTGAAAATCGTCAAAGTAGCGCCCTACAAGCAATTAACCGATTTTTAGAAGCAGAACATATTTATACTGAATATACAGATATAGAAATTGAACAACAAAGTCAAATTGCTGATGAGTTTTTGCTGACTTTATCTTTAGCCTACTTAGCTGAAGCACGTTGCTATCTAGAATTAGAAGAACATGAAACTGCACTTCGTCGATTTCAAGAAGGTTCAAATGTTATTCGTTCTCGTATTGAGAAATATGTAAAAATTTTACTAACTGCTAATCCAGCAGCATACTTACAGCCTCAGTTTAAAGATGTTATTTCCTTACGCAGAATAACAAAAATTTATCAATGGTTTAACCCAAATTTAGATGAAAATGATGTATTTGAAATTGAACGTGAAAATTTATTTAAAATGGCAGCATTTCCATATGAATGGGTAGAATCTTTACCACCAGCAATTTTAATTCGTGATGAAGTTCCAGGCGTTTGGTTTTGGCCAAATACAGAGGATTTAAAGCGAGAAGCAGATAAACGTCTTCCGCAAGTATTTGAAATTATAGAATCGATGATAGAAACTAATCGCCGATTTGAATCTTACCAGACAGAAATACAGGCGATCTCTCAACTAGGAATCAGTTTCCACGACTGGCTAAAACTCACACCATCCACAGAAATGAAACCAGACGGAGCCGAACTAATGTATATAATTCCCTCCCAGCCTATAAACATACCAACTTAAAACTTTCTCCGCGCCCTCTGTGCCTCTGTGGTTCGTTAAAAAAAGGCGAACACTTGTTCGCCCGATATTGCCGAAAAAAACTAAAACTTAAATCTTCGCTTCTTCCCTGACCAACTTATCCCAACCCAAATCCTTCAAATTATTATTCCGACGTAGCGGACGAGTCACCAACTCTAGAATGTCACGCGCATTAGTAAAACCGTGAATTTGAGCAAAAGTGAACTCCACCGACCACTTAGTATTTATTCCTCGTGCTTCCAATGGATTAGCATGAGCCATACCAGTAATTACCAAATCTGGCTTCGATTCATAAATCCGTTGCAGTTGGTTGTAATTATCCGGCTTCTCCACAATTTTCGGCAGGGGTACACCCATTTCGTGACAAGTCTTTTCTAACAGCGCCAACTCAGCAGCTTGATAGCGCTTATCCATGTAGGGAATGCCGATTTCTTGAACTATCATCCCACAGCGTACCAAGAACCGCGCTTGGGAGATTTCCAACAAGTTATCACCCATGAAGAATACAGACTTGCCGCGAATCAGTTTCACATACTCTTCTAAACCTTCCCAAATTTGTGCTTCACGCTCATCCAATCCTTTGGGAGTAATGCCAAAAACAGAGCAGATTTTCTCAATCCAAGCGCGAGTACCATCAGGGCCAATGGGGAACGGTGCGCCAATGAGTTTACACTTGCGGCGACGCATTAAAGTAGTTGCAGTGCGGCTGAGGAAGGGGTTAACACCAGCAACATAATATCCTTCTTCAATCACTGGCAGTTCGGTGAAGCGCTTCGCCGGTAGCCAACCAGAAACTTTAACGCCGTGTTTTTTCAGTTCCAAGGTTAACTGCGTAACCACAGGATCAGGTAAAGAACCAAAGAGAACTAAAGGTGGATGATCTACATACTCAGATTCATCTTGTACAACTTCTTCTTTCTTTTTACCAAAGTTGAGCAGCTTTTGAATAGCATTGCGATCGCTCTTCTCTGTTTCTGTTTCCGCCGCAGGGGCATGGGTAGGACAACGATTAGCCATTGCAGCCAAAACGGTGTCTTCACCCTGGGTAAAGGCGTAATCTAGACCATTTGCGCGGGCAACAACGATGGGTATACCAATGTCTGATTCCAGCTTTGGTGCTAAACCTTCCAAGTCAGTTTTAATAATTTCGGTGGTGCAAGTACCAATCCAGACGATAACGCTAGGGTTGCGATCGCGCTTAATTTGTAGACACAACCGCTTTAATTCATCATAATCATTCAACTGTGCCGAAATATCTCCCTCTTCCAACTCTGCCATTGCATAGCGAGGTTCAGCAAAAATCATGACCCCCATCGCGTTTTGCAGGAAGTACCCGCAAGTCTTGGTGCCAATCACCAAAAAGAAGCTGTCTTCGATTTTTTGGTACAACCACGCCACGCAGCTAATGGGGCAAAAGGTGTGGTAATTACCAGTTTCACACTCAAAGTTTAAAGCTTCTGGTTGTTGAGCGATAGTCATTTTAATTTTTCTCCCCTTGTTATTTAACGGCAGGTGAATATAGGGTAGGCATCAGGGGGAGATCATTTACCCCCTGAGTACCGTAGTTTGTGGCACATGTCACCGGTCAGCAATCCCTACATTCAACAGGAACGGCAATCATTAAGCATTGGGGAAGAGACGAGCAATCTCTGATTCATCAAAAACTCCAGACGGCAGTTCTTCCCCTAAAAAATCGTTATTTTCTTCACTCTTTTGCAATGCGGTTTCATCGCCCCAAACATCTGACAATACGTCACGAAACGCATTTTCGTCAGGTGTGTTCAGATCATCAAGCATTTGCTCATCCAGCTTTTCCTCGATGGCATTTGGTGCTTCAAAGGAAATCTCACCAAAATCGTCTACTTCGGAACTGGGTTGTTGGTGCGACTCATCGTTGGCGTGACCATTAGATGAGGAAATGTCACCCAGTCCATTTTGGCTTTCCTGGGATGCGCCTAATACTAGGGTTTGCAGATCAGAATCCATCCCAAAGCCATTGGTGTGAGAAATCGCCAAAGTTTCATCTTCGGAGTTTTCATCCATGCCCACCGCTGACTCGTATTCATTGATCTCTTCTGTTTCTGCTGGAGGAATGAAACGGTTACCGAGAGCAATGTCTGGGTCAAAATGCAAATCCAGCACCTCAATCAAGGTATCGGCGTCGGGATTTAATCTGGAAAAAGGCATCATTAACTGCGCTAACTTAGGTTCCAGCGCGTTGACAACGCCCAGGATGAGGTATGAAGGTGGTCGCTTACCGCCGTCCGGGGTGTACACTGACTCCGATTTCATGTGCAGCGTAATCCATTCACGGTTGGCCTGGAAAAACTGCAACCACTTCTGTCTTATTGAATCTGTAAAGCTATTAAAGAAAGCCATATTGCTCCTCATCCCGAAAACTAGATGATGTTATACAATCATCAAGTCTAGTTCCTCTTCCGAATTAGGAACCTGGGGTTTACCCGGATTTAGATAAAAATCGGACAACAAAGAGAACAATTCACGATCTGGTGAGTCATTTGGCACTACTCCTTCAGGACGGGCCAAAATTTGGTCAGCAATGTTGAGATAATAATCACAAACGTAGCTCAGAGATGGGTCAGACTCAGCCATCTCAAACAAAGTTTTACCCTTGACGCGGGAAACACGGATGTCTTCAATTAAAGGTAAGACTTCCAGAACGGGCATGGGGACTGCTTCTATGTATTTGTCGATCAAGTCGCGCTTAGAAGTACGGTTGCCAATTAAACCAGCAAGACGCAGTGGGTGAGTCCGAGCTTTTTCCCGCACTGATGCAGCAATTCGATTGGCAGCAAATAAAGCATCAAAGCCATTGTCAGTCACAATCATGCAGTAATCTGCATAGTTGAGTGGTGCGGCAAAACCACCACAAACAACGTCACCAAGTACGTCAAACAAAATAACGTCGTACTCATCAAAGGCGTTAAGCTCTTTCAGTAATTTTACTGTTTCGCCAACTACGTAGCCGCCACATCCGGCACCCGCAGGTGGCCCACCAGCTTCTACGCAATCTACGCCACCAAAGCCTTTGTAAATTACGTCTTCTGGCCAAACGTCTTCGTAGTGGTAGTCCTTTTCTTGAAGAGTATCAATAATTGTCGGAATTAAAAACCCAGTGAGTGTGAAGGTGCTGTCATGTTTGGGGTCACAACCAATTTGCAAGACTTTTTTGCCGCGTTTGGCTAGGGCGACGGAGATATTACAGCTAGTTGTGGATTTACCAATACCACCTTTTCCGTAAACTGCTAGTTTCACTGTTGTTTGCCTCTTATAGTTCTTTGTCAAACTCGTGGATCAAGCTTTTGCCTTCACCTAACCTGCGATGGCGATGTGCGAAGTCTGTGATTGTCATTATTGTCGAAATTACATAGAAAAGAAAGGGGGTTTAAATATGAAAAATGTATAAATTAGGAAATTTAAAGATTATTTTTATATTTGAACATATAAATAAAGTTAAAAAGCATCAATATGCATAAATAAACCTTAAAAACCTTATTTATAGACTTTTTATCTAAAAAAAGTTACAAAAGACAAAAATACCATATGTACTTTTGTATATAGTTTTGATCAATGTAAATTACTTTGAGCCACGCTAATCCCAGAGTAAATGGGCTACCTTGCAGATGCGAGACACAGAATATTACTCCAATATGTCAATATAATGACCCCGATAAATAACTGAAAAGCTTATTATATAAGCCTTTTGCCTTTTTACTTCCGCCTTGCAGTGATAGCCACCTGATACCGAATCTACTAATGTAAATTTCTACAACATATGTAGAAAAAGATGTAATTCACTGCCAGAACTATTTCAGTGTTTGAATTTCAGACTTTAGTAATTCGTTTGTAATAAATTATTAAATTTACAAATCAGATGTTTGTGTTTCTATTTCTTGTAGTGATTGCCAGCCAGCTTGCCACTGGGAGTTATCTTGTAATAACTTGGCATTGAGCCAAAAGCGAACATTAGGGTCACAAGCAGCAACCATTTCGGCATAAACCCATTTACTCTGATTTTTCCGATTCACAACTTGGAAATGTCTCCAGCCGTCTACTTTTATTTGGGCTGTCCACTTAGAACCAACTAAATAAGGGAATTTCTGTTTTTTAGGCATAGGACATGAGGCATGGGGCATGATTGAACGCCCACATTAAATCTGACTTTCTCATTACAAATTAGTTCAGCCTGGGTCATAGCTGTGCTGACAGCGTTCATGCAGTTTTTGCCAAAGGCTTATAGCCATCTTGACGCGTAGCTTTCCCAGGAAAGGCGGCATTAAGAATTAGTATAACTTAAGACTAAATCACCATTACGTGTATACTTATGGCAATATAATTTACCATCTTGCTCAATACATAATGAAAACCATCGGATATGGCTCCAACAAGTGTTGATATTGTTGGTAATCTTACGTTTTTTTCTGTATAAACGTTGTTGTACAGATTCATTAGGGCAAAGAATTTCTAATGTGCCTGTACCATCTTCATAATTTTCAATGCGAAATAGACAGTCTTGCAACATAGCACGACTGCTGCTATCAAAAAATCGCTTAAAGCGCTGCAACTTCTCTCCTTCAGTCATTTCGCTGATGCGCTTTACTTTTAAGATTTCTTCATCTTCAAAGTCCAAGTCATCATCAAAGTCATCGGGGTCAATCATTTTTAGTATTCGCTATCAGAGTAGGGAGTGGGTACTATTAAATCTTGTCTGCATGTAGCGGTGGTGTTGACAACCAATCGTGATTAATTTCAATTCCTCGGCTTTGCATAGCTGGGATAAATAAATCTGTGGTTAGTACTTCCTCTACAGGTGCAACGCCTGGTTTTTTGAGTTTGCCTTCTAATAAAAGTTGGGCAATGCTACCTGTACCACAACCAGAGGCTACTGCTGTATTTTCATGTATTAAAGTTGAACAATAAACGGCTGTTGCACCATTTTTTTTCCCTGTAACTTCTGAACGGACTGCTACGCCAATTCCGCTGAAATTGTTGGTAATATCTGTCATCGAATGACTAACATGAGACAAAAATTCAATCATGTAACGACGTTGCATTAACCATTTGGGAAAAATATGTGCGGCCATCCAAGTTAAGTGATTATAAAAATCGGGAATGGAACCAAACTTAGTAATTACAGTTTGAACTGAAGGGAAAGTCTGGGGCATGGTAAAAGTTTCTGGCATATCAAACCAGTAAACTCCACTTTGTTTATAGGGAGAAGGAAAATCAACGATTTCTCTTTCACTATAAGGCTTGACCATCTGCCATTTGCCATCTATCCAAGCTTCAAAAGGACGTTGCAATCCTAAAAAAGTTGTCCGCATGACTGTAACGCCAGCACCACCAGAACCGGATACTAAATAACTGAGATGGATTTTTTCTGGTTGATCAAGTTGCTCGACGCACTGACGTACCATACTGTTAGAAATTCCCGGAAAAATACCAGTATTAATAATTGCTGTTACCCCAGCCGCAACTGCTTGTTCGTGATAATTTAGGGCTTTGCTAGTATAAGAACGGTGGTCACTGACATCTAGATAGTTAACGCCTTGTTCTATGCAGATTTGGAGAACATTCGTATCTCGGTAGTGAAATGGCCCGGCACAGTGGATGACTAAATTAGAGTTAGCGATCGCCTCTCTTAATTTATCAATTTCTGCCAAGTCCAACATTAAAAACTGTACTTGCTCACCCAAAGAGGCGCTGACACTCCTAGCTATCTCTGGGGAACGTCCAGTGATGGTAATTTGTGCCTGGGTATGGGTAGCTATATCTTGGGCCACACTGCTACCAATGCGCCCTCTTCCACCAAGTATTAAAACGCGGTCTGTCATTACTCCAGTATAGGCAACACCATTTTTATTTCATCAGGTTTTTGTCCTAGTTGCCATCGGTTACAAGTATGACTTGCCTATCAATTCAAGTACGGCGGCAAAATTTGGGTAAGTTTTGCTTTGCTAATTCAATCCATAGGAGGATGCCAAATGAATTTATCAAATAATTCTTTTGAATTTCCAAAAATTTTTGATTTTTCGACACCATCTTTTGAGAAAGAATCTAGGTTTTGATCGGTATACCCGACTGGAGGTTGGCGATGCTGAAGTTTTAATAGTTCTCCCGCCATGTTCTAACTCTTCAGCTTTTCTTAAATCAGAACTAGCTCGATATTCGTATCCTAATTGAGAACAGACAAAACCCCGATATTTATAGGCTTCAACGTAGCTAGAATTGAGACGAATAGCTCTGGTAAAATCTGCGATCGCTTCTTCATATCTGCCACCAGAAGCATTCTCAACTCCCAAATTATAAAAAGTTTCTGCATCCCAACGATTAACGGATATATTGACTTGACTTGAGGAAGTAGAACTGGGAGCAGATGAGTTTGTACTTTCAGCAGTTGGCTGTTCAGACTTCAATTTGTTGTAAGCTACATTAATATCTTTGATTTTTTCTTCTGCTTGCTGTTTTTGTTGCGGATCAGCAAAGCGATCGGGATGCCAAATTTTTACCAGCTTACGGTAAGCTTGCTTTACCTGTCCCTGGGATGCACCAGGTTTTAGTCCTAAAATTTCATAAGCATGATTGATATCGAGGTAATCGCGCATACTGTAAGCAACAGGCAACTATATAAATCTATGTTAACTATTCCCGTAAATTTTCTTCAGTTTCAACAAACTCCACATAGCGGATACCATTGGGATGGCAGTAGTCGCCGCTTCTTTGAAGGTTGGTATTATCGCGTAACTTTGCCTGAATGTGGACAAACCTTCGCCTTTATGTACTCTATCGAAGACCCCATTGGTGGTCAATGTTATGGCGGTGGTGCAGCCCAAGTTTTAGGGCCAAATGATGAATATATCTGCCGTACCTTTCCTGATGTCAACAAATTTTGGGGTAGTAGCGATCGCTTAGGGTTGGGTCATTGGGGCAAAACTGACCTCAACACCCAGCCTTTGTATCTTCTCCCCGCAGAGTTTGAACGCTACGTTCAAGAAGGTTATCAAGCTACAGCCACCTTAAATCAAGGCGAGATTCGTGACCCAGCTACGGGTAATTATTGCCGTTGGCTGTATGAAATTCAGCCAGTATACTACTGGGGTAATCAAAATAGCATTCAGCAATCAACCGCCGGTTGGTTGTCTTTTTTGCAGATTTTTGAACCTGGATGGCAAATTTTGATGGCGCACGGCTGGGCCAGTGGCTGGATTGATTGGAATGGGAAAATTTACGAATTTACCAATGTTCCAGCTTACGGAGAGAAAAACTGGGGTGGTGCTTTCCCCCAAAAATGGTTTTGGATAAACTGTAATAGTTTTGATAACGAACCTGATTTGGCATTAACGGCTGGTGGTGGTAAGCGTGGCGTGTTGTGGTGGATGGAATCTGTGGCCATGATTGGCTTGCATTATCAAGGCAAGTTTTATGAATTTGTTCCTTGGAATGCCAAAGTAGAATGGGATATTCAGCCTTGGGGTAGATGGCAAATGCGCGCCAGAAACTTAGATTATGAGATTGAATTGACAGGAACTACGCCTTTACCTGGAACGCCTCTACGTGCACCCACAGAAAATGGTTTAGTATTCTGTTGTCGGGATACGATGCAAGGCAAATTAGATTTAGAGTTACGAAAATTAAATGGCACAACATCTCAAACAATCCTCAAAGCACACAGCGATCTTTGTGGTTTAGAAGTAGGCGGTGGTTCTTGGGATAATTCTTGGCACCATAGTTAAAACTGTTGCTATGATAGAGTGTGCTTTATTGTTGGGGCTGTAGCTCAGTTGGATAGAGCGGTCGCCTCCTAAGCGACAGGCCGTGCGTTCGAGCCGCACCAGTCCCGTCTTCAGAAAAAAAATTCATTAAGAGCATTTCTATAAAAAATTTGTTCAAATTAAGGTAGATTTTTAATAAATCTGCTAACCTACATAGTTGTTTATCTTTTTTCATAGAAAATCTTGGACTCAGCAGACCTAACTATAGAGCCTTGAAGAATATATTGTTTACAGGTCACTCATTTCGGTTTATGTTTTTTGCCCTACCACTGCTGATGTGGTTGGGATACCAAGAATCGCAAAACGAGCGTGTGCAACCCCAAGCAGTATTAGTCTTGGGTGGTTCTACGTCACATTTAGAGAGAGAGAAATTTACAGCCGATTTTGCGCGTGAGCATCCAAATTTACCCATTTGGATTTCTGGTGGTAGCCCACCTAAATCTACTCAAGATGTGTTTGCTAAGGCTGGAGTGGATACCAAACGGTTACATTTGGATTATGAAGCAGTTGATACTGTGACCAACTTCACTAGTTTGGTAGATGATTTGCAAGCTCGCGGTATTAAGAGCGTTTATTTAGTTACGTCAGAGTTTCATATGCGCCGCGCTCGTGTGGTTGGTGAGATAGTTTTGGGTAGTCGGGGTATTTATTTCAAACCTGTACCAGTACCTTCAAACAACGCCCATGAACCGGTGGAGAAATCTATCCGTGATGGAGCGAGAGCCTTACTTTGGGTAGCTACTGGTTACACGGGTGCAGATCAGAGTAGAAACAGATAAGAGACTGGTACTGCTGCGAGGAAGGTAAAATTCACAAGTCAAAATTGCCTCACAGAGACGACCCCTGGGCCGTCTCTTATTATCTTAAGCTGCCATTTCTTGCACTAAGACATAGGGTTGGAGGATGAGTGTGTGAAATTTTTTAGTGCGATCGCTATTCCAGTTTCCCACTTGTGTGTTTGAAGGTTTAGCCATTAATTGCTGGTCTATCCATTGTTGCACTGATGAAATATTATCACTAGCGATCGCTACTCCTACATCAAGCAAGTCTAGGTCTGATGCTACTACAATCACTGCGTCCCTTTGCACATGAGGAATTAGCCACTCCCACGCAGCTTCATCTAGATTGGTGCTTAGTTCTGTTCTTAAATCCGACATGATTACTCATCTTGATTCGTCTAGGGCCGATTTTACCACTTAGATAAATTTCTCAGGACTATTCTTTGCTGCGGTTGTGTATTGAGATTTGCATAGCGAAGAAGGACACACATAAAGAAATAGCTCTGCTAAACTTCGGCTTTCATTTCATCAATCTCAAACAAAGAGACAATTACTCCAGTGATAGGAATAGAGATAAAAATTCCTAGTAAGCCTGCTACTCTCGCACCAATTAATAAAGCAAAAAATACTACCACAGGATTAAGATTGAGCGCACCTTGCATAATTCGCGGTGCTAACAAGTTATCTTGAATTTGTTGGAGGATGATACAGGCCGCTAATACTTTTAAGGCTAACCAGACATTTTGCGATAATACAATTAATGTAACTACACCCACGCCTAATGTGGCTCCTATGCCTGGAATGATATCTAGGATTCCCACTATTAAAGACAATAGTAATGTAAAAGGTACTCTTAATATTGAGAAAACGATAAAAGTAGAACTTGTGAGAAATAACGTTAATAATAGCTGTCCTCGAAAAAATCCTAAAAAGTTGCGTCTAATTATATGAGTAAATTTACTACGTCGCTGTTGGGGAATTATTTTAATGAGCAGATGCCAAAGTTTTTCGCCATCCAAAAGCATGAAAAATGATACGACTGCAATTAATATAAAAGTCACGAAATTAGTTAATATTTGTTGTAAAATAGCTAAAATAGTCACTAAAGTTGCAATAGCTTGATTTCGCAATTGTTCTTCAATTAAGGTCAAATCTATCTGTAAATTTCGGTTACGAAGTAACTCTTCAATTCTTTCTAATATAGGAATTAAAGAGCTTAAAAATACGGAAATACTATCGATTAATTGTTGTCCTTGAGATATCACCGCTAAACTTATGGTGATTATTAAACTACCAATAATAACTATACTAATTAAGAAAACTACAATCACTGCTATGCTGTGAGGGACAAAATGCCGCAGCCATTCTACAGGATAGCTGAGTAAGAAAGCTAAAATAGCAGCGAATGTGAAAATAACTATCGCTGCTTCAAAGTAAGCTAAAAGCTGTGTAATTGCCCAACCAGAAGCTACCAATAGTAGAAAGCGGACTAATGCGGAATTATTCAATCTATCCCAAACATTTTTAGCTTTAAAGCCGCTCATATTAATTTTTAATTGTTAATTAGAATAATCAAAAAAACCTGATACTGTCAGGTTTTTATACTTTACTATTAGTAATCAAACAAGGTGTTATTTACTAATTTGGTATCTTATACTTGTAAACACCAAGTATAGCTTTCAGTATATAAAAACCAACTGGCGATCGCTACCCTCTTAAAGTATATTTTTTAGCGGCCCAAATCATGCAGTTGATTAATCGCTGTTGCACATTGTTGTGTCACAGCCTGCAATTTTTCCTTGTTTGTAGAACTAGGAGGGTCAATTAATTGACCGATTCTTACAGTTAAGGGAACTGCATGAGGTATAGCTGAACCTTTTTGTAATATTTTCTCAGAACCCCATACACTCACTGGCAATAATGGCGCTTTTGCCTTGGCTGCTAACAGTGCTGCGCCCCTTTTAGGATCTTTGATCCTACCATCTGGGGTGCGCGTACCTTCTAAGAACACACCTACAGCCCAACCATTTTCCATATACTCTAGGGCTGAACGAATAGTATTGCGATCGGCACTACCCCGACTCACTGGGTAAGCTCCATATAATTTAATTACTTGTGCCAAAACTGGGACATCAAATAACTCTTCTTTCGCCATGTATGCCACAGGACGACGTACACAACTAGAGACTATCGGCGGATCAAAGTAACTTGCATGATTACTCACTACCACCAAAGGTTGTGATTGCGGGACATTTTCGACCCCATAAATTCGCCCCCGAAAGTAAGCATGAAACATAGGGCTAACAATCGACCACTTAAAAGTGTGGTAGAGTGTCAGACTAATTATAGGTTCGCGGCTTTTAGTCATAGGGGGATGGGGAGATGGGGAATTGGGGCCGCCTCTGGGGATCAGGGGCAAATGAGGAAATCGGGGCCACCTCTGGGGATCAGGGGCAATGGGCATTGGGAATAATTTACTATGTTCCTTTATTCCCTAGTCCCTATTCTCTATTCTGGCAATTCAGCAGCATTACGGATGTTTTTTAAGGTTAAGTCTGGAGTGGTGCGTTTAATTAAATTAGTTAGCACATTACCAGGGCCAATTTCTACTACTTGTTCAATACCATGTGTGGGTAATTGCAGAGAAATTTCTCGCCACCGGACTGAACCTGTCATTTGTTGGCTGAGGCGCTGTTTGATAATTTTGGCATCAGTAGATGGTAACGGATCTACATTGGATAATACTGGTATCACAGATGGCTGAAATTCTACTGATTCCAGAATGTCTTGGAATTCCGCAGAAGCCGCAGCCATAAAGGGGGAATGAAATGCACCAGAGGTTTTTAAGGGTATAGCACGTTTGGCTTTAACTTTTGACATAACTTCTCTTACAGCTTCAGGAGTACCAGAGATAACCACCTGACCTGGACTGTTATCATTTGCCAACACTGCATCTGGTGTCTGGGTAAGAACTGTTTCTAACTGTTCACGATCAAAGTTCATCAAAGCCGCCATCATTCCGCCTGCTGCACTATCCATAAGTTCAGCACGGCGCTTGACTAGATGTAACCCAGCCGACCATTCAAAGACACCTGCAATATAAAGGGCAATGTATTCACCCAAACTGTGGCCAGCAACTACATCTGGTTTGTGTCCCCGTTCCCGGCACAAGTCGGCTAAAATGCTTTCCACCACATACAGACTGGGCTGTGTATACAGCGTCTGTGATAATTTTTCTTCTGCGCTTTGACATAATTCTGTTACCGACCAGCCTAAAATTGCTTCGGCTTGGGCAAATTTGTCTTTAGCGGTAGGTATATCTAATAAATCTATTCCCATTCCTATGGCTTGAGAACCTTGTCCGGGAAACACCCATGCAGTTTTAGTCATTGGTCATTTGTCATTGTGAAAGACGGAAGTGGGGAGTGGGGAGTGAGAAGTAGGGAGTGGGGAGTGGGGAGTAGGGAGTAGGGAGTAGAGATAAATCAATTTGAAAGTCACAATGAATCGTTTTTGACTTTTGACCCTTCGACTAAGCTCAGGGTAAACTTTTGACGTTTGACTTCCCCAAAAGGGGTTTCCCAGTTCCTAACGGCCCCATTGAAAGATGGCTGCGCCCCAAGTTAAACCAGCACCAAAGCCAGATGCGGCAATAATTTCATGCGGTTTGATTTTGCCTTGTCTCACGGCTTCATCTAACGCTAGGGGAATGGAGGCGGCGGAGGTATTACCGTAATTGGCCAGATTACTGATAACTTTGTGGTCTGGAATATTTAAGCGTTGGGCAACGGCATCGAGAATCCGTTGGTTGGCTTGATGCAATAGTAACCAATCTATTTGATCAACGCTTAGGTTGGCTTGAAATAAGGCTTTATCAATAATTTCTGGGACTTTTTGCACGGCGAAGCGGTATACTTCTTGACCGTTCATGGTGATGGGCTGGTATGTACCTTTGGTAATTTCTACGCCGGGGATGATTTCTTGGGCTGCACCGGTATAAGACAAATTAAGGGAATTATTTTGTGTGCCGTCACTTTTGATAGCAAATCCTAACAAGCGATCGCTCTTATTAGCCTGTAAAACTACCGCCCCAGCGCCATCACCAAACAATATACAAGTACGTCGGTCTTGCCAATCTACCCAGCGAGAGAGGATATCTGCTCCTATCAGCAGTACATTTTGAAAAACTCCTGTTCTGATGTATTGGGCAGCTGTCACTAACCCAAACACAAAACCAGAGCAGGCTGCTGTCAAATCAAACGCTACAGCTTTAGTTGCTCCTAACTCGGCTTGAACTTGACAAGCACTACCAAATAAATCATCAGGGGTGGATGTCGCTAATAAAATCAAATCCAGGTCAGTGGCTTTAATGCCAGCAGCGGCGATCGCCTGACTACCCGCATCTGATGCTAGTGTTTTTAAAGACTCTGATGGCAGCGCTAAACACCGTTGACGAATCCCCGTTCTTGTGGTAATCCACTCATCTGAAGTTTCTACTAGTTCAGTGAGTGCCTGGTTATCGAGATAAGTTTTTGGTACTGCCGAACCGCTGCCGGTAAATGCTATGCCTAAATTTTCCACTCCTAGTCTCCCAAGCTATCAGCTTTTAGTCATTGGTCATTAGTCATCAGCCATTAGTCATGTTCCCTTGACCAATGACTTTTCTCCAGCTATTGATCGCTAGTTTTGTGGCTAATTGCTAACCGCTTTCTTGCTGTAGGACTTCGTATTGGGACTGGAGTCTTTGCAGTACCTGATTATCTACAGCTTCTTTAGCCATGCGAATTGCATTAAAAATAGAGGGAGCTTGAGAGCTACCGTGACCAATAAAACAAACTCCGGCAACGCCTAAAAGCAATGCACCACCATGTTCTGCGTGATCCATGCGTTGCTTAACGCGTTTGAGGTTAGGTTTTAAAATTGCCGTACCAATTTGACCATGCAATCCTTGGGGTAATTCTTCCCTTAAGATTTGCAGAATTACTTCGCCGACTGCTTCGGCAAATTTTAATAACACATTGCCTACAAAACCATCGCAGACAATCACATCAAATTCACCAGAAAGGATATCACGCCCTTCAGCATTACCAATAAAATTAATGTGGGAATTTTCCCGTAGCAGTTGGTGGGCGCGCAGAGCTATTTCATTACCCTTAGTGTCTTCTTCTCCAATATTCAACAAACCTACTTTGGGTTTGCTTGTACCCAAAACATACTGGCTATAAGTTGAACCCATCACAGCAAACTGCTCTAAAAACTTAGGCCGGCAGTCTACATTCGCGCCGACATCAAGTATTAGTACTGGTTTGCCAGCCTTAATTGTGGGAAAAACCGTGCCAATGGCTGGGCGGTCAATTCCTGATAATCTTCCTAAGCGGAGCAAAGCTGATGCCATAGCTGCCCCAGAGTGTCCCGCAGAAAACACAGCGTCTGCTTGCTGCTGCTTCACCAAATCCATTGCCACATTGATTGAAGCCTTGCGTTTGCGTCTCACTGCATTCAAAGGCTCCTCATCCATTGCGATCGCTTCCTCCGCAGGAACGATCTCCACCTGCGCCAAATTAATTTTTGGCGGCAAGGCGGCTGCAATTTGTTGGGGATCACCAACTAATAAGACTTTCACACCCAATTCTTCACTTGCGCGCAGTGCGCCAGCAACGATTTCACCGGGTGCATGATCCCCTCCCATTGCGTCAATTGCTATCCGTACGCAAGTCGATCCCATTGCTTAGAGCTACTAGAAACCTTACAAATTTTACCAGATGGCTTTGCTTAAAAACCGGAAGTTTTTGACTACCGTATTACTCTTGTTACTATTGCAACAAGTTTTAGCAGCCAGATCAAGATAGCACGAATTGTCAGGGAATGGGGGGAAGAGGCAGGGGGGAAGAGGCAGGGGGGCAGGGTGCAGGGGGCAGGGGGGAAATAATTGAGGCTAGTAACCAAACTTTCTCTCCCCCCCTAGTCTCTAACCTCTAGCCTCTACTCTCCTAACACCCAATGAACGAGTGTTCGCACACCGTAACCTGTGGCACCTGGGCTGTTGTAACCGTTTTCTTTGTCTGTCCACACTGGGCCAGCTATGTCTAGGTGTGCCCACGGAGTTTCTTTGACGAACTGTTTGAGAAATAATGCCGCAGTAATGGAACCACCAGCACGTGGCCCGGTGTTTTTCATGTCGGCAATGCCAGATTTTAAGCCTTCAAAATATTTTTCTTCCATTGGCATCCGCCAGATTTTTTCCCCGGCGTTTTCAGCGGCTTTCTCTAATTGGGTGGCTACAGTATCGTCTTGTGTAAACAAACCGCCAATATCATCTCCCAAGGCGATGATGCAAGCACCTGTGAGGGTGGCTAAATCTATGATCGCATCTACTTGCAATTTTTCGGCAAAGACTAGGGCATCAGCTAAGGTTAAACGCCCTTCAGCGTCGGTGTTGTTGACTTCGATGGTTTTGCCATTTGATGCTTTTAAGATGTCACCTGGGTGCATAGCGTGACCGCTAATCATGTTTTCGGTAGCGGCTGAGATGAAATGAACTTCTACATCTGGCTTAATTTGGGCAATGGCTTTGGCTGCACCTAAGGTTGTAGCGGCACCTCCCATGTCCATTTTCATGGTTTCGATGCCACTGCCAGCACCTTTAATGTTCAAGCCACCGGAATCGAAGGTTAATCCTTTACCAACTATTGCTAGTTTGCGTTTGGGTGTCCCTTCTGGTTTGTAGGTGAGATGAATGAATTTTGGCGGTAAGTCGGAAGCTTGGGCAACTCCTAAAAATGCACCCATGCCCAATTTTTCACAGTCTTCTCGTTCTAAAATTGCTACTTGAATATTGTGTTCAGAGGCGATCGCCTGGGCTGTTTCTGCTAAGGTAATGGGTGTGACTTCGTTGGCTGGCGCGGCTACCAATTGCCTAGCTAAAATTACTCCAGAAACAATTTGATCGGCGCGGGTAATGGCTGCTTCTTGTCCACTAAATCCCAGTAAATCGATAGTTTCCAGTTTTGCCCCTTTATCTTCTGGTTCCGATTTAAAGCGTATGTCTTGGTAAAGGGCTAGTTGTGTACCTTCGGCGATCGCTTGGGCTGTGGCGGCGGGATCATTATTCCACAGTGGGAAACTAAAGCCTAAACTTTTGCTTTTTTGCTTTTTGGCTGCTCTTGCTACAGCAGCAGCAGCACGTCGTAGAGTTTCTAATTTTAAAGCATCGGGTTTCCCCAAACCTACCACAATTATTTTCCGAATTGGGCCGCCTGCACTAACACGGGTGGAGATTGTGCTGTAGGCTTTCCCTGTAAATTCTTCTTCGGCAATCAAATCTTTTAAAAGTCCAGACAACTTCTCATTTAAAGTTGTTAGTTCACCAGTTAACTCTACGGCATCTTCAAATAATCCAATAGCCAAACTATCGCCTGCCCACTCTAGCAAAGGCGTATCACTAGGTTGAATTTTCATTTTGGGAACTTTAATTTAAATTTTCCTACTTGTACCAGTATTGCTTAAAATTTTTTCTTTGCTTATAAACCTTGTCTACTTTGAAAACTGTAGTTTGTAGTCAAGATTATGAGATTGCTTCCTGGCGTCGCAATGACAAAAACTCCACTTTTCATGATGGACGAGGTTTAGATCCTTATTAGCATGACCCTAACTTCTGTAGGTGAAAGGGTCAAAATTTTAACTACGTTCGTCAAGTTGGGCAATTTTTTCGCACTGCGCTAATAACGGCTTGATAACATCGGGATTGAGTTGTTTGAGTTGGGCAATTTTTTCACACCGCGCTCGTAAAGGAACTTTAAAATCAGGATTGAGTTGATTTATCAGCTTTTCTAAAGGCTGGGGTGATTTGATATTTTGGGCGATCGCTTTTAATGATGTCTCGCTCATGTTGGCTGCTTGCAACTCTGGTAAAAGGTCTTCCCAGGTTTTCGCTGGATGGCTATCAAGGATTAACTGCACTAAAATTTGATCCATGATGGCTTCTTGGGCAATGGCAGTTTCTAGGTACTTGTCACTTTGTGCTTGTAACTTGGCTAATGTCTCTGGAGAATCCAGCGAAATCGAGTCATCTAGTTTGGCTTCATAAAAGCGACAAGCTGCATATCCCAAGGAATAAATCATAGTGGCATTGGAACTAGTGGCGATGGCCGCACCGGCAAAAGGCACATTTCGCAACAAGCCTAATCCCGCCACACGCAATAACCGGCCACCACCTAAACCCAAACCAAAAATTGCCAACACTTCACCTTTACGGCTAGAGTCTTTTAAATCTAGTCCATAAGCGGCGGCAATTTGGTAGAGCATTTCTGATTGAAGTTTCGTCGTCGCTGCTAAATCAATAGCTAGCAACGCCGCTGCTACTCCCGGTAAAATACTACTTGCTAGTCCAATTCCACCTGCTTTAGTAGCTTTGTCTACCATAATCCGGTGGGAAATCTGACTAGGCGATTCATGAGGATATTTTTGTTTGAGCTTGTTTACTGAAGCTGCTGCCTTTTCTAAATCAACACTTTCGCTAGGGCCGATCAGCCAATTGAGATTTAATGCCCCGGTTAGTTTTCTAATAAACCAATTTTCGCTAATGTGGTTGATCACATCGCCTGTGGTTTGGGTTGCTTGCTCAATTAATTTATGTGTTTGTTTAGCCGCGACGACTCCAGCATCAATAGATGTAGATAAAACTATCTTGCCCGTTGCGGCTGCGGTATGAGTAATTGCTCCGCCCACATCACCGACAGTTTTAGCTAAAGACTCGATTACAGATTGATTGTCTTTTTCTGTGGGTGAATTATCTGATCGTTTCACCTCTATTTTTTTTTGAATTTTATCTGCCATTTGTGGCCCCATCTTAAAAACCTATACTTTAGGTTTTAGCGAAAATGAGGGTAGCTTCACATCTTCCAAAAAGGGCAAATTATTAAAATGGTGGGTAGATTTAGAATCTTTTTCCCTTATTTCCCCCTACCCCCTGTTCCCCTGCTCCTTCATCCCCTCGTCTCCAACTCCTTAACTGCTGGCATTTGACTTTCTAAAAACTGATGCTCCCGTAAGATTGTATAGAGATTAATATCTTTTTCTAATAAGCAGGCATGGCCACAATCGGGTAGCACCACTACCTTGGCGTTGGGTAAAATATTCACTAAACGTCTAGCTTCATTTACAGAAGGTAAGAGGCGATCGCTTGCACCAGCAATCAGCAAAACTGATTGAGCCAATCGACGTAACTGTTCTTCACCCACATAAAATTCCTTTAACAGTGATAACCTCCAGGTAACAGTGGCTGGGGGTACAGAACGCATGGTTTTTAGCAGTTCATAGCGAATGTTCCGGGGAATGCGTGCTAAGGATGCCAGAAAGGGTAATAACCCCAAAGCGCCAATTTCATATAGGCATTCCGGCACAAAGTAAGTCAGTTGCGATGTCCAAACCAACCCAGGACGGAGATGAAAGGCAGAAGCTGGATTAATGAGAATAATCCTCTTAAACAACTGTGGTGCTTTGGTAGCTACTTTCATCGCCAAACAACCTCCAAATGACTCACCACACAAGTAGACTGGTCTTTGGGAGCTTTTTTCTAATTCGGCATGAATCAAGTCCAAAACATTGTTAGTTAACACATCCCAGGTAGTGAGGTCTTGCCTGGGGATCGCTAAACAGCGGACATCAAAACCAAGTTCTAAGCCGGCAGTTTGCGATCGCAACATTTGACCAGTTCCATCCAAGCCTGGTAGATACACAAACAGTGGATAATCTGGTTTTACTCGGTTGGGAGTAAGAAAACACGGATTTAGCTCAACTTGTGACATTGTTAAATTTAAATTCAGTTTCCTGGTTTTATAAAGTCGCTTGTAGGAAGATCCCATGTTTGGCAACAGGGGGCGCATAATGGCTTAATCGCTACATTGCTATCAAAATCCTGATAAAATCAGAACCTGAGTGCTAAAAGCCACGTCAAACATCACTAAAAGAGTTCAACATAACGCGATGTGCGACTTCTTCTTGAAACCCCGCTTCCATTCCTCTTCCCGAAAGGTCGAGAGGCTTTGATTCTTGCTCCCATTCCCTTGTAGGGAAGGGGTTGGGGGTTAGGTCTGAGAGAAAGTCGCACACGGCGTAACATAGCTCTAGTGATATCAACCAATACACTAATTTAGTTTGTCCGGGGGTCAAGACGAACACAGCTAATAACACTCACTTGTTAAAAAAATATTTTATTTTTCATTTTCATCAAGATTTCGTTGATCAACACAACAGCTTATATTTACCCTTTACAGCTAGTGTAGTTGGCATTTAAACAATATCCAATTATTTAATAACAACCTTCAAGCAGTAAACTAGCAATTTCGTCGTAACAATGTTTAGTTAGTTCAGCCGCAACATTTTTCGCTAATTTGCCGTGATATTTCTGTTGATGTTGTGGTGTTATCCAATAAGGGCGACCAACTAACACAGCTACCCGACGATATATCACCAAGGGATGCCAACCAGGTTGATTGAATAAAGGTTCTGAGGGGTCAAATAAACTTAACAGTCGCAGTGGAAAACCATTAGTATTCACTTCTTCTAGAGAAGCTATGGCGACTGGCAAAACTGCCAAGTTTTTCACAGAGGCGCGCAAAGCTAAATGGGCAAATCCTCGTTGAAATGTACCTACCTCATCTGGCTGGGTAAATTTTACCATTGGTGTAGTTCCTTCCGGAAACACTCCTACCATCTGCTGGGACTGCAATAGTAATTGTGACTGCTCAAAAAAGCTTTGTTGGCGGTTTTGAGTTTTCTCTAAAGGAAAACATCCCAATTGTCCCGTGACAATTTCTCGCATGACCGGCACTTGTCCCATGTAGTGATGGCAAGCAAAGCGAATCGGACTCGATAGCGCCGCCATTAAAACCAGTGCATCCATAAAGCTGCGATGATTGCTCACAACCAAAATACTAGTATCTTGGGGAATGCGATCCTCGTAATAGCGGAACATTTGAGTTGAACAAGCTGCTAAAAAATAGCGGGAAATATCTAGAGGACTAGTCAGAATCATACCTAATGAATATATTTTTCCACAAAAATAGCTGTGTATCTTGACTTAATTTTTACATTTCTTTATTAATACCATGACCTTCTTAAGGTAGAAATGCTTTAGCCACAAATACACCTTAGTTTGAGGCTTTTTGATTTATGTATTCTCTATCACAATTAATGTAATAACAATCATTAGAAAAAATGACTAATGGCTATTTTTGTCTTGTGAGGAAAAAATATCGCCTTTTATAGACATCCTAAAAGAATTATTATCCAGAGAAATTTGCTAATATTAAACTGTAATTTGAAAAAACCGGGAATATTATTATATAATTGCTTGGTTTTGCTAATAAAAGTAAGATAGAAAACGTTTTTATAATTTGATTTTTTATTCTGTATGAATCTAGTGGATAAAACGGAAAAGACCTTTTCTCTGACAACACCGTTATATTACGTAAACGATGTGCCTCACGTTGGTAGTGCTTATACGACAATAGCTGCGGACGTGGTGGCGAGGTTTCAGAGGTTGTTAGGACATCAGGTACTGCTAATTACAGGTACAGATGAACACGGACAAAAGATTCAACGTTCAGCAGAAAGTTTAGGAAAAGCACCCCAAGAGTTTTGCGATGAAATTGTACCCAGCTTTATCAGCTTATGGAAGCTATTAAATATTCAGTACGATCGCTTTAGTCGGACTACAGCTTCTCGACATGCAGTCATCGTCAAAGAATTTTTCCAGAGATTATGGGACGCTGGTGATATCTACATGGGACAACAGCAAGGATGGTACTGCGTCTCCTGTGAAGAATTTAAAGAAGAACGAGAACTACTAGAGGGAAATCGCTGCCCTATTCATATTAACAAGGAAGTGGAGTGGCGAGACGAAAAAAACTACTTCTTTCGGCTGTCGAAATATCAAACTCAACTAGAAGAGTTATACAAATCTCAACCAGATTTTATTCAGCCAGAAAGTAGGCGTAATGAAGTTCTCAGCTTTATTGGGCAAGGGTTACAAGATTTTTCGATTTCGCGGGTGAATTTAGAGTGGGGTTTTCCCGTACCAGTTGATCCCCAACATACTCTTTATGTATGGTTTGATGCACTGCTTGGGTACGTAACAGCATTACTAGAACCGGATTCTGAGGCGACTTTAGCCAATGCGCTAGCAACTTGGTGGCCCATCAACTTACATCTGATTGGTAAAGATATCCTCCGCTTCCATGCAATTTCCTGGCCAGCAATGTTATTTTCAGCTGGTTTACCCTTACCAGAAAGGTTATTTGTGCATGGCTTTTTGACTAAAGATGGTCAAAAAATGGGTAAATCACTGGGTAACACCCTCGATCCCATAACCCTAGTAGAGCGCTATGGTAGTGATGCCGTTCGTTATTACTTCCTTAAGGAAATCGAGTTTGGCAAAGATGGCGATTTTAATGAAGTTAGGTTCATTAATGTTTTGAATGCAGATTTGGCTAATGACTTAGGTAATTTGCTAAACCGCACCTTAAACATGGTGAAGAAATACTGTGCTGACGGATTGCCAATTGCCAATGAAGCCACTAATGATGAAAATCCCTTAAAAGCCATTGGTTCAAGTCTTGGAGAACAGGTAAAACAAGCATATGAGAAGCTAGCTTTCAATGAAGCCTGCGAAGTGGTTCTGTTGCTGGTACGGGCCAGCAATAAGTTTATTGATGACCAAGCACCTTGGACACTATATAAACAAGGACAGCAGCAGGAAGTAGAAAAAGTACTGTACGCAGTTCTAGAATCTGTTAGACTAGCAGCTTATCTTCTGTCCCCAGTGATTCCCAATATCAGTAGCGCCATTTATCAGCAGCTGGGCTGGGAAATCGACTTTAATGATCAAATAAAAACTGTAATGGTTGCCCCTTTTGCCGCTCATGCACAATGGGGAGTACTAACCAACCAACAATCGTTGGGTACACCCCAACCTGTTTTTAAGCGTATAGAAACCCCAAAAAGCAATTAGTTCTTTTTATTTCCCATCAATTTCTATTTTCTCAAAAAATTTATCGGGGTCTAGTACCTATTAGCCCCGAAACACTATCATAAGCCGTTCTAAATTGCCTGTAAATTTGGAAATCTGTATCAAAAATAACAAGAATAAAAATGAGGTATGACAACAATGTTGAATAATTTGGAAAGCGATTCGATATTTACGCCGGAACAAGTTTTAGAGAATCGGGGTCGTGTAGCCATATTCATTGATGGTTCAAATCTATTTTATGCTGCTCTGCAACTAGGAATAGAGATTGACTACACCAAGCTACTTTGTAGGCTGACTGGTGGTTCTAGGCTACTGCGGGCTTTCTTTTACACTGGAGTAGACAGAACCAACGAAAAGCAACAAGGTTTTCTGTTGTGGATGCGGCGTAATGGCTATCGAGTAATTGCCAAAGATCTAGTGCAGTTACCTGATGGTTCCAAAAAAGCCAACCTCGATGTCGAAATAGCCGTAGATATGATGGCTTTAGTAGACTCTTATGATACCGCAGTTTTGGTCAGTGGTGATGGAGATTTGGCATATGCTGTCAATTCCGTCAGCTATCGCGGTGTGCGAGTAGAGGTAGTGAGTTTGCGTTCCATGACTAGCGACAGCTTAATTAATGTTAGCGATCGCTATATTGATTTAGAAGCCATCAAAGAAGATATTCAAAAAACCCCCCGCCAAAGCTATCCATATAGACCGCTATCCAGTATGGGTTTTTTGGATGATCCCAGAGAAACTGATGAACAATTAGAAATCCGAGATTAATGAATTATCAAAAAGGCAGGAAGAAGTTAAGAGAAAATGAGACAAAACCAAGTGGGATCAAACAAAGTCCTCCTCAGTTCTGTTCATTGTTATCTTTTAATTCCTTAAAACTGAAAGCAAATTGGTATTACCTGCCTTTAATTTTTCTGTTAATAACTGGGTTAGTTGCTTGTGGGAGATCTACTCCCACAGTTTCTCAATCAAATGATGCTGGTTCATCTCCCCAAGAAAGTAATTTAACTTTTTTTGATGTCACCTTAGAACAAGCAGACGAAGTAGGGCGACCGCTTTGGAGAGTGCAGTCTAAAAAGGCTACATACACTCAAGAAAAACAAATTGGTCAGGCGGAGAATCCTTATGGTGAACTATATCAAGATGGCAAAGCTATTTACCAAATAAAAGCGTCACAAGCAGAAATTAAACAAGATGGCAAACAGTTATTTCTGCAAGGTAATATAGTCGCTACAGATCCGAGCAATGGTATTGTATTGCGGGGTAACGAATTAGAGTGGCGCCCCGAAGAAGATTTATTGATTGTCCGTAATCAATTAAACGGGACTCATAAACAACTACAAGCAGTAGCGCAAGAAGCACGAGTCAAAACTCGTGAACAGCGCATGGAATTTTCTGGTGGGGTAGTAGCAACTTCTGCTGATCCCCAAATGCAACTACGAACTGAGCATTTAATTTGGCAAATTCAAGAAGAAAAATTAATCGGCGATCGCCCCATCCAAATAGACCGCTACAATAACAATCAAATTACCGACCGGGGACGGGGAGACGCAGCCGAAGTCAACTTAAAAACTAAAATTGCCACAATCAAAAAAAATGGTCAATTAGATATAGCAGCCCCCCCAACACAAATCACCAGTGACGTCATGACCTGGGACATGAACGCAGAAAAAGTCACCACAAATTCGCCTGTGCGTGTTGTTCAGCAGGCTGAAAATGTTACTGTCACCGCCAACCAAGGCGAAATGAAAATACCCCAACAAATCGTGAATTTAAGGGGTAATGTTAACGCCACAGGGCAACGTCAGCAAACCCTCCAATCTAATCAACTAACTTGGTATTTAGATAAGAAATTATTAGAAGCCCAAGGCAATATTGTTTATCGTCAAATTGACCCGCCATTAAATTTTACAGGTGACACAGCAGTTGGTAATCTGGAAACAGAAAATATTGTTGTCAGAGGTGGCAAATCTGGTAATAGGGTCGTGACGGAAATTATTCCTCAAAATGCGTTGATTAGGAATTAAAAACAAAATTCTAAATTAACCTAATTTTCAAGTTTGAGGCCGTCTGTTCTACGCAACTCCAGTTTCTCAGTCGCAATGGGAAAAGGTCAAATGGTAAATGAGTTCATCGGAAAGTTTATCCTTGACGAACTCTGCGTTTTTATTAATATTGTATAACTTAAAACCAAGCCTCTCCAGCACCTGACGCGAGGCATAGTTTTGCTCATTCACTGAAGCGTGCAGCGCAGTCAAGTTAAAGCGTTCTTTTGCTTGGGCGATGGCGTTTGAGCAGTAAATCGGCGCATATCCCTGTTTCTGGAAGTTGGCAAAAGTCATAAAGCCTATTTCTGCGTATCCGTCAGCGAAAATACCTATCTCGACTACTCCCACATACTGGTGTGGTGGTAGTATTGCCACCCACTTTAGCCAAATCATACTATCGTTATCTGGCGATTTTTCCAGTGCAGCAAATTTGAACTGGTGCTTTATTTCATCAAGAGTCGGGATTTCATCTTCTAGATATTCATATAAAATTGGGTCACTCAGATGAGCATACAGTAGTTCAACGTGGTCTGGTGTGACTTTCTCTAGATGTAAACTCACCGGAGCTTTGCCCATGTTCCCTAGGAGACAATTATAATTTCTGAGAACCTAACAAAATTTCATTACGATTAGCTGCACCCAATTCAGGTGAGAAATATTTAGGAGAGTTGGGAGTAATGGATGGGGGAAGATTGGGAGCTACTTCTAACTGTTGTACCAGATTTTGTAATAGCTTATCTTGACTAGTACGGAAAGCTGGGATTTGGGGGCCACGGTTAATAATAGCAAACCAAACCAAACCGCGATCGCGTGTGGGGATCACTCCGGCTAAAGCACTAACTTCACGCAGAGTACCAGTTTTCATCACAGTGGCATAAGGCATTTTTCTTGCTTGCATTGTTCCCCGACGATCAAAGCCAGCGGTAGGAAACAAGTCCGCGACGTTGATTTTATAAGCAGCAGCTTCTCGTTGAATTGCCATCAACATGGCGCAAGCAGCTCTTGGAGAAATGCGATTGTCTACCCCCAGTCCGGAACCATTAATTAACTGAATTTCTGCCTCCGGTACTCCAGCAAGTTGAGCGGCCTTTAATCGCATGACTGCTGCGCCTCCTACTGATTCTGCCAGCATCTCTGCCATTGAGTTATTACTGAAGACGTTCATTTCTTTAATCAATTGTTGCATGGGTAAAGAACGACGACGCAACAATAAAGTTTCTTGGGGATTGGGTTGGGTTACTAATTTCACGTTACCCGCAATCACAACTTGGGGCTTGGGCGTACCCTTGGGCATGATGGAATAGATATAATTCGCCGGACGCGTCCAAGTGGTGTGGTTCATTGCTTGCTTGAGCATTTGACCAGATACCATTGGATAAAGTTCAAAATTCATGGCGAAATTATTGGTCACTAACAAATTGCCTGTGACCTGCTTGATACCCATTTTATTGAGAGTATTACCCAGAGCGATCGCATCTTCCCAAACAAACATGGGATCACCACCACCTGTAATCACCAAATCACCCTGCAATACGCCGTTAACTATTGGCCCTGTAGCGCTGACCAAAGTTTCAAATTGGTGGTCTGGTCCCCAAGTTTGCAAAGCAACAAGTGAAGTAGCAATCTTAGTTAAAGAAGCCGCAGGTAGAGGAATAGTCCCCTGATGATTCGCCATCAGCATCGGCCCCGACTGCATCCAAATACCCTGACTCTCGGTTAAATTTTCTGGTACCAATTTTGTGGCAATCAGTTCCTTTAAATATTGTTGTACTGTAGTAGACCCAGCTGGATTGGGATCAGGAGCGAGAACTAAACCAGGGCTATTGTACAAAGTCAGGTTCTCTAAGGCATCTGCTGGCTTGATTTGGACTCCAGCCATTTCCAACCAAAGAGAAACTAATCCTGAACCTAATAATTCCAGCATATTTTATTCCCCTATATTGTTTCCTGTGCTAATATACAAGCTTTTTGACTATGATCAGCATTGATTATCATAACTGCTGTTTTCTTCAATAGTTGTGAAATTGCTTGCTCACATTCTACGATATGAGGGAGAAAAGGCTGAAAAATTGCGCTCTTTGTGGTGTGCGTTGCGCGTGAGAATTATTTGATCAATGAGCCACGGATGATGGTGAAGTTTGTACCTGTTGCAAATAACGATATAGACGATTCACGGCGTTAATATGGGCGTAAGCTGCGGCTACTACAATATCTGTATCAGATGCTTGTCCAGAGAATATGCGCTCTTGGTACTCCAAACGAATTGTCACGGTTCCCAAGGCATCAATTCCGCCAGTTACAGATTGCACAGAAAACTCTATCAATTGATTAGGAATCTGCACTAATCGATTAATGGCTTGATATACTGCATCTACTGGCCCTGTGCCAACACTGGCATCTGTCAGAATTTTGCCATCGGGAGTGACAATGGTAATGGTTGCAGTGGGACAAGTACAATCACCACAAATTACTTGGACGTGTTCGAGTTGATAGCCGCTTTCCACTTGAACCTGCATTTCATCACGGACAATCGCCTCTAAATCCCAATCGGACATTTCTTTTTTCTTGTCAGCAACTTCTTTAAACCGATTAAAGGCTTTAATTAAGTCGGCTTCGTTCAGTTCAAATCCCAATTCTTTGAGTCTGGTACGAAAGGCATTTCTTCCGGAATGCTTACCCAAAACAATGCGATTTTCTGGTAAACCAATAGAACCAGCTTCCATAATTTCGTAGGTTTGGCGGTGTTTAAGAATGCCATCTTGATGGATTCCCGACTCATGGGCGAAAGCATTGGCGCCGACAATGGCCTTATTTGGCTGAATCAACATTCCTGTAAGCCGGGAAACCAGGGAAGAGGTTTTATAAATCTCCTGGGTTTTAATGTTAGTCAAGGGTGCATCAGCATCAACCGCACGACCAAAGTAAGGGTTGAAAAACGGTTTACGCACCTGCAAGGCCATGACAATCTCTTCTAATGCGGCATTTCCTGCACGTTCACCAATGCCATTAATAGTACATTCCACCTGACGCACACCATGTTCAATGGCTGTCAACGCGTTGGCTGTGGCTAAACCCAAATCGTTTTGGGTGTGAATGGAAAGAATTACTTGATCAATATTAGGAACATGAGCGCGAATCCCGGCAATTAAAGTGCCAATTTCTTTGGGTGTGCAGTATCCCACAGTATCAGGAATATTAATTGTTGTTGCCCCAGCTGCGATAGCCTGTTCTAAAACCTGATACAAAAACTCTGGATCAGTGCGGCTCGCATCCATTGGGGAAAATTCTACATCATCCACAAACGACTTAGCATAGGCAACCATTTCTGAGGCGATGGCCAGCACTTCGCTACGGGACTTTTTCAACTGATATTGCAGGTGAATATCTGAGGTGGAAATCATTGTGTGGATTCTCGGACGAGCCGCAGGTTTCAAGGCTTCAGCTGCTGCTTGAATATCCTGGCGTGTAGCTCTAGCCAAGCTGCAAATAATGGGGCCACCTACCATCCCCACTTGTTCAGCAATGGTTTTGACCGCCGCAAAATCACCAGGACTCGCAACAGCAAAACCCGCTTCAATTACATCTACTCCTAAAAGAGCAAGTTGATGAGCGATCGCTAGTTTCTCTTCTACATTCAGGGTAGCACCTGGAGATTGTTCGCCGTCTCTTAAGGTGGTGTCGAAGATAATAACTCGGTCTGCTGGAGATTCCATGCTCATAACTGTCTCTTTGGGAAAAGATTACTTTGGATATTGTATACGATTTTTCGGATATTGTATACAATATAAAATATGAACTTAAATGAATTAGCAGCCAACGTGCTGCAACAACAACGCAGTACCCCAGATTTAATTGCCGATGCTTTGCGAGAAGCAATTCTACGGGGCATTTTTCAGGAAGGACAATCCTTACGACAAGATGAAATCGCCACTCAATTTGGCGTAAGTCGCATACCTGTACGGGAAGCGCTAAAACAGCTAGAAGCAGAAGGATTAGTGACACTGCATCTCAATCGTGGTGCGATGGTTTCGGTAATGACAGCCGCCGAAGCCCAAGAAATTTGCGAAATCCGCAGTGCTTTGGAAGTGACAGCGATGCAATTGGCAATTCCTCAGTTAGGTGAATCAGATTTGGAAAAAGCAGCTGTGATTCTAGAAGCCAGCGACCAAACCACCGATGCAGGTCATTTAGCAAAACTTAATTGGGAATTTCACGCCACACTTTACACCCCAGCTGCACGTCCGCGATTGCTGACCATGATTAAAAATTTACACGTTAATTGCGATCGCTATGTGCGCGTGCAGATGTCCCAAATAAATTATCAACAGCATTCCCAAAAGGAACATGATCAAATTCTCAATGCTTGTCGTCAACAAGATACCAAAGCCGCAGTCCGGCTATTAAAACGACACATTGACACAGCCGGGGAACAGCTAGTTACATACTTGCAGCAAAAGCCCTAAGGGACTTCAAACTAAATAAATGTCCAATCACTGGGTAAGCAGGGGAGCAGGGAGGAGAAAGACAACCTTGCATCCCAGTAAATTGGATAATTTAATTTCTGGAAGTCCCTAACCCACAAATGAACTACCAGAACAGATTAGATCAGAAATATCCGCCATGCTGTCAGATATAGCTCAACACAGCTGTCCATGAAAAAACTGCTCAAATGTATCAAGGCGCTGATTCGCAACATTTCCCAACAGTTATCATCTGAACCACCTTCCCCTGTAAATTCTCGTCCTTCAGTTGTTGCTATTCCTAGTGTTTCTCCCCAAGCTAGTTTAGTATTTGTCTGTTCACAGTGCGCCCCAGAGTTACCCCATAGAGGCTTAACGGCTTCAGAAGAATTACAAAATTGGCTAAAATCTCGCCTCAAATTTGACGGCTTATGGGGAGAATTTCGGGTTGTTAGCACCAGTTGTTTAGGAGTTTGTCCCCAGAGGCGGGTTGCTGTTGTGCTGGGAAGTAATGCAGATGGCGGCAAGATACGCTGTTTAATCATAGATCCGCAGAGCGATCGCCAACTTCTCTACTCACGCATCAAGCAGAATAATGGATAAACAAAAACCCCACCTGTGAAGTGGGGTCAAATTTTAGGGTTTCTCTTGTTAGTTCAAATGTACTATAAACAATGGAGAATGGCAAGTGTGATCACTGATTAACTTTGTGCCAGTTGTTTTATCAGTTGCAGGACATTATTTTCAATTTGTGCCAGGGCGTCAGTAGCCAAGGTTTTATCGATATCGTGAATCAGCCAATATTCAATGGCATCTACCCATTCAGGAAAGCGCTCATTCATTAGTGGACGGTGTTCTAATTCATCCAGGGCAATAACTCTAGATGCTGCTTGAAAATCTTGCTCACTGGCTGGTTGAGGAAACCGTTCATCATCAGGTAAGTTCACCAAGCGCGCTGCTAAAGCCTCAGATGCGTGTCGGGAAATTGCCCCTACATTATTGATCCCCCGTTCCAGTGCTAACCCTCTAGAATCAGCCTGCCAATCTAATCCTTGCTTAATCGCCAACCAGTTAAACAGGTGTTCAGCAAAGCGACTGCGGTAGTAATTACCTGTACACAGAAATAAAATCTTATTCATTTGAGCAAATCATTTACGTAAGCCTACGGGCTTTGTACTTGTAAATGAGAGGATTTGCAAGATATACAGGCTACTTACAGGAATTTGTTTTCAGTCATTAATTGCAAACAAGGACACTTAGACATAAACCCCAATGCTTTATTCTGGGCGTCTGGGTCATTGATATGTGTTGGCGTAGGTCGAATAATGCCATTAAATAAATCATCTAAGCCGTAGGGAGTGAAAAACTGCCATTGTCCTTGTGCATCTACTCGCACTCCTACAGCTGTAGCCGTGTGCAGCCAATCTTTAATTCCATCTTCTGCACTGGTGTAGGTTCTACGTCCAGAACGCCAACGAGCAAAACTAGCTTGATTTTTCACATCAAATTGCTCATTGGGAAATTGTGCCGTTAATTGTGCCTTGGCGGCTAATTCTTGAGAACGGTTTCCCGATTCATCAAAAAAGGCAATATCAAAATCTTTAATAATTAACTGGCATTGTTCACCAAATATGGCGTGCCAAACTGTATTTCGCACTGCACCCCCTGCTAACCACCAGTTAGGCAAATTGAGTTGAGCTATTAGAGGTAATACAATACCTACAGGTGTAGGAGCTAAAATCATCTGTAACTGAGCTTGAGTATTCACAGCAAGTTCCCATAATTATTGATCAATGACCAATGACTAATGAGGATTTCCCCCCTCAGGAAAAGTTGAGACCAGGCTAAAATAGTACCCTAAACTAAAAATTATGCCCAAATAGCGATACATAATATGACTGCTGCTACGACTGTCAAAACTGAGTACGAAGCGATTATTGGTCTAGAAACCCATTGTCAACTCAGTACCAACACCAAAATTTTCTCTAATAGCTCTACAGCGTTCGGTGCTGACCCCAATACTAATATCGACCCTGTGTGTATGGGGCTACCTGGGGTGTTGCCCGTACTGAATGAAAAAGTCCTGGAATATGCTGTCAAAGCAGGGTTAGCATTAAATTGCCAAATCGCTAAATATAGCAAATTTGACCGTAAACAATATTTTTATCCTGATCTACCCAAAAATTACCAAATTTCTCAATATGACCTACCCATTGCTGAACACGGTTGGTTAGAAATTGAATTGGTAGATGTGGAAGGAAACCCCGTGCGTAAACGCATTGGTGTGACTCGTTTGCACATGGAGGAAGATGCCGGAAAACTAGTACACGCGGGAAGCGATCGCCTGTCTGGTTCTAGCTATTCTCTGGTAGACTACAATCGCGCAGGTGTGCCATTGGTGGAAATCGTTTCGGAACCTGATTTGCGTTCTGGTGAAGAGGCTGCCGAATATGCCCAAGAAATCCGCCGCATCATGCGTTATCTCGGTGTCAGTGATGGCAATATGCAAGAAGGTTCTCTGCGTTGTGATGTCAACATCTCTGTGCGTCCCGTGGGGCGAGAAGAGTTTGGCGTCAAGGTAGAAATTAAAAATATGAACTCGTTCAACGCCATCCAACGGGCTATTGATTACGAAATTGAACGCCAAATTGCTGCCATTGAAGCAGGCGATCGCATTATCCAAGAAACGCGTCTGTGGGAAGAAGGCGCTCAACGAACAATTAGTATGCGGGTGAAGGAAGGTTCTAGCGATTACCGCTACTTCCCCGAACCAGATTTAGCTCCCATTGAAGTTTCCGAGGCTCAACTAGAACAATGGCGTAGTGAATTACCAGAACTACCCGCCCACAAACGCCATCATTATGAAAATGAGTTGGGGCTTTCGGCTTACGATGCCAGAGTGTTGACAGAAGACAGCACCGTCGCCGATTATTTTGAAGCTGCGATTGCATCTGGTGCCAATGCCAAAGCGGCTGCCAACTGGATTACTCAAGATATCGCCGCCTACCTCAATAAGCAAAAGCTGAGTATTACAGAAATTGCCCTGACTCCGCAAAATCTCGCAGAAGTCATTACCCTGATTGATTCTGGTAAAATTAGTAACGCCCAAGCTAAACAAAAACTACCAGATTTACTGACAGGTGTTGCTCCTGAAAAAGCTTTCGCCGGACAAGAGTTAATCACCGATGCCGCCGTATTAGAACCTATCGTTGATGAAGCGATCGCCTCTAATCCCAAGGAACTAGAAAAGTATCGCAACGGTAACACCAAGCTGAAAGGCTTCTTTGTGGGGCAAGTGTTGAAAATCACCGATAAACGCGCTGATCCGAAGCTGACTAATGAATTGGTAGAGAAAAAACTCAATTCTTAGGTGTTTTTCCGGTTTATTTATCAATTTTCACCATATCTTTACAAAATACACAGAAAATTAGGTGACACCCCTCATACCTTAAAGGCTATTCTGTGTTTAGTAGATGAACCCTAATGATCTGGAGAGTTGCCCATGTAGCTCTCCTTATTTTTTTGTTCACTTATGCACTCGCTAGAAAAATCAAGGCTTTGAGATTGCTTCCCTACAGTCGCAATGACGAAAATACGTGGTTGGTTACGTAATTCCTGACTAGTAAGAACTGTGTACTTGTTGATGTTTCCCATCCTGAGAAGCATCTAACGCCACCTGCTTGAGTTGCACCTTCAACCCATGTTCTGGACGTAAAGTAATAGAAGGCTGTGGCACGATGGGGTGTTCTGGGACTAAATCGACTTGGAAACTTTGAGCGATCGTTGCCAAAATCAAAGCCGCTTCCATCTGAGCAAAACCTTTACCAATACAAATCCTCGGCCCAGACCCAAAGGGGAAATATACTCCTTTAGGCAGTTGCTTTTCTAACTCCTGTATCCAACGTTCTGGTTGAAAAGCTGTGGAATTAGCAAAATACTTTGGATGACGATGCATCACCCACTGACTGATCATGATTGACATACCTTGGGGAATTTCATAACCGCCAATGTGGGTATCTACTGCTGCTTCCCGTCCCATGATCGATACTGGAGGATATAGCCGCATTGATTCTTTTATTACTTGCTGTGTATAAACTAATTGCCCCAAGTCTTCGAGTGTGGGTAGCCTTCCTTGGAGAACTTGATTTAACTCTGATGCTAATTTTTCCCGCACTTCGGGATTTTGTGCCAACAGCATCCACGTCCAAGATAAGGTATTTGCAGTGGTTTCATGCCCAGCTAACATCAGAGTCGCCACTTCATCCCGCAGTAGTTTATCATCCATCTGCTGACCTGTTTCTTCGTCCTTTGCTTCCATGAGCATTGTCAACAAATCATTGGGTTTTTCCTCACTGTGACGGCGTTCTTGAATTAGTTTATAGATAGCTTCATCCATTTGGGCGATCGCACGCCGATAACGAAGATTTTCCGGTCTAGGGAACCACTCCCACACCAGAAAATTTTGCCGTCGCTTACTTTCAAACCACTGCATAGCCACATCTAGCGCATTGGCGACAACTTTTGCCTCTCCTGCATCCACTTCAGCGCTAAATATACACTTCATGACGATTTGCAGTGTCAGGTGCATCATATCTGCATGAATGTCATGTATTTCACCATCGTGCCAAGTTTGCAGCATTTGGTTGGTGTACTCCACCATGATTTCGCCATATCGATTAATCCGTTTTTGGTGAAATACTGGTTGGACAAGGCGACGTTGCCAAAACCAGGATTCTCCTTCTGTGGTTAATAACCCTTCTCCTAGTAATGTTTTTAAGGCGCGAGAACCTCGACTTTTAATAAAATCATGGCGATTTTTGAGAACTTCTTCTATGTATTCAGGATTAGTTACTAAACAAGCAGGCGTTAAACCCAACTGTAAAGGCACAATATCACCATAGTCACGACAACGGGTGAGAAATCCCAACGGGTCTTGTCCCAGTTCTAGTAAATGTCCAACAATAGAGTTAACTGGTGGTGCTGATAACTCAAATACATCAGGAGCCATACCAAAAGGCCTCTAGGTTTGTGTATATTCAAGAATATTAAGCACCACTAATATGAAATTCTTCATCAAATAGAGAGATTTGTTAAGTAAAATCTGCTTTGTTGCTCTTGCTAGCCGTGGGGTGACACAGGTATATTTGCCAGACAGAGGCACGGTGATTTTCAGATCACAGCCCTAAGTAAGTTGTTATTTATATATAGGACTCGCTATTTGATTTATGAAAAATCTCAGTACAACCTAAAAAGCCTTTTTCCCACTCCCTATTCCCCACTCCCTACTCCCGTACCCTTCGGGAAGCTACGCTAACGGCTGACGCTCACGGCGAAGCCTACTCCCCACTCCCAGCCTACGCCAATAATTTTAGGAATCAAACCGGATTCCTATATATGTATTTAAACAATTGCATTGCAACAATCAATGGTTAACTCTACCTTCGTTAACACAATATATGTCAACCCTGTCCAGGGCAATGATGCCAATGCTGGTTCTCGGTCGAGTCCGTTTAAAAGTCTCACCCGTGCTTTAAAAGTCGCCAAAACACCCGCAGTGATTCAGTTGGCACCGGGAAACTACAACGCCGCCAATGGTGAAGTGTTTCCCCTAGTCATCCCTGGGGGGATAAAAGTAGTAGGTAACGAAGCCAACAAAGGTGCAGGAATCGTTATTTCTGGCAGTGGTGTGTATCAAAGTCCGAGTTTTGCTGCCCAAAATGTGACATTACTGTTGCAAGGTGATGCCAGTCTCTTGGGTGTAACGGTGACTAACCCCATCGCTAAAGGAACTGGTGTTTGGATTGAATTGGCTACGGCAAATGTCGGTAATAATACTTTAATTAACTGTGGTCGAGAAGGCATATTTATTAGTGGTAATGCCAAACCCGCCATTGTCGATAATATGTTTCGGCAAAATGCGGCCAGCGGTTTAATGATGGTACGTCATAGTAAAGCAGAAGTACTGCGGAATGTCTTTCAAAAAAATCCTTTGGGCATAGCCATCAGTGATTTTTCTGCCCCTTTAGTAGCTAATAACACTATCTCAGACAACCGTTCGGCGATCGCCCTTTCTCGCAATGCTCGACCTGTGCTGCGTCATAATCTGATTACTAACAATACTCAAAGTGGGATGTTGGTAAATGGTGACGCTATACCGGATATGGGTAATAACCAAGATGCGGCTGGCAATATTTTTCGTGATAATGGCGAATTTGATGTCCAAAATGCCACATCACAGCAGCTAGTTTCTGTAGGCAATCAATTAAATCCCACCCAAGTTAGGGGAAAAGTAGACTTTATCGCCGTCTTAGAAGATCATCCCCGGATAATTTCTGGTAGTGGCAGTATTTTTTCTGACTTAGCTGGACATTGGGCAGCCGATTTTGTGGAAGCATTGGTGAGTCGGGGAGCTATTAGTGGCTTTCCTGATGGCACGTTTGCCCCAGATGCCCCCATTAATCGCGCTCAGTATGCAGCTATTATCGCCCAGACTTTTCAATTACCAACAATAAACCCCGGCGTGAAATTCACAGATGTGAACCCCAGTTTTTGGGCGGCATCAGCTATTAATAAAGCTGCGGCTATGGGTTTTATTAGTGGCTTTCCTGATGGCACGTTTCGACCAGGGCAAAACTTGACCAAGGTACAAGCCATAGTATCTATAGTTAATGGATTAAAACTAACTGGGGGTAATTCTCATGTATTAAACCTATACCGCGATCGCGCGCAAATTCCTAGTTACGCCACCAATGCTGTGGCCATTGCTACCCAAAAATTATTAATAGTTAACTATCCCCAAAACGAACAACTAGAACCAATGCGGGACATTACTCGCGCCGAGGTGGCAGCATTAATTTATCAGGCATTGGTAGCCAGCAGTCAAGAACAAGCGATCGCCTCCCCTTACCTGGTGAGTCCCGATGTCGAGATGCCCTCATTTACCGACATTACGGGACATTGGGCAGAATTATTTATTCGGGGGTTGGCCAGCATGAATTTAACTCATGGTTTTGCCGATGGCACCTACCAGCCAGATAAACCCATGACTCGGGCCCAATATGCGGCTTTAGTGGCGGTGGCATTTAATCCTACTCCCAAACGTCCAGCATCTGAGTTTACAGATGTCGCCCGGAATTTTTGGGCTTATCCAGCCTTACAAATTGCTGCTAGCGGCGGCTTTGTCAGTGGATTTGGCGATGGTACTTTCCGTCCCGATCAAAATGTCCAAAGATTACAGGTGATTGTCTCCCTAGTAAATGGACTAGCTTTATCAACATCTGATAACAATGCCTTACTTACTTATACTGATAGTCAGACGATTCCCGATTATGCCCGTAAAGCCGTGGCAACGGCCACAAAACAAAGAATTATTGTCAGTTATCCTGATCCCCAACAACTTGTGCCGACGCGAGAAGCCACACGGGCCGAAGTCGCCGCAATGGTTTATCAGGCATTAGTAGCTATTCAGCGTACCTCAAGTATTAATTCACCCTATATTGTTTCGACAGTCAGCAATTGACCAAGTAAAATGAATAACACTGTTTATCAGCCTGGAAACTCTTGGTAATCAATCCTATAGCTAAAAACACGATAGGCTATAAGCGATGGGCAGAAACTTTCCCTTCGTCTGAAGCCAATAGTCCCATGTCAACAACAGATCCACAAACCTCTGCCGAACTGGCGATCGCCCTATTAACTCATTATAGTTTTGACCTCAGTGGGTATACTGCCAGTGAGCTAGTTTACCGTTGGCAAAGCGAATACCCAGGTAATTGGATGCACTTAGCCGTAGTAGAAGCCTTATATCAAGGACGCTATAAAGGCATTTCTGTACAGCAAATATTAGCATTTTGGCAGCGTCGGGGTCAGGTGATTTATCATTTCAATATGGAATTTGAACGCCTGATTTGTAGCAAATTTCCCGAAAGTTTAACTGCACTGGCTGCACCAGTTTTACCGCCCATTAAGCAAGAAAGAACTGATTCAATAACGCAGCCTCAATTATCACCAGTTACAGCTAATCCCTTACCTGCTCAAGTAGGCAATGGTTATGAGCCAAGTCAAGCAGCGACGCTACAACTCATTAATGCCGAAGCCGATTTGCTCAATCACCAAGTAGAAGCGAAACTATTAGAACGACAAAGCATTCTGGCAGCGTCTACTCTTCATGCAACCAATTCTGGGACTAAAACTAAGCAAAACTCACAAGGACATTTGCCGGGAAATTCCCCATTACCAAAACCTCAGCGGCAGACACATCTGCTACCTTCCTCTGTTAATCACCCACCAATTGGACAATTTACTCCAGATACAAGCGATCGCTCTGAGTCATTTACATCAAAACTCAAAGCCATGTCTGACGACCAACCATAATATGTCTTTTGATATTTACTAATAATAAATGTCTGGTAATTATCAATAAGTTGGGGAATTACTCACGTCTACAAAAATTAAATAATAATCTGATAAAACATATTTTTTCCTAATAATTTGTTAAATAAAAAAAACCACCCAAGCTGATGCCTGGATGGATAAAAATATTAAATCTGGCACTATTTAAAATTACTTGCTTTCAGTGAAATCAGCGTCAATCACATCATCACCGCCACTTGGAGGCGTAGGGCCACCGTCTTGAGGTGCAGCACCAGCACCAGCAGCAGCATCACCACCAGCTTGCTGATAGATGTTGCTACCAACGGCAAAGAGTGCCTGTTGTAATTCTGGTGTCAGTTTCTTGATTTGCTCATCGTCTTCTTGAGCAACAGCTTCTCTCAAGTCTTTGACTAAACCTTCAACCTTGGTTTTATCAGCTTCAGGAACTTTATCACCTAATTCTTGCAACTGCTTCTCAGCTTGGTATGCCAAAGAATCGGCTTGGTTCTTGCGCTCGATTTTCTCACGACGGTCTTTATCAGTAGAAGCGTTTTGTTCAGCTTCTTTCACCATGCGGTCAACGTCGGATTTATCCAATGTAGACGCGCCAGTAATGCTGATGGACTGTTCTTTACCAGTGCCTTTGTCCTTTGCTGTGACGTTGAGGATACCGTTGGCGTCAATGTCAAAGGTAACTTCAATTTGTGGTACACCGCGTGGTGCAGGAGGAATACCATCAAGGCGGAAGGTTCCTAAACTCTTATTATCGTTAGAGAATTCCCGTTCACCTTGAAGGACGTGAATTTCCACGTTGGTTTGACCATCTACGGCGGTGGAGAAGACTTCAGATTTTTTGGTAGGAATTGTGGTGTTACGGGGGATGATTTTAGTCATGACACCGCCCAAGGTTTCTACACCCAAGGACAATGGTGACACGTCTAAGAGTAAGATGCCTGTGACATCACCAGCCAGTACACCTGCTTGAATAGCTGCACCAACTGCCACAACTTCATCAGGGTTAACACTTTGGTTAGGATCTTTACCTAAGACCTGCTTCACCACCTGTTGGACTGCGGGACTCCGGGTAGAACCACCAACTAGTACAACTTCATCAATATCACCTTTATTCAATTTCGCATCCCGAAGTGCATTCTCTACGGGGATACGGCAACGGTCAATCAAGTCAGAACAAAGTTCTTCAAACTTGGCGCGAGTGAGGGTTGTATCCAGGTGCTTGGGCCCGTCCTGGGTAGCGGTGATAAATGGCAGGTTAATTTCCGCTTGAGTAACGCTAGAAAGCTCAATTTTGGCTTTTTCTGCGGCTTCAGTTAAACGTTGTAAGGCTTGCTTATCTTTGCGGAGATCAATGCCTTCGTCTGTTCTGAATTGTTCAGCTAGGAAGTCAACTATTTTTTTATCGAAGTCATCACCACCAAGGTGTGTATCACCAGATGTAGCTAGTACTTCAAATACGCCATCACCTACTTCTAGGATGGATACGTCAAAAGTACCACCACCAAGGTCAAATACCAGGATGGTTTCATTGCTCTTCTTATCAAAGCCATAAGCCAGAGATGCGGCTGTAGGTTCGTTGATAATCCGCAACACTTCAATCCCGGCGATTTTACCAGCGTCTTTTGTCGCTTGTCGCTGGGAGTCATTAAAGTATGCTGGAACCGTGATTACAGCTTGGGTGACAGTTTCACCAAGATATTTACTGGCATCTTCAACCAGTTTGCGGAGGACTTTTGCAGAAATTTCTTCTGGAGCAAATTGCTTGCCAGCGCCTGGAGAATCTAACTTAACGTTACCGCCGCTACTCAATACTTTGTAAGAAACTTCTGTAGTTTCTTTGGTTACTTCGTCATAACGTCTTCCTATAAAGCGTTTGACTGAGTAAAACGTATTTTCAGGGTTCATCACCGCTTGGCGTTTAGCGATTTGACCAACTAAGTTATCGCCATTTTTCGCAAATGCCACCACTGATGGTGTTGTCCGAAAACCTTCTGCGTTAGCAATAACAGTGGGTTTACCACCTTCCATCACTGCGACACAGGAGTTAGTTGTACCTAAATCAATTCCTACTACTTTTGCCATTTTAAGTGCTGGCTCCGTATAACTACAAATGAATGAATGGGAATATAAGAGACTAAATCTCGAACCAACCAGTTGAAAACAGCAGTCAGTTCAGCATTAACAACCTTCGGTTCGGCTTTCTTGGGGTTAAAACCTCAAGTCATGCTGATATATATACTGAAACTCAGTGATAGCCAGTCCATGAAGGGGGGTTTCCCGAACCTTGGACAGGACGGTTAATTTTAAAGGATGTATTTAGCTGTTTCATTGAGCAATTTGCTTTCACTTTGTCTAATGTATGAGAATTAATACTTTCAGTAATTAGGGTGAACCGTAATCTCAAAGTGGTGTTTGCCGTCTTTAGGTGTAATAAACCCCAGTGTTACTAACGATAAAGCACTAAAAAAGGTGCGTAAGTATGATCTTTCATCAACATGCTCCCAATACTATAGAATTAATATAGTACATAAGTATTATTTATTTATCAGGTAAAATCGCCAGAGCGCAAATCTCAGCAATGCATTAAGAGTGAAAACCGACAGCATCTTTTATCGCCTTTTTCAAGAGATGCCCAGCATCTTTTTTGAATTAATTGGCAACCCTCCCCAGGTTGCTGAGACTTACACCTTTTCTTCTATAGAAATTAAGCAAACAGCATTCCGTATAGATGGTGTTTTTCTACCAATACAAGGAGAACAAAATCCCATCTACTTTGTAGAAGTGCAGTTTCAAAATGACACGGAAATTTATTCTCGTTTGTTTTCCGAAATCTTTTTATACTTACGACAAAATCAACCTAAAAACTCCTGGAGAGGAGTAGTTATTTATCCTACACGTAGTCTCGATACTTCAGACATCGACAATTACAGTGAACTATTTACCAGCCAGCGGGTTAGTCGTGTTTATCTTGATGAATTAGGTGAAGCAGTGTCGTTACCAGTTGGTATTGCTACTATTAAATTAGTAGTAGAAAATGAAGAGACAGCAATTGTAACTGCCAGAGAATTAATAGACCGAACCCAGGAAGAAATTAATCTCGAACCACAACGGCGGCAGTTACTACAATTAATAGAGACAATATTGGTTTATAAATTTCCCACAATGAGTCGCAAGGAGATTGAGGAGATGTTTGGGTTAAGCGATTTGAAGCAGACACGAGTTTATCAAGAAGCTAAACAAGAAGGGAAGCAAGAAGGACGCTTGGAAGCAAAGTTAGAAGCTGTATCTCGATTAGTTTCTTTGGGTTTAACTGTTGAACAAATTGCCCAGGCTTTAAATTTAGATATTGCCCAAGTTAGGCAAGCTGCACAAAGCAATGGAAAGAACGTTTAGTTTAAGCGATTTGAAGCAGACACGGGTTTATCAAGAAGGTAAGCAAGAAGGTTTGAAAGAAGCTAAACAAGAAGCCAAGCAAAAAGGACGCTTGGAAGCAAAATTAGAAGCAATACCTCGCTTGGTATCCTTGGGTTTAACAGTCGAACAAATTGCCCAGGCTTTAGATTTGGATATTGCACAAGTTAGAAAAACTACACAAGGAGATTAACGCTATCTAATTAAAAATAATCGACCCATAACCTCAATATCTTTATCATTTTTAATTCCACAATTTTAAATTCTATGGTTACACTATCTCCTACTTTAAAAGCTAGACTTTCCCAACCTCTAAAAATCGGTTCTTTTGAGGTGAAAAGCCGGGTTCTCCAATCGCCTTTATCTGGGGTCACAGATATGGTTTTTCGCCGCTTAGTGCGTCGCTATGCGCCAGATTCAATGTTGTATACCGAAATGGTAAATGCTACTGGGTTGCACTATGTCAAAGAGTTACCCAAAATCATGGAGGTAGACCCCAGGGAACGACCAATTAGCATTCAATTATTTGACTGTCGGCCAGATTTTTTGGCAGAAGCGGCAATTAAGGCAGTTGCTGAGGGGGCTGATACTGTAGATATTAATATGGGTTGCCCGGT
This sequence comes from Cyanocohniella sp. LLY, assembly GCA_022241785.1. GTDB lineage: Bacteria > Cyanobacteriota > Cyanobacteriia > Cyanobacteriales > Nostocaceae > Cyanocohniella. Next base: position 13,631 of record JAKOMP010000034.1, on the reverse strand, counting down.
AAATAAAATTACTAAAAATGGGGGTGGTTCCTCTTTATTACGACAGCCAGAAGTTGCTGAAGCTATTGTGCGGGAAGTTGTGAAAGCCGTTAATGTACCAGTTACAGTCAAAACCCGCATTGGCTGGAATGATAAAGAAATCACGATTCTTGACTTTGCCAAGCGGATGGAAAATGCTGGGGCGCAAATGATTACAGTACATGGACGTACCCGCGCCCAAGGTTACAATGGCAATGCCCGTTGGGAATGGATAGCCCGTGTTAAGGAAGTGCTGGAAATTCCAGTAATTGGTAATGGCGATATTTTTTCCGTGGAAGCGGCGGTGAAATGTTTAGAACAAACTAACGCCGATGGCGTGATGTGTTCGCGGGGAACTTTAGGTTATCCCTTTTTGGTAGGAGAAATTGATCACTTCTTGAAAACAGGAGAAATATTAGCACCCCCAACTCCAATTCAGCGCTTGGAATGTGCCAGAGATCATTTACAAGCATTATGGGAATATAAAGGCGATCGCGGTGTGCGTCAAGCCCGTAAACATATGACTTGGTACGCTAAAGGTTTCGTTGGTGCTGCTGAGTTGCGGGGACAGTTAAGTTTGATTGAAACAGTGCAGCAAGGCTTAGATTTAATTGATCAAGGAATTGAAAAGTTAAATCATAGTTGTGAAACTATAGAGGAAGCAACCAATTTTCAGGTTGCTTAATAAAAGAAATTTTTGAAGTTTTCAAACTTTGTTTTCCTGCTATTTGATAGGATGAGTTTTATCCTGTGAGTGCAGCTAAATTTGGTGATGAGGACTTAGAATTAATGCCCCAAATCACTCAAGTTTCTGATTTAGAAAAGTTGAAGCAGATTTTGCGTAATATTGTTGTAGCTAATTCAATTACAGAATTGCAAAATATTTTGTAATTGAAGTTTGGGTACAACTATGGCCATCTGATTTCAGGAACAGAGGACTAAAACGGATGTGTTAGTCGCTCATGGGGGAAACCCGTCCACGGTGCTGTCTCCCCAACGGACTAGCTCCCCAAGACTGAGCTAACTCACTACTTACAAAATTTTAATCATTGACGCTAGCATAGTGAGTCTGCTTAGTCTCAAACTGCCATTCTGCTAAATAATCAGCTTTTTTCCCTCTGAAATTATCCACACTAGCCAACATTAATTCATCGCGTTGGTGCCAAACTGCAAATATTTTTTCCCTCCCATCATTCAAGATTTCTGGGTCTATTTGATAAACTTCATGTACTCGCTGCAATTTCAAACCCAATAAATTTAACAAGCGTCCCATTATTTTGATTGCTGGAATGTTTTCTCGTCCCTTAATTAAATCAATACCAAGTAATCTTTTAATATGTTTACTATGTTGCAACACTACATCTTTTAGCCAGATTAAATCAGAATGATGTTCTGTAAATTTTCTTTCTGGTTCTAGGAATTGTAGCATTCCTAATGCTCTCATGGCTTCAACTTTACAGGTGTAAGTTTTTAAATCTGGTAAAAAAACTTGACCATCGCCCCAAAATAATTGTTGATGCCATTCTTGCTGGTCTCGGATATGAAAATATTCGCTTTCATGGATGAGATAATAATGAATTAGCAATTGAAAATAATATCCTTTATCATCTTGCAACTTGAGTAAGGGGGTAACTGGAATACCATACCTTTGTCTCAGGTAATATTTATCAATTTGGTTACGTTCTGCTTCGGAGAGAGAATGTTTATTTGATAGGTGTTCATATTCTACATAATCAATATCTTTAGCATTAGCTACAGCCGTCGCTGCCGATAGTTGATGTTGCTGCTTGATATCTCTGATTTGGTATTTAATTTCTTTGGCTTTTTGACGCTTTTCTGTCCAATCTTTTTGCACTTTCACAATTTCTAAAACCAATCTTTTGCGGTTGGCTAAATCATTGGGGTCTGTTGCTAAAAATGCTAGGCGTAGATCTCGAATAATATTATTATGAACAGCATTACTTCGTAGCCAAATTTGGTGTCCATCCGCTATTAAACCATCTTGCATCGATTGACGATAAAGACGAATAGATGCGTTAACTCTAGAAGATAGTTTTGCCCAAGTACGTAAATGAATTGGGTCATAAACTAGAGGTAAGTCTACATCTATTTTATGCAAGGGACTGAGTAATGCTAAGTTTTCTTTTTGATTTTCTTGATACCAATCAGATAGTAATCGATAGTTTGTACTACCACTACCAATTAAGCCAATTCCTCGTTTAGCACACCAGACGATACGCGGTACATCATCTCGTACTCTGGCTAATGCTTGTCGTGCTTCTGAGTCTGGTATTACTCCTTGAAAAATACCATAAACTCGGTCGAAATGTTGGACATCAATACTAATTCCTGTGCCTAAACTGGGTGTAACAAAAATAGTATTATATTCGGTAATTTTTTGATTAATCGTTCCCACAAAATCAACCGCTGGATGACCAGGTGTATTGGTAGTGCGACTACTAATTACTAGGGATGTAGGAAATTGTTGTCGTAACTTTTCTAAGCGTTCTTTAAGATAGCCTTCAATTGTTTCACAACTATACCGCCCTGAGCGACTATCGGTAGTAACGTAACATTTACGTCCGGCGATTAAATCTAATTCTAGTTGATGAATTAAAGGTGTAGGGTTAGGAGAATCATAAAAAGTGATATCCCAACCTCGTTTTGGTTTCCACTGATTTATAACTACCCAAGGTGTTACTTTAATTCCTGCTAGTCCTTGTAAATATTCTAAAGATACATCTGATAAATCAGCATCTTGGGCAATTATTAATCCTCCGGTGGTTAAAATTGTGGAAATTAGTTGCTGAAATAATTTGAGGATTTTGACTCGCTTATGTTTACAAGTATTACTGTTGAGTAGATGCCATAAAGATTGTTCTACTTCATCTAAAATTATTATGCCACCTTGCCAGTTTTGAGGGTTGAGTTTCCAAATAGAATCAACACATAAACCAAAAGATTGAGGATTATTTAAAGGATTGTTGATAATAGGTAAATCTTTATCTGCTATGATTGTGCGATCGCCTGTATTTAAACCCCAACGGATGCCAATTTTTTCGCAGAGGAATCGCCCTAGTTGAATGCGGTGCGTAATTAATAATACAGGTCGATTTAATTCTTTAGCTTGGTTAACAATAGATTGCAATGCCGTGGTTTTTCCTGTACCTTTAGCTGATTTAATTCCCACTAATCCTGACGTGGGATAAGCTAGGTTTTCTAAGTAAGGACAGTTGAGAGTCAGTGCAGCCGGAATAGTTAACTCAGTATGGGGTTTACTTTGAGCCAGATAAATTTCTAAATCAGCACTTTGACGATAAATTTTGTCAAAATGACTGGCACCTTTAGCCACGATTAACTCATCAACACCTTTTTCTATTCCTGGAAGTTCAATAACTTTTACAGGACATTTTTGCTTTTGGAATAAACAACCAAGTTGGGCTATGGCGTTATTGACAGCCGCAATTTTTTTAGGTTGAGTTTCAAAATCAAAACAAATATAAAAGGTGCGCTTTGTGAGAGTAAAGGCCGCTAAGTCAGGTATTAGTTGACGACTGGTAACTTTGCCAAATTTATCTTTAACAACTCGATAACCACTGGTAATTCCCGGAATGGCGATCGCAGCGTATCCTTGTGTTAATAATGCGGCTGCTTTCTTGACTCCTTCGCAGATAATTATGGGTAGGTTTTGTGCTATTACCCATTGCCAAAAGCCTTCAGCTTCTCCATGACGATTAACTTTAATATTGCTGGGCATGGCTAGGTTGTAACGTTGGGAGACTTGCTGCCAAATTTGCAATGTTACCCGTAGGCAAAATACCCGCGTTGGAGTACTGGGAGGATGTTCATACTTGATGGACTTACCTTTGTTATTGATGCGGGGTTGATTTGGTTTAAAGCACCCCCATTCCATTGATTGCCAATTATTGAGAGGATCTAAACCAGAACACCACCAACCGCCTGCTGTAACATGAGTGTAGCGTTGTAACCACCCATTTTTCACCATTCCGGTATTTGTGCGCGGTAGATGCTCAGAAATTAATAAATATTCATAAGCTGATGCATCTTGGAGAGATTGAAAATTTAGTTGAGCTAGGTGTAAATCGATACTACTGTTCTTGACTAATTCCTCAAGGTGTTGGGTTTGTAAAGATGGCAGATGCATGGGGCGACCCTTGAACGGAATACGATGGATTTAAAACTTATCATGCATTCGCCGGTTTTTTGTAGATGAAATTATGAGGGTTTTGTGATATTTTTTTACTTCGTTCTCGGAAATACATCGGTGAGTCAGCAAGTGGATGATTCTGTGAGAGTGTGTTGTTAAACTAATAAGTCTGTATTGTAGTATTTGTTACTTATTTATTTTCATATTTCAGTAATTTCTTTACCATGCATTATCAAGCAGTATGTAGGCAACTGGTATCCGAAATTATGAACTACTTACTTTTCTGCTTGTATTAGCTTACGAATATCGTCTAGGGGTGATTCTAGTTCATCAACTTGATCAGGAGAAAATTCTATCAATACTTTATCGGGTTCTTGTTTAAAAGGTGATATAAATACTTGCATTTTCAGAGTACCTTTTTGCCAACCTTGACTACCAATTTTGAGAAGTTGACAGTCTATGAGATAACTAAAACGAAATTCATTTGATCTGATAAGGGTTTCTCCAAAAGGAATATATTGGAAATCACCAATATTATTTTGTCTTAAATATTTTCCTTGACTATCATGAAAGATTTTTGTAAACATATTTCTAAGATAGGTTCTGGCTAAATCTTTTAATTTACTTAATTTAAAGCTATCTTCTTTAATAAGAAGAACATCATCATCACAATCCAATGATATAAATTTATTGTTCATATATTTGCCAGCAATAATAAAAATCAGGATAATATTAATTCTAAATTAACCGAATTGAAGTAATCTTAAGTTAGTAGAAATACTGAAATTTCATATGTGCATGAATTATTTTATTTGTTTACATAAATTTTATTAAATCTCACGCAAAGGCGCAAAATTTTCTTAGTAGATTGGCTATTGACTGGGAATACACAAATCTGGCGAACATAAATCAGGAAATTTTAAGGTTGTGACTTCAAAGGTTTGCAAATCTACACGGCGAATAGCGTGGTTATTCGTATCGCTAATATATAGAGATGAATTTATTGCACTCAGTCCTGATGGTTCAAAAAAGCGTGTATTTTTTCCTATGCCGTCTTGTAAACCGGCTGTACCATCTCCCAAAATTGTTTGACAATTACCTGTACTGGGACTGATTAATTTAATTTTATGGTTGTATGTATCTGCAACCCAGAGATAATTTTGGGCAGATTCTATTCCTAAACAATGTTGCAGTCGGACATCTTCTCTTTGTCCATCAACATCCCCAAAACCAAATAATTGTCCGCTACCGCAAACAGTTCGTACTTGCTGCGGTTCTATCAGTCCGACACCGCGAATGGAACTGATTTCACTATCAGCTATATATAATTCTTGTTTATCGGTTGTGATACCACTGGGTTGGGCAAAAGCAGACTCGGTAAGGGAACCATCTACACAACCTTCTGCACCAGTACTAGCATAGGTTTTGATAATACTTGTTTCTAAATTTAATTGCCAAATTTGATGCGGGCCTGCCATTGCAATATATAGAATGTTTCCCACTTTTACTAAATCCCAAGGGGAGTTGAGGGCGGTTTCTAAAGCAGTACCACTATGAGGATAAATATTGCGACTTTGTTCACCAGTTCCCGCTATGGTTTCTACTATTTGATTCTTGAGGTCAACTTTGCGTAGGGTATGATTTTCGGTATCAGCAACATAAAGAATTTCATTGGCTTGATCAAATGCCATTCCTTGAGGGGCAAAAAACTGTGCTTGGTTATATGCACCATCATTTAAACCGGGTTTTCCTGTACCAATTATGTGGAGAATTTCACCTTCGTAGTTACTCATTACTAAACGATTGTGCCCAGAGTCAGCAATGAATAAACCAACTTTAGTAGCTAGAACTTTGCCAGGAAAAGCTAGTGGTGTGATTAATGGTTGACGTTGTTTTTCTAAAGTTTGGCTGAGTTGTTGGAAATTAATCGTGCCTTTTTCTTGATGTTGATGAATTAACTCGGCAATTAACTGGTCTAAAATCTCACGTTTTCCTTCACCAGATATATAACCAATCACATAACTTTCGGGATCAATAATCATTAATGTCGGCCAAGCGCGGACAGCATATTCTTGCCAAATCCGAAAATTACTATCAACTAAAACTGGATGTTCAATGTCGTAACGCAAGATTGCTTGGCGAATGTTTTCAATTTCTTTTTCGTTATCAAATTTGGCTGAATGCACACCAATAACTGTGAGACTATCTTGATATTTTTGTTCTAAATACTTCAAGTCTGGGAGGATATGCAAACAGTTTATACAACAGTATGTCCAAAAATCTAAAATTACTACCCTACCCTTGAGTTGTTTGAGAGATAAAGGTTTATCGGTGTTAAGCCAAGTATAATTTTGCGGTAATTCTGGCGCTCTGACACGGGGAGTCATAATTAATTCGTAATTCCTCAAGAAAGTTTTGGTTATTAGTATTGGTTGATACTTTTGTTAGTTCAGGATTTACGCAAAAATAATGTTATTTCGCCCTGGCAATCGCAAGACAGTAATATTTAGTTTTGTGTTCTTTATACAGGCGTAATTCTCAGATTAACAAGAAATGCCTTGAAAGGATTTGATAAATTAACTACTAAAAAGTTATACACTTGGGCAGAACAAGCTAAATCCCAAACCATTAAGGGACAAGTTTGCGATCGCATTCCCCAATTAGCTGTAGCTGATCCTCGTTGGTTTGCTGTTCACATCTGCTGTGAATCTGGGCAAAGTTTCAGTTACGGAGATACGGCTTGTGTATTTCCACTCATGAGTGTGATTAAGCCGTTTTCTTTACTATATCTGCTGCAACATCTAGGTGCAGATACAGTTTGGCAATGGGTGCGAGTGGAACCATCTGCTGCACCGTTTAATTCTTTAGATCAACTCATAGCCGATAACGGACACCCCCGCAACCCCATGATTAATAGTGGGGCTATTACTCTGGCTGATAAGTTCCCCGGAAACGATGCTAATCAACGCACTCAATTATTTTGTCAATGGTTGAACCAGTCAGCAGGTTGTCAACTCCAAGTAGATCAAGTCATGCTGGCTTCAGTCAGATTATCACATTCCCCAGCTAATCAAGCGATCGCCAATTATCTCGCCACAGCCGGTAAGTTAGATAATCCGGAAATAGCTCTTGATACTTATGAGCAAATATGCTGTATATCTGGAAAAGTCAAAGACTTAGCTTTGTTGGGAAAACTGTTAGCTTGTGAAAATAGCTGGTTAGCAACAAAACATCGTCAAATTGTGAATGCTGTCATGTTAACCTGTGGACTTTACGAAGCTTCTGCCCATTTTGCTGCCAAAATTGGTTTACCGATGAAATCAGGAATCGGTGGTGGATTGTTAGCAATAGTACCAGGGGGAGGTGCCATCGCCTGCTACAGTCCCGCCTTAGATATGGTAGGAAATTCAGTCGGGGCGATCGCCTTTGTTGAAGCTTTATCTCCAGGATTGCAGTTGAGTATTTTTGGATAGACCTATTTTTTCATCTCTATCTCAAGGTATAAAATCAAATTCTGATTTATGTCAGTATGGTGCTTGACTTAAAATATCTTTAGACATACACTTATCACTTATGGATTGGTAAATCAAAAATAATTTACGAGCAAGCCCAATCCCCAAATTAAAGTTATTTAATCACATTCGTAAGGAGAAAGTTTTAATGGAGGCTTCTGGTAGTAGTAACTATCAAACCGTCATTGAAGACAGCATAGTGTCTGATGAAGACCCTGACCCTAACATAAGCTTGATCCAGTTAGCTATCATGAGATAATTCCGCCCTTATAGGCTCTTGATTTTAGCCTTCGGTTCATCTCTGGGTTGCTGCTGGGCATAGCGACTGCAAGGATAAGGAGATGAACAGACAAAAGTTTGTTTTCATGAATATAGGTTTTAACTCCCTTACAGCACTTCCGGCGGCTATGAGGTACATCCTCAAAGCTGAAAGCTATGATAGGACAGGGGCAACAGGAAAACTGTATTGCATAATAGCCGGAAGCGCTGTAACTTAATTTATTACAGAGAACGATAGTTAAGGGATTGATAGTTATCTACGGTTATTTTTTGGCTACACATACAGTGCTTCTCATCTGCAAGAAGTATCAATGTATCTGTGGTTACTTCTAAGCTGTCAGGACTTACGTACCCAACCACGTATTTTCGTCATTGCGACCGTAGGGTAAAGCCCTAACGGGCATGGCTGCGCTTACCGCGTAGCGTGCCGGAGGCTCTAGCAATATCAAAGCCTTGATTTTCATGACGAGTGCGTAAGTCCTAGCTGTAATAGTCAGGATCAAAATATAGATAGTTAGCTTTACAAGTGTTTGTAAAGTGAATTATTTGTCATGTTTTCAATTAGTCAATAAATAATTGGTTTTCAGCAATATTTTTTGTAATCAAAAAACAAAAATAATGTCGTTGATATAGATCCAATTATCTAAACTGATTGTGATATTTTTTGGCGCGAAACAACATTGAACAAGTCGCCACGTAATTCATACAACAGCTGTCAAAACTAATTTAGCAATTTTAATTAAAGGAGGTGAACATGATAAAGATGCGGATCAAAACCTCTACCAATCGTCATCACCAGCTCGATGATATACGGTTATCAATGCGGGTTGTAGAAGAAGCTGGTAGTAGCATTTTACAGGTATTACGTGCTTTAGGTAGCAATAAAAAAGGGTTGACTGAGGATGATGTATTATCACGGATAAAAAAATACGGCAAAAATGTCGTCAGTCATGAACAACCTCCTACCTGGTATCAGCAACTATTTCAGTCCTTTAATAACCCATTTATTTATATTCTGCTGGGGTTAGCAGTTGTTTCCTTGTTCACTGAAGACATAGAAGCAACAATTATCCTGACAATGATGGTGGTGATCAGCGGGGTACTGCGGTTTGTCCAAGAATATCGTTCCACCCAAGCCGCTGAGAAACTCAAAGCAATGGTTAGTAACACAGCGACAGTATTAAGACGCGATCGCCTGGATTTTCCCAGTATCCAGCGAGAAGTTCCCATTGAAGAATTAGTCCCTGGCGATATCATTCATCTAGCAGCTGGGGATATGATTCCGGCTGATGTGCGACTACTTTCTTCTAAAGACTTATTTGTGAGTCAAGCCGTTCTTACCGGGGAATCTTTACCCATCGAGAAATATGACACCCTCGGTGGGATTGTGGAAAAACGCGCCGATGTCATTGTGCATGATCAAGTTAGCTTTTTGGACACCCCCACTATCTGCTTTATGGGGACAAACATTGTTAGTGGTACAGCCACAGCCGTAGTTGTCGCCACAGGCGATCGCACTTATTTTGGTTCCTTAGCAAAAAATATTGTTGGTAAACAAGCACTTACCAGCTTTGACAAAGGAGTCAACAATGTTAGCTGGCTACTGATTAGCTTTATGGCAGTTATGGTGCCAATAGTCTTCTTAATTAACGGTATTTTTAAAGGAGACTGGGTTACTGCTTTCTTCTTTGCCATTTCTATCGCCGTTGGCTTAACCCCAGAAATGCTACCCATGATTGTCACTACCAACCTAGCACGGGGGGCGGTAATCATGGCCAAACAAAAGGTTATCGTCAAGCGCCTCAACGCCATCCAAAACTTTGGGGCCATGGATGTGCTGTGTACCGATAAAACAGGTACTCTCACCCAAGACAAAATTATTCTCGAACGACACTTAGATATTCAAGGTTATCCCGATGAAACAGCTTTGAAATATGGTTACCTCAACAGTTACTACCAAACTGGCTTAAAAAACCTGCTAGATGTGGCCGTACTGGAACACGTCAAATTGAACACCCAGTTACAACCAGCAGCAGATTACCGCAAAGTTGATGAAATTCCCTTTGACTTTATTCGCCGCCGGATGTCTGTAGTTGTTGAAGAAAAAGCAGATACAATCTCACAAAAGCACATTTTAATTTGCAAAGGTGCCGTTGAAGAAATGTTCAACATCTGCACCCACGCTAAATATTTGGGCGAAATTGTCCCCATGAATGAATTAATTCGGGGACATGGGATGCGTGTTAATCACAAACTTAATCAAGAAGGATTCCGCGTTATCGCCGTAGCTTATAAAGAAATACCCGTTCCCCAAGACAGCATCCCCGACTACAGCAGCAAAGACGAAGGTGACTTAACTTTAGTCGGTTATCTAGCTTTCCTCGATCCACCAAAAGATAGTGCTTCCCAAGCAATTAAAGCCTTGCAACAGCATGGCGTTACCGTCAAAATCATCACTGGTGATAACGATGTTGTTACCCGCAAGATTTGTCGAGAAGTTGATTTACACGTTCACCACACCTTACTAGGTAGGGAAGTGGAAGATCTCAGTGATGAAGAACTAGCAGATCTGGTAGAAACCACCACCGTCTTCGCTAAAATGTCTCCTCTGCAAAAAGCCAGAATTATCCGCATTCTGCGCCGTAAAGGACATACTGTTGGTTACATGGGTGATGGTATCAACGATGCAGCGGCCCTCCGGGATGCAGATGTGGGGATTTCTGTAGATACGGCTGTTGATATCGCTAAATAGTCCGCAGATATCATTCTCTTAGAAAAGAATCTCATGGTATTAGAACAGGGTGTATTAGAAGGGCGGCGTACCTTTGGGAACATCCTCAAATACTTAAATATGACGGCTAGTTCCAACTTTGGTAATGTTTTCAGTGTCATGGGGGCGAGTGCATTTCTACCTTTTTTACCCATGCAGCCAATTCAACTTTTAACTCAAAATTTGCTGTATGACATTTCCCAAATTACCATTCCCTTCGACAACGTTGATCCAGAATTTCTCAAAAAGCCCCAGAAATGGCAAGTCCCAAATATTGGGCGCTTCATGATTTTTATTGGCCCTGTCAGTTCCATTTTTGACTTTGCGACTTATGCCTTGCTGTGGTTTGTGTTTAATGCCAATACTACAGCCCCAGCAGATGTCCAACTGTTCAATTCCGGCTGGTTTATTGAAGGTTTGCTTTCTCAAACTTTAATTATCCACATGATTCGTACTGCTCGATGGCCTTTCTTTCAAAGTACAGCAGCTTTGCCTGTCATACTTTTGACAATCATCATTATGTCCACAGGGATTGTAATTCCCTACACACCCATAGGATCTGCTTTGGGTATGGTTCCCCTACCGATGAATTATTTTCCTTGGTTAGTTGGCATCTTAACTTGCTATTGCTTGCTGACACAGCTTATCAAACTCTGGTATATCCGCAAATTCAGAATGTGGCTGTAGTTAAACATTTTCGAGTGTCACAGGGAAAATATTCATTTTTATCTATAAACATGATTAGTAGATGACTGATTGTGTGGCAGATTTAGCATGAATATTCTATTGTTTCCAGGATAAGAATACACAACACAAATATTAAGTGACATGGAAAAGATTGTTGCCACTAAAATTTGTTGTTATCTCGCTGGATGGGTGACATTCAAACAAGTTTTTCTTGAGAAAAATTACGCAAATAGAGGTTAATTATGCGTCAAAATGATTTAAACAACCTGTCCTTAAAGCCTGATGCGTTAGAAGTTGCCAAGCAAACTGCTAATAAATTAGAAGTCAGAGAATTAGTGCGATCGCTCAGTGAACTAGAACCCAAGAAACGAGTGTTGGCGTTTCGATTACTAGAAAAAAGTAAAGCGATCGCAGTTTTTGAATACTTGACTCCTGATAAGCAAGCAGACTTAATTCGGGAAATGGAAAGCCAACAAGTCACAACCATTCTCGAAGCCCTTGATCCAGATGATCGAGTCAGGCTGTTTGAAGAACTACCTGCGAAAATCACCAAGCGCTTAATTGCCGATCTCAGTCCCCAAGCCCGTGATGCTGTAAATTTGCTTTTAGGGTATCCAGAAGGAACCGCTGGGCGGTTGATGAGTCCGCGTTATTTAACTGTGCGTAATCACATTACCGCCAGTGGAACCTTAGCTTCGGTACGGGAATCTAAACTGCGAGATGATGAGCTAGAGATGGTATTTCTCATTGATTCAGAGAGATTTTATCGCGGATTTATCCGCACAGTGCGCTTAATTAAAGCCAATTCTGACACACCCGTTGAAATGCTATTAGATGGGGCAAATGTCGCTGTCCGCGCCACAGATAGCGAAATGCAAGCCGCACAAATGCTCAAAGATTATGACTTACCATGTGTACCAGTGGTAGATAACGAAGGACGACTGTTAGGAGATATTACCTTTGATGATGTCATTGATGTCATTCAAGAAGAAGCCGCCGAAGCCGCCTTATCTCAAGCTGGTGTGGGTAACTTATTATCCCGTGACAAAGTGTGGAGCGATCGCTTAGTTCGGGGTGGTGTTTGGTACTCAATTCGACTGCGAATTTTATTTTTAATCATCACCTTAATTGGCGGTATGGCTGTCGGGGGCATCATTGAAACCTTTGAGGAAGTTTTAGAAGCTGTAGTTTCTGCCGCTATATTTATTCCTGTGGTAATGGATATGGGTGGTAACGTCGGTACTCAATCTACCACTATTTTTGCGCGGGGAATAGCTTGGAATCATATTAACGTCAGTCAATTTGTCCCCTATGTGCTACGAGAAATCCGCATTGGGGCAACTATGGGTATCATTCTGGGAATAGCAGCCGGAGGGATTGCCTATGTCTGGCAAGGTGCGCCTAACGGAGTACCACTAATAGGTGTAGCTGTGGGAATCTCTTTGTTTATTGTAGTAACTTTAGGAGCCTTTTTAGGTTCAATCATACCTTGGATAATGCTGAAATTAGGCTTTGATCATGGACCTGGTGCTGACCCTTTTATTACCACAATTAAAGACTTCACAGGGTTATGGGTCTACTTTTCTTTGGTAGCATGGCTATTAGGCATTGAAGCTTAAATTCAACTTAATTAATTGCCAAATTTCAGGGTACAATGTCTAACTTATCTAGCTTTGTCACCCTGTTATTTGTAGTGTGTTGAGAACTATTTTTTTCAACGTGACTCATAAAATTTCTGGTTTATCTCCGCCTTATCTGTGTCTTTTTAACAGTGATTTATTTAACTACAGAGGAGTCTTTGCCCATAAAAAATTTTTCAAAATCGATGTTAAAGCAGAATCATAATCTGTTCTTAAAGAACTGATGGTAATATTTTGTTTTACGTAAAATAGTCAACAAATTAAATATATACAAGATACCAACTTGAGATTGGTGACATAAGTAGAACGACTTGAAAAACCCAAACTATGTAAAGTAATGTAAAAAATTTGTATTTGGTTCGTAGTAAGGACTTCAGTCCTTATTAGAGGACTAAAGTCCTCACTACAAACCTTTAATTATTTAGGTTCTTCGGTTACTTTTATGGAGAATTAATAGTAAAATGCCAGTTTAATAAACTGCGTAATCGAAAATTACTAAAGTTACGAAAGCCATATCCAAGCCTTTTAATTAACTTAAGTTTATTATTAATTCCTCC